>CAZGSL010000030.1:0-24487 GCA_964528445.1 uncultured Balneolaceae bacterium | reverse complement strand
GACCTACGAGGCGGTGACCACCTTTCGCCGGGTGCTTCGGATCTATCCCTACAGCTCTCTTCGGGAGCAGGCCCAGTTCAATATCGCTTACATTTATCTCAATACCGGTAATTATACCCAGGCGGTGGAGGAGTTCCGTACGGTGATCGAGAAGTATCCCAACACGAGCTGGGCGGCGCGAGCACAGTACAACATAGGGGACGCCTACTACAACGCCGGCGACTACGAGCAGGCCGTGGGGGCCTACCGGACCGTCATGGAGGAGTACCCGGACAGCGATTACATTATCGAGGCGGTCAACGGCATACAGTACGCGCAGATTTCCGCCGGAGAGGCGGACTCGAGCATGGCTGTGCTCGAGGATTACCTGGCTGAAAATCCCAGCAGCGATATGGCCGATCGCCTGCGGTACCGCCAGGCGGAAACCCTGATGCAGGCGGGGGACTACGAGCGGGCCGTCAGCGAATACCGGCAATACATTCGCATTACCAACAACGAGGAGCTTCTGCCTGAGGCGCACTACAACCTTGCCAGTGCGTACGAACAGCTGGATCAGACCGAACAGGCCATCGCCTCGTACCAGTCGGTGGTGGAGGAGTATCCGGATTCGGAGCGGGCCGCGCCCTCCCTGGCCGCCCTCGGGCGTCTCCACGCCGGGCAGGGGAACCATGAGCAGGCATTTGAGTATTTCAGCACCCTGGCCGACCGGGGCGGACAGTATCGCGGCGAGGCGCTGATCGGCATGGGCAATGCCAGCCTCGCCATGGGGGAGCCGGGCGAAGCGGAAACCCACTTTGAATCGGCCCGGCAGAGTTCGGGGGCGGACAACGCCGACGCGGCACTGGTGGGGCTGGGCAAGGTGGCCCTGGAGCGTGGTAATTACGAGGCGGCGGAGGACCATTTCGGGCGGGTCGCCGAATCCAATTCCGCCGAAACCGGTGCCGAAGCCCAGTACCTGCTGGGCGTAAGCCGCCAGGAGCAAGGCGCGTTCGACTCTGCCCTCCAGGCCTTTTCCAATGTTTCCGTACTGTTCGAAACCCACGACGAGTGGGTGGCCAGGGCCATGCTTCGAAGCGCCGAGTGCCATATTCAGCTGGGCAGCCGGGGCGAGGCGAGGAATACGCTGAATTCGCTCGTCGAACGTTACCCGGAAACTCCCGAGGCGCAGCAGGCGAAGCGCATGCTGCAGGAGAATTAGTCCGGTGTTCTCCCTGCGTCCCCGCAGCAAAAAGGTAAACGAGAGCGTCCACCCCGCCCATGATTAAGAAGATTGATCCGGCCGAGCGCGTGGAGGGAGCCCTGCGGCTGCCGGCCGACAAATCTATTTCTCACCGATCCGTCATGTTCGCCTCCCTGCACGAAGGCCGTTCGGTTATCGAGGGATTCTCCGGGGCGGCGGATCCCGAAAGCACCATCCGCTGCCTGCGGTCTTTGGGCGTTCCCATTGAACGGGACGGGGAGACGGTCATCGTGGAGGGCGTGGGGAGAGACGGGCTGCAGGCTCCCGATTCCCCGCTGGATTGCGGGAACTCGGGGACCACCATGCGCCTTCTGAGCGGCATGGTGGCGGGCGCGGGGCTCGAGGCCGTACTGACGGGCGACGACTCCCTGCGCAGCCGCACGATGAAACGCATCGTCGACCCGCTCTCTCGCATGGGCGCCCGGATCGAGGCCCGCGGGGGAGATTTCGCCCCGCTCCGTTTTCAGCCGCACGGGGGACTCCGGCCTCTCCGTTTCGAGCTTCCGATTCCCAGCGCCCAGCTCAAATCGTCGGTGCTTCTGGCCGGGCTGTTCTGCGATGAGGAGACCCGGGTCATCGAAACGATTCCCAGCCGCGACCATACCGAGCGCCTGCTTCGGCTGCCGGTGACCTTTGAGGGGAGTGAGAACGATTCGCCGGAGGACAAAACGCCGGGAGAGGGGAGGCGGGTGATCGGCTCCAGCCGGTCGGTGGAAATTCCGCGGCAGTCCTACACCGTCCCCCGCGATTTTTCGGCCGCGGCCTTCTGGCTGGTCGCCGCCGCGGTGCATCCGGAGGCCCGGATTCGGATGGCGGGCGTGGGACTGAATCCGACGCGGACGGCCGCCCTGGAGGTGCTCGGGGAGATGGGCGCGGAAATACGCGAGGAGAATCGCGGTGAGGAGGCCGAACCGGCAGGGGACCTGATCGCTTCCTCCTCGGACCTCGCCCCCTTTTCCATCGGACCCGGCCGGATACCCAACCTCATCGATGAGATCCCCATTCTCTGCGTGGCCGCGCTGTTCGCGGACGGAACTTCGAAGCTGAGCGGGGCCGGGGAACTGCGTCACAAGGAGAGCGATCGCCTGGAGGCGGTGGCATCGCTCATGCGCCAGGCGGGAGGGAGCTTTGAGGAGAGGGAGGACGGCTTTCTCATTCACGGGGATCCCGAATTTCGTCCCTCGCCAACGACCTACGAAAGCAGGCACGACCATCGCATCGCCATGTCGGCCGCCGTTCTCGCCCTGCGGTCCGAAGGCAGCAGCCGGGTGGCGGACGCGGAGTGCACGGCCATCTCCTACCCGGGATTCTGGGAGGACCTGGGGAAGCTGACGAATTGATTCATTCCCGTCTATTTTACCCGTAATTCTGACACCTGCCCGTTTTTACCCTCCTAATAATGCCAATACGGCATAAATGCGGGCGGGCGTACCATTTGGCATTGTGATTGCTCCCTTACTACCGAACGCAAACGAAACGGTACCGATATGAGCGAATACACCATTGACATAGAGAAGCAGCTTAACAAGCTGGGAAGGGATTTGCAGAACATCGTGGAGCGTATCGTCCCACTGGAGGACAAGGGACATGATTTCCGGCCCGCGTGCGACATCGTTGAGGACGACGAGAACTACAAGATTGTCCTCGATTTGCCGGGACTTTCCAAGAAGGAGATCAACATTGCCCTGAAGGAGTCCGTGCTGACGGTGAAAGGGGAGCGCTCCGACGTGCTGTCGGACGGAGAAGAGTACCGGCGGCAGGAACGGTCAAGCGGCGTATTCTCACGCTCTTTCGCGCTGCCTGAAAATGTGAACGCCGCCGAGATCGAGGCGAAATTCAAAAGAGGCGTGTTGACGATCTCCATGCCGAAGACGGATGTACTGGAGGACGCGCAATCGATTCCGATCAAGTGAGCGTTCGCTCCGGACGGCGAGAAGGATATATCAGCAAAGAATTAACAGCAAATAAAATCATCAAATACGAATTATGGGTAAGATTATAGGCATTGACTTGGGAACCACGAACTCCTGCGTTGCCGTCATGGAAGGCGGCGAGCCGGTAGTCATTCAGAACTCCGAGGGGGGACGCACAACGCCCTCCGTAGTCGCATTCTCCAAGGACGGAGAGCGGCTGGTCGGAGCGCCGGCCAAACGGCAGGCCATCACCAATCCTGAGAAGACCATCTCCTCCATCAAGCGGTTCATGGGCCGCTTCTACGACGAAATCGAGGAGGAGGCCAAGCAGGCTTCCTACAAGATCGTCAAGGGAGACAACAACACGGCCCGCGTGCAGATTGAGGACCGCAAGTACGCGCCCCAGGAGATCTCGGCCATGGTGCTTCAGAAGATGAAGCAGACCGCCGAGGAGTACCTGGGCGAGGATGTGGAGGACGCGGTCATTACCGTGCCCGCCTACTTCAACGACGCGCAGCGGAAGGCCACCCAGGAGGCCGGTGAAATTGCCGGGCTGAACGTGAAGCGCATTATCAACGAGCCGACGGCGGCTTCCCTGGCCTACGGGCTGGACAAGAAAGACCAGGACCAGACCATCGCGGTCTATGACCTGGGTGGAGGAACGTTTGATATTTCCGTTCTGGAGCTGGGCGACGGCGTCTTTGAGGTCAAATCCACCCGGGGCGATACCCACCTGGGCGGCGACGATTTCGACTCCCGCCTGATCGACTACCTGGCCGACGAGTTCAAGAAGGACGAGGGCATCGACCTTCGCGAGGACGCCATGGCCATGCAGCGGCTGAAGGATGCCGCCGAAAAGGCCAAGATCGAGCTCTCAAGCTCGCAGAAAACCAACGTGAACCTCCCCTTCATCACGGCCACGGACGCGGGACCGAAGCACCTGAACATCGACGTAACCCGCTCGCAGTTTGAAAAGCTTATCGACGACCTGGTCCAGAAGACCATCGATCCCTGCAAGAAGGCGATGGACGATGTGGGCCTCTCCAAGAATGATATCGACCAGGTGATCCTGGTGGGCGGATCCACGCGGATCCCCAAGATCCAGGAGGTCGTGAAGGAATTCTTCGGCAAGGATCCCTCCAAGGGCGTCAATCCCGACGAGGTGGTTGCCGTAGGCGCTGCCATACAGGGCGGCGTGATGAGCGGCGACGTGGACGACGTGGTGCTGCTGGACGTTACCCCGCTTACGCTCGGCATCGAGACGCTGGGCGGCGTGACGACCAAGCTGATCGAGGCCAACACCACGATCCCGACCAGCAAGACGGAAACCTTTTCCACGGCGGCCGACAACCAGACCAGCGTGGAGATCCACGTGCTGCAGGGCGAGCGCGCCAAGGCGCAGGACAACCGCACGCTGGGTCGCTTTCACCTGGACGGCATCCCGCCGGCGCCGCGCGGCGTGCCGCAGATCGAGGTTACTTTCGATATCGACGCCAACGGCGTGCTGAACGTCAGCGCGAAGGACAAGGGCACCGGCAAGGAGCAGAGCATCCGCATCGAATCCTCCAGCGGACTTTCCGAGGAGGAGATCGAGAAGATGAAGAAGGCGGCCGAGGAGCACGCCGAAGAGGACGAGCGTATCCGCAAGCGCACCGAGAAGCTGAACGAGGCCGACAGCCTGGTCTTCTCCACGCGCAAGCAGCTTGACGAGCACGAGGACAAGATCTCCGACGAAAACAAGGAGAAGATCAAGGAGAAGCTCGAAAAGCTCGAAAAGCTGCATGAGGAAGAGAAGGTCGATCAGCTCGACGACGCCATGGAAGAGCTGAACGACGCCTGGTCCGAGGCTTCCCAGGAGATTTACCAGAGCGCCCAGCAGGCACAACAGGCCGCGCAGGGCGCTGCCGGCGCCGCCGGTGCGGGAGCCGCCGCGGGCGGTCCCGGAAACGGGCAGCCCGGTGAGGCCGAAGCCTCCGGCGAAGAGTCCTCCGAAGAGGACGACGCCGTGGATGCCGACTTCGAAGTCGTCGACGAAGAAGAGGGAGACGACGAAGAGAAGTAGGGCCCGCCCTTCACTTCACAGCGAATTCAGGGGACGCAGCCGCTCGGTTGCGTCCCCTATTATTTTGTATTTTGCCTCCTATGAACATTCTCGGCATCGAATCATCCTGCGACGAGACGGCGGCCGCGGTCTATGGAGACGATGGACTGCGTTCCAATATTATCGCCGCCCAGCATATCCACGAGGAGTACGGCGGTGTGGTCCCCGAGCTGGCCTCACGGGCGCACCACCGTACCATCTGGGCTACGGTCCGCCAGGCCCTGGAAGAGGCGGGCATGGCGCCAGGCGACATCGATGCCGTGGCCGTCACGAAAGGTCCCGGGCTGATGGGATCGCTGCTCGTCGGACTCTGTTTCGCGAAGGGATTTTCCCTCTCCCGGAACGTGCCGCTGATCGGGGTGGATCACATGGACGCCCACATCTACGCCAATTTCATCGAGGAGAGTCCCGAATACCCCTTCGTCTGCCTCACGGTGAGCGGGGGACACACCCACCTGGTGCACGTGACCGCCCCCTTTGAGCACCGGCTGATGGGTAAGACAAGAGACGACGCCGCGGGAGAGGCATTCGACAAGATCGGCAAAATTCTCGGACTGCCCTATCCGGCCGGGCCGATCATTGACAACAGGTCGGCCGACGGCGACCCGGCGTTTCACGATTTCCCGCAGGCGATGAAAAACAAAGGATTTGAGTTCAGCTTCTCCGGCCTGAAGACCTCGGTGCTCTACTTCCTGGAGGACAAACCGGAGGAGTGGATCGAGGAGCACATGGCCGACCTCTGCGCAAGCGTCACCCACGCGATTACCGAAGTGCTGGTGACCAAACTGGAACGGGCCGTCAAGAAGACGGGCGTCTCAACCGCCCTGCTGGCCGGCGGGGTTTCCGCCAACTCCATGCTGCGGGAGAAGGCGTCCGAGATGGCCCAAAATCACGGTGTGAGCCTCCACATCCCCCCGATGGCCTACTGCACCGACAACGCCGCCATGATCGCCATCACGGGCCATATGAAGGCCGAAAGGGGAGCGTACGACGACCTGGACCTGGAGCCCTACGCGAATTGAGATGTCGAGTCTGCGGGCTATGAGTTGTAGGATCCGTTTCCATAACTCATAATTAGGTGGTTACATGAGCAAAAGATCATACAGGTATGCCGCTTAAAGGTATTTCTGGTACGCCTCCACCGCCAGCTCGTCGACCCGGTTGTTGCGTTCGTCGTCCGCATGTCCCTTCACCTTGGTCCACCTCACCTCGTGGTCGTCCATCGCCTTGAGCATCTCCTTCCAGAGATCCTGATTCTCTACGGGTTTCTTGTTGGATTTTCGCCAGCCGCGTTTCTGCCAGGCTTCAATCCATCCTTTTTTGAAGGTGTTCACGATTAGAGCGCTGTCGCTTCGGATCTCTACGCGGCAGGGTTTGTTCAGCGCTCGAAGGCCCTCGATAATGGCGCGCATCTCCATGCGGTTGTTGGTGGTTTCGTTTTCTCCGCCGGAGATCTCCTTGACTTTGCCCCGGGATTCAAGGCGGGCGGCCCAGCCGCCCGGACCGGGATTTCCGCTGCAGGCCCCGTCGGTGTAAATGAGAACGTGGGGTTTGTCGGATTCAGACATAGCGTGCGGTAAGGGGATCAAGTTGCTCCCGGTAGTTTCTTGCGGTAGCGACCACGTTGTCCTCCCATTTCGCCTGATCGCCTCCGGGGAAGAGAATACTGCGGCTGGAGGAGACCAGGGGAATGCCCTCGTGATCTTCCAACGCACCGATGAGCTCCTCCACGCTGCCGCCCTGGCTGCCCACGCCGGGCACCAGGAGGGGGGACGCGGGATGATTTTTCAATACGGATTTCAGCCGGCCCGGCCAGGTGGCTCCCACCACCATCCCCAGGGTCGTTCCGTCGCCGGTCTGCCGCTCCGCCAGTCCGGCGGCGATGTACTCGCCCATGTTGTCGTGCCCTCCCACCGCCTGGAGAAAGAAGTCGGCCGCCCCCGGATTGGAGGTGAGCGTCAAAACGTACAGACCCTTCTCCGGGTAGCTGTCAAACGGCTTGAGCGTTTCGAAACCCAGAAGGGGGTTCAGGGTGAGCGCGTCCACGTCAAACACCTCGAAATAAGCCCGGGCATATTGCACCGAAGTGGAGCCGATATCTCCCCGTTTGGCGTCGGCGATCACTATTTTATCGTCCGGGATGGTGCGCAGCACCTCCTGCAGTACCGTAAGTCCCCCGCTGCCCAGCGCCTCAAAAAAGGCCAGGTTGGGTTTGTAGGCGGCGCAGTAAGGGAAGGTGAGTTCGACGACACGTTCCAGGAAGCGGACGGTGCGTTCGGAGGGGTCGTCGTATTGTTCCCGGAAGGAGGGAGGTATGCGCTCCGGGTGGGGATCCAGTCCCACACACAGGCAGGATCGGGATCCCGCCACCGCACGCTGTAGTTTTTCGGGGTAAGTCATTCGCCGGATGTTAAATTCCAGCGGAAGTTACAAAGAGCGCATGGAAATTCAGAATCGGCATGAGCTAGAAGGGGGGGGCGGTAAGATACGATCATGAGGGATAGGGAGGGGAGAAAACCGGAAGGTTAACCGCCAAAATCAGTGGCAGTTGCAGTCCGGTCCGCAGTCCTCTTTCCCTTTGCCTGCCGTCGCTTTTTCGAAGAGATTTTTGCCACCGAAGGTCCAGAACAGGAAACCTGCCGCGGCAACAAGGAGCGTTATGGAGAGTATGGTTTGCATGGCAACAGTCGTTTAAGAGTGAACATCGGCTAGTATCCCAGCGCGGTGCCTGCCTGGAATGTAAGCAGCGAGCATAGGTAGGCAAAGGAGGTCATATAGATAAACATGACAATCGGCCACTTCCACGTATTGGTCTCCCGCTTTACGATGGCCAGGGTGCTCATGCACTGCATGGCCAGCGCGAAGAAGATCATCAGGGAGATGGCGGTCAGGGTGGTGAATACCGGCTCGCCCGTTTCGGGATCCACGTCGTTGATCAGTTTCTGCTGCAGGGTAACCACCTCACCACCTTCGCTCTCCACGCTGTAAATGGTGTTGAGGGTTCCCACCACCACCTCCCGTGCCGCGAATGAGGTTATGAGTCCGATACCGATCTTCCAGTCGAAACCGAGGGGCTCGATGGCCGGTTCCATGGCCCGGCCCAGCCTGCCTGCATAAGAGTGCTTCAGCCGGTAGGATTGGGGAGAGGAAGCCGCGTCGAACGAGGCTTCTGTGTTCACCTGGGCCTGAGTCACCTCATCCGGGACGTCAACTTCGGGGAAGGAAGCCAGGAACCAGAGGACGATGGAGATGGCGACGATGATTTTGCCCGCCTGGGTGACGAAGACCCAGCCGCGCTCGAACATGTTTTTCAGCACGTCCGACCATTTGGGCATTTTGTAGCTGGGAAGCTCCATCATGAAGGGCGTCTGCTCCCCGCCCGGGAAAAACTGTTTGATAATTGCCGCCGCGAAAATGGCCATGACGATACCGAAGAAATAGAGGCCGAAAAAGGTGAGTCCCTGCATTCCGAAAAAGCCCATTACGGTCTGGTCCGGTATGAAGGCGGCGATCATCAGCGCGTACACCGGAAGCCGTGCCGAACAGGCCATCCACGGCAGCACCATGATGGTGATAAAACGGTCTCTCCAGTTGTCGATGGTTCGGGTGGCCATGATGCCCGGCACCGCGCAGGCAAATCCGGAGATGAGGGGAACCACCGAACGTCCGTGCAGGCCGATCTTGGTCATCACCCCGTCCATTACAAAGGCCGCGCGGGCCATGTAGCCCGTGCCTTCCAGCAGGGAGATGAAGAAAAAGAGAAACATGATCTGCGGCAGGAAGATTACCACGCCCCCGAGTCCGGCGATCACGCCCTCCACCATCAGGTCGTTGAGCATACCCGCCGGCAGGGTACTGGAAACCCAGTTTCCGAGCTGAATGAACACCAGGTCGATCATATCCATGAAGGGTTCGGCCCAGCTGAAGATGGCCTGGAACATCACCATGAGGATGGCTACGAAGATGACCGGGCCGAAGACCTTGTGGGTCACCACCGAGTCGATCTTGTCGGTCAGGGTCTCCTCTTCGGCCGACTCCCCCTCCGATACGCCGTTGGTACACTCCCCGATAAAGTCGTAGCGCGCCAGCACCTCGGCGGCCGTGGCATTTCCGCCGTTCTGTTCAATGAGGTCACGCGCTTCCTCCACGATTCTGTCCGCCTCCTCCCGGTCGGGGTGATTTTTGAAATCGTCCGATACCTGGTTGTCGCTGATGAGGCGCAGCGCCTCAATGGGGTAGGACTGCGCCGGCAGATTCGTATAGGGATGGAGCCACTTTTCGCTTATGAGTTCGATGGCATTGTCCATTTCCGCCCGGGTCTGCCAGCGCAGGGGTTCGGGGGCGGATAGATCGTGGTCGGCGATGGCTTGGCGGACCTTCTCAATGTCCTTCTTGCGTTTTCCCACGATGGGTACCACCGGGACGTTCATTTTCTCGCTGATGCGGTCCGGGTCGATATTGACGCCCCGCTCCTCGGCGATGTCCATCATGTTCAGCACGGCGATCATAGGAATGCCCAGATCCATCACCTGGGTGGCCAGGTAGAGGTTGCGGTCAAGGTTGCTGGAATCCAGGATGACCAGCGCCAGGTCGGGGGCCTTTTCGTGCTCATACTCCCCGATCAGCGTCCGGTAGGCGATCTTTTCGTCAATTTTCTTGTGGTTGAGGCTGTAGGTGCCGGGCAGGTCGATTACACGGTGCTCGGTCCCGTCAATGGTCATCCGGCCCACCTTTCGTTCCACGGTCACTCCCGGGTAGTTGCTGATTTTTTGCTTGAGCCCGGTCAGGCCGTTAAACACGGTGGACTTTCCCGTATTGGGATTTCCGACCAGCGCGATGGTAAGGGATTTCTTGCTCAAGGAGTCCTCTTCTATTCGATGGTGATACATTTCGCTTCGGATTCCCGGAGCGTGAGCAGGTAACCGCGCACCTTGATCTCTATAGGAAAGCCCATGGGAGCGGTTCGCAATACCTCAATTTTGCTGCCCGGGGTAAGCCCCATCTCCATCAGGCGGACGGACTCGGGGCCGGAGATCTCTTTGATGCGCGATTTTCCGGGAGTGGTGCACTCCGAAAGAAGTGAGCTCATGTGGCTATCTGGAACTTACGAGAATACTTCTGGCCAGATCGCTGTTGATGGCGAGACGGGTTTCACCGACCTGTACGATTACGCGGGATTGATTAGAAATGATTTTCCCGCTGGATCCTTCCACACAACCCATTTCACGAAGCCGGCATGCCTGCTCGCAGTCACAACTCAGGCAGCAGATGTCGACTTTTTCACCTGCCTTGGTTGTGTTTAATGGAAACATATCGCCCTTTTTGCCTTCTATTTAAAATTAATCTAAACAAATATAATAAGAAATGGGGGAAGATGGAAAAGGGATCTGTGAAATTAATTCCCCGTGAAAATCTCTCCCGTCCCGGTACTCGTCGGGGGATGCGGGGACGGGAGACGAGAGATGCGAGTGTCAAATTACTCCAGGCTGAGAGGCGCCTCGATGGCGATCGGCTGATGCTGGGGGAGCCCTGCCGGAATGTGATCGATGTTCACCTCTGGTATAGCAGCCCCGAATTCACTGTTGATAACCTGGATGGTTTCGTTGGCGATGGCCGCGTGTCCCTTGTTGGAGGGGTGGACTCCGTCAAAGCTGAACAGCTCACCGGGCACGGGCCGGAGCACGACTCCCTGTTCCTCGTATCCCCTCTCCCCGCCGGACGACCGGAAATTTTCTACGATCCGTGAGAACTGCTCGTTCATGTCGACCAAGGCGAATCCGTTGGAGGACGCGACGCTGCGGATGGTATTGTTGTACTGGGTGACCGCGCCAGCCGCCTGTTCCAGCTCGGAGCTTCCCTGGGGACCGCCTGCCGGTCCGTCGAGTACCAGCCGGTCGGGAACGGCGCTGCCGGGAGTGATGGGAGGAGGTATGTCTCCGGACTGCAGTCCGGCCACATAGTCGGTGGCGGTGAGGAGCGGGAAATCGAACTGCCGCATGACTCGCGTGTCGCCGTCCACTTCGATGTAGATATCGAAGCTGCCCTGCTCCGTGACAAGTTGCCAGGACTCCGACTGCTCGTTGAATGTAATCAGTCCCTGCTGCTCCAGTTGCAGCCGCAGATAGAATACGAAGGGGATGGTGGTGACGTCGGGCACGGTGTAGACGGTGACGCCCGCTTCGGTGGAGGAGAGGGCCTGAGCCGATGCCTGGTAGAGCTGGTTGAAGGCGCCGGGCGGGGTGATGCCCGTTCCCTCGCCGCCCGCCAGTACGTATCCCAGCACGTCGTTGTTGCCCATCCAGAAGGTGATAAACGTGGGATCCTGCTTGGCCACCTGGTTGAACAGGTTGGGGGCGTCTTTCTGCAGCTCCGAGCCCTCCATTACAATACTGTAGAAGGGATTAAAGGAGGGATGATCGGGATTGGTGGCCCGCTCCTTCAGGTTGCCCCGGTTGGGGGGATTCAGAAAATCCACCAACACCGCACCCGGTACGCCCATATTGCGGAACGGTTTCTGGTCCTGCGTCACCGGCTGGCCCTGGTTCTGGTTGCGCCGTACGGCTATGGGATCCAGGTTGGTGAGCTCGATCCGCTCCCCGATACCGGGATCCGAAATAAGCGGCTGGGTAAAGGACTCCTCCATGCGTACCTGGCGGGCAATCATGTTGCCGTAGGTGTACGCCTGGGCCGACCGATAGAGGGCGTTGTTCTGGATTCCGGCCGTAATGCTGTTGCCGACCGATACGTAGTGTTCAAAGTTGGCGCTTCCCGTTTCAACCGGTTCCAGATCCAAGCTGTTGAACTCCTCGCATCCGGAAAGCAGCATCAGGACGGCGGCGAGCATCCATGTCGCCTTGTGGAATATGAATTTCATAAGCATGCCTCGTGGCTTCCGTTACAGGTTGAGGGTTAATCCAAGGCCCGGCAGATGGGCGTAGGTATTGTAGACGCCGTCCGGCCCGGTTTCGGTGCCGCTTACCTCCCGTTCGTTGGCCCGGATGAAAATGTAGGAGGCGTCGATTTCCACATGGGGATTGATCCGACAGGTCAATCCGCCCGAAAAGAGCCAGCGGTCCGAATCTGGGAGGGTGGGATCGACATAGCGCTCGGGAATGGGATTGTTGTCGTATGCCACGCCGGCGCGAAGCGTAACGCCCTCAAAGGGAAACGACGCGTACTCCAATCCCCCGCGCACCTGCCACGTGTCCTCGAAATTCCGTTCGTTGACGATTTGGTCGTCACTCAGGGCGGGTATGGACTGATCAAACCGGAGCGTAAGCTCGTCGTAGGATGACCAGCCCCACCAGACGTAGTCGACCTCGGCCCGCAATCCTTCGGCCAGTTCTACGTTCAGAGCCGCGACCCAGCTGGCCGGCATCTCGATCTCCGCGCTTCCCCCGGCTTCGTCGGGAAATCCGACATGCAGGTTGTCAAAGTCGGCCTCTCCCTCGAATTCGGCGGTGACCGAACTGCGATAGGTAAACCCGAGGGTTACGCGCTCCACCGGTTGGTAGAGCAGCCCGGCGTTGAAGCCGAACGCGGGCTCTTTCAGGCTGCCGTCAAGGGTGAAGGTGCCCTCCGGCGAGAATCTCTGCACGGCGCGGCTCAGGGTCACCTCCCCATGGAAGGCGACCATCAGTCCGGCTCCCACCTTGAGCTCTCCGATGCCGAAATCGGGCAGGGTGTAGCCTATCGCCGGATTGGCGAACAGGGTCTGAATCTCGGCTTCGATGGAAGCGCCCCGTCCTACCCAGTCTGATGGCCATTTGGTACCCAGTCCGAAGGGGGCGTATACGCCGATACCGGCCGTGAATCCTTCGGCGACCTGGTAGGATCCGAAAAAATTCGGGACCAGGAAGTTCTGCTCCACCATCTCGGTCTCCTGACCAGCGGGGGCCTGCGGACCCAGGTTTCGGAATGTGGTCCGGGGGGCGATTACGGTCGCTCCACCCGCAATTTGCATACCCTCAAGTCCCGCGAGTCCGGCGGGATTGTAGTAAATGGTGGAAGCGTGATCAGCAAAGGCCGTAAAGGCGCCCATCAGGCCGTTGGCGCGGATGCTCGCTTCATAGATGGAAAATCCACCGGCAGTTGCGCCGGAAGCGCCGAGAAGCAGAAAGGAGAGGGTGATAATCAATCTACGCATGAAATTCCCTGTTGGCTGGTTAAAGTCTGGATAAATGCTGCCGGACAGTCCGCTTCGGCTCTCGCAAATCGGGGACGGCCAAAGCTAGAGGTTAACAGTGTTAACTGGAAATAAATAAAACCTGCTGAATTTTGAAAATCGATCTTTCCCGGAAGTCATGTTTGTTTGGAAATCTCTTTGATTATATTCCCTCCGAACAAAAAAAGAGGGTCTTTTGGGATGAATTGGTTTGAAAAATGGTTTGACAGCCCTCTCTACGAGCGCCTGTATGCCAACAGGGACGAGGAGGAGGCTTCCCGGCTTATCGATCTGCTGGAGGAGACGATGAATCTTCACCGGTGCCACACCATACTGGATCTGGGGTGCGGGAGGGGACGTCACTCCATCAGTCTGAACGAAAGGGGATACCGGGTCAAGGGGATCGACCTGTCGGTCCGGGCCATCCAGACGGCCAGAAGCAAAGCCAGGGAGAAGGGACTGGAGGAGATCTCTTTCGAGGTGCGCGACATGAGGGATCCCCTGCCCGAAACCTTCGACGCGATCCTGAATCTATTCACCACGTTCGGCTATTTCGAATCGGACACGGAGAACGCCCGGGTACTGGACAGCGTGGCGGAAATGCTGGAACCTGAGGGAATTTTTGTGGTGGACTACCTGAACGCCGGCTACGTGCGTGAGCACTATCGCCCCCACGACAGCGGAGAATTTGAAGGCATCCGCTACGACATCCGCCGTTATATAGAAAAGGATATGATCTTCAAGGAGATCACCTTCAGCGGCGACCGGCTGGATAAGGATCGCCACTATGCCGAGCGGGTCAAGCTCTACTCGGAGGACTGGTTCCGGGAGGAGCTGGGAAAACGAGAGATGACCATACATGAGATGTACGGGGATTACGAGGGGAGCGAATTCCGGCCCGGCCGCTCCAAACGCCTGCTGTTCGTGGCCGGTTTCGAGAGGCGGTAGATTCGGTTCAGAGCTCTGTCTCCGGGAACACCTCCTCGGCTCCGTGCGGGGGGCGATCAAGCGTCCACGTCTCAAAATAGAAATGTTTCTCGGAGCGCATCCGTTTGCTGTTGATGCTGAAAAACCGGGTATCCTCGTCCAATACCTTTTTGAAAGCGGGGAAAAGCTCCGAGTAGATGTTTTCCCTGGAAAACAGGTGAAGGTCGAAACCGTCGTGCGCCCGCTCCTTGTAGAGCACCCGGTGTCCAGCGAGCAGAATCTCCCTGAGCTCCTCCTTGTGATGTCCGACGTTGGAATCGTCTTCCAGGTTGATACCCTCCAGCTTGATGTCCCGGGCCTGGTCGGGGGCGCGGGTGATCAGCACGGCCTCCCCGATGTCGGCTGCTTCCAGAATTTCGGGGAGAGTGGGAGCGGTGGTTCGGCTGGTCCGGTATTCCGCCGCTTTGAGTCGCTGACCCAGGTAGCCGGCCAGCCGTCCGTATTGCTCCAGCACGTTGATCCCAAAGCGCTCTTTCTCCAGGTCGGTGGCGGAAACGTAGAACTTGGAATAGGTGGGGGTGGGCTTCATAAAATCCTCCAGCGTGGCCTCCACCTCCTCTCTGGTTTTGTTGGCGTTGCGCTTCGCGAGATCGTCGAGGCGCAGGTCGTGATCAAAAAAGAGCTTCAGTATCTGCATATAAGCTCTCCTAAATCATGGTGGCGATTACCAGGGCCACGACCGACATCAGCTTGATCAGGATATTGAGGGAAGGACCGGAGGTATCCTTGAAAGGATCTCCCACGGTATCGCCGACCACGGCGGCCTTGTGGGCGTCGGATCCTTTCTTCAGCATTTTGCCGTCCAATTCAAAGCCTTCCTCGATCATCTTTTTAGCGTTGTCCCATGCCCCGCCGGCATTCGACTGAAAGAGGGCCATAAGCACCCCGGCGGCAGTCACGCCCGCCAGCAGTCCCCCCAGCATCTCGGGTCCGCCGATAAAGCCAAAGAGCACAGGAACGGCCACGGCCAGCACGCCGGGCGCCACCATCTCCCGAATGGAGGCGGCGGTGGAAATGGCCACGCATTTTTCGTACTCTGCCTTGCCGTCTGCCGCTTCAAAGGTATCGCGGTCCTCCTGCGACCACTCTTCCAGCTTCTTCCCTTCGTTGCGGTTCATGGCATCCAGTCCGGCACGAAGCTCCGGAATGTCTTGGAACTGGCGGCGTACCTCCTCGATCATCGACATGGCGGCCCGTCCCACGGCGTTCATGGAGAGCGCCGAGAAGAGGAACGGGAGCATGGCGCCCACAAACAGGGCAGCCATGACGTAGGGATCTGTCACACTGATGGCAATTTCGCTGCCGGGATTCACCGTTTCGTAGGCGGTGATGTAGGCGGCAAACAGGGCCAGTGCGGTCAGCGCAGCGGAACCGATGGCGAAACCTTTTCCGATGGCGGCTGTGGTGTTGCCCACCGCATCCAGTTTGTCGGTGCGTTCGCGCACCTCACCGGGCAGTTCGGACATTTCGGCGATACCGCCGGCGTTGTCGGAGATGGGACCGTAGGCGTCAACCGCCAGCTGGATCCCGGTATTGGAAAGCATGCCTACCGCAGCGATGGCGATGCCGTAGAGGCCGGCCAGGTGATAGGCGCCGATAATGGCAGCGGCGATAATCACGATGGGTATCGCAGTGGACATCATGCCCACGCCCACGCCCGCGATGATGTTGGTGGCCGATCCGGTAACCGACTGCTTGACAATGGAGATAACCGGTTTCTTGCCGGTTCCCGTATAGTATTCGGTAATCAGCCCGATCAGAAGTCCTGCGGCCAGCCCGAAGATGGTGGCGAAAAAGACGCCGCTGGGCGTGTATTCAATGCCGTTGAAGGTCCAGCTTGCCGGCAGCATCCAGTGGATGAGCAGCCAGGAAGCCACCAGCATTACGGCGGCGGAGATGAACTCGCCCAGGTTAAGCGCGTTCTGCGGGTCGCCGCCCTCTTTGACACGAACAAAGAATGTTCCCAGGATGGAGGTCAGGATCCCCGTACCGGCCAATACCAGCGGCAGCAGCACGGCCGACATTCCCCCGAAATTGTCCGACCATTCGGGAATGGCCATAAAAGCTGCACCAAGCACCATGGCTCCGATGATCGATCCGACGTACGATTCAAAAAGGTCGGCTCCCATCCCTGCGACGTCACCTACGTTGTCGCCCACGTTGTCGGCGATGGTGGCGGGATTGAGGGG
Source organism: uncultured Balneolaceae bacterium (assembly GCA_964528445.1). Lineage (GTDB taxonomy): Bacteria > Bacteroidota > Rhodothermia > Balneolales > Balneolaceae > JAXHMM01. The sequence continues at coordinate 7,893 of CAZGSL010000030.1, read as the reverse complement.
ATGGTCTTCGGGAATACCCGCTTCCACCTTGCCCACCAGGTCGGCCCCCACATCGGCGGCCTTGGTGTAAATTCCTCCCCCCACACGGGCGAACAGTGCGATGGAGGAGGCGCCAAAGGAGAATCCGGTAACTACGGCCAGCACCTTGTTGACGGCCGAAAGCCCTTCCATTCCAAAATATTCGCCAAAGATCAGGAACAGCAGGCTGAGGCCCAGTACACCCAGACCCACGACCCCGAGCCCCATTACCGATCCGCCGGCAAAGGCGATATTCAGGCCCTGTCCCAGGCTGCTCCGCGCGGCATTGGTGGTCCGGACGTTGGCTTTCGTAGCCACGCGCATGCCGATAAACCCGGCCAGCCCGGAACAGAACGCTCCGGCGATAAAGGATATGGCAATCAGCCAGTGGGAGGTTACCGGATTGGCACTCCAGCCAAGTATGACGGCGACCACGGCCACAAATACGATGAGAACCCTGTATTCAGCCTTCAGGAACGCCATGGCGCCGCGCTGAATGTGGGAGCTGATCCGCTGCATCTTCTCCGTTCCGGCATCCTGTTTGCCTACCCAGGATGATTTAAAATAGGTATACAGGAGAGCCAGCACACCACTGATCGGTATCAAGTAGGTTAATATGGTATTCATGTCTGGTTATGGTTAGGGGTCAACGTTATTAATTGTAGCGATTCATAGCGGATTCGATGCCGTTTCGGCAAAAAAAGAAAACGGCCTCCTCGGCCATTTCCAAAGACTCTTCCACGTGTTCAAGCTCACCGGATTCAAAGCGGGAGAGGACGTAATCCACCTGCCGCCCTTCCGGGAAGTCGTTTCCGATGCCCATGCGAAGGCGGGGAAACCCATCGGTCCCCAGCATCCTAATGATGTCTTTCATCCCGTTGTGTCCGCCGGCGCTTCCCCCGGCGCGAAGACGGATGGTCCCGACCGGCAGGTCCAGGTCGTCGTAGCAGACCAGGGACTGCTCCGGTTCCATCTTGTACCAGCTGAGCGCCTGCTGAAGTGCCGAACCGCTCCGGTTCATGTAGGTGGTCGGTTTCATCAGCAGGATCGTCTCCTCTCCGTGACGCCCTTTTCCTATGTGAAAAGGGCCCTTGCCAGACTTGAGGTTTACCGAAAGGGCAGAAGCCAGCCGGTCAATCAGTTTGAAACCGATGTTGTGTCGCGTCTCGGCGTATTCCGGTCCCGGGTTTCCCAGGCCTGCAATAAGAATCATGGGCAAGAAGTATGGATTGGCTTCCTATTCGGTCGCTTCCTCTCCGTCTTCTTCTTCGCCCATATCTTCTTCCTCCTCGGGCGCCTCTTCGCCTTCCGGAAGCTCTTCTTCACCCTCGAGCAGTTCTTCGCCTTCTTCAAGCTCTTCTTCGGCGGGTTCTTCCGTAATGAGCGAGGAGGTAAGCAGTTCCTCGGATTTCGGGGGACGTATGGTCACGATGGTTCGCCCCATGTCGTCCAGGGGCGTAATTCCCTCCAGGTCAAGATCGCTGACGTGCAGGGAATCGCCGATCTCCAGTTCGCTGATATCAACGGTGTAGTCGCCCGGAATGCGATCCGGGAGGACCTTGATACGCAAAATGTGCATAGGCTGGAAAATACGGCCGCCGCCCTCGGTCACGCCGACAGGGGTTCCGGTGGTGCGAATGGGAATACTCAGGGTCACCTTGTGGTCGTCCGAAAGCGCGTAGAAATCAACATGCGTCGGCCGGTCCGAAATAGGATGAAAATCGACATCCTTCAGCAGGGTCTTGTAGGTATCGCCGTTGATATTCAACTCGATAATCTGCCGCCTGCTTACCGACAGGATTTTTTCCAGTTCCAGCTCGTCGATGGAAAAATGAAGATTTTCATCGGTTTTGGGACCGTACATCACGGCCGGAACACGCATGGCGTCCCGCAGGGCCTTGGCGGCTTTTCTGCCGGTCTCCCTGGGTTCTGCCTCTAGTTCAACTACTTGTGGATTAGACATAATGCTTCAAAGGGTTTAATTAATCATCAAACAGTACGCTGATGGAATCATTGGTATGTATTCGCTGCATCGCTTCGGCAAAAATGCCGGCCACGCTCAGCACCCGGATCTTCGCGGATGGTTTGCGCAGAGGCACCGTATCGGTCACCAGCAATTCGTTTATAGGTGAATCTTCTATTCGCTGGTACGCGGGTCCCGAGAGTATGGGATGCGTACAAGTCGCGATTATCTTTTGGGCTCCCCGCTCTTTCAGCGCGGAAGCGGCGTTGGTCAGGGTGCCGGCCGTATCCACCAGGTCGTCCACGATCAATACGTTTTTTTCGGACACCTCGCCGACGATATTCATAACTTCCGCGACGTTCTGCTTGGGGCGCCGCTTGTCAATGAACGCAAGGCGCGCCCCGAGCTGCTTGGCATAGGAGCGGGCCATCTTCAAGCTTCCCACGTCGGGAGCAACCACGACCAGATTCTGGATGGATTGCTCCTGGAAATAGTCGATGAACAGCCTGCTGGCGTACAGGTGATCCACCGGTATGTCAAAAAATCCCTGGATCTGCGACGCATGCAGGTCCATGGTAAGGATCCGGTCGGCGCCCGCCTCTGTTAACAGGTTCGCCATCAGTTTCGAGGCGATGGAGACCCGGGGCTGGTCCTTCCGGTCCTGCCGGGCATACCCAAAATAGGGTATCACCGCCGTCACGCGTTTGGCCGAGGCCCGTTTGGCCGCGTCCAGCAGCAACAGAAGCTCGATGATGTTCTCGCTGGGCGGAGTGGTGGACTGCACCACGAAGACATCCTCTCCCCGAATGCTCTGTTCGTACTTGACGTAAAGCTCGCCGTCTGAAAAAGGTTTGATGGTAACCTTCCCCAGGTCCGTACCGTAGTGTTCTGCGATGGCACGCGAAAGAGCAAGATTGCTCCTTCCGGCAAATATCGCGAGGGGTGTGTCCACCGAAAGCTCCGGCTAGAAGTTGTGAATAAAATAAAAGGATGGCTTCGCAGTCATCCTCTCATCGTTTAGCATGTGTTGCCCGGGGAGGATTCGAACCCCCACTGACGGGACCAAAACCCGCTGTCCTGCCATTAGACGACCGGGCAATAATGCCAGTTTTGACAGATTCAGATGATATGAATTTACCTGTTTCTTATCAAGGCTTAATTGCCTGTTTAAACACCTCACACCGGTCGCATCCACGTCCCCTGCAATAGTGTCTGAGCTGGTAAACGGCCCCCAGACGGTAACGGAATTCCATCTCGTCCGCGCCGGCTTCCAGGAAAGGCTGCAACAGTCCTGAGGGGATGAGAGCCCGGTGGCTATTCCACTCCAGGCGCGCCCGCTTTTTGAGAGCGGAATCATTCAGGAAATCTCCCAGCAGGAAGAGGGATGGAAGCAGAACAGTGGCATAGAGAATGGAGGAGCGCTCCTCTCCCAGCGGGTTGTCCTCGGGCATTCGGGCCAGCAGGTTTTTCCAGAGTTTGGCGGGAGCGGTCGACCGTATTTCCTCCGGATCCAGTCCATGCAGGAACCGCCAGGCGCAGGCGGCCTGCCGTATGCGGACGCGCGGGTGGTTGTTGGGACGGCACCCTTTGTGGTTCCATCGCCGGCGCTCTTCCTCCGTTCCGTCGATGCCGGAGAGCTTCAGCATCCTGTCCGGAAAATCCGCCTGGCCGGCCCAGCTGGGGCCGCGTCCTGCCGCAAGGTCGAACAGCTCCCGCATGGGCAGCCGGTTGTGGGCAATACCCAGTCCGTCGAACAGCGCTTTTCCGGCCATCCGCCTCCAGCCAGCGGTGAGGGAGAGCCGGGCGGGAAACCACCGGAGCGTATCCCGGACTTTCTGCTCGAAGTACCGTTCATGGGCGCGGGCGATTTGTCCGGCGAACACCCCCGGCGGAAGAGACGGAAGAAGTCCGCCGCACGGGAGACGGTCGCGTCTGACCGAGGCTTCCAGGAATCGGCAGAGCGGCGCGGTCATGTACCGGCGCAGGTAGAGCTGCGGAATGCGTGTGCCGTCTGCCCGCCGGCTCGGCTTTCTTTTGCGGCTTTGGTAGATGACGTGCAGAATGACGCGGTTGTAGTCGGGATTGGTGTGGTGGCGGTGTCCCGTCCAGTCCGAGGCTCGCCAGTGTACTTCAACGTCACCGTACCAGGTCAATCGCCCGATGGTAACGCGGGCGGAGCGGAAATCGGGGCCGTCGCTGGGATTCGGGCGGCCGGGATGGTGAACCTGAACGGTTTCACCGCGACTGCTCTGAAGCCGGCTCAAGTCAAACCGCCGGTTTTGCCAGATCCACTGGAGGAGAGATTCCGAATAGGAGGGAGGGGAGCCGCTCATCGCACGGGACATTTTTTCAGAGTTGCCGGATAATCGTTAAAATCACGATCAAATTGGGTATATTCCCATTTGCGAGACTTAATGAGAATTGTCTCTTTAATTAGTACGGCAAAGGACCTGGGTACTTACGATGAGCTCCAACAACGGCGTAATTCTGATGGACGGTGATCGCGTGGAGCGGTCACTCAAGCGCATCGCGTTCCAGATTTCCGAAGCCAATCGCGAGTCGGATCCCCTGATGCTTATCGGGATCAACGAAAGGGGACATATCGTGGCCCGAAAACTGGCGGAGTACCTGGATCCCATTTACAGCGACGGCGTTAAAGTCCGGCAGCTGCTGGTCGATGAAAAGGAGTGGTCCGGAACCGAGGATGAGGGAGACTATTTCATCGTTTTGGTGGACGATGTTATATTTTCGGGCCATACCATGTTTCGGGCTCTGCAGCAGGTATTTCAGCGGCTGAATCCCACGTCGGTCCACACCGTTACGCTCGTCGACCGGGGGCACCGTAAAATTCCGGTGGAAGCGCAGTTCACCGGGATGGTGATTCCCACCAAGTTCGACGAGCATGTCCACGTCCGGGTGGAGGACGAGGAAATACGGGAGGTGGAACTGACGCGCGGGGAATCCCGCTGATTTTCCCTTTTCCATCACAAACCTAAAAAGTGTACTTTCAGGGCGAAGGCGAGCCGGCCTCAACCCATGATTTACCATCGACATTTTACCGCAGAACAACAGAAGGCAATGAACAGGATTCTTATAACCTGCACTTCGGTGCTCCTGCTGCTGGTGGCCGCATCGGGAGTCCAGGCACAGGACGCCATTGAAATCGGAAACATCCTGGCGGAGGATGATATCTCCATAGAGGATATGACCCGGATCGACCAGACCGTGGTGGTGGAAGACACCCTGGACGGCTGGATGGCCGCCTGGTCGGGGGGACTGAATGGCGCGCAGGCCGCATACAGCAACTGGAGCGGGGGAGGCGTGAATACCCTCAGCATCACCGCATCCACAGTGTTCGACCTGATGTATCGAAAGGATATATTTTCGTACGCGTTTTCGGTCAATTTAAAATACGGACAGGCACGCCTGGAAGAGGAGGGCACCCGGAAGACGGATGACCGTATTGCCGTGAACAACAAATTCAATTACCAGTTCAAAAACAGGCACTGGAGCGCCTTCGCCAACATCAATTTCACCACCCAGTTCGACGCGGGTTACAACTACAGCGGCGATTCGCCCCGGCTGATCTCCAATTTTTTCTCACCCGCCTACTTCACGCAGGTAAGCGGAATCGCCTACAGTCCGGCCGATTATTTCAGCGCGGAGGCCGGCCTCGCCCTGAAGCAGACGATCGTATCGGACACGACGCTGTCGGACCGCTACGGCCTGGAGCCCGGGGAGTCTTTCCGGTTTGAGCCGGGTTACGCGTTGGCCCTCAATTTCGAGAAAGAGCTCTTTACCAACGTCCGGGTGATCTCGGGAGTGGAGACCTTTACGAACCTGCAGGAAAGCCTTGAACATACCGACGTGCATTTCAACAACGAAATCATCGGACGGATCAACGATGCGCTCAACATGACCTTTCAGTTCGTCCTGATCTACGACAGCGATTTCTCCCGGGAGGTGCAGCTCAAGCAGGTGCTCTCGGCGGGCGTCTCGGTGGATATACTGTAGATTTTCCTAGCTGCCCGCTGCATCGGTGAGCGTCATATCATAGCGGACGATCTGGTCGAAGTATTTTTCCTGGTTTGTTTCCCGCGTATAGATTTTCCCGTTGCGTATATATGCGATGGGCTTGTCACGCGGCCAGTCAAACCGGGCCAGCAGTTCGCCTCCCGTGTCGAGTACCCACCATTGGTAGACCTCAAAATCTTCCACAATGGTAGAGATCCAGATCCGATCCTCGTCGTCGATGATCATGGAGTCGAAGGCCGGCCAGACGGGTGGGAGATCCAGTTTGCGTATGCCCTCAGCCAGCGATTCATTCCCTTTCTGTTTAATCACTTCATCTGCATTTACTTCTACTCTGGGCACATCCAGATACAATCCGCGCCGAAAAATACCGGTCGTGTCTCGTACTTCTACGAGCGGAGTGTCTGTGCGGGCATAGTAGATATGGGCATTGGAGTCAATTTCAAACAAGGTCTTTCGCCCTACCGGCAGGGTGGTAATAACCACTCCGCCGGGGATATTTATAGATATCTCGACTCTAAACCGTTCGTAGGAAGGGGCCCGGAACAGTTCTTCAGATATCAGCTTTCCCTGCCTGTTAAGGAGGTAGAACTTGAGTCGCAGTATAGCCGGTTCCAGTCCGGCATAATCACGATAGGCTGCGAGCAGAGTATTTTGATCCACGGGAAGGTAAAACCGGGGAGAAAGAATCCTAAGTGAGGTGGAGTCGCGGACTTCCTGCTCCAACTCCGGTTCCAGGTAGAGCGTCTGGGATAGTTGGAGGGAGTCCAGTGAGAAAAAATTAAGACCTATGCCGTTGGCGCTTTTGGCATAGAGTTCGTTTCCGATGATATCCATGTGGGTGAGGGAGATAAATTCTCCAGGCCCTTTGCCTTCCCGGCCAAGCGTAGTGATTTTGGTGCCGGTGGAATCATAGACATTGATAAACTTTTCGCTCTCGTTGGGAATAATCACCCGGCCTTGTGCATCAACCACGGAATGCAGGTAGGGGGAGGGACCGAACTGTACCTGGCCAAAAATTTCGCCGAAAGCGCGTTCCCGCTCGAAGAGAGCGTCAAATTGCGGCTCGGCGTCTGCGGAGATGACAGTGAGATTGTCGAGTTGTTCTATTTCAGGGGGGAGTTGGTCCGGATCGGGGGCGGTGTCTTCCCTTCCGCAGGAAAAGCAAAAAGCGACAAGCAGGATGCCCAGCGGTATGAGAGCTTTGGATTTCATCGGATTGTTTCCGTTTGCGTATTGGACGGTTCCATGGAGATACGATATCGTACGATTTCCTCTCCTCCGCCTTCCTCAATGAGAATATATGCGTAGCCGTCTTTCACCGCTACGACGGTGTGATTCTGCGGTCGGGTAAAACGGGAAATCAAGTCTCCGGAGCCGTCTAGCACCCACCAGGTGAAAGTATCGAGATGATTGTCCACCGTCGAGATCCACATGCGATCTTCATCATCGATCAGCATCGAATTCAGGGAAGGCCACTGTTCCGGTAAATTCGCATCCCGGATGCGGTTCCTGTACCTCCGGACACCCTCCTGGTTGTTTTCCCAGTGATCATCATACCGGGTAAGGATATCCTGCTCGTTGATTCCTTTCCTCTCGTACGGATAGTATACTGCGTCCTGGTAACGCCCCTCGGAATCATAGCGCTTCAAGAGAAAGTCTTCCGTCCAGGCGCCGATCATTCCATCGGAATCGGTTAAACTCAATAGTGATTGCCTGTTGTGTTCAAGGGTAAACCTGGATGTTTGAGTCCTCAAGAATTTCAGACTTCGCTGTTCGAGAATTTTGCCCGAAATGATTTCTCCTTCCTGGTTCATCCGGTAGTATCGTATCTTGCGATTCTCTTCTGACAGTTCAGGATTAACCTGTTCAACAAAACC
>CAZGSL010000029.1:0-24788 GCA_964528445.1 uncultured Balneolaceae bacterium | reverse complement strand
GAGCAGACCTTCTACTACCGTAACAAGATGGAGTACTCCATCGGCCACAAGCGCTGGCTCAGCCGGGAGGAGATCAACCGCGATGAATTTGTGAGCGATCGGGGTTTCGCGGCCGGTTTGCACGCCCCGGGCCGATTCGACAAGATCCTGAACCTGCAGGAGTGCCATCTGCAGGACCCGGTTTCCTACGAAATCCTGGACTCCGTCCGAAGCTGGTGCATCGAGCGGGAGGTACCCCCCTACAATACGATCGACAACAAGGGATTCATGCGCAATGTGGTGATCCGCACATCCCATCACACCGACGACCTTATGGTGAACCTGGTGACCTACAAGGACGACCAGAATCTGATGGAGCAGATGTGCGGGGCGCTGCTGGAACAATTCCCCCAGATCACCACCGTGGTCAACAACGTTAACGATCGTCGCAATCCCACCGCCATCGGCCGCTACGAACACGTGCTGCACGGGCCGGGGACGATCGTGGACAAAATCGGGCCCTATTCGTTTACAATCGATGCCAATGCCTTTTTTCAGACCAACACCCGCCAGGCCGAGCGACTTTACGATGTGGCCCGGGAATACGCCGATATTCAACCGGGAGAGACGGTCTACGATCTCTACTGCGGCGTAGGTACGCTGACGCTGTTTCTGAGTGACAGGGCCGAGAAAGTCATCGGCATCGAGGTGGTGAACGTGGCGGTTGAAAACGCACGGAAAAACGCCAGAGAGAACGAAGTGGACAACGTCCGTTTTGTCAAAGGGGATATGAAAGAGGAGTTCAACGACCGGATCGTGGAGAAACACGGACGTCCCGACTGCATCCTTACCGATCCGCCGCGGGCGGGAATGCACGACGATGTGGTCCGTCAGCTGATTGAGCTCAAGGCCCCGAAACTGGTCTACGTAAGCTGCAACAGTTCGACCATGGCCCGCGACCTTGAGAAGCTCAACAAATGCTACGAAATTCGGCAGGTACAACCGGTGGACATGTTCCCCCAGACCTACCACATAGAAACCGTCGCCAATCTCCGCCTCAGGGAGCAGGAATCCTGATTCCTTCAACAAACAGCAACGGCAAACGTCACGGGGGATGAGAATAAGCGTAATCGGAGCCGGACTCGGGGGACTTGCCACCGCCTGCCTGCTTGCCCGCAGGGGACATGAGGTCACTATCTTCGAACGGAATTCGCGCCCGGGTGGCAAAATAAACCAGGTGCAGACCGCGGAATACCGTTTCGATACCGGGCCCTCCCTGCTTACCATTCCCTGGATGGTGGATCGCCTCTTCAACGAGTGCGGCGCCGAATTGTCCGAATACCTGGAGATTGTCCCGGTTGACCCGATATGCCGGTACTGGTACGCCGACGGGACCCGTTTCGACTGCATGCGCGATCACGATCAGAATCGGGCCCAGATCCGCCGCTGGTCGGAATCCGACGCCGCATCCTATATGGAATTCATGCAGTACTCGGCGGACCTCTACCGGCGCACGCGGGATGCCTATCTTTTCAATCCCCTCTACAGCCTGGGCGATCTGGCGCATCTCAATCCGCTCGATCTTTTTCGTATCGACGCTTTCAGCACGGTATCCGAACGGATCGACCGACAGTTCGAAACACCCTACATGCGCAAATTTTTTAAGCGGTTTCCCACCTACCTCGGCTCCTCTCCCTACCAAGCCCCCGCCACACTCAACGTAATTCCCCATGTGGAGCTCGCCATGGGCGGTTACTACATCCGGGGAGGGATGTATGCTCTTGTGCGGGCGCTTCAAAAACTGGGATCGGAGCTCGGCGTCCGTTATTACTTCCAGTGGGATGTTAAGGAGATAATGACCCGGAGTGGAAGCGTGCGCGGGGTCCGATCCGGCAGCGGACCGGAAGTGGAGTGCGACATTGTGGTTTCCAACTGCGACGCCTACGAAACCTACCTGAACCTGCTCCCGGAAGCGGACGTGTCGGCGCGCAGAAGACGGTCCCTCGCCTCCCTTGAACCTTCCGGCTCGGGCTTTGTGATTCTCCTGGGAAGCGGACGGCAATTTGACGCACTCTCCCATCATACGCTCTTTTTCAGCGCAGATTACCGCAAAGAATTCCAGGATATCTTCGAGAGGAAGGTCATGCCGGCCGATCCCACCATCTACGTTGCCAACACCTCCCATACCAACCCCTCTCACGCGCCGGTCGGCAGTTCGAACCTCTTTGTGCTGGTAAACGCCCCCCGCCTCAGCGAGGCGTGGGACTGGAAGTCGAAGGCCGGGACTTACGGCGATCGGATCATTGAACTCCTGGAGGAGAAGGGACTCTCCAAACTTCGGGAATCCATCGAATTCAGGCGGCACATTACACCGCTGGACTTCCGCCGCCGACACCGATCCCGCCGCGGCAGCATCTACGGTACTTCCTCCAACAGCCGCAAATCCGCTTTCCTGCGCCCCCGCAACAAATCCTCGGCGGTGGACGGCCTCTACCTGACCGGCGGAAGTACCCATCCCGGCGGAGGCATCCCCCTCGTCCTGCAGTCCGCTTTCAATGTCCGTGAGCTGGTAGAGCGCTACGAAGAGTAGGGAGAGGAAGCTACTCGCCCATTCTGCCCAGATTGATCACTTCCACATCATGCAGGGTGCCGTCGGCGATGGTAAAGCGAACCGCCGTCCGGTATACCTGGAATCCCTGGCGGCCGGCGGCTCCCGGATTGACAAACAGCATCCTGCCCTTCTCCGGGTCGCGGCCGATTTTAAGGATATGCGAATGGCCGCATACGAACATGTCCGGCGGATTGCGCTCCATCTCCTCGCGTATGGGAATGCAATATCGTCCCAGCGTCCCCCCTATGTGCGTCATCCATATGTCCATCCCCTCGCGTCGAAACCGCTGGTGCAACGGGTAGGTACTCCGGATATCCTGTCCGTCGATATTACCGTATACGCCGACCACCGGAGCGATCTCTTCCAGCTCCTCCGCCACCGAAATCGTTCCGAAATCCCCGGCGTGCCAGATCTCCTCGCGATCCTCAAAATACTTTGTTACCTGGGGATCCAGCCAGTTGTGGGTATCCGATATCAATCCTACTTTGATCATACGCAATTCTTTGCCATCTTTTTGCAACTCAAATGATAGCGATGTTTTCCGCATATGTAAATATGAAATCGGTACGCTCCTGAGACCCCGCTGCCGCATCACCCCCATCGCATGCCCCGATTCAGCATCGTCATTGTCACCTGGAACGCCCTATCCCACCTGAAGACCTACCTCCCCTCGGTGGCGGCTACGGAACACGATTCCTACGAAATCGTCATCGCCGACAACCACTCCACCGACGGAACCACAGGATGGATACGCCGCAACTATCCCGGCATCCGCATCGCGCGGTTTGACGACAACTACGGCTACTGCGGCGGGAACAACCGGGCCCTCCCCTACACCAGCGGTGAAATACTCGTTTTTTTGAACAACGACGTGGCCGTTGAGCCGGACTGGCTGGACAGCCTCGACCGAAGTTTCCGTCGCCACGAAAAGACGGCAGCCATGCAGCCGAAAGTGCGATCCTACCGGGAACCCTCCAGGTTCGAATACGCGGGAGCGGCGGGAGGTTACCTGGACCGGTACGGGATTCCCTACTGCCGGGGACGCGTATTCGATCACGTGGAGGAGGACCGCGGGCAGTATGACCGCCCCGTCCCCATCTTCTGGGCCAGCGGGGCCGCGCTGGCGGTCCGGCGGGAACCGTTCAGGGAGGCGGGGGCATTCGATGAGGATTTCGAATTTCACATGGATGAAATCGACTTGTGCTGGAGGCTGTGGAACCTGGGGTACGAAGTGCGCTGCGAGCCCGGGAGCGTGGTATACCATCTCGGCGGCGGTTCCCTGCCGATGGACTCGCCGAGGAAAGTCTATTACAATTATCGCAACTCACTCGTCATGCTCTGGAAGAACTACTCCCCGGCCTCCCTCCTGCTGCACTTCCCGGTTCGCATGCTGCTGGACCAGCTGGCGGCCCTTCGCGCCCTGATAAAGGGGAATTTCCGTGAATTCGGCGCCATCTTCCGGGCGTACAGTCATTTCCTCTCCGCTTTTCCGGGCATCCGCGCCAAACGCCGCACTCTGCAGGGGGTGCGGGTTGCTCGCGGTAATCCCCCCACCATGGGACGCTTCTCCGTGGTATGGTCCTATTTCGTCCGGGGCAAAACCACCTTCGACAGGCTGCCGGCTGCCGAGTCTCTCCGGCAGCCGTGACGCCGATTCCCCACCGGAGTCCCCTTCCCCATTTTTCGCTGTTGCGTTTATCGCTATAATTCTTTCCCGGTAATTGCTATTTTACCCGCACATGACGAGCGTAGATACCATATTATTTCCGACCGACCTTACCGACGACGCCCATATGGCTTTCGTCTATACCCTGGAGATTGCCAGGCAGACCGGCTCCACGATACACATCCTGCACGCCATCGAGGAGCCCTACGATTTCGCCACACGTCTGGAGGAGACAATGGAAGCCCTGGAGGAGGAAGCCGAAGAGAAAATGGAGGGGCTTCGGGACTACCTGCGCCAGAACAGGGAGTATTCCGAACTGGAGGTAGCGTGGCACCTCAAACGGGGGCGCCCGAAATCGGTCATCTCCAACATGCTGGAGGAGATCGATGCCGACATGATCGTGATGGGGACCAAAAGCGAATCCAACCTGAAACGCCTGCTGTTCGGCGACATCACCTCTGACGTGATCCTGGAGTCGGACATCCCGATTCTGACCGTGCCCGTCAACAGCAAAAAGCCCTATATGGACCGGTTCCTGTTCGCCACGGACTTCCGCACGGGCGACCTGGAGTCTCTCCGCAATACCGTCCACCTGGCCCGTACGTTCGATGCCGAAATCCACGTGCTGCACGTCTCCACGCGCAAAGACCTGGAATCGGAAATAAAGTTCCGGGGCTTTACCGACTACGTCTCCGAAACCCTGGATTTCGGAAATTTCACGTTTGTTCACGTGGAAGCCCCCCGCTTTACGGACGGGGTGGAGGAGTACACCGGTGAGAACCCGGTCTCCATGCTGATCATCACCCGCCATAAAAAAAAGTTCCTGAAGTCACTGTTCTGGAGCAGCAACACCCAGGACCTGCCCGTGCAGATTCACATGCCCATGCTGGTGATGGTAGTGAATGAGGATCACTCCGCCATCTCGTAAAGCAGGGAGATCTCCTCCGCCCAGCGATCCTTGTCGGGCGTCTCCAGGATCAGCGGGATACCGTCAAAACGCGCATCTTCCATAATAAAACGGAAGGCGTCCATACCAATCAGCCCCTCCCCGAGGCTCTCATGCCGGTCCACCCGGCTTCCCAGCTCCTTTTTGGAATCGTTCAGGTGCATGCCGCGGAGATACTCGAAACCGACCGTCTCCCCGAACTCCTGGAACGTCTCTTCAAAGCCATCCCGGCTGGAAATATCGTATCCGGCCGCGAAGGCGTGTGCGGTGTCCACGCAGACTCCCACCCTGCTTTTGTCGTCCACCTGCGCAATAATCTCCGCGATCTGCTCGAAGCGAAATCCCATGTTGGTTCCCTGGCCCGCCGTATTTTCGATCACGGCGGTTACGCCTTCGGTCTTCTCCAGCGCCCAGTTGACGGAATCGGCAATCACCGAAAGGCACTCCTCCGGGGAGTGCTTCTCCAGGTGGCTGCCGGGATGAAAATTGAGCAGCTTGATGCCGAGCTGTTCGCACCGCTGCATCTCATCCAGAAACGCGTTTCGCGACTTCTCGAGGGCGTCTGCTTCAGGGTGGCCCAGGTTGATCAGGTAGCTGTCGTGTGGCATGACGTAGTCCATGGAGTAGCCGTACTCCTCGCAATTGGACTTGAAACCACTGATGTTCTCTTCGGTGAGCGGGGGACCCTCCCACTGGCGCTGGTTTTTGGTAAAGAGGGCAAACGCCCCGGCCCCGATCTCATGAGCGCGTCCGGGGGCATTCTCCACGCCTCCCGCGGCGCTGACGTGAGCTCCGATATATTTCATGGAATGTTGTATCTGAAATTACAACTACGATTGGAAGGGACGGTCAGAGGCTTTCGATAATCTTCCTGAGGCGCTCCTGAACTTCCATGGCCACATCGCCGAGTTCCTTGTTGTCAATAGCCCGCATGGAGGCCACCGGATCGACTGCAGAGACCTCTATCTTTCCCGGCTCCCGCTCCTGCACGATCACGTTGCACGGCAACATGGTACCGATCTTGTCCTCCGACTGGATGGCCTCCCACGCCAGCGGCGGATTGCAGGCGCCCAGGATCCGGTAGTTGTACATCTCCCGGTCCAGCTTCTTCTTCATCGTCTCCTTCACGTCGATCTCCGTCAGAATGCCGAAGCCGTCCTCTTTCAGCTTTTCGGTTACCTGCTCTATGGCCTCTTCAAACGTGGTGCTCAGGGTAGTGGTAAAATGGTAGCTCATGGCAAATAGGGATTTTTTGAATGAAAATGGGAATGTCCCGCGACGCTATTTAAAACCGCAACGGATGCGAAATCGTTTGCCGGCTGAGAGCCACCGGCCTAGCCCATCACGATATCTTTTTTCCGGTAGAGGAGGATTCCCAGGTAGAGCAGGATGGCGGCATAGAAAAAGTTCTCTCCTATGGCACTCCAGTAGAGGCCGAATTCCGGTTCAATGACGTTGTTCAGAATCCCCTGCTGGATAAGATCGTCGCTAATGTTCGCGGGATTCAGGTAATAGAGCAGGTATCCGAGCCACCGGCTGGCCAGGTATTCCGTATCCATCAGCATGCTGAACAGTCCGCCGAAGGACCAGAAAAGGAACGCGATGCCTCCGCCCAGTACTGGAGTTATGTAGAGACTGAGCACATAGGCGATGGTGATATAGACCATCAGCTGGGCCAGGTGATAGGCGATCCCGCTTGCGAACAGCGCGCTGAACGTGAGGTCCCAGTAGAGCATAAGCAGGGATACCAGCAGAAATCCGGCCAGCAGAAAAGCGCCTATCAGCAGGCCGACTCCGCCGACCTTGCCCAACAGGAACTGGGTCCGCGTCACCGGTTTTGCCATGACGCCCACCACCGTCTTGTGTTTCTTCTCCCAGTAGACGCTCCCCGCCGCGAAAATAAGCCCGAACAGCGTGGTAAAAGTGGTCCACGGCTGGATGATATTGGAAATAAGCCCCGCCTGCCGGGAGAGCAGTTCGGCCTCGTCCAGCGAGGACATCTGGCTGATGAGATTGCTGAAGGTGTTCGCGTTGATCAGGATGACGAACAAAATGAGGATACCCAGCAGGTAGAGAATTTTCATCGAAAGGAGCGCGCGAACGGTATTAAAGGCAATCAACTTGATGTTTCGCATCAGCTCTCCTCCCCGTTTTCCCATTCCATGTATCGCTCTTCCAGGCTCCGGGTGCTTGGATTCAGGCTGCGGATATCCAGGGGAAGCGCCGTCAGTTTTTTAAGGAGATCTTCCTTCTGGCTCCCGTCGCACTCGATCGTACAGAACTCATCTTCCGGCTCAAGCGCAATTCCCTCTTCCTCCAGCCCGGCGGCGTACTCCTCCTCCCAGCCGGCCACCTCGATCTTCCAGCGGTCTGCGGTAGCCGTCAGTTCGCGGATGTTGCCCTCCATAACCACCTTTCCCTCCCGGATCATCACCACCTGGTCACATAGCCTTTCTATGTCGGCGAGATTGTGGCTGCTGAAAAACACGGTCTTGCCCCGGGCTTTCTCCTCCATGACCCGATCGCTTATTTTCTTCCGCCCCTCCGGATCCAGCCCCGTAAAGGGTTCGTCCAGTATCAACAGGTCGGGATCGTGCAGCAGGGCCTGGGCCACTCCCAGACGCTGCCGCATCCCCTTGGAAAAATGCTTCACCTTTTTCTGCCGCGCGTTGCCGAGCCCCAGGCTCTCCAGCTCCTCGTCGATCCGGGATTCGAGTCCGGTTTCCGGCAGACCGGAGAGCTTTCCATAGAATCGAAGGGCGTCCTGGGGTTTGAGAAAATCGTAGGTGTGAAAAATCTCCGACTGGTATCCGAGTCTCTTCCGGGCTTCCGGGTCGGAGGGCTCCCTGCCAAACAGGGACACCGTGCCTTCGTCGGGCAGCAGCATGCCCAGCAGGCAGTGGATGGTCGTGGTTTTTCCCGCCCCGTTGGGACCGATAAGCCCGACCACCGTCCCCTCCTCGATCTCGCATGAGAGGCTGTCCACCGCCTTGAATTTATGAATGCTGATGCCGATGCGGTAGCTTTTGCTCAAGTTTTGTATGGAGATGACAGGGTTTGACATGTCAGTTGTCCTCCATTCGCTGGCTTACCATGATCTCCCAGCTCTGCTGGAAACCCACTCCCGTCTGCAGGACCCGGCCGGTGCTGTCTACCAGGAACGAGGAAGGCAGTGCCCGGATCCCGTAGCTGCGGGACACCGTTCCCGTAGTATCCAGCAACACCGTAAAGGGCACGGGATTGCTGTCAAGATATCCCAGTACGGTCTCGCGCGTCTCCTCCACGCTCACGGCAACGATACCAAACCCCTCATCCGAATACTCCTCGTACAGCTCGGCCATCATGGGCATCTCCCGGCGGCACGGCCCGCACCACGTAGCCCAGAAGTTTACCCAGGTCAGGCGGTGCTCGGAAATGTAGTCCTGCAGCGCCACGGTCTCGCCTCCGAT
The DNA here is from genome assembly GCA_964528445.1 of uncultured Balneolaceae bacterium. Lineage (GTDB taxonomy): Bacteria > Bacteroidota > Rhodothermia > Balneolales > Balneolaceae > JAXHMM01. The sequence continues at coordinate 16,137 of CAZGSL010000029.1, read as the reverse complement.
ATCGGGGAGCGAAAAGTTTTCCAGTGTGTCCCCCTGGCTGAAGAGCAGTCCCGGATTCTCGCGTATGTTATCCTTGACTGTAAAGGAGACCCCCGCGAAGACGATCAGCAATACCAGGAAGATCAACCAGTTTTTATCCGCCATACGGTATCTCTTGATTTACAAATTGAAGGGATATTGTAGGTAAATTTTTATTCAGTTAAAAATCAATCCGGTGACGGGAGCGTTTGGCTGCAGCTCACTCTTATAGTATCAAAAATAACGTCCCAATTACATTAAATTTTTTATAGGCAGATTTGTACCTTTCACAACGTATCCCGAAAGATCCCGAAATACGAACCAAATTATCGCCCCCCGTATGAGTCAGGCAGCCTCAAAGTCCCCCCCGGATTTCCGGCAGACCGTCCCCGTGGACCAGGTCGCCGTTGAGGAGCGGGTGGCCCGCCTTAACAAGCGCAGCATCAAGAAAGAATCCAAGGTCGAAGCCTTGAAAATGGCGCTGAGCATGGTAGACCTTACCACACTGGAGGGGATGGACACCGAGGGAAAAGTGATCCAGCTCTGCCAGAAAGCCAAAAAACCCCATGCCGGAATGCCGGAATTGCCCACCGTGGCGGCCGTCTGCGTATATCCCAATATGGTCTCCGTGGCAAAGCGGGAATTGCAGGGAACGAACATCCGGGTGGCCAGTGTGGCCACCGCTTTTCCCAGCGGCATGACCACCACCGAGGCCAAGCTGGAGGAGACCCGCCGGGCAGTGGAAGAGGGCGCCGACGAAATCGACATGGTTATCTCCCGGGGAGCATTCCTGAAGGGAAATTATGATCTTGTGGCGGAGGAGATTGCCGCCGTCGGGGAGGCCAGCGGCGAAGCACACCTGAAGGTGATCCTCGAGACCGGCGAACTGGGCACCCTTGAGAATATCAGGAAGGCAAGCGACCTGGCCATGCACGCCGGGGCGGACTTCATAAAGACTTCAACAGGTAAGGTACAACCTTCTGCCACCCAACCTGTTACACTTGTCATGCTTGAAGCCATTCGAGACTATTATTACAAGACTGACTGCAAGGTCGGCATGAAACCAGCCGGCGGGATCCGCACGGCCAAACAGGCCCTGCAGTACCTGGTCCTGGTCCGGGAAACGCTGGGAGCGGCCTGGCTCACCCCGGAACGGTTCCGTTTCGGCGCCAGCTCCCTGGCCAACGACCTGCTCATGCAGATCGTCAAGCAGCAGAGCGGCGTCTACCAGAACCCCGACTACTTCTCAAACGACTGATTCACCCAAGGAGCGCAGCGACTATGTCTGACAAGGAACAGCCCACCGAATCAATCTCCCGGGAGGATGTCCCCTACAAACCTTCCTCTCCCGCCTCCAAACTGGACTTCGCATCGGGATGGCAGTACGACGAGGCGCCCCAGGACAGCGGCCACGTGGAGCTTCGCGACCGCTACGGACATTTTATTGACGGGGAGTTCGTCGAGCCGGAGAAGGGACGCTGGTTTCCCACGGTCAATCCCGCCACCGAAGAGAAACTGGCTGAGGTGGCCGAGGGCACGCTGCAGGATGTGGACCGCGCCGTCAGTGCCGCCCGCAAGGCGTATGAAAAAAGCTGGAATCCCCTCTCTCCCGCCGAGCGCGGCAAGTTCGTGTTCCGCCTGGCCCGCCTGATCCAGGAGCGGGCCCGGGAGTTCTCGGTAATCGAGAGCATGGACGGGGGCAAGCCGATACGCGAGTCGCGGGATGTGGATATTCCCCTGGCGGCCGCCCATTTCTTCTACTATGCCGGCTGGGCCGACAAACTGGACTATGCATTCCCGGGCCGAAAGGCCGCCTCTCTGGGTGTGGCGGGACAGATCATTCCCTGGAATTTCCCCCTGCTGATGCTCGCCTGGAAAATCGCTCCCGCCCTGGCCACCGGCAACACGGTGGTGCTGAAACCGGCGGAAACCACTTCGCTCACCGCTCTCAAGTTCGCCGAACTCTGCCGCGACGCCGGTCTGCCGGATGGGGTGGTCAACATCGTAACGGGAAACGGCCAGACGGGTTCGGCCATCGTCAACCACGAGGAAATCGACAAGATCGCCTTTACAGGCTCCACCGAGGTGGGCAAGATCATTATGAACGATCTTGCGGGCACCGACAAGAGGTATACCCTGGAACTGGGAGGCAAGGGACCCAATATCATCTTCGAGGACGCGCCCCTCGACCAGGCGGTGGAGGGGATTATAAACGCCATATTCTTCAACCAGGGACATGTCTGCTGCGCGGGCTCCCGGCTGCTGGTGCAGGAGAGCGTCGCCGACCGGATCGTCCAAAAGCTGCGTGACCGCATGGAGACCCTGATCGTGGGGGATCCGCTGGACAAAAATACCGATATCGGGGCCATTAACTCTCGCCGGCAGTACGAGAAAATCAACGAATACCTGGAACTGGGGGTGGAGGAGGGCGCTCAAATTTACCAGAGCTCCTGCGACCTGCCGGAGCGGGGATATTTCTGCAAGCCCACCCTTTTCACCAACGTGGGACAATCGAACCGCATCGTGCAGGAGGAGATCTTCGGTCCCGTGCTCACCATCCAGACGTTCCGGACGCCGGAGGAGGGTATTGAGAAGGCCAATAACACCCCCTACGGGCTGGCCGGCGGGGTATGGACCGACAAGGGCTCCAAGATCTTCAAGGTGGGCGGCAGCATACGCAACGGAGTGGTCTGGGCCAACACCTACAACCAGTTCGACCCCACCTCACCCTTCGGCGGCTACAAGGAGAGTGGAATGGGACGCGAAGGGGGGCTTCACGGGCTCTATCCCTATGTATCCCTGGAGCATTCCTAAAAATATGAACCTGCAAACACTACCGGAAACAACCGATATCCAACTCCTGGTACCATGAGCGACAGACTGGAAGTATCGAAAACCTACAAGACGTACGTCGGGGGAGCCTTTCCCCGATCCGAATCGGGACGGCACTACAAGGTCGAGGACAGCGAGGGTAAGGTCGTCGCCAATACCTGCCGCTGCTCCAGAAAGGATGTCCGGGACGCCGTTCTGGCCGCCCGCAACGCTTTGCCGGGATGGAGCGGACGCTCGGCCTACAACAGGGGACAAATTCTCTACCGGATAGCCGAAATGCTGGAGGGAAGGAAGGCCCAGTTCGCCGAGGAGCTGACCAAAACCGGGTTCGCGAAGAAGGCCGCACAGGAGGAAACGGACCAGGCCATCGATCGCCTGATCTACTATGCCGGGTGGACCGACAAAATTGCCCAGGTATTCGGTACCGTCAACCCGGTCGCAAGCAGTCATTTTAATTTCTCCCTCCCCGAACCAACGGGGGTAGTGAACATCTGGGCGCCCGCGGAAAGTCCCCTGCTCGGACTCGTTTCGGTCATCGCCCCGGTCATCGCCGGGGGGAACACCTGCGTGGTGCTGGCCTCCGAACGCCACCCGCTGTCCGCGGTCAGCTTCGGGGAGGTGCTGCACTCCTCCGACGTCCCCGGCGGCGTGGTAAACATTCTCACGGGGCTGCGCGGGGAACTGACGGAGCATATGGCCTCTCACATGGACGTCAACGCGCTCTTCTACACCGACCGGGAGCTGAAGGAGAATTTCGGGAAACAAATAGACGAGTGGGCCGCTTTAAACGTAAAGCGGGTGGAGGGAGAGCCGGTGGACGACTGGACCGGGGAGGAGAACCGAAACCCCTACCTGATTACCGCTTTCCAGGAAACCAAAACCACCTGGCACCCTGTTGGACTTTAACGATTGCGTGAAGATCATGGATCCCCGCCGCCGTCTTGCATACACGCCCCTGCCCCCGTACCTGGGAATGTTGCTGGCAGTCCTCCTGCTGGCGGGATGCGCCACTCCCCGGCAGACCGGACCCGGTGCTTCTCCCGGCGGAGAGCAGGCGCCGGCCGACACGGTCCGTCAGACGCAGGAGGAGGGCTACTCGCAGAGGGACTTCCTGAACGCCAACCGGAGCAGCCTTAGAGACCTTCACGCCACCCAGGTGAACGACCTGCCGGAAGGGCTCATGCAGGAGAGGGTGGTGCGGGAGACCCAGGTGGACTCTACCGCGGGATTTCGCATACAGATACTCTCCACGCGCGATATCGGGGTGGCCGATTCGGTGGCGTCAAGCTTTCGGGTCTGGGCCGATACCGCCCTGACCGGCTACCAGGCCGAAACCTACCAGTATTTTCAGCAGCCTTTCTACAAAGTGCATGTGGGAGATTTCCTCGACCGGCGGCGGGCAATCGAATATTCCCGTCTCGTCCAGAGCCGATTCCCCGAAGCCTGGGTCGTGCACGACCGCATCGAACCCGGACGGGTGCCGGCGGACACCACGACGTTCGGGTTTCGTGAAGTGATCAGACGTTGAAACGGAACAGGATCACATCGCCGTCCTGTACCTCATAATCCTTCCCCTCCTGGCGCATTTTCCCCGCCTCCCGGACCGCCTTTTCCGATTTCAGCTCGACAAACGTTTCGTAGCTTACCGTCTCAGCCCGGATAAATCCGCGCTCGAAATCCGAGTGGATCTTGCCCGCCGCCTCGGGAGCCTTTGTCCCCTTCTCGATGGTCCACGCCCGGGTCTCCTTGGGACCGTTGCTGAAAAAGGTGATCAATCCCAGCTCGCGATAGGCCGCCTGGATCAACCGATCCAGTCCCCCGCTCTCCACGCCCATCTCCTCCAGGAACGCCTCTTTCTCCTCCTCTTCCAGCTCGGCGATCTCCGCCTCGATCTTCGCGCAGAAGGTAACAACCTCGTCGCCATGCTCCGAGGCGATCTCCCGCACCGTTTCCACCCAGCGGTTGCTTCCCTCCAGATCCTCTTCCGAAACATTGCAGGCATAGAGCACCGGCTTGCCTGAGAGCAGGTGAAGCTCCCGGTAAAACTCCCGGTGCTCATCATCCACGGGAAAGGAGCGGGCCGCGTTGCCCGTCTCCAGGTGCTCTTTCAGCTCTTCCGCCATCTCAAGCTGCCGGATCACGTTCCGGTCTCCTCCCTTGGCCTCCTTCTGCAGCTTCTCCACCCGCTTCTCTACCACTTCCAGGTCTTTCAGAATCAGTTCGTCCTCGATAATACGTATGTCCCTTGCCGGATCGACGCTCCCCTCCACGTGCACGACGTTGTCGTCGTCGAAACAGCGTACCACATGCACGATCAGGTCCACTTCCCGGATGTGTGAGAGGAAGGCGTTCCCCTTGCCCTTTCCTTCCGAGGCCCCCTTCACGAGTCCGGCGATATCCACGAACTCCACGCTGGTGGGAACTTTCTTCTTTGATTCGGTGAGCCGGAACAAATTATCCAGCCGCTTATCCGGCACCGGCACCACCCCCACGTTGGGATCGATGGTACAGAACGGGAAATTCTCAGCTTCGGCGCCCGCTTCGCTCAGGGCATTGAACAAAGTGGACTTGCCCACGTTGGGCAGGCCCACGATTCCGCATTTCAAACTCATAAATTTCTCTTCAGGCGTTCCAGATTACTTCGCATTCGATTTCGTCAGTCAAGGCAGGCCTGCTGGACAAACTCCACTTCCGGGAGCAGCACCGCTGTGAGGGTCCCGTACCCCATCGAACCGTACACGCAGCCCGTGTCGATGCCGATCATCCGGTCGCGCACCACCGGTTCGTGCTTCGGGGTGTGGCCGAAGACCACCGTTTTCTCCCATGCCGTCTCCGGTGCCGTCAGGTGAGACCGCTCCCACAGGAACTGCCGAATCGTCGACTCCTCCTCCAGCGCCTGGCGGATGGTAATTCCCGGGGAAAGTCCGGCATGCACAAAAAAATACTCTTCCGTCTCGTAGTAGAGTTTCGTATCCCGGTAAAAAGCCATGTGCGAATCCGGAAGCTCCTTCAGCTCCCTGCTGATCCCGTAGGAACGCAGGGTGTCCCCCGCCCCGTTCATCATCCACGGCCCCATATTCCCCTGGTCGACGGCATCCAGCATCATCTGCTCGTGGTTGCCGCGGATGAACACGCAGTCGTGCTCCCGGCGGAACCCCAGCAGGAAATCCACCACTCCTTTCGAATCGGGTCCCCGGTCGATATAGTCGCCCACAAAAACGATCTGCCGGGCGGACAGCTCTTCCTCGTCCAGTTTCCCCAGGAGCGCCTTCAGGGACTGCGGACAACCGTGTACGTCTCCTATTGCGATAAAGCCGGTGGAATCAGGCAAGCTGCGGTAGTTCAGGAGTTGGGATTGGTTTCCAGGAGTCCCCTGCCGCTTTTCTCAATTCGCCCCTTTTCCCGTAGGTCTTTCAGGGCCGAATCCAGGATGCCGTTCACAAAGCGGCCGGACTTCCCGGTAGAGTAGCGCTTGGCCAGTTCGATAGCCTCGTTGATCGTTACCTTGGTGGGGATCTCCTCGAAATAGAGAAATTCGCAAAGGGCCAGGCGCAGGATCAGCTTGTCAACGACGGCCAGCCGGTCAATACGCCAATTGTCAATGTGGCGGCTGATCGCTTCGTCCAGTTCCTGCCGGTTCTTGAGGACCCTCAGGTAAAGACTTTCGGCAAACCGGTAGGTCTCCTTGTCCTTTGAAAGAGGGGGCTTGATAATATTGGCGAGGATGAAATCCGCTTCCGCGCCGCCAGCATCTTCGGCATAGAGCGCTTTAAGTACGGCTTCCCTCGCTTCTCTGCGTTGAGCCATCCGGTCGGGTCATGAGAGATTTCAATGAAGCGCTCAAAATACAAAACCTCCCGAAGAGCTGAAAGAAACCGGCCCATAAAAAGCTTGCGACGAACCGGCCCCGCTGCGTATATTGGCATCGCTTCAAGGGGGAGGTCCCATTCCATCCTCCCGAAAAGGGTGCTTAGCTCAGTTGGTTTAGAGCGCTACCCCGACAAGGTAGAGGTCGCTGGTTCGAATCCAGCAGCACCCACTCTTTCATTCTATAAAGTGTTGTCTTTACTGCATTTATAGAATAAATGGTAGAATATAGGTAGAAAAAACGGGGGATTAGCTCAGCGGTTTAGAGCGCTGCATTCACATTGCAGAAGTCGGCAGTTCAAATCTGCCATCCCCCACTCTTCCCTCCACAAGCTTCAATCAATCGCCGCTTCCTGCCTTCGAAAAACGTCCTATCCCTTGATAACGGCAAGCGGCTCCAGTTTCACTTCAATATCGACCAGGTCCCGCTGGCGCTTCATTACCTTTCGAATGTCCTTGTAGGAACCGGGGGCCTCGTCCAGGTCGCTTTTGGAGCGGACCGCGTGCAGGATGCCCCTCTTATCCATGGCTGACGCCTCCTGTTCCACACTGAGGGTCTTCTTGGCCTGGTTCCGACTCATAACCCGTCCGGCTCCGTGGGAGCAGGAGCGAAACGACTCTTCGTTGCCTTTGCCCCGAACAATATAGGAGGGCGTCCCCTGAGAACCAGGTATCATTCCGCGTTCCCCCTCCCTGGCACGGGTTACTCCTTTCCGGTGGACGATCACGTTCTTCCCGTAATGGTTCTCCCACGCCGCGAAATTGTGGGGCTTGTTGATAAAATCCGAGAAACCCACCATGGGAATAACCCGCTCAAAGGCCTCCTTGACCCGCTCCATCATCAATTTGCGGTTTTGTTCGGCAAACCGGATGCAGTAGTTCATCTCATTTTCGTAGCGGGCGAACTCCTCGGTGTCGCGGGGGAAAAACGCCAGGTCGCCGGGGACCTCGCTGAACCATCTCTCGCACTTCTCCCTCGCCAGGTTGGTATAATGCTTGGCCACCGTGTAGCCGATGTTGCGTGAACCGGAGTGAACCATGATCCAGATAAACCCGTCAGACCCCTTCTGGATCTCGATGAAGTGATTGCCCCCTCCGAGCGTGCCCACCTGGTAGAGGGCTTTTTCGTATTCCCGGTCCGCAATGGGGGTCTCCCCTCCTTCCGGGGAGGGCATCCACTCCGGGTCCTGTTTTTGGTTCTGGTGATTTGATCCCACCGGCACGCGGTCCCGGATAATGCCCATAATCGCCTTCAGCCGGTCGGTATCGATCTCCTGCTGGTTGGTCCGCAACGAGCACATGCCGCACCCGATATCCACGCCCACCGCATTCGGAATGATGGCCTCCCGGGAGGCCAGTACCCCTCCGATCGGCATGCCGTAACCCCGGTGGGAGTCCGGCATAATCGCGATATGCCTGAACGCGAAGGGGAGATTGGCCAGATTTTTTGCCTGCTGCAGGGCTCCCTCCTCGATATCGTCGAGCCACAGCTTTATCGGTACTCTTCCTTCCGTAATAACCTGTTCCATACCATAAATAAAATAGCAAACGCGGAACAAGCATTCCGGGAAATTCCGGACCGGCAACACGACCGCTTCTCCTCAATCCAGGCGCTTGTACTCCCGGGTCTGGTAGTATTTTGGGACGGAATCGATCCGGGCGTGCAGCCAGAATACGCCCAGTCCCGACGTACTGAGCCACCGGGGCTCCTCCCCGACGGCCTCCATCATCTTCTCCGCCGTCACTCTCCAGAATTCATCAACCTGAGGGGCGTCCGCCTCCCGGACAAAATTTCCTATGTGCGTGTACCGGGTATCCTCCCCGCGGGGACAGGGAACCACGAGCAGGGCATCCCCGCCCAGGTTGGGGAAGGTGACGACCCGCTCTCCCTCCTCAAAGTACTGCCGGAACGTACGGGTGTCCGGCGAGCGGCCGGCGAGAAAGCCGCTGTCGATCAGGTTGCATTCGTACTCCTCGTCCAGGTTCCGGGCAACCAGCGGCTTGTTCTCCCAGAAAAAAGCCTCAAAACCGCACTCCGCCAGCAGACGGTTGTAATACTCCCGGAACTCACCGGACTCGCGGAGCAGTTCCAGAAATTGCCGGTGGGTGAGGGACGCCCCTTCCTCTTCAATGCCGAATTTCCGGCTGGTATCGGTGGATTCAATGGTGAAGATCTTCCACATGGCGCTGTTTCCAAACCTAATCGGAGTTCACGGGGTCTGGCGGGGGACAAGTGGGGTTGCAGACATTGACCGTATCGAGGGGAAAACGGACGGCTTTATCGTACATGGCGCCGAAGCGGCTGGCTCCTCCCGGCACGTCCACCGCATCGGCGGCTATATTCTCAAAAAAGTTGGGGCTGTAGTGAGTGAAATTCACGTATAGAGAATCGCTGCTCAGATTATGGCACCAGACGTTGAACCCCTCCTCCAGGCTGTTGTTGATCACGGTTTTCGGGCTGAATTCCACGGTCACCTCATCCGAATTCTCCCCCTCCTCCGGGGAGGGCCTGTATTGAAATAACGTATTCTGCAATCGGAATCCAACCGAGACGCTGAGATCCGACGGGTCGGGCACGTTCTCAAACACGAGTTCCACGTTGGTCGTGCAGGTGGGAGCCACCGGCTCCATGCGTGGCTCGGTCCGACGCGGGGCCCTCATGTTCGCTTCTGTGGATACTCCCTCGGGCCCCTCCACCATCAGCCGGTACCGTTCGCCGGACCTTATCGCCATCCTTGTACGGAAGTTGTGCGTATAGACCCCTTCGAACACGATGACCGAATCCTCCAGCATTTCCGTTTCCTGCCGGTCCAGGTTCTCCAGGGTGACCTCTACCTGCAGGTCCCTACCGGCATTTTCCTCCAGCGGCTCGCTTAAATCCTTCACTCGGATGTAGTTGACCTCCTCGTCCATATCAAGCGCGCCGTAGATGGAATAGAGTCCTCGTCGATCGTCAAAGATGGAGAGCATGTCGTCGCAACCGGCGAGGATCATCCCGACAATCAGGGTTGCCAGAAGCGACAGAAGGGCCGGGTACGTTCTTATTTTCATTGCTGAACCGCCATGTGGATTTAGGTACGGTCATTCCCTGCAGGGATGACACTGTTGACTCAGTTAAAGTTAGCCTGCAGGGAGAGATAGGGCAAACGGCTGGTCTGGTTGACCCGCTGTACCAAATTGGCGTCGAAATAAAAGATGTTGTCCCGGTCGTACAGGTTAATAACGCCCACTTTGGCCTCCAGGGTGGTCGAGGGAGAGAGCTCAAAGGACCGATTCACGGAAAAATCAAGCCGGTGATAGGTTGGCATCCTCGCATCGTAAGGGCGGCTGTAGAGCGTCCGGCCCGTTCCCGGCTCTGTCAGCGGATCCTCCCGGGGAACGTCCAGGTGCAGGTCAAATCCAAATACTCGCGTATAGGGACGGCCGGATCCGAATTCCCAGCTCAGGCTGGTAGTGAAAGCGCCCAGCTCGTAGCTGGCGACGCTGTTGAATTTATGGCGCCGGTCGTGCGGCGGAGAATAGCTGAAGACAGGCTCCTGAATCCATGCCCCCAGATCGCCCGAAGCGGCTTCGTATTCTACCTTTGACCATCCGTATCCCAGGTAGATATAAAAGGGACTCCGGTCGTATTCCAGGCGCGTGTCAAACCCGTAGGTCGTTCCGTCGGCCCGCGCCGTATTCATCTCGAGTTGAATTTCGGGATTCCACTCGGAGACGCGGATATTCATGTGGCTTTTAAAGTATCCCTCCACATTCGCTTCCAGATGATCGCCCAGCAGCATCCGGTATCCAAGTACACCGTGCCAGGCCTCTTGCAGGGGCTCCCCCGAACTGGAAGGCTGCAGGACCGTAAATACGGTCCCGGCATCACGCTCGTCGCTGATCGCATTGATCACCTGTGTATACCGGCCCGCCGCCAGACTTACCACATGATCCCGGGTTCCGTCCGGCCTCCAGGAGACCCGCAGGCGGGGTTCCAAGATAGGGCGAGTCTTGAGGGTCAACTGCATTCCCAGGCTGGGCTGCAGGGTAAAGTGCTCACTCAGTTCCAGGTCGGAAGAGAAATACGTTTTTATGATGGCGGAGCGGTCGGAGAAGGTTTCCAGGTTGGAAAAACGTTCGGACAGCTCCCCATCAAACTTGCTGAACGTGACGCCGAATCCATAATCGATGATTTCGCCCCCTCCTTCAAATGCATGATCCACGCTGAGATATTGCTGCTGAATTCCAGAATCAAGCACCGTTTGCCCCCCGGCGTCCTCGGAGTTGCGGTAGCTGGTAAAACCCATGGTGACTTCGATCGGCTTGGCAAACAGGGGATCGTAGCTGCGGCATTTTCCCCCGATGGCGGTATTGCTCCAGGAAAGACGGGAATCCCGATTAGGATCAATCTGTCCGCTGTCATGGGTGCGCATCGCCGTTATGTTGCAATTTATGTTCTCTCCCTGGTAGGTATAACGACCCATCGCATCATAAAACTGCAGGGGATCCTCCTCGCTCATCAGATACCGGGAGGACTGCTCAATCACGGACTTCCTCCCCATCAGGAAAAAAGACCGCTCATCGGTCTTCAGGGGGCCCTCCGCCTTGAAGGAGACCACGTGAGATCCCAGAGCCGCGCTGCTTCGCAGTTCTCTCATATTGCCGGGCCTCAGATTCACGTCAACAACGGCGGAGGTCGCTCCCAGATACCGCGCCCCGAATCCGCCCGCATGAAAATCCACACTCTGCAGGATGTCGTCGGAAAAGGCAGAATAGAGGTTGGAAATATGGAAAGGCTTGAACACCCTGAGATTATCGACCAAAATATAATTCTGGTAAGGCGTGCCCCCGCGGATAAACAGGTTCCCGCCCCGGTCTCCCCCCGTCACGACGCCGGGAAGGGTCTGCAGGTACGATCCCAGGTCCCCGCTGGCCGTAGGCGTGGGAATGCGCGCCACGTCGATATCGGAAATGCGCTGGACCCCGACCTCCCCGACGGTCACTTCACGCTCGGTCTTCACGACCAGCTCCCCCAGCTGCTCTACGTCCACTTCCAGGGTAATCTGTTCCACTCTCCGTTCACCGGCTTTCAGGGCAAGCGTATCACGGTAGGTCCGGTGGCCCACAAAACTCACCTCCAGAAGATACGAGTCGGGTGTAACTCCCGAAAACTCATGCAGTCCGTCGGTATCCGTGGCCCCGGCATAGAGGTAGCCCCCCTCCTGGCGCTCCTCCTCATCCGGGCTCATCAGCACGGCGTTCACCCCCGCTATGGGACTGCCGTCCTCTCCCGAGGTCACCACCACGCGGAGGGTTGCATCCTGCTGGGCCAGACCGGCGCGGGGCGTGACCAGAATGCCCGCCATTAAAGAGATGAGTATCGTCCCGATAATAAGTATGGATTTTCGCACTGTCACTGATCCGTTTGGTCCCAATTTTAATTCGTTGATTCTGCCGTCTCCCCGAAAACGGACGTCTGTCAACAGCCTAACGCATCCGGGAGGGGGCATAAATCACATATTAATGTTACAGCCTGATATTACCGCCCAGCCGGGCGAATAATTTTGACGATTTCCAGCGATACATGCAATTTCGAATAGGTAAAACTAATTAGAGCTCGGCTCGCAGTTCGGGAAACACTCCCGCCTGAAGGGGGGACAAAAGGGTTCGCAGACGTTGACCGTGTCGACCGGAAAGCGGGCGGCTCCCTCATACTTGATTCCGAACCGGCCCGCACCGTCCCGTATGTCCAAGGTATCGGTTTCGATCTGCTCGTAGAAATCCGGCCCGTGATGCGTGTACTCCACATAGAGGGAGTCACTGCTCAGATGGTGGCAATAAGCGTTATAACCGGCATCGAACAGTTGATTATCCAGCATACGCTTGAGCCTGAGAAGGACGACCACCTCATCCGATCCCTCCCTCTCCACGGGCCTAAAATTTTCCGAGAAGATCTCATCCCGAAATTCGAACCCGACCGAAATTACGATGTTGTCGGGATTTCGTATCCGGTCAAATACCAGTTGGAAGTTCGTAAAGCAGTCGGGCACTTTCGGCTCCATTTCCGTGTCGGTCCTTACCGGTGCCTCGGCCGTTGCCGCAGTCGTCTCTCCCTCGGGACTTTCTACTTCAACACGGTAGCGCTCGCCCTGCCGGATATCCATCGTGGCCCGGAAATTATGGGTATAGATGCCTTCCAGCAATCGGACGGAATCCTCCAAAACCTCGGTAACCTGCCGGTCCAGGTTGGTCAATCTCACCTCCGCGTCCAGTTCCTCTCCGGAGCCTTTCCTGAGCGGAACATTCAAGTCCTTTACCCGGATGTAGTTCACCTCGTTGTCCATATCGAGGGCCCCGTAGAGGGAATAGAAGCCCCGTCTCTGGTCAATGGGTTCGAGGGTATTGTCGCATCCGGCTATCATGCCCCCGATGATGAGCAGGCTCACCAGCAGTGAGAGAGAGGTCGCGTTTTTAAAACGAATCATTATTCCGTCGATTTTGTGTGTGGCTGAATTGGTTTCCTCGGTTCAATACATTTGCCGCGTTTCCGCTGCGGCCCGATTTCTGTTAACAGACTAAGCGTCCCGCCGGGGGAGATAAATCACATATTAATGTTATTCGGGTTTGGGACCGTGCAGAGCCGATCTGAAGGCCTGTTTCCGGCCCGGGAAGCGAGGCTTCGGCTGTCGGTACAGCCGGTGCGTACAAATCTAGCGCTTGTAGTGCCGCCCGGAGAGCTCCCGGAGCCTGCCCGCCGCGTGTTCGGGCGTGAAATCCCGCTGGGGATTCCCCAGCATCTCGTAGCCCGCCTTGTATTTCTTCACCGTGGCCGACCGCAGCAGGGGCGGATAGAAGTGCATGTGAAAATGCCACTGGGGATACGTTTCCCCGTCGGGGGGCGCCGGATGGAAACCGGCGGAGTAGGGAAAGGAGACCCGGAAAAGGTTGTCGTACCGGACGGTGATTTTGTGGACGATATCGGCCAGCCCCTTCCGCTCCTCCTCTTTCAGGTCGGTGAACCGCGCAAGGGGCCTGCGGGAGATCACCATCGTCTCAAAAGGCCAGTACGCCCAGAAGGGCACCACCACCGCGAAGTGGTCGTTTTGCGTGACCATCCGCTCTCCCAGTTCCTGCTCCCGCTCCAGGTAATCCCCCAGCAGGGTGCGGCCGTGCCGGCTGTAATAGTCGGTCTGCCTCTTCCGTTCGGCCGCGGGCTCCTCCGGTACCGTCTTCTGGGCATAGACCTGCCCGTGGGGATGGGCGTTGCTGCATCCCATCATCTCCCCCTTGTTCTCGAAGATCTGCACGTAATTGACGTAGGAGCGTCCCCCGAGCTCCCGGTACTGCTGGATCCACAGCTCCACCACCTCCTCGATCTGGCCGATCTCCATCTCCGGCAGCGTCAAGTCGTGGCGCGGCGTAAAGCAGATCACCCGGCAGATGCCGGGTTCTCCCCTGACCTTCATAAGCTCGTGGGCGGCGGCCTCCTCGTCGGGGACCCCAGGCCGGAGCGAGCTGAAATCGTTGTCGAAGACGAAGGTGCTCTCGTACTCGGGGTTGACTTCCCCTCCCGCCCGCTTGTTGCCGGGACAGAGATAGCAGTCCGGGTCGTACCTCGGTTTCTCCTCCGGCGGGGGATTCTCCTCCCGTCCCTGCCACGGGCGGTCGGTGCGGTTCGGAGAGACCTGCACCCACTCCCCGCGCAGGGGATTGAATCGGCGGTGCGGATGCTTTTCAAGGTCAAGCGTCATGTGAAATTCTGGCTTCGTTGGGATTTATGCCGGCGGGAACCATCCTTCCGGCCATTGTATTAGGCAATTCAGGCAGAAAATGCAATATTTCAGGCGTGGCGACCCTCTCCAACGTCTCGGCCGGGCACCCGGAGGCCGCCCGGATCGACAGCCTGGGTTTCTCCCTGCTGAAATCCATGCAGTAGCCTCGGCGACGGGGTGGCCTCTCCCGTCCAATCAGTCCTTCTATTTTCCATTATTTTTTTCATACATTGAATCGATGCGTTCCCTGACCGAAAAACAACAGGAGATTTTCCGCTTTATCCTGGATCACTACCGGGACCACGGGCGAGTGCCCGACTACCCTTCCCTGCAGGAGGCGTTCGGCTACACCTCCGCCAACAGCGTTTACCAGCATCTTTCCGCCCTCGTTAAAAAGCAGTACCTGGTGAAGCTGGACCACGGCACGTATGACATCCACCAGCGCTACTTCTCCCTGCTGGAAGAGAGCGAAGAGAGCCAGGGCCTGCCGATCCGGGGGCGCATCGCGGCCGGCGGGATGCACGAAGCCGTCGGGGCCGACCTGGGCTACCTTCCGGTGGAGCTGGTAAGCTGGCGGAGCCCCCGGCTCTTCGCCCTGCAGGTGACCGGCGACAGCATGGAGGAGGCCGGCATCCGCGACGGCTATTACATTATCCTGGATCAGAAGGAGCCCTCCAACGGCGATATCGGGGCCGTCCTCTACAACGGGGAAACCACCCTCAAGCGAATCTTCCGTTGGGAGGACGAAATCGAGCTGCGCCCCGAAAACGAAGCTTACAAGCCCATTTACATCCGTCCCGAGGAGTGGGAGGAGGTGACCGTCTTCGGCACCTACGTGGGACGCGCCTGGAAAGAGGACGGCGAATGGGGACTGCGGTTCAAGCCGTGAGGCGCGGCCGGCACGCCTCTTCCCTGCCCGCCGGCGGATGGCGCCCCTCCGAAACCTGCTATGAGCCGCCTTTTTTCTCCCTGAAGCCGTTCCAGGTTACCTCCACGTCGATATCCATCTGGTCGAACAGCATCTGCTCCTCAAACTCGTAGAGCAGAATCCAGATCATCTTCTTGGATTCGTAGAGGAGGTGGAAAAAACGATCCTCCGTCGTGCGGATCACGAAGTGCACCTGCACGGTGTCCCCTTTGGCCCGCGGGTAGGAACGGCGGACCTCCGCCACGTTCAGCACCTCCCGGTTCTGGCGGCGCACCTGGCGGGGCTCGATCCGCTTGTGTTCCCAGCCCGAGGGGGTGTCCTCGCTCCGGTCGCGAAAGCTGCGGAAGATCGCCGCCACGTTCACCTTTTCCTTGAGCATTACCTGCATGACAACGGCCCTCTTTCTTATTTTTCCATATGTTTTTTCATATTATACGAAAAAGGGTCTTAGCTTTTCAACAGCGTGAGCAAAAAAATATCAATATCCATCGATCCCGGCACTTACGACACCGAGGCCGACGTCCACAAGATCACCGACTACCGGTGCGTCAGCCGCGACATGCAGCACACCTCCCTGGAGCGGCGGCTCTACCTGCACCTGGACATGAACTGCTTCTACGCGCAGGTGGAGCAGCAGTGCTTCAAGCTGCACGGCATGCCGGTCTACGTGGGCGGATGGTACAAGCCCGACGGCACGCCCCGCGGCATCGTGGCCACCAGCTCCTACGAGGCGCGCGC
>CAZGSL010000028.1:0-29780 GCA_964528445.1 uncultured Balneolaceae bacterium | reverse complement strand
TCGGGCTGCCGCGCGGGCTGGACCTGGAAAACCCCACGTCGCTGGGCATGACCCTTATTCAGACGCTCTCCCGGCAGCTCTCGGGGAGCCATACGTTCAGGAGGACCGAAGAGGGGACGGAATTCGAGATGCATTTCAAGGAGGAGTAGGAGAGGCTTTGCCAGCTATCCGGTGACAGGATGACAATAACCGATTGATTGGTTAATATTTAATAAATTGCATATGGTAATATAGGGATGTAGGGAATTATGGATGCTGCTTACAACAAATCCGCCAAGCGTCTCGGTGCCTATTCGGTCATACTGGGGGCCCTGTTCATGATTACCGGCGCCGTATTAAAAGTGGTATCCGGGGCTGATCTGGACTTGGCTCTTACCACCGGCAGCCCGGCCGACTACCTGGCACAGTTGACTGAGGTTCGCCATCTACTGGTGATGAACCTGTCTTTCTGGATTGTTGGTGTTTTTTTCCTGGGTATAGGCGGTACGATAATGGCTGAGTTGTGTGATCGGAAACAAACAATGGGTAGCATTGTGAAGCTCTGCTACTTCACGGGTGTGCCTCTTGCCATTGTTTCTTTTATAGCTTGGCTTGCACTCGTTGTTCAGCTTTCCCCGGAAGCTTCACGGGCTGAATTAAATCTTTTTGAAGTTGTGGGCTGGTTTATCTCGCGGGCCGACTGGACCGCCACCATACTGGTGGTTGGGGCTGGTCCTGCCTTGATCTCCTATGCCGGTCGAAAGGAGTGGGTTCCTGCCTGGCTGGCGCGTTTTGGCATTTTGCCCGCCCTTGCAGGTGTATTAACTGCAATTGCCATGTTTACCAATGCCTTGACCTCTTATGGTTACCTTATAGTACCCGTCGGAATCCTCTGGATGATAGCCGCCGGGATAGTACTGTTTCGTCTTTCTAGTGCCGCCGGTGAATAGAGGAAACCAGGGACATCATATTGCCAGTCCGGATTGCTACCTCATCCCAGGATGATTGTTTAGTGGATATTCGAAATCATCTTTTACTTCTTTTGAACAGGATGGGAATGGTAAAATACCTTCATAAATATCTGTAAGTAATTGCTTAACAACAAAGTACCGGAGGTCGGATTCGAACCGACACGGCCGTGAAGCCACTGGTGTTTGAGACCAGCGCGTCTACCAGTTCCGCCACTCCGGCATGTATTGTTTGAGTACTTCAATAATATAAGCATTCCCCTCTTCCCGTCGAAAGGGGTTTACTCCCCGTAACCCCCGGGATTCTGCGACTGCCACCGCCAGGCGTCCCGGCACATCTCCTCCAGGCCGTACCGGGTTTCCCATCCGAGTTCCCGCCGTGCCAGGGAGGGGTCGGCATAGACTTCGGCGATGTCGCCCGGCCGCCGGTCCGTGATTTCATAGGGAACGGACTGGCCGGTTACGTTTTCAAACGTTTCCACCATCTCGAGGACGCTGTAGCCGGTTCCGGTACCTAGGTTGTAGGTAACCACCCCCGGGTTATCCTCCAGTTTGTCCATCGCTCTCAGGTGTCCATCCGCCAGATCTACCACGTGGATGTAGTCCCGCACCCCCGTGCCGTCCCTCGTGGGATAGTCGTCTCCGAAGACTGAGAGTTTTTCCAGCTTGCCTACCGCCACCTGTGTGATATAGGGCATCAGGTTGTTGGGTATGTCGCTGGGATCCTCCCCGATCCGTCCGCTGGAATGGGCGCCTACCGGGTTGAAGTAGCGCAGCAGTGCGACATTCCAGCCGGGCCGGGCTGCCTGGAGATCCCTGAGAATCTCCTCGATAAAGAGCTTGGTCCGCCCGTAGGGATTGGTAGCCGACAGGGGAGCCTCTTCGTCTATGGGTACGGTTTCCGGGTCGCCGTAGACGGTGCAGGAGGAGCTGAACACGATGTCCTCCACCCCGTGCCTGGCCATGCATTCGCAGAGGCTGAGGGTGGAATCGATGTTGTTTCGGTAATAGGAGAGGGGTTTTGCGACTGATTCGCCCACCGCTTTGTATCCGGCGAAGTGGATGACCGCCTCCACGTCATGCGCTTCGAAAACACGGTCCAGCGCCTCCTCGTCCCTCAGGTCCGCTTTGTAAAACTCAGGTTCCCTGCCGGTCAGCTCGCGAATGCGATCCAGTACCACCCGCTTGCTGTTGGAGAGGTTGTCCACTACAACCACATCGTACTCCTCCTCCAGCAGTTCCACCACCGTATGACTGCCGATATAGCCTGTGCCTCCCGTTACCAGGATGGTTTTCATGCGAATCCGTTCTCTGTCGTTGATTTGATTGAGAAAGTAGGGAGGGCGGAAGTGCCAATCAAATACGCCGTGCCGTCACTCTTTGATCTCCTCCATCTTGTCGATAATCTGATTGCAGAGGCCGGTCATGTGCTCCACCGACTGCTGCCGGTCGCTCTCATCAGAATTTTTGTCCAGCAGGATTTTGCCCTTTTCATACTCATCTAACAGATCTTCCAGTTCCAGCATCTGCGCCGACGGTTTTATTTTGTGACCGGCTTTTCGAAGTTCCTCCAGATCCCCTTCATCCATCGCGCGGGCATACCGATCGCGGAATTCGGTGTAGGAAGAGACCGCGGCGTCGGCGAACTCCTTGAGGTACTCCTCATCGCCGTAGACCAGCTCGCGTATTTTTTCAACATTGACCATGTTTTGTCCTCAGCCGATTTGAAGTTCTTCGGGATGTTTTGGGGCGTCTTCTTCGGTAATGCCGTGCGGGGAGGGACGGCCTTCTTCATCCAGGTGGACAAAAACGATGCGGTCGATCTTCAGGATGGTATCCTTGGTGAATTTGTTGCGGACTTCGCAGCGCACGGAAATGGAGGAAGTACCGAATTTTACCGTCTCCATTCCGATTTCAATGATGTCGCCCAGCTCGGCGGAGCTTACGAAATCGATCTCCGACATGAATTTGGTCACCAGGTTGCCGCGACCAAGCTGGCAGCTCACGTATATGGCGGCCTCTTCGTCAATCCAGCTGAGGACCGATCCCCCAAAAACGGTACCGTGCGCATTCAAATCCTGCGGTTTTATAAGTTTTCTGCTGTAGAATTTCATCATGACCCTACGCTTTGATTAACCATGGGCATGCGGCGGCGGATTTCCCGCTGTGCCACACGCAATATGCTTTCGATTTTGCACTTTTTCCACCCCGCTTTACAGGAGGGTAGGAGATCCTGTTAACGGGCACCGCCGGCCATTCGTTTGGATTCCGGCATGAGGCGGAGGCGATACATACTTATGATGCCGAAAAGGGGTCCGGCGCACAAGAGGAGAAAGGAGTAGTGCCAGCCGAGACTGTCGGATATTACGGGCAGCAGACGAATGCTGATCATGGTGAGCAGGAAACCGAGGGAGGTCTGTACAGTAAGAGCGGTGCCTATGTACCGGGGATCACTCAGTTCGGAGACGGCAGTGCTGAACTGAGCGCTGTCCGCCACCACCGCGAATCCCCATATGAGACAGACAGCGGTGGCGGCCAGGGGCCAGGAGAAGAGCAATCCTGCCGTCGCGGCACAGCAGCCGGAGACGACCAGGCTCACGATGGTGGTGAAGGTCCGCCCGGTCTTGTCTGCCCAGAGGCCCGCCAGTACGCATCCGAGGGCTCCGATGCCGATGACGGAAAAGCCAGCCAGTCGAGCCAGGGATTCCGAATATCCGGCCTGCTGGTAGGAGGCCAGCAGAAACAGCGGAACCCAGGTCCACATCGCATAGAGCTCCCACATATGTCCCAGGTAACCGAAGTTGGCCATTCGCGTAGGTTTGAAACGGAATCCCTCCAGGGCATACTTCCAGTTGAAAGGCACCCGGTCCACCGCGTAGGGTCCCCTCTCAACAAGGTAATACGCAATAACACCGCCACTTGCAGCAAGCAGGCTCGTGACTCTTAGCACATCCCGCCAGGGGGGAAGTCCGCCGCCCGAAAAAGAGAAGGCGTTGAGCAGGTGGGGAAGTGCCGATCCCAGTGTCAGCGCTCCCACCAGCACGCCTATGCCGAACCCGCGGTCTCTCTTGCAGAATGTAGTGACGATTTTCATGCCCGGGGGATAGACGCCGGCCAGGGCGGCGCCGGTTAGAAACCGAAGTACGATCATCAGGTCGGGATTTCCCAGGAAGGTCAGCAATCCGTTTACCCCGGCTCCGAACAGAGCGGAGTACATGAACAGCCGGCGGGCATCCATTCGGTCGGCCAGGTTGAGCAGGGAGCTTACCAGCGCCCCGGCCACAAATCCCGCCTGGACGCTCATGGTCATCCAGGAGGCCTGGCCGTCGCTGAGATTGAATTCTCCCGTCAGCTGTGGAACGACGGCGGAAGCGGAAAACCAGAGGCTCATGGCCAGCAGTTCGGCCAGCCCGAGGAACCAGAGATTTTTTGAACGGCAGTCGGATTCGATCAAAGGCGAGAAACCTTATGCTGACGTATGTGAAATTGGCCGGCGATTTAACCCAGAGCTTCCCGTCATGGTCGAACCGGGCCGTCCTTCAGCGAGGAAGCTGCCAGATGTCTACGCGGTTCAGGGCGATGTAGGGCACGGCTACCCTGTCGCGTCGCGTGTCGATTCCGATATCGGCCGGTCGACCCGGGAGACGGATATAAACCCGGTCGCTGCCGTCCCGCAGTACGTGAAGGCTGGAGTCGGCCTGGCTGGCGGCGATAAGTCGGTCGTAATGAAACTCGATGCCGTCAAAGTTACCTCCGCTCTCGGCTTCCGCCAAAACGGAAGGTTCGGGCTGGTCGCTGAGGGCATAGAACGTGCGGGAACCGCCCCAGGGAGCAAGTACCAGTTCGCCCGTCTCGGGATTAAGGGTGATGCCGTTGGGAGCAACCTGCAGGGATTCTACTGCTCCTGTTACCTGCAGTCCCCGAATACGATAGACGGCAGCATTGCCGGTGTCGGTTACATACACCGCCCCGTCCGAACCAACGGCCACATCGTTCAAAAATCCCGGGTCAAATCTCCGGAAATCGACAAATCCCAGCTGTGCACCCGTCTTACGGTTATAGGCGTGTAAGCCGGAGAGATCCGCAATAAAGAGGGTATCGCCCTTGAGGTCCATGCCCCTGGGCGCGTGCATGGGGTAACGGTCGGTGCCCGAGATAAATAGCATACGGTGAATGGTACCGTCGGGCGTCACCGAGCTGACGTAACCGTTGGAGTCCGCCGCGCTTCCGCTCCCGTTGAAGTTGGATACAAAATAGAGATCCTGATCCGGATCGAAACGTACCGCTTCGGGCTGGTTGAATCCCTCAATGGCATGCAGACGGTCGTCGCTGTCCAGCACCGACTCCCACGAGGGACCTTCTCCCCCGCAGGCGGCGGCGATGACAGAACATGCGAGAACGATCCACAGAAGTTTAGCGTGGGAATACATGGGTCCCGGATTTATATATTGGAATGATACGTCCTAGCCGGCCGATTCCCTTTTTTGGCTGACGAGTTTCGGATGTCGGTAGGTACCCGCGCCTCCAAGCAGGGCGGAGAGCGTCAGAATTCCCGGGGCCATCAGGGGACTGCTGCCAAAAAAAGCTCTCCCGAGAGATTCCATCGCGGTGGCATTCGGGCGGATTTCCGCCTCGAAAAGATAGTTGTGCCACAGGTGCTCGTACACGCCGTACAATCCGCCCAGTGCGATCAGGACCATCAAGACCCGGTGGACGGTCAGAATGCGGACCGTAGGTTGCCACCAGGCGGACAGCGCGGAGATAAAACCAATCCCGCAGAGGATAAACGGGATCCACTGCAGGGTGGTTTCTGTATGTTCGGTGAAGATCAGTTCCGGAACAGTTCCCGCGAAAATGACTGCTGAAAGCAGAAGCAGGAACTTCCGGAACGTCTCTTCGGTAACTCGGCTCATTGCGACTGCAGGAAGTGTTCGGCTGCCGCCATCTGTTCTTCGGAGATGTATTCCGACAGGCTTTGCAGGAACGCCTCCCGGTTGTCATACGGTCTGGCTGAGATCAGCTCTTCCGCTTCGGAAGCATCCAGCCCGGGAATCTGCTGGAGGGTTGCCGCGTCGCTTTCGTTCATGTCGATGGGGACAAAGACATAATTTTCGTATTCGGCAACCTGGGTGGAGTCGACGTATTTGCCGATCTCACTCCGGAACTGCTGAATACTGACATACGGACGATACTCCTCAAATTCGTGGATCATCTGTTCTCCCACGCCCGGTATCGTACCGAACTCTTCACCGCTGGAAGTGTTGAGATTCAGCTTGTCGGTGGGAGCCGTAGTTTCGACGGCCTCCATATCTTCGCTTTCGGCGGACTCACCGTCCTGCTGCTGGGTTTCTCCTCCGCAGGCGGCGGTTACCAGCAGTGCCACGATTAACAATTTGCCCAGATGTTTGTTGATTAAATATTCCATAGACTCGTATGATTGTAATTGGTTGCTATTCTAAGAGCCGGTATGACCCTTCCGTGTGCTTTTTATAACAGGCACTAAATATCACATTTATTTTTGCATGATTCCACCGTTTTTAAAGGAGAGTATGCTTCCCGTCAGATCTTTTCGGGATTGACCGGCGCCAGGACGAGTGAATTCGGACAAGGGCTCGCAAACACAACGGTCGCCTGAATGGTCCAATGGGGATTATCGTTGAATCGTAATGATAACAGGCAGCACGCGAAATTGAATGTACGGAGTAGAGGGAAATGGATCTGATCATTACGCTGTCGGTCCTTTTTCTGGCTTTTCTGGCCCTGTTTCTGGATTTGTGGAGCCCGGACG
The DNA here is from genome assembly GCA_964528445.1 of uncultured Balneolaceae bacterium. Taxonomy (GTDB): domain Bacteria; phylum Bacteroidota; class Rhodothermia; order Balneolales; family Balneolaceae; genus JAXHMM01. Next base: position 23,045 of record CAZGSL010000028.1, on the reverse strand, counting down.
CGGTACTCCTGACCGCGCTTGCCGTGGTCACCGCAGCGGGGGTCATCGAACTGGAACAGGCGCTGCAGGGATTTGGCAATTCTACGCTCCTGGCCCTCGGTTCTCTCTATGTGGTGGCGGCGGCACTGAGGGAGAGCGGGGCGCTGGACCGTGCCGGCGAAATGGTACTCGGAAGCGGTGATCAGCGCATACGCCGGATACTGCTGCGCATGTGCCCCGGCGTGACAGTCTACTCCGCATTTCTCAACAATACCCCCATTGTAGCGATGGGCATTCCCGCCATCCGCCGCTGGTCGCGTAAAAACAACATTCCGGCCTCGAAGCTCCTTATTCCCCTTTCGTACGCGGCTATTCTGGGAGGAACTTGCACATTGATCGGAACCAGCACCAACCTGATTACCCATGGGCTCCTGCAGAGCCACGGGATGGAGGGGCTCTCGTTCTTTGAGCTGGCCTGGCTGGGCGTACCCTGTGCCATCGCGGGTCTGCTCTACATCATTTTCATCTCCCCGCGCATAACGCCGGTACGTAAGGATATACGTGAAGAGGAGGAACAAAGCCGGCAGGAGCTGGTGGAGATGGAGATCACGGAGGATTCCGATATTCCCGGGAAGACCGTGGAAGAAGCAGGACTTGCCAAACTACCCGGTTTTTTCCTGAGCCGGGTGAACCGGGAGGAGAGGGAGATCGCGCCCGTACGGAAGGATTTCCGACTGAAGGAACAGGACCGGCTGTTTTTTGCCCCTGAAGATGAACTGACTTCCGAACTGCCGGACTTGTCGGACTATCCCGGCCTCCGTCTGGCCATGAAACCGCCCCGGGTGATCGAGAGGAACGGAAGCAGGGACCGGGAACTTCATCAGGTGGTTGTCAAGGAGGGATCGCGCCTGGTGGGTTCCACCGTGGAGGAAGCCAAGCTCCTGCAGCGTTTCTCCGCCGCCGTAACGGGGGTTCGCCGTGGTGGAGAGAGGGTCAGGCGTCCACTGGGCGAATTTGTACTGCGTCCCGGCGACGTACTTCTGCTTGATACCAAGCGCGGATTTCATGGGGCGCACGAAGACTCCGCAGAGTTTTTCCTGACGAGCGAAGCCGGGGGAGAGGAGCCGGGAGGCAGGGATGAGCCTGAGGAAAAACGGTCCGGCGGACGCGATCTGGTGATTTCAAGTTCCGTACTGGCGGCTATTATTCTCTCCGTTACCCTGGGATGGCTCCACATTGCGCTGGCGGGCGTGCTTGGGGTGGCGGTGCTCCTGGCATTCGGAGTACTTGAGCCGGGTGAGGCGAGAAGGTCGGTAGACTGGACCGTACTGATCGTAATCGGATCGGCGCTGGGCCTCGGCCAGGCGATGGAGGTCAGCGGTGCCGCGGAGATGGTGGGCGACGGGCTTGTGAGCCTTACCTTTTCCTACGGACCCCGTGTCATTCTTGCGGGGATCATCATCGCCTCCGTCCTTATGACCGAAGTTATCACCAACAACGGGGCCGTGGCACTCATGTTTCCGATCGCCCTTTCGGTGGCCCAGACCCAGGGGCTGGAACCGAGGGCCATGCTGATTGTCGTGACCCTGGCCTCCTCGCTCTCTTTCCTTACCCCTATAGGCTACCAGACCAACCTGATGATTTACGGCCCGGGAAACTACCGCTTCACGGACTTCACCCGTGTAGGCTTCCCTCTCCAGCTTATTTTGTGGAGCATCATCGTGGCGCTGGCTCCCGTAATCTGGCCTTTCTAGGAGCCCGAACAGCCGCTGAACATACAGCTTTATTCCCGCTCTCATGCACCCGTATTACGGGCTCTAAATTTTTGAGTGAATTGCCTCTTCAACGCATCATCGGGCAGCGAATCCAAAAATTTCAATGCCCGGAATACGGGTGCATGGGGAGCGAATCCTTTAGGAATTGAATTCAGCGGCTGTTCGTCTCCTCCATGCTGTTCCAGTGAGGGGGCTCGGCGTCCAGGATATGCTCCACAAAAAAGTCCCTCCGCATGCGCTCGCCCAGCTCTCCTCCCGAGGTGTGTCCCCCGTTGGGAACCACAAAGAAATCGAAATTCTTGCCGGCATCCACGAGGGCGTCGGCCACCTGGTAAGTGGAGGTGGGCGGAACATTGGTGTCCTGGTTGCCCACGATCAGCATGAGATTGCCCTGCAGCCGGTGGGCGTGTTCCACGTTGGAGGAGGCCGCGTACTGGGGACCTACGGGCCAGCCCATCCACTGTTCGTTCCACCAGATCTTGTCCATCCGGTTATCGTGGCAGCCCGAAGCGGAGACAGCCACCTTGTAGAACTCCGGGTGGAACAGCAGCGCTCCCATCGAGCTCTGTCCCCCGGCCGAGGTACCGTAGATGCCCACCTTGGAGATGTCGTACCAGTCGTATTGCTCGGCCGCTGCCTTGTGCCATCGGATGCGGTCCGGAAATCCGGCGTCCTTCAGGTTTTTCCAGGCCACATTATGGAACTCCTTGGAGCGATTGTCGGTCCCCATACCGTCGATTTGCACCACCACGAAGCCCAGCTCCGCCAGGCTCATCATATGGGAATACGCGTCAAAATCCTTGGGCACGAAGGAGTCATGTGGTCCGGCATAGATATATTCTATTACCGGGTAATTTTCGGAGGGGTCGAAATCAGTGGGACGCACAATCACGCCCCAGATGTCGGTCTCCCCGTCGCGGCCCTTGGCTGTGAACGGTTCGGGGGCCTGCCAGCCTGCGTCACGCAGCGGCTGAAGGTCGGCCTCCTCCAGTTCCATGACCACGCTCTGGTCCGACGTGCGGCGCAGCACCGCCTGGGGAGCGGCATCGACCCGGGACCAGCGGTCCACGTAGTATGCCATGTCGTCCGAGTAGCTCACCGTATGGGTTCCGTTCGCCCCGGTGAGGCGGGTCAGTCCGCTGCCGTCGAAGTTGATCCGGTAGGCGTGCAGGAAGTAGGGGTCCTGGTCGTTGTCCATGCCGCTGGCACGGAACCAGATCTGTCGCTTTTCGGTATCGACCGAGTCGATTTCGCGAACCACCCACTCGCCGGATGTGATCTGGTTCTTCACCTCGCCCGTACGTCCGTCGTAGAGGTAGAGGTGTCTCCAGTTGTCGCGTTCGGAGGCCCAGATGATCTCCTCCCCGTTTTCGGTATCGTACCGCCAGTTGGTGGTGGAATAGGATACGAAAGGGTTTCCCTTTTCATGAATAAGCGCGCGGGGTATTCCAGACTCTGCATCCACCTCGATCACCTTGTAATCTTCGTGGCCCCTGGCATTGTACTCAAAATGGAAGGCGCGGCTGTCGGACCACCACTCCAGGTCGCTCTGGCTGTAGGCGTTGGGAAAGAGGCTGTTGTCGATGATGACCTGTTCACGCTCCTCGATATGGAACAGGACCGGCATCTCCTTCTCCAGCACATCTCCCGGCTTGGTATACTGGCTGGTGGTATGCCGGGGCTGCAGGCGGTCTTCCGGAGCGCTCTGGATATAGTGGATCTGCCGGTTGAAACCGGGTATTACCCGGTAGGCGGCCAGTTTTTCGGAGTCGGGCGACCAGGAGAAGGAGTCCATGTCGTAGTAGTTGCCCTCGCTGCCGTCGCTGCTGAGCATGATGCGCTCTCCGCCGTCTGCCCGGCGGATGGCCACGTTGTAGTTGTGTACGAAGGCTTCCCATTCTCCGTCGGGAGAGACCACCACCTCGTCGTCTCCCTCCTCATCGTCGTCCTGTGCCCAGGGGGGAGGGGGAGCCTCCTCCGCGGTGCAGGCGTAGTTTTCGAGCGCGCAGGTGTAGAGCGAATCGCCAGCCTCAAACTCCAGTGCCTGTCCGCCGTTCACAAATGAAATTTCCTCGAACGGCAGCTCCAGCGCGGTGAAGGAATCGTCCAGCCGCCCCGAGATCGTGTCCGCGATCCGCTCGTGGTCGAAGGCCCGCTCCCTGCTTTGGCTGTCGGCATCTACAAGCATGAAAACGTGGCCGCCCTCAACCGTTTTCCGGTACCAGAAGCGGTGGGAATCGTCGATCCACGCCAGCTCGTCGATCACGTGGAGCGCCTTGCCTTCAAAATGCTGAGCCAGAGTATCGGCCCGGCGGTAGTCGGCCAGAGTGCCCTGGGCCCGGAGCAGGCCCGTCAGGCCGGTGAGCATACAGATAAGCAGTACCAGTGCGAATCGGTTGATCGGATGTTTCATAACGATGTGAGATTTGGTGATTCGGTCGAGGTATTCAATTGCCCCTGGCTGTTTTGATTCAGGATTGGAGCAGGCTTCCTGGCGTATATCACGGGTAAAAACCCAAAATGGCACCGCATTGGCAACCGTCCCATCGAATTTTTACAGGATTCATCCGCTGCCGTTTGCCGTCGGGACCCCACTCCCGGTTTCCAGGCAGTCCGCGATACCGGATGAATTCCAGGGGAACTGTCAATCCTGCTGCCATCGTCCTATATTTCGCCCATGGAAGAGATTGAACAACAGATATCAACCATCCGCGAGGAGCTGAAGGAGTCGCCGGACGACCCCGAACTGCTCAACGAACTGGGTGTGGGCCATCACCTTCTGGGGGAGTATGAGGAGGCGGAGAAATGCTTTCTACGGGCTATAGAGGAGGATCCCGGCGGACATACCGCCTACTATAACCTGGCCAACACCTGCGTGGAGATGGAGCGTATCGAGGAGGCCGTCAACCACTACCTGGACGCCCTCGACCGCAAGGCAGACTACATTCCGGCCCTGACCAATCTGGCGGACATCTACCGGCAGGCGGGGGAGGAGCAGCGCGCCCTGGAGCTGTTTGAGTACATAACCCGGCTGCGGCCCGAGGATCCCCTCGGTTTCTTCAATCTGGGGAATCACCTGCTTCGAATGAACGATACGGTACGGGCCGGACGGGCCTACAAACGGGTTCTGGAGCTGGATGAGGAGTATTACGAGGCATGGAACAATATCGGGTTTATTCTCAAGCACCTGGGAAAATACGAGGAAGCCATACCCTATTACGAGCAATGCCTGGAGATTAAACCCGATTATCGCCCGGCACTGGATGATATCAGGGAGTGCCGGGAAAAGGCGGAGCAGATGTAAACAGGATGTCTCGTGTCGGCGAAACAACACCGTCCGAACTTCTGAGATTCACGCGCTTTTTTGTATCTTCATGATTCAGTTTAACCAAACGCTAGCACCATGGCTGAAGAGAAGAAATCCGAATCCGAAGAACCCGAATCGCAGGAATTCGAAAAGGAGGCTGCGATTGAAGGATACGAAAAACTGATTGACCGGCTGAAGGAGGAGCGCAAGCAGGTACGAAAGGAGATGGACAGGGAGTACAAGCGGGCCCGCGGCTACGTACGGGCTCATCCCGAGGAGGGAGTGGTTATCGCCTTCGCCGGCGGACTGGTACTGGGACTGCTGCTGGGGAAACTCTCCAAGTAGCCGGATCACCGTACCGGATTCGGGGGGGCGAACCGCTGCAGGGTTCCGAAGTTTTAATCAGAAAAGGAGTAACCAGATATGAGCACGACCACTGTGAACGAAGATCATCTTGACGAACTCTATGAGCGCGTGGATGCGCTCAGGGGGTATCTTTGACTACGATCAGCGAAAAGTACGGATAATCGAACTACAGGAGCGCACCCAGGATCCCCATTTCTGGGACGATCCCGACGAAGCGAGGCGGGTGATGAAAAAGCTCGACCACGAGAAGGGATTGGTGGAGAGCTGGGACCGCCTGGATGAGCTGAGAGAGAGTATCGAGGTCTACCGCCGGTTTGAGGAGGAGGGGGAGGACGTCGGCCGGGAGCTCCGCTCGGAGATCGACAAGCTGGAAAAAGGCCTGGAAGACCTGGAACTGCGCAATATGCTGCGCGGGGAGGACGATCACAGGGATGCCATTCTTACCTTCAACCCCGGCGCTGGGGGTACGGAGAGCCAGGACTGGGCGGAGATGCTCTACCGGATGTATACCCGCTGGGCGAAAAAGCATGATTACGAAGTCTCCGTAATAGAATACCAGAAGGGAGAGGTAGCCGGACTCAAGAGCGCCACGGTGGAGGTGAGCGGGGATTCGGCCTACGGATTCCTGAAAGCAGAGAGCGGGGTTCATCGCCTGGTACGGATCTCTCCCTTCGACAGCAACTCGCGCCGGCACACCTCCTTCTGCTCAATGTTTGTCTCCCCGGTAGTGGACGATACCATTGAGATCGACATTGACGATAAAAACGTGGAGCTTCAGCGTTTCCACGCCAGCGGGGCCGGTGGACAGAATGTGAATAAGGTGGAGACCGGGGTTCGGCTGGTATGGACCGGCACGCTCTCGGACGGGACGGAGGAGAGAGTGGTCGCCGAATGCCAGCAGGAGCGCTCCCAGATGCAGAACCGCGAAAAGGCCTGGGTGCTGCTGAGGTCCAAGCTCTACGAGCTGGAGAAGCAGATCAAGGAGCGGGAGAAACAGAAGCTGGAGGATTCCAAAAGCAAGATCGAGTGGGGGTCGCAGATTCGCTCCTACGTGTTTCATCCCTACAATATGGTCAAGGACCACCGCACCGACCATGAAACTTCCAGGGTAGAGGAGGTCATGGACGGGGAGATCGACGATTTTATCAAGGAGTATCTGCTGAACCTCTCCCAGTCTGAATCGGCCGGATCGCCATGATCAGGATCGGGATCACCGGAGGAATCGGAAGCGGCAAAACCACGGTTGCAAATAGCTGGGAGCAGATGGGTGCAGAGGTCTGCCAGGCGGACCGTCTGGCCCGGGAGCTGATGGAGTCGGATCCGGAGATTATCGCGGAGATCAAAGAGACGTTCGGCGAGGAGTCCTATCGGGAAAACGGTACCCTGAACCGGGAGTACCTTGCACGGGAGGCGTTTGAAAAGGGGAGGGTGGACCGCCTGAACGCCATCGTCCACCCTCGGGTGCCGCAGGCCGTACATCGAAGAATCCGTGAGGCCAAGGAGAACGGGGCGGACGTTTTTGTGTACGAGGCCGCGCTTCTGCCGTCGGAGCAGAAGCCCGATTTTGTGGACTACCTGGTTATGGTCCGGGCCCCGGAATCCAGCAGGGTGCGCCGGGTGTCCGAAAGAGATCAGGCACCCCCGGAGCATGTCCGCCGCAGAGCTCAAAACCAGCCCGATTTCGACTCCCTGGAGCACCTGGCGGATGAAATTATTGTGAATGACGGTACCCTGGCGGAACTGCGGGAAAAGGCGAGGGTGGTCTACCGTCGCCTGACCGGAGAATAGCCCGAACTTCCCGGTGGACGTCCCCGGGAGACTGCTGATTAAATAAGGGATTAATACTGTAATCTATCGACACGATTCTTTATCCTTCCGTTAGTCGATTCACCACCAAATAAAACCGCTTGTTTCTCATGGTAGAGAGGAAAAACCCCCAGCTGGTAACGCTTGAGGAGTATATCATTCAGAGCCAGAACAGATTTCCGCGGGCGACCGGAGAACTGTCGCAGCTTCTGCGGGACATCGGCCTGGCGGCCAAAATCATCTCAAGGGAGGTCAACAAGGCGGGCATCACCAATATCCTGGGGGAAGAGGGATCGGTCAATGTGCACGGGGAATCGGTCAAAAAACTCGACATGTTTGCCGATCATCAGCTGATAAACGCGCTGAACCGGTCGGACATCACCTGCATGGTGATTTCGGAGGAGAACGACGGTTTCGTGGAACTGGACAACGAAGGGGGCAAGTATATCGTCTACCTGGATCCCCTGGACGGCTCCTCGAATATTGACGTGAACGTCTCCATCGGCAGTATTTTTTCCATTTACCTGCGGGACAAGGAGGACTATCCCCTGGAGGAGGAAGACGCCCTGAAGCCGGGCACCGAGCAGGTGGCCGCGGGATACGTGCTCTATGGTTCCAGCACCATGATGGCCTATACCACCGGAATGGGGGTGAGCCTGTTTACTCTTGATCCCGGCATCGGGGAGTTTATCCTGTGTGACGACGACATCAAGCTCCCCCGTCACGGCACCATATACAGTGTAAACGAGGGATACTACCAGTCCTGGCCCGAAGGTCTGAAGAAATATGTTAAATACTGCCAGGAGGTTGACGAAGAGAGCGGCCGTCCCTATTCGGCCCGCTATATCGGATCGATGGTTGCCGACGTCCACCGGACGCTGGTGAAGGGAGGGATTTTTATCTACCCCCACAGCAAGAATTACCCGGATGGCAAGCTGCGGCTCATGTACGAGTGCAATCCGCTTAGCTTTATTATTGAGCAGGCGGGAGGCATGGCCATCGACGGGGAGGGGCGCATCATGGAGAAAGTGCCGGAGTCTATCCACCAGCGAACGCCCATCTACATCGGGTCGCCCGCCAATGTGGAAAAAGCCCGCGAATACTTGAACGGGAGTTGACAGGGACAGATTTCTCGGCTGGAAATTGATGATTTCCGTAACAGCCTGTATTCAAGAAGAAGCATTCATCAATTTAGGCCTTCGAAATCTGTCCCTGTCCCCGTCTTTCCAAAGATATCGCGGGAGAAAAGAAAGGGGAGGGGTACGGTATTTCGAAGGTCTAAAATTGTTAAGATAGGGTAGGATAACTTATTGCGGGGCAAATAATTAACAATTTTCCAACCGAGAAATACCGTACCCCGAACCCGCCCACTATTCCTCCGCGAACTCCACCCGCATACCCTCACGGATGTCGTGGGAGACGCAAAAGCCCCCGTTGACTTCCACCACGTATCGGGCCGGCTCCCCGCTGGGAAAGCTCTTCTCCGAATAGGGGGTGGTGTTGTGATGGATGCGGACGATCTCGCCCTCCTCGTTCACATAGATAATGTCGAGGGAGAGGGGGGTGTTGGCCATCCAGAAGCTGAGCTCCTGCTGTTCCTCGAACAGAAAGAGCATTCCGCGATTCTCCGGCAGGTCGCTGACGTTCATCAGTCCCTCGTTGCGCTCCTGCTGGGTCTCCGCCACCGCAGCCTGCACCGAGGCGAGGGTGTCGCCCTCCTCCGTCAGGAAGTTCACCGTCCGCGTGAATGTCAGCTCGGCGCTTCGGTCGCTAGTACTCTTCGTACTGTTCGTAGTCGATTTCGTCCGGCGATCCGAACATGAGCTGGCCAAAATTGCCAGGGCCGTTATTATCAGCGCTGACTTCGAGAGTGCGTTCATCCGTTTCTCCGTTGATTTCGTAGGTTAGGGTATAGGTGCCGGGACTGATGTACTCGTCCTCGCCGGTCTGCAGGTTCCAGGTGAAGATGTTGAACCCGTGGTGGGCGGTATCGGACAGTTCGGCCACGGCATTCCCGGAGCTGTCAGCCACCGTAATGGTGACCTCCCCGTTTTCAACGCCTTCGTCGCCGATCCAGTACATCCAGTCGACCGAAGGTATGTCGGGTTCCTCGTAGCCCACATCCTGTTCGCCCCAGTCGTCATCGTGGTCGATCGACTCCGGCTCGAAAACGAAGATGGGGTCGTCCAGGTGCTCGCTGACGGTGTGAATCGGCTCCACGTCGGAAACGTAAATGCTTCTGCCGTGTGTCCCCACCACCAGGTCGAGGTCGCGCGGGTGCACCAGCATGTCGTAGGAGGCCACGTTGGGTACGCCGTTGAGCAGATGCCAGCGGCCGCCGTCGTTGAAACTGACGAAGGTCCCGTGATCCAGTCCGGCGTAGAGAATCTCCGGCTTCTCGGGATCCTGCACAATCACGTTCACCACGTCCTCCGGCAGGTTCCCGCTGATATCGGTCCAGGTTTGCCCGTAGTCGTCGGTCTTGTAGATATAGGTCTCAAACTCGTCGTACCGGTAGCCGTTGAGGGAGATGTAGGCCGTGGCGGCGTCATGCTCGGAGGCATGCACCTGGCTGACCCATCGCCGCTGCGGGAGATCTTCGGAAACAAGCTCCCAGCTCTCGCCCCCGTCGCGCGTAACCTGTACGTTGCCGTCGTCGGTTCCCGCCCAAACAACCTCGAAATTCACGGGAGATTCCGAGATGGTGGTCATCGTGGAGTAGGGAACGTTGCCGCTGGGCAGGTCGTGGGTCAGGTCGGGACTGAGGGTCTCCCATGTTTCTCCCCGGTCGAAGGAGCGATTTACCTTTTGGGATCCGAAATAGATGATGTCGGGATTGTGGTTGCTCATCTCGATGGGCGTGTTCCAGTTGTACCGGTAGCGGTCCTCGCCCAGTTCGTGGGAGGGGGTGATGTTGCCGGTCTGTCCGTCCTCACCCTGCTCAATCCGGAAGTAATTGCCGAACTGGAAACCGGTATAGACCCGGTCGGAGTTTCTCGGATCGACGGCCACGTGCATGCCGTCACCCCCGAAGAGGCTCTCCCAGTACTGGGTATCGTCCGGCGATCCCTGGGACGATCCGTAATACACCCCGTTATCCTGCAGCCCCCCGTAAATGTTGTAGGGCTCTTCCATGTCCACCTCCACCGAGTAGAACTGTCCCACGGGCACCACGTTGTGATGGATGAAATTAATGCCCCCGTCGTGGCTTTCGTAGAGTCCCCCGTCATTCCCGAGGAACAGGTGCTGGGAGTCGTTCGGATTGATCCACATGGCGTGGTGATCCACGTGAACCGGCTGGTTTTCGGCGATCTCAAACCAGGTTTCTCCGCCGTCGGTGGATTTCAGGATCGGCACGCCCAGGATGTAGACCACGTCGGGATCGGTGGGGGAGACCCGCACCTCCCCGAAGTAGTAGCCGTAGGTGTTAATGAGACCGGGCAGCTCGTAGTTCTGTGTCTTGTTCCACGACTCGCCGCCGTCGGTGGACTTGTAGACCTCCGCACCCGTGATTTCGGTGTCGAAGAGGGCTTCGTTGGCGTCGCCCAGGTAGTCGGAAAGCGCCCGCGGCTCGTATTCGCCGCTGCGTACGTCCTCTTTGACGCTTTCGGCGGTGTGCTGCTGCGGAAAACCGTTGCGGCGCAGGTAGTTGTTCAGCTTCTCGTTATCCAGGGCCAGAAATTTCTCTTCGCTCATATCGACGAAGTCCTCCTGGTAGAGCTGGTCGGGATCGCGGTCTTCCTTGGTACGCGACTCCATCTGGTTGTCGAGAAAGGCGTAGAGAATGTCGGGGTTGGATTGGCTCACATCCAGCCCGATACGTCCCACGTGAGAGCCGCTGGGAAATCCTTCCATGGCGCGCTGCCACGTTTCGCCCCCGTCGGTGGATTTCCAAATTGCCGAGCCTTCGCCTCCTTCCTGAAAATTCCACGCCTGGCGGAAGCGCTGCCAGGTAGAGGCCCAGAGTATGTCGGGATTTTCGGGATGTATGACCAGGTCGATCACCCCGGTGCTGTCGGCCGGCGTCAGGGTCCTCTGCCATGACTCGCCCCCGTCGGTGGTTTTATAGACCCCTCTCACATCGTTCATGGAGTAGAGCGGTCCCTGGCTGGCGACCCAGGCCACTTCGGGATCGTCGGGATGAGTGATGATTCTCCCGGTATGCTGGGAGCCCCGCAGTCCCGAAAATTCCCAGCTTTCCCCGCCATCTGAGCTCTTGTAGATGCCCGTGCCGGCGTAACTGGAACGGCTGCTGTTGTTCTCCCCGGTCCCGACCCATAACAGGTCGGGATCCGCTTTGGAAATGGCGATATCTCCGATGGTAAGCGTGCCCTGGTGATCGAACACGGGCGACATGGTATTCCCGCTGTTGGTCGACTCAAATACCCCGCCGGAGGCATATGCTACGAAGAAGTGGCGGGGGTTGTCTTCGTATACGGCAATGTCCGTCACGCGGCCGCTCATGACCACCGGTCCTACGTTACGTACCGGATATTCCCGGAAGATGGACTGGGACCGCATCTGGTGACGCTGTTCAATGGACTGCGATCGCTCCTCCGCGGTGGTGGGAGGAATATTAACTTCCTGTCCCCGTATGGTTTCCAGAGGGATAAAAAGCAGTGAGAGAAGGAGAAAGCTGAGATATCGCATGTTGGAAGGGGGATTTGACGTTTCGGTTGTCGGCACAAGCCAAAATTAATATTCTGCGGCAGCTATCATAAATTTTTTTTCAAACATTAAAAAAAACGGATTCCCCGGGGAATCACGGGGTTGCTTCCAGGAGGGAACGACCCCGGAAATCAGTTGTTTTTTAGACGGAATAAGGCTAACTTCCCTTGCTTTAAGTGAGCGCCGAAAGGTCCTCACTTTTTTTTGTACCTGATATCCGGAAAAACATGGCAAACGAAACGGTAAAGAAGATTTCGGAGCTGGCCAAGGGGGCCCTGCGGGGCACCGATTTCTTCCTCGTCGATGTGGAGATCAAGGGCGGGGACCAACCCGTGGTATGGATCTATGTGGACGGGGAGAACGAGGGCGTGAACATGGACGAATGCGCCGACCTCAGCAAGGAGTTAGGTTTTTTGCTGGATGCCCATGAGATGTTCGGAGGCGGGTACCGGTTGAATGTCTCTTCGCCGGGGCTGAGCCGGCCGCTCTCCGACCGGAGGCAGTATCCGAAGCATCAGGGCCGGAAATCCAAGATTAAGTACCGAAACCGGGACAGCTACGAAACGGTGAAGGGGACGCTCAGCGAGGTCTCGGAAAACACCATCCACCTGGAGCGCGAAGACGGGGAGGTGCTCAGAATCGATTTCGACCAGGTGGTGGAAACCAAAATCATACCATCGCTTTAGTTCATAACTTCAGAGGAGCCAAGCAATGTCAGAAGATATTTCCAAACAGATCATTCAGTCATTTGCCGAGATTGCAAAGGACAAGGATATTGAGAAGGAGCTCTTGCTCTCGATCCTCGAAGACGTTTTTCGTACGATGATCAGCAAGAAGTACGGTTCGGACGAGGCTTTTGAAGTGATTATCAACGCCGACCGCGGCGATATCCAGATACTGCATATACGGGAGGTCGTACCCGAGGAAGAGCTGACCGACGAGGTCAACGAAATCATCCTGGAAGAGGCCCAGAAACACGATCCCGACCTGGAGCTCTACGATGAATTCGCCCAGGAACTCTCCATCCAGGATTTCGGCAGGAGGGCGGTTATGATGGCCCGTCAGCAGCTGGCCCAGCGCATACGGGAGATCGAAAAAGACAACATTTTCGAAGAGTATTCCGACCGGGTAGGCGAGATTATCCTCGGCGATGTCTACCAGATCAGAAACCGAGACATCCTGGTCAACCACAACGGGGTGGAACTGGTGATGCCCAAGCACCACCAGATCTACAAAGACCGCTATCACAAGGGAGACACCATTCGGGCGGTGGTGGCGGAGGTGAAGCGATACCACGGAAATCCGTCGGTAATCATCTCCCGTACCTCACCGCTTTTCCTGGAGCGGCTCTTTGAGAACGAAATTCCAGAAGTGTACGACGGTATTATTGATCTGGTGCGGATTGCCCGGGAACCTGGAGACCGCTCGAAGGTGGCGGTAATGTCGCACGACGAGCGGGTGGACCCGGTCGGTGCCTGCGTGGGAATGAAAGGGATCCGCATTCACGCCATCGTTCGGGAGCTGCAAAACGAAAATATCGACGTTATAAATTATACCGACGACCAGTTTGAGTTTATCAAGCGGGCGCTGCAGCCCGCCAAGGTACTGAATGTGGAGCTGAGCGAGGACGGCAAACACGCCAAGGTGCTGGTCCCGGCAGACGAGGTTTCCAAGGCGATCGGCAAGGGCGGGGTCAACATCCGCCTTGCATCCAAGCTGACGGATTGTGAGATCGATGTCTACCGGGAGGTGGAGGAAGAGGATGACATCGATATGAAGGAGTTCGAAATCGATTTCGGACCCGAAGTCATCGAGATTCTGCATGAAATCGGCTGTGACACGGCCCGGCAGGTGCTTGAGCTGGACGAGGATGAGATTGTACGCCGTACGGACGAAAGGATCACCGAAGATGAGGCCGAACGCATCCTGGATATCATCGCCTACGAGTTCGATGACGTGGAGCGCTGAGAGCAAACTAAATTTGCCCTTATGCGGGTGAACCTTATACCTTTCAATACAACAGATACATTTCTCTGAAACAACCCTTTATGCCGAACGACAAGCCCAAAAAACTATTTAAGGTCGCATCCGAATTTAATGTGTCGACGCAGTCAATTGTGGATGCGCTTGCCGGAGAGGGCTTTGAAGTGGACAACAAGCCCAATACCAAGATAACCTCGGAGATGTACGAGGTGCTGGAGGGCGAGTACGGTACCGACAAGGAGAGGAGCAGGGAGCATGAAAAGGCCAAGGAGGAGTACGAGAGTCGCCGGAACCAGATCCGCCAGAGCCGGAACGAGAGCATTTCGATAGAGGATTTTCTTGAACCGCTTGAAGAGGACACCGCTGAACCGGAAGAGGAGGACGGGACGATTGCCGGTCTCAAGCCGAAGGATGAGGAGGAGGAAGAACCGGAGGAGGAAGCTGTGGCCGAAGAGGAGGCTGCGGACGCCGATGAGGAGGAGACCACGGCCGAAGAGGAAGACACAGAAGACGAAGAGGAGGCGGAAGCGGAGACCGCCGCTGAAGAGGAGGACGCAGGGGAAATAGAGGAGGAGCCGGAAGAAGATACGGCCGAAGCGGAAGACGAAGAGGAGGAGGACGAAGACGATGAAGACGAAATGGTTATCCGGGGCCGGGCCGGCAAGCTGAAGGGCACCAAAGTGCTCGGCAAGGTGGATATTGACGAGGATGAGGCCAAGGGCAAGCGCCGGAAGAAGCGCAAGCGCAAGAAGGATCTGAAGAAAGACGACGACTCCTCCAAAAGCAAAAAGAAGAAAAAGAGCAAAAAGAGTAAACGTAAAGGCAGGGGAGGGCCCGACGAGGAGGACGTTGAGCAGAAGCTGAAGGAGACCATGCGGCAGATGGAGCAGTCCGACACCGTCGGAAGCCGCCGCCAGAAGCGCCGCCGCCAGCGCCGCGAGGAACGCGAGGAGGAAGAGCAGCTGCGGGCCGAGCTGGAAGAGCGCCAGCAGGAGATCCTGGAGATAACGGAATTTATTACGGTAAACGAACTGGCCGAAGAGCTGGGAGTCAAGGTCAACGAGGTGATTACCACCTGTATGAACCTGGGCATGATGGTTTCCATCAACCAGCGGCTTGATGCCAGCACCATTGAGCTGGTAGCCGAGGAGTTCGGGCGTGAGGTGGAGTTTGTGGACGCCGACGAGGCCATCGAGGAGCTGGAAATAGAAGAGGACGATCCCGAGGATCTGCAGCCCCGCGCACCCATTATCACGGTCATGGGGCATGTGGACCATGGCAAGACCTCCCTGCTGGATCATATCCGCAAGACCCACGTTGCAGCCGGCGAAGCCGGCGGGATCACGCAGCACGTGGGAGCCTACGAAGTGGAAACCGGCGACGAACGGCGAATTACCTTCCTGGATACCCCGGGTCACGAGGCCTTTACCGCCATGCGTTCCCGCGGAGCGCAGGCTACCGATATCGTTATTCTGGTTGTGGCGGCCGATGATGCGGTGATGCCCCAGACCATCGAGGCGATAAATCACGCGAAAGCCGCCGGAGTATCCATTATTGTGGCCATCAACAAGATGGACAAGGAGGGAGCGAATCCCGACAAGATCAAGCAGCAGCTCGCCGAACACGACGTCCTGGTGGAAGAGTACGGCGGCACAAATCAGAGTGCCGAAGTCTCGGCCAAGACCGGTGAGGGAATTGACGACCTGCTGGAGAAGGTGCTGATCGAGGCGGACCTGATGGAACTGAAGGCCAATCCCGACCGCCGCGCGGACGGCGTCGTGCTGGAAGCACGGGTGGACAAGGGCAAGGGCGTGGTAGCCAATATCCTTGTCCAGAACGGAACCCTTGAAGTGGGAGATCCCTATGTGGCGGGATCCTGCTTTGGACGGGTGCGGGCGATGGAAAACGAGCACGGCGAGCGTATTGAGAAGGCGGGCCCATCTACGCCGGTCCAGCTTACCGGTTTTGACGATATTCCCCAGGCGGGCGACAAGCTGGTGGTTACGGAAGATGAAAAGACGGCGAAAGAGGTGGCCAACCAGCGTTCCCAGATTCGCCGGGAGCAGCAGCTGCGCAGAACCAAGCATCTTACCCTGGACGATCTCTCCCGTCGAATGGCGCTCGGGGAGGTCTCCGAACTGAACCTGATCATCAAGGCGGACGTGGACGGCTCGATCGAGGCCCTCTCCGGCTCGCTGCAGAAGCTGAGTACCGACGAGGTCGGAGTGAATATCATCCACACCGGCGCCGGGGCCATTACCGAATCCGACGTCCTGCTGGCATCGGCTTCCGACGCCATCATCATCGGCTTCCAGGTGCGTCCCACGGCCAACGCCCGTCGGACGGCCGAAGAGGAGGAGATCGACATTCGACTCTTCAGCGTGATATACGACGCGGTGGACGAAGTCAGGGACGCCATGGAGGGGCTGCTCTCTCCGGAAATCAGCGAAAAACTGGTCGGCAACGCCGAAGTACGCGAGATCTTCAAGGTTTCGAAAGTGGGAACCATCGCCGGGTGTTATGTCACCGACGGCAAGATCGTCCGCAACAACCCCGTAAGAATCGTTCGTGACGGCGTGGTCATCTATGACGGTGAGATCGACTCTCTGAAACGATTCAAGGACGACGTCAAGGAGGTGCAGACCGGCTACGAATGCGGTATCAGCATCGTCAACTACAACGACATCAAGGTTGGGGACGTGATTGAGAACTACGCGGTTGTGGAAGAGAAGCGTAGCCTGGAGGACGCCAAGAACCTTGAAGATGTACAATAGGCCCTTTGTGAAATGAGCGTCAGAACCGAGCGCCTGGGAGCGGTCATACAGCGCGACCTGGGTCACATACTGCAGGAGAGTTATCAGCGGAGCGGGTCTTTCATTACCGTGACGGAAGTGCGGGTGACGGACGACCTGTTGATCGCAAAAATCTTCCTCAGCATATTTGCTCCCGGCAAGGATGAAGATGCCATTTTCGCCAATCTTGAGAAGCACAATGCGTCGATCCGCAAGGAGCTCGCTTCCAAGATACGCCACCAGGTTCGCCGTATTCCGGAGCTTCACTTTGTAAAGGACGAGACGGCACAACACGTAAACAGGCTTGAGAAACTGTTTTCGCGGATACGGGAAGAGCGGCGGGAACGAACTTCCGGTTCCGACCAGGAGGAATAATCGCCCATCCATGGCCAAAGCTATTCCCCTTGACGAGCTCACCGTTTTCAGCGCTTCTTCTCCGCCCGATCCGGATTTCAACTATCGGTCGGGAGCCGCATTCCTGGTAGACAAACCCAAGGGATGGTCCAGTTTTCAGGCGGTCAAACTGCTCCGGAAATGCGTTGATCTCCGAAAAATCGGTCACGCGGGCACGCTTGATCCCATGGCCACCGGCCTGCTGATCCTGTGCTGCGGCAAGGCGACCAAATCCATCGAACAGTTTCAGAAGCTGGAAAAGGTCTACCGTGGAGAGATTACCTTCGGGGCGGCCACCGCCAGCTACGACTCGGAGACGGAGGTTACCCGGGAAGCTCCCTGGGAACATCTGAACCGGGATGTGATCGAGGATAAGCTGGAGGAGGCGTTCAGCGGGGATATCATACAGTACCCGCCCATGTATTCGGCCGTAAAACACAAGGGGCAGCCTCTCTACAAGCTGGCCCGGCAGGGAAAGGAGGTGAAGCGAAAACCGCGGGTGGTGACCGTACACGAAATACGGGTACTTGAATGCAACCTCCCTCTGTTGAAACTGTATATCAGGTGCGGAAAAGGAACCTACATTCGATCCATTGCCCATGATCTCGGGAAAGCGGTCGATTCGGCGGCCCATTTGTCGGCCCTGCAGAGGTCCCGGATCGGGGAGTACCGCAATGAGGAAGCCCTTACCGAAGGGGACCTGCGCCGGATCTTCCTGGAACCCGAAATCTGAGTCAGCTATTTAACGAAAAACCGCAACTTAGAAATCCGATAACATCGTGTCCCAGCTTGTTTATTTGGACGAGGTAGAGCGCGAACCCAACTCCGTTATTACGGTCGGCACGTTCGACGGCGTCCATGCCGGCCACAGGGTACTCATTGAGAAGGTCCTGGAAAAAGCGGCCGCGAGGAACGCGCGCAGCGTGGTGGTAACCTTTGATCCTCATCCCAGGGAAATTATCGACCCGGGCGACGCCGGCATAAAACTGTTGACCACCCTGCCCGAACGCCAGGAAATTCTGGAGGAGATGGGGATTGACCTGATGGCCGTGATCCCCTTTGACCGGGATTTCTCGCTCCTGACTTCCGAGGAATTCATTGAGGATGTTGTTCATGAGAAGATTGGCGTGGGCGAATTTGTCATCGGCTACGACCATCACTTCGGGCGAAATAGGGAGGGGACGATCGAGACGGTTGAGAAGCTGGGTGCGGAACTGGGATTTGATACCTATGTGGTATCCAGGCAGGAGGTGGGGGATCGGACGGTAAGCAGTACCGCCATCCGGGAGGCTCTGAGCGAGAGGGGCGACGTGCGGCAGGCAGCCGAATTTCTGCAGCGACCCTACCGGCTGAATGCCGTGGTGATTCACGGGGACAAGCGCGGCAAGGAGATCGGTTTTCCCACGGCCAATCTGGCGGCGGAGGATCAGCGGAAGATCATTCCCAGCAACGGGGTATACGCGGTTACTGTCCGGATTGACGGGAGGTGGCATGAGGGAATGATGAACATCGGGCACCGGCCCACTTTCGAGGGGGAGGGGCGTGTGATGGAGGTGCACATCTTTGAGTTCGAAGAGGAGATTTACGGTAAAAACATCCAGGTGCGTTTTGCAGAGAGGATACGGGACGAGATGAAATTCGAGGGAGTGGAGGAGCTTACCGCCCGCCTGGAAAAGGACCGCGAGACCTCCAGGGAGATACTTGAGAGGTTCCGGGATGAGGAATGATCAATTGTATAATTTCACATTATGGCTTATCTTTGTTGGCTGTTAACCTGAAGAATCTTTATTGACGCAAGCAACGGAAACAGACACATGACCATTACCAAGGAACGGAAAGAGGAACTTGTCGAAAAATACGGCGGATCTCCGGATAACACCGGTTCCACGGAAGCCCAGATTGCCATACTTACCGAACGGATCAACGATCTGACCGATCACCTGAAGGACCATACCCAGGACCACGCATCGCGTCGCGGCCTGCTGAAGATGGTGGGCAAGAGGCGCCGACTGCTCAACTACCTGAGAGATAACGATATTGAAAGCTATCGTTCACTGATCAGCGATCTGGGTCTTCGCAAATAACCTCAGCCGGGGCACGCTTGAAAGCGTGCCTTTTTTATTGGATTTCGCCGACGTTGAAGCCGTATTTCCCGCCCGAGAGAATCAATTTGGTACCAAAGCAACTCACAGCCATCCGGAAGAACCGGATTGTCACATAGCCGAAATCAGAAACAGTAGATCCCATTACGATGAAAGAAGATTTTAGAAGCGTCGAATTCGCACCCGGAAAAACGTTATCCATTGAAACGGGCCGTATTGCCAAGCAGGCCGATGGTGCTGTGGTGGTCCGCATGGGCGACACGATGCTGCTCTGCACCGCGGTTTGCGAAGACGAACCCAAACCGGGCCAGAACTTTTTCCCGCTGACGGTGGACCTGCGCGAGAGTTTTTCGGCCGGGGGAAAATTTCCCGGCGGATTTATCAAGCGCGAGGGCCGGCCCTCCGACAAGGAGATTCTCTCCAGCCGCCTGATCGACCGCACCCTGCGACCTCTTTTTCCCGACGGATTTCGTTGCGAAACCCAGGCCATATGCGCCGTGCTGTCCTCCGACGGAGAGCATGACGGCGATGTGCTGGGGGGCGTGGGCGCTTCGGCAGCTATGCACCTGTCGGACGCTCCCTTCCAGGGGCCTACCGCCATGGTTCGCGTGGGCCGCATCGACGGGGAATTCGTGATTAATCCCACCCTCAGCGAGCTGGGAGAGAGCGACCTCGACCTGATCGTCGGCGGCACCGCCGAAAGTGTGATCATGATCGAGGGCGAGGCGGACGAAATTTCCGAAGGGGAGATGCTGGAAGCCATTAAGTCGGGCCACGAATCGATCAAGAAACTTTGTGCTTTCCAGGAGGAACTCCGCGAAGAGTTCGGCAAGCCAAAACGTGATTACGAACCTGAGCCGGTCGACGAGACGCTCAAGCAAAAAGTACACGAGCTGGCCGAGCAGAAGATTCGCGATGTGGTCACCACGGGGCTCGGCAAGGAGGAGTACAGCCAAAGGCTGAAAGAAGCCAAGGAGTCCGTGGTCGAGGAGCTGACGGCCATCGAGGAGTATGAAGAGGAGGAGGACACGATCAAGGAGATATGCAAGGAGATCGAAAAGAGTGAGCTCCGCAGCCAGATACTTGAGAAAAAGGAACGGATCGACGGACGTTCCCCCGAGGATATACGCGACATCTGGACACAGGTGGGGTACCTGGCACGAACCCACGGCTCGGCGATCTTCACGCGGGGCGAAACCCAGGCGCTCGTTTCCGTTACCCTGGGCACCAAGCAGGACGCCCAGGCGATCGATACGCTTTTTGAAGAAACCGAGAAACAGTTCTACCTGCACTACAACTTCCCGCCCTACAGCGTGGGCGAGGCGCGTTATCTGCGCGGCCCCGGCCGGCGTGAAATCGGGCACGGCCACCTGGCCGAGCGCGCGCTGCGCAAGCTGATGCCGTCCTTTGATGAATTCGGGTATGTCATTCGCGTAATTTCGGATATCACCGAATCCAACGGCTCCTCATCGATGGCTTCCGTCTGCGGAGGATCCATGGCGCTGATGGACGCCGGCGTACCGCTGAAGAAGCCGGTGGCGGGTATCGCCATGGGCATGATCGTGGGAGAGGACGAAAGCGTGGTGCTCTCCGACATCCGCGGCGAAGAGGACTTCATGGGCGACATGGACTTCAAGACGGCGGGCTCGGCCGACGGCATTACGGCCTGCCAGATGGATATGAAGGTTCAGGGCATCTCCTTCGAAGTACTGGAGGAGGCGCTTGAACAGGCCCACACGGGACGCATGCATATTCTTGACCGGATGGCGGAGACCATCTCGCAGCCGGATGAGGAGATCTCCCCCTATGCGCCGCAGTTCATTAACATGGAGATCGAGGCCGAAGACATCGGTTCGGTCATCGGCCCGGGCGGAAAAGTTATCCAGACGCTCCAGAAAGAGACCGATACGGAGATCTGGGTGGAAGAGGATGAGGAGCGCAACAAAGGCATGATCACCATCACGGCCGACTCCCTGGAGAACGCGAAGGAAGCCAAGAAACGGATCGAGGGCATTGTGGGACATCTGGAAGAGGGTGCCACCTACAAGGGGACCGTCCAGGCGATCAAAGAGTACGGGGCTTTTGTGGAGATTGTTCCCGGCAAGGATGGCCTGCTGCATGTTTCGGAAATCGACCACACGCATGTGGATAATGTCAGCGACGTGCTCTCCGTGGGAGACGAGCTGGAGGTCAAACTGCTCAAGGTTGAACACGGCGGAAAGCTTCGCCTTTCACGGAAGGCACTGATCCCCAAGGACGGAAATTAATCCCCGTCCCGCACTCATTTTACGCCATCTCATCCCGGTTTGATATCGGGAAGGGATGGCGTTTTTCAATTCGCAGCGGCCGGATGTGTCGCCGGTGTCCTTTGTCCGGTATTCCCCAAACCAACAATGAACCGATTCCATGACGCCTGAACACTCCAAGAACGAGCTGGATTTCGTTGAAAAAACCACCCTTGAAAACGGCCTGAAAATCGTTACCGAACGGGTGGAGAGCGTGAAAAGCGTCTCCGTCGGTATCTGGGTGAAGACCGGCAGCCGGAACGAAAGCGACCGACGGGCGGGCATCACCCATTTTCTTGAGCACATGCTTTTCAAGGGGACCGAAAACCGTTCCTCCTACGATATCGCCATGAGCATGGAATCGGTGGGCGGCTACCTGAATGCTTTTACCTCCTCCGAATATACCTGTTACTACTCCCGCTGCATCAATACGCAGATGGAACGCGCGCTCGATGTTTTGTCGGATATGGTCCTGCATCCGTCTTTCCCGGAGGAGGAGATCGCCAAAGAGAAAAAGGTGGTGATCGAGGAGATGAAGATGTATCGCGATTCGCCGGACGACTACCTGTTTGAGGAGTTCAGCAACGCCATGTTCCGGGGACACTCCCTGGGGCGGCCCATCATCGGATTTGAGGAGACCGTTTCGGCATTCAGCCGGCAGGACTTGTACGATTACATGTCCGAGCGTTACCGGCCCGACAATCTCATCGTGGCGGTTTCCGGGAATATGGAGCACCCCCGGGTGGTGGAGCTGGTCTCAGCCTGTTTCGGCGGACTTGACGGTGAGACGACCGAAGCACAGGATGAGGCGCTGACCGAGTACGAAAAGAACGAACTGCGGCTGACCAGGGATATCCAGCAGACCCATCTCATCCTGGGTCGAAGGGGACTCAACTACGATCACGACGACAAGTACAAGCTGCTGGTGGCCAATACCATACTGGGCGGGGGAATGAGCTCCCGGCTGCATCAGAATATTCGGGAACAGTACGGATACTGTTACTCCATCACCACCTTCAACCAGTCCTACAGCGATACGGGACTGTTTGGAATCTACGGGGGCACCGACCAGGAGTACGTGGACCACGTGCGCGAGCTGATTGCCCGGGAGTTGCAGGAATTGCGCGAGGAGCCCGTGGACGAGCAGGAGCTCTCCGAAGCCAAAGCCCAGCTCAAGGGCAAGCTTATGCTCTCCCTGGAAAGCATGAGCAACCGCATGTCGCGGCTGGCCAAGAGCGAGCTCTACTTCGGACGTTTCGTAACCCTGGACGAACTGGTGGAGCATATCGACGGGGTGGAGGCCGAAGAACTCCAGGAGTTTGCGGGTGAGTTCTTTGATACGGACCGGTATTCGGAGGCCCTGCTGCTGCCGGACGGCAAGGAAGAGGCAAGGAGCTAGGGCTTGACAAACAGATTCTAAGGACGTACATTGGTTTTACTCCAAAAGACATTTTGATGATGGATCAGGTAATCATAGCCTTGAACGTACGACGCCGCCGCCCGAAAGGGCGAAATACTTGATCTCTGTTTAATCATCAAAGTATTTGGCCCGCTCGATTTCACGATTGAGCGGGCCTTTTTTTTAACCT
>CAZGSL010000027.1:20528-29814 GCA_964528445.1 uncultured Balneolaceae bacterium | reverse complement strand
CGATTTCCTGGTTGAGAAAGTTGGACACGAATATGCCAATGCCGAGGCCGAAGTTCGTCGTTCCTTCACCGGCGGATACGGCCCCCTATACCAGATCGCTTATTTGGTCGGCGGACTGCAGTTCAGGGCGCTGCACCAGGAATTTGTGGTGGAGGGACCGATGAGCGAAAAAGCGTTCCATGATCATATCCTGAGGCAGAATTCCATGCCCGTAGATATGGTTCGACATACCCTTCTCGACCGGAAACCGGGGCCGGAATACAACAGCGAGTGGGAGTTTTACCTTCCCTCCGATGAAGTGGCCCGGGGGTATTGACATGAGAATTCTCTATGTCTTTCCTCACCCTGACGACGAATCGTTTGGACCGGCTCCGGCCATCGCGGCACAACGCAGGCGGGGGGATGAGGTCTTCCTTCTTACGCTCACGCGTGGAGAGGCGACCAAGCAGCGTTTCCGTCTGGACCTGACCAAGGAGGAGATGGGCGAGGTACGATACCGGGAAATGCAGTGCGTGGAACGGGTATTGGATCTCAGCGGCTTAACCGTGCTCAACCTGCCCGACGACGGTCTGAAGGAGATGAATCCCATCCGGATAGAAGAGGAAATCAGGGAGCACGTTCTCCGGCTCCGCCCCGATGTGCTCGTAACATACGCGGTCCACGGCGTGAGTGGTTTTGAAGATCACCTTGTTACGCATGCGGTCGTCAAGAGAGTGTATTGCGAGTTGCGGGAGGGGGGAGAGGACAAACCGGCACGACTGGCCCTGTTCACATGGTTCAGTCAGGAGGAGAGCGAAGGTAAATTTGACCTGACCTCCTCGGCGGAAGAGGAGATCGACTGCTTCGTAGAATGCGGGGAAGAAGATTACAACACATTTCTTAAGGCCCTGGAGTGTTACGAGACCTACCAGGAGGTAATCCGGGAAAGCGGGGTCCGGGAGGAGGTGGGACAGAGGGTGGCCTTTGAGTTTTTCCAGGAAAATTACGATCCCCCTGCGGATACCCTGGGGTATGGGCTCTGAAGTAAAAGAGAACCCTTAGGCCTCTTCGAAACCGGGAATACCGAATGAAAAAATTATGGATAATCGCTACCCGTTTTGGCTGAAAGGATCTGTTTCGTTGCTGGGACTGGGCCTTCTGATCCTTTTCCTGATCTACGGGAAATTTATCCTGATGCCCCTTGCCTTCGGCGTCTTTTTCGCTATGCTGCTCGATCCGCTTCGTGCCCGCCTTGAGAGGTACGGGATCGGAAGAGTGCTGAGCATCCTGCTGAGCATGCTGGCCGTGTTTCTCCTGCTGGCGGGAATACTCTCCCTGCTGTCCATCCAGTTTGTACAGTTCGCCGACCGCCTGCCCGAAGCCAACGAAAAAATACAGCAGATTGCAGGCGAGCTCATCGCCTTCACCGAGTCGAACTTCGGGATTGCCCCCGAGCGCCAGGTTGATTTCCTGGAAGAGGGACTCCGCAACATGATCAACCAGAGCGGGGAGTACCTGACAACCGCCGTGGGGGCAACGACCAGCATCTTCACGACCCTGGGTCTCCTGCCCCTGTTCGTCTTTTTCCTGATGTACTACAGGGATGCCTATCGCACGTTTCTGCACCGCATATTTGAGCGGAGCAACCGCCGATCGGTGGATACGGTCATTTCCGACATCCAGGGGGTAACACAAAATTACATTCTCGGCATGATGACGGTGGTCGCTATCCTGGCTATGCTCAACGCTATCGGGTTATGGATCGTGGGACTGGAAAATTTCCTCTTTTTTGCGGTTTTTGCCGCAATACTGGCGGTGATTCCCTATATCGGAATCATCCTGGGGAGCATTCCTGCCATTCTATGGGCTCTTCTCTTCACGGAGTCACTCTGGAATCCGGTGGCAGTGGTCGGGGTGTTTGCCGCTGTTCAGTTTTTGGAAGGGAACTTTATCACACCCAATATTATCGGTTCCCGCGTGAGCATCAATCCGTTTATGGCCCTGCTCGCGCTGATCATCGGCGGACATCTGTGGGGGATTTCGGGTATGATCCTGTCGGTCCCCTTCCTGGGCGTGCTCCGCTGTATTTTTATGGAAATTGAAACGTTAAAACCCTACGGTTACCTGCTGGGGAGCGAAACCGGTTAGCCTCCGCCGCTCCAGAGACGCCCGAGCAACGGTTTCCCGCTGCGCCAGATAGCCTTCAGGAACGGTCGGGGAGGCACACTTGCCATGATGCGTAAATCCTCTCCGAAACTGCTCTTTTCACTGAGAAACCGGAACAGGTCATCGAACGAATTGCGGCTGAAGAGTGCCTCAAATATCCGCAGTGCCTGCCGGGGGTTATCCTTCATGATCTGCAGCAGCCAGAGATCATAGGCGAAAAACCGGAAAGGAGACCCGGAGGCAGGAACGGGAGGAGATCCCTTTTGCAAGCGATCCAGGATATTGCTGCAGTGTTGCTGTATCCTGTAAAACGTATAGCCGGAGGAGGCTTTGGTGAGCCCTCCTTTCATGCCCATGTTCAATATCCTGGGCGCATACCAGCGGGGATAGCCGCGGGGATCCATGGGGATGGTGCCTTTTTCCGTACGAGTGACTTTGTAGTCCGAAAGGTTCATGTCGTACCTGTCAGCGAGATAGCGCTCTATTTTCTCCTCGTAGGTCCGCGCGGGAAGTGTCCGTTCGGAGAAAACAGTGTATTCCACAAGCGCGCTCTCATCGGACCACGGCAGCAGATATACGAAAGCAATTCCCTCCCGTAATGCTTGGTCAAAATCCATCAGTACAAAGCGGTCACTTTCAAACGTCTTTCGGGAGGACAGAACCTCCCATCCCAGGAAATGCTGTTTCAGCATAGGAGAGGAACGGCTATCCTCCCGGGGATTGAAACAGCTCTGGAAGATGTAGTCGGCCCGGTATACTCCCTCGTCCGTATAAAGGCGGGCTTCCTCGGCGTCCCCCTCCAGGGCGGTGACCTTCTTTTCCAGCAGATCGAAACGTTCGTCTCCCTCCAGGCGGGATAGAAGGTTCGTCCTGAAGTCCCCGCTGCGGATGCAGTGATAGGAGTGGGAGTGAAGGCGGTCCCTGATTACCTTCCCGTTGACTCCCACCTCTGCACAGTTCCAGGTACGGCAGATCAGTTCGGGCCAGGGAGGGGGTCCCTCGCACCAGAAACACCATGTTTTCGTATTTCCAGCATCCAGCCGGTCATCGACCACCAGTATCTTTTTGTCGGTGAATGCCGGCCCGGACATACCGGCTGCCAGGGAGAGACCGGAGGCGCCCGCCCCGGCTACAATATAATCGTATCGACTGCGCATCCGGTTCCTCTCCTCTCCCTCAGGACCGTCTTTCCCGGAAAAATTCTTTCATAAGTCCTTCGCACTTATCTTCCATAATGCCCTGTATGACTTCCATTTGATGGTTGAGTTTGTTGTTGGCGGCCAGGTTGAACACGCTTCCACAGGCCCCCCACCGGGCGTCCCAGGCCCCGAAAACCAGGCGTGACACCTTGGCCCAGACAAGGGCCCCGGTGCACATGGGACAGGGTTCCAGGGTGACATATACCGTTGCGTCCTTCAAATATTTTGATTCCAGGGTGGCACAGGCCGCAGAAACAGCCAGCATTTCGGCATGAGCGGTGGCGTCGTTCAGCTGCTCGGTCTGGTTGTATCCCCGGCCGACGATACGGTCGTTCTTGACCACAACCGCCCCCACGGGAATTTCCTTCTCCTCATAAGCCTGTTCGGCCAGCCGGAAGGCCCGGGCCATATAGCGTTCATGCGAGCGATTGAGTGTAATTCCGTTGTCAGACACCATTCGGATCCTTCCTTTGCAATTATTTAAGATTAATACCTATTATCCGTGTGAATTTCAATCGCCAAATCCCTCTCATGGAGAACGTCACCGACAGCATTCTTCGGCTGCTGGCCTCCCGAATCCGGAATATTCCCGATTTTCCCACTTCCGGCATCCAGTTCAAGGACATTACCCCGCTGCTGCGAGACAGGGATACCCTGGAACTTACCTCCCAGATGCTCTCTCGTCCTTTTCGGGGAGAAAAGATCGATTATGTGGTAGGTCTGGAATCCCGAGGCTTTCTCTTCGGGACGAACCTGGCGCAAGATCTTCATGCCGGTTTTGTCCCGATCCGCAAGCCGGGCAAACTGCCGGCCGAAACCCATGAGGTCTCCTACGAACTGGAATACGGTACCGATACCTTTGAAATCCACGCCGACTCCATACCTGCAGGTTCCCGCGTTCTGATACACGACGACCTTATCGCCACGGGGGGATCCGCCAAGGCTGCAACCGAACTGGTTGCACGCCTGGAATCGGAAGTGGCCGGCTACTCGTTCATCCTGGAGCTGGAGGAACTGAAGGGACGGGACCAGCTGCCGGAGGAGATTCCCTTCGAAGTGCTCATCAGCCTCTGAGAGCACGGAACATTCCGGCGGCATTGTGTTATAAACAGGTGTGAAGCTGCCACCTTCATTCCACATCAAAACGCAATGCCATGAAAAACCGTATGATGTTTACCCTTTCCCTCCTGCTGGCAGGTGCTTTTCTCGCGGCGGGATGCGGACCTTCGCTGGTGATTTCGGAAGTTGACTACTCTCAGCCGATCGAGTCGGTCACCAGTCCCAACTCCAGCGGGCAGGTTGAAATCCCCCGGCAGGGACTCTCCTTCAACATACTTCCCCTGCAGCATGCGGAAACCGGCGACTCCTCGTCGGTGACCACCGAAGAGATCAGAATAATAAGGGGACAGGAGGGCTTCTACTACGTAACGGCGCCCTCCTATACCCACGTCTATCTCTTCAAGCCGGAAAGGAGCAAGCTGGTATTGGAACGCCGCATAAGGATCTCCGAGAACGGTATGGAGAACCCGGCTTTCAACCAGCGGAAGCCGTATGTCGTTCTAATCAATCGCGATACCGGCAGGAGCTACCATCTCGATTCCGATGGGATCGTCAAACAATCCAACTCTCAAAAAGCGGATGAGGCCGGTTAACCATGTATCGTCTGTTGATATCCACAATTACCTTCAGCCTGATTTTGAGTTTGAATATCCCTTCGGAAGCCCAGAATCAGTCGGATTACGAGGTTTATAAATCTTTCACCGCCACTTATGAGCAGCTGGAGCAGCGGCTGGAGCGGGCAGACAGCCCGGAAGAGGCCGATTCCCTGCTGAGCCGAATTTCCGAAGTGGAAGAGCAGTATGCCTCCAGGGCCTCTATGTTGGACCAAGCTCTGCATCCCCGTCAATTCCGTCCCATGATAAACCGCCTGCGGCAGCAGACAAGGGATGTCAGAAGCAAACTTACCCGCATCCACAGCTTGAGGAATGAGGTGGGCCAGCTCCACACACAGGTAGACGCATATCATAATCAGGTGGCACATCTGAGTCGCCAGTCCGATTCCCTCCAAAAAACGATTCGGGCGTCCGCCGCACAGAACAGGGAGCTGAACCAGCTCACCGACAGGTTGCGGGAGCGTGTCAGAAAACGCGATTCCCTCATCGCCTCGGTCATTGATTCCCTTATGATTACCTATGACAACCTGCCTCCGCGGAGCAGAGAGGAGATCCGCACAACCTCCGATACGCGTCTGTCGAACAGGGCAGACGCGCTGGAGTTGGTAGAGCAGATCGCCACAGGGAATGCCGAGTTCCTTGCCGGGTCGGCTCAACTGAACGCTGTGGATTATCTCCGTATGCAAAACGTATACCAGGAATTCCGGAGGATGTGGTTGCGGCTGGACGAAGATCTGCTGCAGCTATACGGAGCGGGAGAAAACAGGGGCGAGGCTATTGAGGAGACGATAACCCAGTGGGGGAACCGGCTGGATACCCAAATGTGGATGGCCATCAACCGTGAATTTCAGACGCGTAATTTCCCCATAGGGGAAGTCAGCAGCGGCGATGAGCTATATGATGAAGTAAACCGTTTCATATCGGAAGAGATCAAGAGGGCGGAGGAGGAGAGCCCGTCGGACTCAATGCGTCAGCGCTACCAACGGTTTAACCAGTTCTGGAATAACGAAGTCCAGGCGAGCTGGGGGCAGTACGCCGGAGGAGAGTTTCTGACCCATAAACAGATGGCCGCCGTTAATCGCGACCTGGATACATGGGCAGGACGCGTACAATCTCCGGACTCCAATCTCTTTGCCTATCTTTTCGGAGCCAGCATGTTCCTCTGGCTGCTTACCGGTTTGCTTTTCGTCCGGAAAAACAGGACCTGAATATTTGTGACAGAGTGCGGAATAACTTGTATACTTAACCGGCTCGTCACTCGGGGGCTGAAGTCCTGATACCCTAATGGAAAAAGGTTTAAAAATCATCGGACGTGTTGCGGAGGTGGATTTTCCCGGGTGGGATCTCTATGGGCTTAAGGCAAAAGTGGACACCGGCGCCTACACCTCCAGCCTGCACTGCCATTCCATTAAGGAAATAAAAGAGGAGGGAGGGGAATCCCGAGTCCGGTTTCGGCTGCTTGATCCTTCTCACGATTCATACCAAAAACAATCCGTTGAGATGCCTGTGACCAGGCGTAAAAAGGTACGGAGCTCGAACGGGACGACCGAAGAACGCATTTTCATTAAAGCATCGCTTTTTTTACTGGAGCAAGAACTGGAAGGGGAGTTTTCCCTGAACGACCGCTCCGACATGCGTTATCCGGTCCTGTTGGGCAGAAAACTGCTCCGCGGACGGTTCCTCGTCGACGTAACCCGGTCGCTCTGAACGGGAACTATTCCGAATCCGCGAATCATCTATTCCGCATGAACATTGTCGTACTCTCCCGAAATCCCAAACTCTATTCGACTTCCCGGCTGGTGGAAGCCATTGAGGAGGCCGGACACAATGCGACCGTCCTGGATCATCTGAAATGCGATATCGTAAGTGAAAAAGACAATCCCTGCATCTACTACCGGGGCACAAAGGTACAGGGTGTAGGAGCGGTGATCCCCCGTATCGGGGCCTCTGTAACCTTTTACGGTTCGGCCGTGGTCAGGCAGTTTGAAATGATGAAAGTATTTACGGCGGTCGAATCACAGGCCCTGGTTCGCTCGAGGGACAAGCTGCGCAGTCTTCAGATTCTGGCAAGGGCAGGGGTGGGAATGCCCAAAACCGTGTTTACCAACTACTCTACCGAAGTGAGGAAGATTATCGAGAGTGTCGGTGGACCTCCCCTGATTGTAAAACTCCTGGAGGGTACCCAGGGGGTGGGCGTGGTGCTGGCTCCCACTTTCAAGGCGGCGGAATCCATTATTCAGGCTTTTCACAGCATGAAAGCCCGTGTGATCGTGCAGGAGTATATTGCGGAGGCCAAAGGGGAGGATATACGTGCTTTCGTGGTGGACGGCAAGGTGGTGGGGGCCATGAAACGGACTGGTACAGAGGGCGAATTTCGGTCCAACGTACACCGCGGCGGAAGCGTTAAACTCATCAAACTCAGCAAGGAGGAGCGTAAAGCGGCTCTCATAGCCGCCCAGGCCATGGGACTCTCCGTTGCGGGGGTGGATCTTCTGCAGTCCGAACGGGGACCGCTCGTACTGGAAGTCAACTCCTCACCCGGCCTGGAGGGTATTGAGAAAGCGACGGGAAAGGACATAGCTTCCCAGATCATCAAATATGTGGAGAAGGGATCCGAAAAGTACCGGAAGAGGCTCGGGGGACGTCAAAAAATCAAGAGCGATGCCTGAACATATTACGGTGAACAAGAGCAAAATCGGCAGGGGAGAGCGCAGGGAAATTCAACTTAACATTGCCCGGCTCCCTACCTACACCTCCATCGACCTGCCCGTACACGTCTCACGGGGCGAAGAAGAGGGTCCCGTACTGCTGCTCACCGGGGGATTGCATGGAGATGAAATCAACGGCATTGAGATCATCAGGCGGATGATTCAAGAAGAATTGCTGCAGCCCGAAAATGGTACCGTGATTGCCATTCCGCTGGTCAATGTTTACGGTTTCATCCAAAACGTTCGAGGAGTGCCCGACGGTAAGGACATCAACCGAAGTTTCCCGGGCAGCAAGGGAGGATCTCTGGCCCGGCTTTTAGCCCACACCCTGATGAGCGAGATTGTCCCCCAGATTGATTACGGTATTGACCTGCATACCGGCAGCGCCTCCCGCGCCAACTATCCCCAGATACGATGCGTGCTTGACATCGAAGAGAATTCCGAACTGGCGGAGGCGTTTGACCCGCCCGTCATCTTGAACTCTTCGTTTATTAACAAGTCGTTCCGCAAGGCGGCCCACAACAAAGGCAAACAGATCCTGGTGTATGAAACCGGGGAGTCTCATCGTCTGGACGAAGAGGGAATCCGTGAGGGAATGGCGGGCATCCAGCGCCTGATGAAACACCTGGGAATGAGAACGGATGCTCCCGAACCGAACCATTCCGTGGAGATCTATCGAGACAGCAGCTGGATAAGAGCCAAATCTGCCGGTCTGTTCCGTCCCAGGGTCTCCCTCGGAGACCATGTTTCAAAAAAAGAGCTGCTGGGACACATCAACGACCCCTACGGGAACCAAAGCACCAAAGCAGTCTCAACGTACGAGGGACGCGTCATTGGGATCAATTTCGCTCCCGTGATACACAAGGGAGATGCCCTTATGCACATCGCATATCATAAATAAACCAACGGTCTCTGGCTGCAATGAATAAGAAAGATATCATATTTCATCTATTGCCTGAAAAGGAGTGGAAGGAACGTCAACAGCAGGGACAATATCGCTCTCCGGAACTTGAGGAGGAAGGTTTTATTCACTGCTCCACCGGTTCCCAGATAGAGCAGACGGCGAATCGCCATTTCCCGGGAATCCGAAAACTGCTTCTTCTGGTCATCGATGTCTCCTCGCTCGCACCGGAAGTCCGATACGAAAAGGGAGGTGATGAGACGTATCCTCACGTCTATGGACCCATCAATGCCGGGGCGGTGCTTGATCGGATACCGCTGCGTCCCGAAGAGGACGGCACATTTGAAATTTCCTTTAAGACAGAAGAGTAAGTACTTGCATGCCTTACATATAAAGCTCTATTTAGCCTTTCTCTATTATAGAAAATTAATTTCATAATTGGCATGATGCGACCGGGACCATACCAGAGCCCCTCCATATTTGTCGTATAATTTATATTATGTAAAGCTAGAGTACGAACTGCGTGGTACCGTATGTCCTTAAGACTCCTCCCTGCCCCGCTGCGGCTGCACCTTCAACTCCTCGACCACCGATCGCGGGCTCAAACGGAAGAGTGCTCCCACCATCTCCGCCACGTCATCGGGATCGATGAGCAGTTCC
>CAZGSL010000027.1:3037-20428 GCA_964528445.1 uncultured Balneolaceae bacterium | reverse complement strand
ATTTGTCTATAGAAGTCCTCATAAGTCGTTGAGCTAAGGCTTTTTAGAAGATATGACCCGGCATTATTTATAACGGCGCTCACTGGTGGCAGATCACCCGGTATTTCGAGGGATCGTACCGTTTCACCTTCCGTAAGATCACACGAAAGGAACGCCACATTTTCACTTCCCTCTTTTCGGCACATGCGCTGCGTCTCCCGAAGTCCCTCCTGGTTTCGGGCGATCAGGAGCAGGTCGTATGAGGTATGTACGGCAAGATGCCGCGCTATACGCCGGCCGATTCCCCGGCTCGCACCTGTTATGACCACCGTTGCAGGGGGTTTAATACGGGGCTTCACCTCAGCGCACCCCCAGGTATTTGTGGGTCTGTAGACTGATTTCCCACTGGGGATTTTTTTTCATGTAATCGATTATAAGGGGTATGGCCTCCTCCCTCCTTTCCCATTCGGGCTGCAGAATGAGCCTGGTATCCCCAGGACAGCGCGCGGCGGTCTCTTCCGCCCACTCCAGGTCCTTGTTGGTGAGCACGATGACCTTGAGTTCATCCGCATAGCCGTAGGCCTCCTCGAGAGGTTCTTTAAAACGTTTGGGGGAAAGGGTCACCCAGTCGAAATAGCCTGACATGGGAGAAGATCCGCTGGTTTCTATGTGGGTACGCAAACCTTCCCGCTTGAGCGCCAGCGTAAGCGGATCGAGGTCGTGCAGCAAGGGTTCACCCCCGGTAATTACGGCGATGGGTGCTCCGCTCGCTGCCGCGCCCTCCACCAGGGTTTTTATCCGTACCGGCGGATGTTTTTCCTCATCCCAGCTCTCCTGTACGTCGCACCACCAGCAATTTACGTCACAACCCGCCGTACGAATAAAATATGCGGACCTGCCGGTATGAACTCCCTCTCCCTGGATGGTATGGAAATGTTCCATAACCGGATATTCCACCTCTCCGGCATCTATCTGAAGTTCGATATGCTGAGCTTCCGGCGATCGGTACATGATTGGCGAATAAAATGTATCAGGATTCGGGGAACTTGATGGTGCAGCCCAGTGCCTTGGTGGATTTGGGATTTATCTCACGACCGTTCGCCAGATTTTCAATGGCGTTTTGGAGCCACGGCTCCTCGACCTCCTCCGCCGAGGCCGCGTTGTCGTCTATGGCTCCCTTGTACACCAGTTCCATATCGCTGTTGAAAAGGAATACATCCGGGGTATGTGTGGCCCCGAAGGCAAGAGCGAGCTCGCTGTTTTCATCCAGCACGTAGGGAAACTGGTAGTTGCTGTTTTCCGCCCGCTGCACCATATCTTCGTACCCATCCCCCTCGTCCCTGGCCGCGGCGTTCGGATTGGGGAATATCACCCCAATACCGTTCTCCTCCGCCAGGTTTGCAATAGGATTGAAACGATCCTCCCACCGTTTCACCCATGGGCAGGTGTTGCATGAGAAGACGACCAGCAGGCCGGTTTCCCCGGACACCTCCTTCAGGCTTGTCATCTCCCCGGAGACGTCTTTCATCTTGTAGTCGGTCATCGGGGCCTGTTCGCCCAGCTCGAGTTTTGGCTTCTCGGCTTTATCGGCCGGGACTACGGCAAGCAGCCCGGCTCCCAACAGTAGCAAACCCAGTACGGCAATAATCGGTTTCTTCATGGCTTTTATTGATTTATTGCTTGTTTAACGTATTGCTCGAAGGTTGAAAATTCCGCTTTGTCTTCCCAGCTGGCCACAACCTCGCCCTTCATAGATACTACCTTGGTAAAGGGGAGGGCGCCGCTCCAGTCCGGAGAGAGCGCTTCAATGAAAGCCTGGTCTTGGTCATCCTTGAAATAGGTTGTCCAGTCCACCTCCTGTTTGCGGAGGAATTCCAGGGCGCGGTCCCTCGCATCGGAAAAGTCGCCCGAGACAAACACGACCTGGAGCCGATCCGGATATTTCCGCTGAAGCTTTACAATCTGAGGAAATTCCTCAATACAGGGCGCGCACCAGGTGGCCCAGACGTTGACTAGTACCGCTTTTTCGCCTTCATAGGAGTCAATGATCCGCTGCAATTCTTCTCCATCGGCGTTTTTAAGCAGTTCGTCGTCCGCGATCTTCTCCTGCGCGAATATTCCGGTGGCGGAAACTCCAAAAAACAGCAGCAAAAGCACCGAGTATCTCATCGCTATTCCTTATCTCGTTTCTCGGGTTCCCAATAATGTTTTTCAAGGTCCACCCTGTAGGGTTCCAGGAAGGTGACTCCTTCCTGTTTAAGCCTCTCCCGCATGGTGTCGTCGGGAAAATGCTCCCGTCCGCTGAGCTCCCCCATTCTGTTTACCACCCGGTGGGCCGGAATCCGGTCCGCCCCGGCCGAATTGAGGGCGTATCCCACCATGCGGGCGCCGGAAGCGATGCCGAGATAGCCGGCGATGGTCCCGTAGGTGGTCACCTGTCCACGCGGGATGCGCCTGACCACTTCGTATACCCTTTCGTAGTAATCGCTCCGGATGGTACCCATGGCCTCAACGTTCCAATAACTTTTCTAATTGTCCCATGGTTTCATCGCCCGGGATATTCTTATTCTTTTTAACAAGATCCAGCATTTCTCTTCCCAGCCGGAGGTAAAGTTCCCGCATCTCCGGGGTATCCGCCAGCAGTTCCAGATGATGCTTCACCGTGTCGGCGTCTCCGCGGGCAATGGGACCGCTGAGTGCATTTTCAAGTCCGTTTCGTGCAATATTGTCGGCGGTTTGCCGCATCAGTGGCATGAGCGCTTTCCGCAGTGGCTTTGGGCTGGCTCCGCCCTCTGCCCCGGCCTTCCCGGCCGTATGCATGAGGGCCATCACGTAGTTCGAGGCAAAGACCGCGGCCAGGTGAATATAGGGTTTCTCCTCCGGCGCCACCCGCAGCACGCTGGCGCCGAGTCGATCCGCAAGATCTGTAAGGAGGCTTACGGTCTCCTCATTTCCCTCACAGCCGAAGTAGATGTCATGGAAATCCTCGGAATCCGACGACGAGGTAAAAGTCTGCAGAGGATGAAAGGAGGCACATCCCGCTCCCCTCTCCTGCAAGGGAGAGAGCACACCGGAGGTGAGCGTTCCCGAACAGTGTACGACATGATGGTTTTTCCAGGTCTCGGCCAGGCCGGAAAGTCTGCCTGCCATCTTTCCAATTTCCTGATCGGGAACCGTCAGAAGCACCAATTCTCCCAGCTCATCCGCGCCTTCTGGAAATTCAGCTGCTATACCGCCTGGAAAAAGCTCATCCCGGAGGGCCCGCGCCCGTGAGGAGGAGCGGTTGTAGCATCCGCGGACCGGAATGTTGCTGCGGGAGAAAGCCCGAAGCAGTGTACTGCCCAGCGCTCCCGTCCCTATGAGGCTTACGGCTGGGGAAGTCACGGGCGAATAAGTACGTTCTGCCGGTCGGCGTAAGCGGTGAGAAGACTTCCTTCGTAGTCCGGGTACTGGCCGTTCAGAAAGTTGAGATCGAGACTCCATGAATTGGCTACCAGAACTCCCGCTACGAATGCCGAAGTTCCCCTGATGTGTGAATCGCCGCTGTTAAGGTAGTTCAGCAAACCGGACCGGTTATCCGAGTCAATCATCTCCCTGATCTTCTCAAACTCTTCCAGGCGGTTGTTGGCGAGCTCGCAGCAGATAACTACGAGTGCCCGCCGCGAGGCCAGCACCTCCTCCACCACGTAAGCGAGCTCTTTAACGATGGCGGGACCTTTGTCGGCAATCTGGACACTCAGCACCGAAAACTCCTCAAAAGTGCATTGAAGAAGCATAAGCTGCTGGAAGAGGCTCATATCATCGCTGAAGCCCTCGTCATGGATAAAGAAATCATCCTCTTCGTCACAGAATTCGTTCCGCATGTAATCGTTGACGGGTACTTTCCCAAGCGAGGTTTCAAAGTAACGGTTGGAGGCCATTGGAAGGCGCTTTTCCAGCCCATCCTCGTAGGACTCTATGACGACAACCGTCTCGTAATTTTCCGGGTCGATCCTGCTGTAGATGTCGCACGCACTGTGAAAATTGTCGTCGTCAATGGTAACCGGGGAGAAAAGCACCCTGATGTGATCGCTCTGTCCCTCCCTTTGATTCTCTTTTGCCCGGGTCAGTCCCCTGTTGATCCGGTCCCTGGAGTACGAGGTGATGTTCATAATGCAAGCGTTGGAAACCGCCGTTTAACCATAATATGCAAGTGCGATCCAATGTTTTTCATAGCTAAAACTACAAATTTTAGCCTTTAACTCATTATCGAATATTCCCTCGAACATGTCATCGCGCGCTTTCGTGAGGAGGACCTCCTTCATGCTGGTCCGCAGCCCCATTCCCCCGAGTTTTAACATCGACTCCTTTATGGTCCATATTCTGAGCGTCTCATAGGGTGCCAGCAACTCCCGCTCCTCCGGATGGAGTATTCGATCCCGCAATCCTGCCACAGTCTTTCGTCCCGAAAACTCCATGTCTATGCCCAGCTCCTTCTCTTTGGAAAGTACGCAGACCACTTTCCGGGGAGTGTGGCTGACACTGAGATGGATGGTGCGTCCTCCCGCATCCCCGAAAGGTTTTCCGTTTTCAGCGCGCCTGAGGCGAAAAGCCCCCGGATCCAGTCCCACGTGACGTGCAAGATACCTCACAAGCGAGCGGCTGCTTCGGAATTCCCTGCGGCGGTTCCGGCTTCCCATTTGCGACAACTCCCTCTCCTCCTCCCTCGGCAGAGCGGTCTGTTCCACCGGTATCTCCCGGGGGCGAATATCGGAGATGGCCAGGTGGCAAAATTCCGGGATGGTCCGGTCCGGGGCACTCTTCAGAATTTGCCGACGTACATCGTAATCTGCCATGATCCTAAGATAACGGGTATGGGGGGAAGAGAAAAGAGACCCCCGTAAAGTACGTTCACAATTTTGTTGTGTATTCCCTATTTTCGTCTTTCTATACGCAATCTAACTTTCCGGAATTTTCCAAATCACCCAGATGAGCGAGTCAGAGACCTCCATCAGCGAACAGCATGAAATTCGCCTGCAGAAATTGAATGAGCTGCGGGATATGGGAATCGACCCCTATCCCTATGATTTCCAGGTTACCCATACCAGCCGCCAGATACTTGAAAACCCGGATCTTATTGCGGGGGACGACCAGCAGCCTGAAGATGCCGAGCAGGTCTCCGTAGCGGGGCGGATTATGAACCGGCGCATCATGGGAAAATCCACCTTTTTCAATCTCCAGGATTCCGAGGGGACCATCCAGGTATATATTCGCCGGGACGACATCGGAAGCGAGGAGTACAACAGGATTTTCAAGAAACTGACCGATATCGGCGATATCGTGGGAGTCAGCGGACATGTGTTCGTGACCGGTACCGGTGAGACCACCGTATTTGCAAGGGATTTCGCTATTCTCAGCAAGTCACTCCGCCCTATCCCCGTCCCCAAAGAGGTGGAAAACGAGGAGGGCGAAACGGTTACGTACGACGCCTTCACCGACAAAGAGCAGCGTTACCGGCAGCGCTATCTCGATCTGATCGTCAACCCGGAAGTCCGGCAGATTTTCCGCAAACGCGCCGAAATGGTGCAGGCGATGAGGGAATTCATGGAAGATCGGGGATATCTCGAGGTGGAAACCCCCATCCTTCAGCCGCTTTACGGGGGGGCCTCCGCCCGGCCCTTCGTGACCCACCATAACGCGCTGGACATGAAACTGTACCTGAGAATTGCCAACGAACTTTACCTGAAGCGTTTGATTGTCGGGGGATACGAAGGCGTATTTGAATTCTCGAAGGATTTTCGGAATGAGGGGCTCTCCCGTTTTCACAACCCGGAGTTCACCCAGGTGGAACTCTACGTCGCCTATGAAGACTACAACTGGATGATGGATTTCGTGGAGGAGATGATTGAAAAAGTGGCCCTTGCGCTGCACGGCACCACCCAGGTTTCCGTTGGAGGAAGCGAAATCGATTTCAGCCGCCCCTGGCCAAGGATTCCTATGTTTGAAGCAATCGAGGAAAAGACAGGTAAAAACTTGTATGGCAAAGGATTGGCCAAATTGAAAGACATTGCGGCGGAGCTGGATATAACACTGGAGAAAGGAGCCGGGAAGGGAAAAATCATCGACGAGATCTTCGGAGAATACGTGGAACCGGAACTTATTCAGCCCACCTTCGTTACCGACTACCCCATAGAGCTGAGTCCCCTGGCCAAAAAGCACCGCGAGAAGGAGGGGCTGGTGGAAAGGTTCGAATGCATCTGCAACGGCAAGGAGATCGCAAACGCATTTTCCGAATTGAACGATCCCGTGGATCAGCGGCAGCGTTTCGAAGAACAGGCACGCATGAGAGCGGAAGGCGATGAGGAGGCGATGGCGGTGGACGAGGACTTTCTCCGCGCGCTCGAGTATGGGATGCCCCCAACCGCGGGCCTGGGCGTGGGAATCGACCGGCTGGCCATGATTATGACGGACTCGGACTCGATTCGGGATGTCCTCTTCTTTCCCCAGATGAAACCCGACCAGGAAACGGCCCGATGAAATTCGAATGGTACCTCGCACTGCGTTATTTCAAGGGTACGCGTAAGGGGTCCCGGTTCCTTTCGTTCATTAAAACGATGGCCATCACGGGTGTGGCGGTGGGATCAGCGGGACTGCTCATTGCCCTCTCCATCGTACACGGATTTAAATCGGTGATTGACAACAAGGTGATGGGCTTCGCACCTCACGTCACCATCGAGACCTTTACCGACGACCCGATATACCGATCCGACACCCTGCTTACCTGGATGGAGCGCTTTCCCGAAATCGCGGAAGCCCGTGCGGTGGTGGAGGGAGAAGCCATGATACAGTCGTCGGATGAGGTAACCGGAACCCGTTTCAAGGGGATCGACGCCGAAAGCCGGATCACCCAGCTTCCCAGCTATATTACCCGCGGAGAACTCCGTTTGTCGACCGATTCGACCGGTTTGCCGGGCATGGTGGTGGGGGAACCGCTGGCCCGCTCGCTGGGTGCGGACATCGGTTCCGTCTTGACGGTATTTACGGCGGAGGGTATTCCCTCTCCTCTCTCTTCCCCGGAAATTCAGCAATTCCGACTCTCCGGAATTTACCAGACCGGTATCGAGCGGTTCGACGAACTCTACGCCGTCATCGACAGCCGCTACGCGGGCACCCTCTTCCAGCTTCCGGGAGCGCATGCCACCTCCGTAGAGATGCGGCTGGAGGATCCCTCCCGCATCCCGGCATTTGATGAAAAGCTCTCCGTTCAGCTCCCTTTCCCCTACCGGACGGTCACCATACTGGAGCGATACAGCAGCATCTTCGCCTGGGTGGACATGCAGGAGCAGATTATCCCCTTTGTCATCAGTGTCATGATCATCGTAGCCGCTTTCAACCTGATCGGAACCGTCCTGATGATGGTCATCGAGCGTACCCGCGACATCGGTATTTTGAAGACCATCGGCACTCAGAACGGGCAGGTGCGCTACGTTTTTCTGCTCGAGGGGATCTTTGTGGCCGTAGTGGGCCTGGCCATCGGTTTTGCCCTCTCACTGGCATTTGTCTGGATCCAGTCGACCTACCAGCTAATTCCTCTCTCGGAGCAAAATTACTACATGAGCTACGTACCGGTCCAGCCTCATCTTCTCGATTTTGTGATTACGTCCGGGGTGACCCTGGTGCTCTGCGCGCTGGCCTCATGGCTCCCGGCCCGCATAGCCTCCCGCACGGATCCCCTTAAAGTTATCGCCTATGGGCGCTGAGCCCTCTCTTTCCGCCCCGCTAAAGGGAAGGGGCAATCTCCATGTCCAGTGACTTTTCGAAGAGCCGGTCAAATTGCTCGATTCGCTCCGACCAGTCAAGATGCCTGTTAATATTCTGCAGTGAGGACTTTGGCAGAGGCTGGGTTTCTCCGGTCAGAAGCTCCTTCAGGTAGTGGAAAAGGTCGTCCTCCGAATCGTAAAGTATCGGCGCGTGGAGAAGCGGCTTGTGCAGGGAATCGGGAATCAGCTCGGGATAATGAAGCCGGTTCGGAAGCAGCGGATGGCAGCCGCAGTATACCGCCTCCATGATGGCCACGCAGAAAAATTCGTAGGTAGCGGTAGAAACAACGATATCCCCGCTGTGCAGCAGTTTGCTGTAGCTCTCTTCGTTCTCCACGTAGCCGAAATGGGTAATGTGTCTCCCGTACCGCTCCCAGGCTTTTTCGAACTCCTCGGGTTTCTCATGCTTCGTATCCCCCGCCAGGATAAGATCGAAGGTTAGGTCGATATCGTTTAACCGATTCAAAACCCGGAAAAACATGGCCGGATTGCGGTCAAACTGCCAGCGCTGATTCCAGACGATGACGGGATTTTCGTTGGCATCCCGGGTGTCGGAATGTTGGTCGAATCGCTTAAGATCCAGTCCCGGGTAGAGCACGGTGCTCTTTTCGGCCAGCCTGTCGTTGGTATAGTAGTGTTTGTCTTCGGGAAAATTTTCCAGAAACCCGGGGAGAGCTTTAAGAAAATCCCGCTTGTGAAAGTGAGAAGAAAAAATAAGCTGGTCCGCCGTCAGCATACTCAGGTAATTGACATAACAGTAGGTCTGGTCCCGCTCCTCGCCTTCGGGTACCGGCTGGGTGAAGGGATTCTCGTGCATGTACATCAACTTCGGTATCCGCGCGAATCTCGGATTGGTAAGCCCCAGGAACGCGGGAAGGTTGGTCATGCTGCTGACCAGCAGCAGATCAATGCCGGCTTCGATCTCCCCGGCCATGCCCGCCAGTACCACGGAATCACCGTGCAGCTTCCATTTTCGGCCTTTTGAGCTGAGGCTTACGGGGATGATTTCGTGCCGGGAGTGCTCTTTCAACCCCGTCAGAAAAGCCTTGTGGGACCCGCTGAAAAACGGCTCGACTGCCAGTATGTTCATAAATCGATCCTTTAAATTTATACGGCCCTCAACGGAAGCGTGCCTCGATGTCCTCCAGGGGAACATATACGATAGTGGGATTCTCCCCCGGATCAAGATAGGGTTCCTCGCAGGCGAAAAGCTGGTCCACCAGGCTCTCCATCTCCTTCTCCTCAAGCCTCTTGCCCCGGCGGACGGCGGTCCGGGAGGCAAAGGCCATGGCAAGTTTTCGCCGGGCGTCCAGTTCCACCTTGCCCTCCAGTTCCCTGTAACGTTCCAGCATGGCCCTGAGCATCCCGCTTTCGCTTCCCACGTCGATATCCGCAGGCACCCCGCTTATCAGAACGGAATGTCCGCTGAGCAGTTGTATGTTGAACCCCATGCGCTGGACAATGGGATGCAGCTCCTCCAGAAGGGAATAGTCCGATGCCGACAACTCCACCGTCTGGGCAAACAGCAGCTGCTGGGTGCTGGGCAGAGAGGATTCGGTGGCATTCAGGGTTTTCTCGTAAATGATTCGCTTGTGCGCGGCGTGCTGGTCAATCAGGCAGAGGCCGGAACGCGTCTGGGTAAGTATATACCTGTTGTGAAGCTGCCAGAACTCTTTCCCGCGGGAACCTGTGTCCGGCTGTCCGCTCTCCCCCTCCCCCTTTCCCTTCCCGGATGGCTCGTAAAGATCGCTTGCGAGCTCGTCTCCCTTCTCGCCGGGAATTCCGGAGGGAAAATTGATGCGGGAAGGATAACGCACCGGCCGCTTCTCCCCACTCGTTTCCCGGTTCGAGGATCCGCCGAAGGATAGTCCGCCCGAAAAATCCGATCCGGGGTCTTCCGCCCTGCCCTCCCCCCGATCCACATGAGGGACCTGGAATCGCTCGTGAAGATTTTTCTTGACGACGGATTTCACAAGCTTGACGAGCGAGCGTTCGTCTTCGAATTTTACCTCCTCCTTGGCAGGATGCACATTGACGTCTACCTGTTCCGGATCGATATCAAGAAAGACGGCATAGAAGGGATATTCGTTCTCCCCGGTCCAGGCATCGTATATACTCAGAATCGCATGTGTCAGGTACCGGTGCTGAAAGGGGCGGTTGTTGACAAAGAGAAACTGTTCTCCCCTGCTTTTTTTGGTCAGTTCCGGGTCCGACAGCAGTCCCCTGACGGTCAGGTAGCTGGTCTCCTCCCGGAATTTGATCAGGCTGGCGCGGTACTTGCTGCCGAACATACCGGCAATACGATCGGTAAGGGGCTGGCCGGCCGGCAGCTCGTAGATGGTGTCGGTATCCGCAAGAAGGGTAAATCCGATATCGGGATGCGAAATAGCCGCCTGCTGTACCGTCTTCATTACATGCCGGAATTCCGTGGCATCGGTCTTCAGAAACTGTCGCCTGGCCGGGACGTTGAAAAACAGATTCTGCACCGAAACGCTGGTCCCGTCGTCGGTGGCTGTCGGCTCAAACTTCTTCTCCTCTCCCCCCCATATCACGTACTCCCATCCTATATCGTCGCCGGGCCGCTTGGTTTTGAGGGTCACCTGGGAAACGGCGGCTATGGATGCCATGGCCTCCCCCCGGAAGCCTAACGTGCGCACCCGGAAAAGATCTTCCATCTCTTGTATTTTCGAGGTGGCATGCCGACTGAAACAGGGTCTAATATCCTCCCTGCCCATTCCCGAGCCGTTGTCGATCACCTGGATGAGTGTCCGGCCCGCATTCTGAACCACGATTTTTATATGGTCGGCCGCCGCATCGATGGCGTTATCCACCAGCTCCTTGACCACCGAACTCGGACGCTGGATAACCTCACCGGCCGCAATCTTGTTGGAGACCTCCTGCGGCAACTGGCGAATGATGGAGTCGGATTGCGAGGTATCTTGATGTTCGCTCAAAAAATAAAGGCCGTTGTCGATTCGCGCTTTCAATTACCGGGAAAGGTACGGAATAACACGCAAAATAGAGAGACGGGAATGGAGAGGGCGGGAACCTGTCCCGCCTGACTGATATTGAGAGAGGACGGTTTGGTCAACGCTGTGCTTCCCTGGCGCACCGGCTGACTAGTAGATGGTACCGAGTTTCCAGATTAGCCAGACCACAAAACTAAGGCAGAGGGCGTAAAGCACGATGGATTTTCCCTGGTGGGTCTTTCGGTAGGGACGTTCAATTTTAATCCGGCGCTTCGCGCGTTCCTCTTTCTTCGGGTCGTAATAACGGTAGGTATATTCGAATTTCTTGGGATCGGGCTGATGCCCGAACATCGATTTAAAAGGAAGTTTGCCAGCCATACCGTTCGCATTGGTTCCGCGGTTAATACTATATACCAAATATAACCAGAAAACCTCAAAAAGGCATATCTTCCCGTCCGGATGCTCGCTTTCTCATGCTCTTCGGTCCGGAGCGCGGGTATTCCCCCACACTCTCCAGGTGTTCATCGCAACGATTTTTTTGGTATACTTCAGGCTCGAAATTTTCAACCGAAAAGAGCGAAAGATCCATGGATTACAAGAAAATTACCCCGCCCGACCAGGGTGATAAAATTACCAAAGAATCCGACGGTTCCCTGAACGTAAGCAATCATCCCGTTATCCCCTTCATCGAAGGAGACGGCATCGGCATTGACATTACCCCTACCATGCGCCATGTGCTCGACAGCGCCGTGGAGAAAGCCTACGGTGGAGAAAAACGGATTGAATGGTTTGAAATCTACGCCGGGGAGAAGGCGGTCAAGTTCTACGGGGAGGACGAATGGCTTCCCGAGGACACGCTGAATGCCATAAGAGAGTACAAGGTGGCCATAAAGGGTCCTCTTACCACTCCTGTCGGGGGCGGTATCCGCTCGCTGAACGTTGCCATACGCCAGAAGATGGATCTGTACGCCTGCGTGAGGCCGGTGAAGTACTACAAAGGAACTCCCAGTCCCGTCAAGCAGCCCGAATTGACGGATATGGTAATCTTTCGGGAAAATACGGAGGACATCTACGCGGGAATCGAATATCAGACCGGCACGCCGGAAAACGAAAAGCTGAAGAAGTTCCTGATGGAGCAGATGGGCGTGGACAAGATTCGCTTTCCCGACTCCACCTCCCTGGGCATCAAGCCGGTATCGGAGGAGGGCACCAAAAGGCTGGTCCGCTCCGCCATCAACTATGCCATCGACGAGGGCCGTGAGAGCGTTACCCTGGTTCACAAGGGAAATATCATGAAGTTTACCGAGGGCAGTTTCAAAAACTGGGGATACGAGCTGGCCAAGGAGGAATTCGGCGCCGAGGAGTTCGGCGGCGGCCCCTGGTGTAAACTGCCCAACGGCCTGGTCGTAAAGGACGTGATTGCAGACGCTTTCCTGCAGCAGATTCTTACACGCCCCGATGAATACGACGTCATTGCCACCCTTAACCTGAACGGCGATTACATTTCCGATGCCCTGGCCGCGTGCGTGGGAGGAATCGGCATTGCGCCCGGCTCCAATATCA
This sequence comes from uncultured Balneolaceae bacterium, assembly GCA_964528445.1. Lineage (GTDB taxonomy): Bacteria > Bacteroidota > Rhodothermia > Balneolales > Balneolaceae > JAXHMM01. Next base: position 8,118 of record CAZGSL010000027.1, on the reverse strand, counting down.
ACTACGATACGGGACTTGCGGTTTTTGAAGCCACCCACGGCACTGCCCCGAAATATACCGGCCAGGACAAAGTTAACCCGGGATCCCTGATACTTTCAGGCGTAATCATGCTGCGTTATATGGGATGGGGAGAAGCGGCCGACCTGATTGAGAAAGGTATCGAGGCGTCCATCAGCCAGAAACAGGTAACCTACGACTTTGAACGATTGATGGAGGGAGCCACCCTCTTGAAGTGTTCGGAATTCGGCGAGAAAATCGTGGAGAACATGTAGCCGCTACCAGCGTGAAAAAGCCGCGGAGCCCCGGAAGGCGTTCCATGCCGCTTCGTGGGCCGATAATTCGGATTCCAGAAGAGCGATAACCTCTTCTCTGGAAAACCGAAGCTGCACGAATGCCCTTCGGGATGGCGCGGTGCCGGTGATCATTACTTCGATCCGGTCCCGTGAGGCAGTCTCGCCGAGGAGCGCTTCCGTGTTCCTGAGCACCCGTATAAAATCGGGATTCTCCAGTCTCTCACCGTTACCTTCCCGAACTGCGCTGCGACGGATCTCCTCCAGCTGCGACGACATCTCCGACTCAAGTCTCAGCCGCGCAATGCGCACCGCATTTTCGGCAGCGGAGGCCGAGTCGGGTCCCAGTGCGGCCGCCTGGACCTGGAATTCTCCTCCCGTGCGTTCCAAAGAGAAATCGGTACGGTACCAGTCCGGATGGGCACGCTCGCTCTCTTCCTCCACCGGCGCCGGGGAATCGGCATCGGACAGCTGGGAAGGGCCAGAACATCCCACCAGAACAAGGATTCCCGCCAACAACACCCCCATCTTCATCTCTTCCATCACGCTGTAATCTACGGTCTTTTCAATTCAAAATAGCTGCGCCTCTCCTCCGGCGTTTCGACCTGCAACACCACCGATCCATTTTCTTCAAGAGCACGCTCGATCCGCTCCTTCATGGTCTCCAGGTCTCCCGGCTCCTCACCCTCCACGCCGATGATTCTGAATCCTCTTCGTATGCCGCGGCGATAGGCTTCGCCGCCCTCCTCCACCCTGGTGACTACCAGTTCCGCTTCCCCGCCCTCCTGCCGGTAATGCGCTACCTGGAATCCAAGCTCCTCAAAATTCTCAAATTGAAAATCCTGGTGATATTCCCCTTCCGTTTCGGAGTTCTCCTCGGAGGGGCCATTCCCTGACTGCACCTCTTCCCGCAGTGCAAGTTCCACGCGCTCGTTGAATTCCCGCTGATCCCGCCAGATCCGAAGGGTGACTGTGTCACCCGGTGAGTGCACCGCAATTTTCTGCTGCAGCTGGTTGGCCTCGTTGACCGGCTCATCATTGACGCTCAGCACCACGTCTCCGGCTTGTAGACCCACATGATCAGCAGGTCCGCCTGCCGTCACCGTTCCAATCTCCACACCGCGTATCCGCTCCATTTCCAGCTCGGAAGCCCTCGCCGCGTTCACGCCTACGATACTGACGCCCAGCATGGCCCGTCTCACCTCCCCGTACTGGATAAGATCTCCCGCTACCTTGCCCGCCAGGTTGGAAGGTACCGCGAAACCGTAGCCCTGGTAACTGCCGTCGCCCGAGGCGATGGCCGTATTGATTCCGATCAGTTCCCCGCTGGTGTTTAGGAGCGCTCCTCCGCTGTTACCGCGATTTATCGCCGCGTCAGTCTGGATGAAGCTCTGTATGCTCATCTCCTCCTCAATAATATTCACCTGGCGGCTGAGAGCGCTTACAATACCTGCCGTAACGGTCGAGCGGAGCTGAAAAGGATTGCCTATGGCCAGAACCCACTCTCCCACCTCCACCTTATCGGAATTGCCAAGAGTTACGGTGGGCAGATTACGCGCGTCGATCTTGATAACCGCGATGTCGGTGGTGGGATCCATACCGACCACGCGTCCCCGAAAAGACCGCTTGTCGTCCAGAATTACCTCAATGTCATCGCCGTCGGTTCCCTCTACGACGTGACTGTTGGTCATGATGTAGCCGTCGGAGCTGATAATGACCCCGGATCCGACGGTCCGGATACGTCTTGGAAGGAGGCGATCCCAGAAATCGCCGCTCTCCCGCTCCTCCTCCCTGTACCGGCTCTCAGGAACGGGAACGAGTGTCTCTATATAGACGACAGCCGGAGCCACCTCCTGCGCGACGGTCTTAAATAGAAAACGGGAATCCATTTTTTTCAGCATTTCGTCGGTAAAGAGCGGCTTCTCGCTGCGTTTCACCTCGGTGAACCGCACAGGATTCAGATCGTCCGACTGCTCCTCTCCGAAGAACATCACGATGAGCAGACCAATCACGATGCCCGCCAGTACAAGCAGCGAACCCGCTAGCAGTCTTTCCCGTTGTTTCATACTCCTACTCCAGTATCTGTTCAAAAATTGCGTCCGACTTCCGCTCCTTTAATCCTTCCACATGAAATTGAAGATAGCGGTCCAGCAGCCGGACAAGTTCCTTGAGTTCCCCGTCGGCGAACGGAACCCGAAACATGCGGCCGTTTTCCCCTCCCAGGGCATGCCGCACGTAATGTAACTGATTTTGTGTCAATTTATAAGAGCGGGAGGAGGATTCACGGGCGGAGATTTGTCCCGAGTCCAGGGTAAGGAAGTAGGGTCCCCCGTTCTCTTCGTCCAGACTGATTCCCAGCCCCATATCGTCGGCAAGGCGTATTTGAAGATAGGGAAAAACCATCCCGGGATTCTGGTCGGTGCGGTCCAGCCAAAGAAGAAAGTTCCTGGTCCGCTCAAACATCGGTTCGTTGACCTCGCCGTCGTGCAGGAGTTGATTGATCAGCTCAATGGCGGAGGTCATGGTGGCCAATTTGCGGAAATCTGTGCGCAGATTCAGGTTCTTGTCCACATAAGAGGCCTCCGAGAGCGTTTGGACCGAACGGGTGCTCTTAAAATAGTAGACCGTCTCCAGCAGGTTTCCCACCTCCATCAGTCCGGCAAATTTACTCTTCGGTTTCCTGGCACCGTGAACCATGACCGCAATCTTCCCCTGCCGACGGGTGAAAAGCGTAACAATTTTGCTGGATTCGCTGTAGTCGACCGTACGAAATACGATGGCTTCGGTATGAACTATCATAAGTAACCCACCGTAGGGCGATCAGTTGGAGCCGCTGCCGGTCAGCTGGAGTGCGCGCGTGTCGTTGCCGCGAAAGAAGGGATCGTTGAGGGGAGTCAGTTTCCGTGTGGCGTTTCTGAAAATCGAGTCAAATTCCTGGCTGGTTCCCCCGCCGTTTTGTTCAAGTCGCAGCACATCGTTACGGTCTACCCACGGAGCCACCTCCTCTCCCTGTTGGCCCGAACCGGAGGATTGTCCCTCGCTCAGGGAGGGCTGTCCCCCGGCGAGATCTCCATCCTGGGAGGGAGCGGCCATGTATTCATAGGCGTAAAACCCACCGAATGACATGGAAACCAAGACCGCGGCCGCCGCCGCATATCGAATAATGGGCACAAGGGAGAAGCCGGAGGAGAGCACCTTCTGTCGATGGGCGCCTGCTTTTTGGACGATGGAGTCTGTCAGTTTGGGGTCGGGTTCCTTCCGCGGGAGATCGTCCAGCCTCCCCAGGGTTTTCCGCATACTTTCCACTTCGATGAGAAGATCTTCATCTTCCATCATCGCCCGCTCCATAAGCACCTCCTCCGAAGGATCCATCTCCTTCATCAGATAGCGGATGCAGGCGTTTTCATCATTTTGCATACTTGCTTGACTCCTGTTCTTTTTCCTGGTCGAAGAGTTTCCTGAGATTTATCAACGCATAGCGCATGCGTCCTAGTGCGGTGTTGATGGAAACATCCGTCAATTCCGCTATTTCCTTAAACGGCATTTCGTAATAGTGCCGGAGCATTACAACCTGCCGCTGCTCCTCGGGGAGCTCCGCTATGTGTTTCATCAGGCTCGATTTCGCTTCGTCGTTTTCGAGCTGCTCCTGGGCACTGACCAGATCTTCGTCCGGCAGACGGTCGTAGAAATCGGTGTTTGACTCCTTGTCGTAGTCAGAACTAACGTCGACAAACCGTTTTTGTTTTCTTAAATAATCAATTGTCGCGTTATGAGCAATTCGCATCACCCAGGCAATCCACTTGCCCTGCTCGTTATAGGTATCGTCCATTTTGGTGATCACCTTGGTGAACGTCTCCTGGAAGATATCATCCGCGACATCTCCGCTCCCGACCATGGAGTAGATGTAGGAGTAGACTTTTGACTGATGTCGGTTCATCAGCTCGCGAAACGCCTGTTCATCCCCGTTCTGTCGATAGAAACGCACGAGGTCTTTATCGTCCAGTTGTTCGTACTTGGAGCTGATGTGATTGCTGCGTTCAAACTTCATATCGGCCTCATGCCTGATTTAAGAATTTTTCTCACTTATTTCAATACCCGCTTTAACACAAAACGGTTGTTCGGCCTGTCTGTACAACACCAAACTCAAACAAAACATTTGTGCGCACGGTGAAAGCAGAATCCCGGGAACAGGGTACGCTGCTGCCGGAGTCTATAAGAATGGTAGCTTACTGAGCTGAATGTCGATATAACATAATCATGTGATGCGATACTCCCGTTGGATGGTGGCCATCTGTCTGCCGTTGGCCGGCCTACTCCGAACCGTGAAAATATTCATACACCTTCAGGCCGGTTTTGTTGCCTGCGGCCTCCTGAAGTTGGGAACGTTCGGCCTCGCGGACCCCTTTGACCGAACCGAAGGTACTGAGCAGCTTTTTCGCGGTCTTCTCTCCGATACCCTCGATCTGGGTCAATTCGGTCTGCAGGGTGCGATTTGACCGTTTTTTCCTGTGAAAGTTTACAGCGAAACGGTGGGCTTCGTCCCGTATCTTCTGCAGCAGCTTGAGGGCGCTCGAGGTTTTGGGAATCATGACGGGATCGGCGCGTCCGGGCAAAAACACCTCCTCCAGGCGCTTGGCCAGGCCGATAATGTCGCACTCCCCGTAAAAATCGATCGACTTCAGGGCCTCGATAGCACTGTTAAGCTGTCCACGTCCCCCGTCCACCACGATCAGGTCGGGAATCTGGTCTCCCTCTTTCATGACACGCCTGTAACGCCTGGTGACGACCTCT
>CAZGSL010000027.1:0-2937 GCA_964528445.1 uncultured Balneolaceae bacterium | reverse complement strand
CCCAGCAACAGCCGCGCATTGGAGAGCCCCATACGGATCATCTGCGCTTTGTCTCCGCGCTGGGGACGATGAATGGGCACTTTTTTCTCTTTCTGCTGCCAGAGGTACTGGAGCAGGGGTTCGGCGTCGTCCAGCTCGTGGCTCACGTACACCTCATCCGGTATGATGCGCCCTCCCACCTGCCGGTTCCCCGTATAATAATCCTCCACGAACGACTGAAGAATCCCTCCCTCCTCCAGGTGCTCGATATTCTTCAGGAACCGGTGAAATTTACCGATCAGTTTTCCCTCGCGTATCTTAAAGAGTACCCCGCAGGCCTCCCCCAGCTCTTCGTCCACCGAAAGTGCAAACAGATCGCGATCCACTTTTTTGTCCGCCACCATCTTCATCTTGCGGCTGTATCGCTGCACCGCTTCCAGGCTGTCCCGTATCCGAGCCGCCTTCTCGAATTCGAGGGCTTCCGACGCCATCTGCATCTCCTCTTTCAGGTCGCTGATCAAGGCCCCCGTACGGCCGTTCAGCATCCGCTCCACCTTTTCTATGGCGGCCCGGTACTCCTCCAGGTCCCAGTCTCCCGAACAAGCTTCGAGATAGTCGTCGAAACAGGAGTGCCACCCCGGCGCCCCTTTGGTCCGGTCGACTGTTTTTCGGGAGACCGCGCAGGTACAGAGGCCGAAAGCTTTTCGGATCGATTCGAGCATCCGCTTCATATGCGTCACGCTGTCGTACGGCCCGTAATACTTGCTTCCGTCGTTGACCACCGTCCGGGTTGGAAAGACGCGGGGTCTCTCGGCATTGGTCACACAGATGTAGGGATAGGACTTGTCGTCCCGGTAGAGGACGTTGTATCGGGGCTGGTGTTTCTTTATGAGGTTGTTTTCCAGGATCAGCGCCTCGGCTTCCGAATCCGTGACAATCACCTCCAGGTCGGTAATTTTGGAGACCATCACGCGAATACGTCCGTCGTGGGAGGCTGAGTCCTGGAAATAGGAGCGCACCCGGTCCCGAAGGCGCTTCGCCTTGCCCACATAAAGCAGGCGTCCCCCGCTGTCCTTGAACATATAGACCCCCGGGGACATGGGCAGGTTGTCCGCTTTTTGCTGTACGTCTATTTCCGACACGTCTTCCGTCTTATGAGTCTGGCGTGAAGTAAAGATAACAACTGTCGGGCCGGAAAGATAGATCCGGTGAGGTTTCAAATGTACATGTATTCTGTTATAATCGGGGAGAATTGACCACCACATAGCCATGACTCGCAGAAAAATCATATTCCTGCTCCTCCTGCTGGTTGTCCAGCTGGGCCTGATCTGGCCGGTCTATCCCCTCTTTTCGGGCATTCGCCCCTTCATCCTGGGTCTTCCCCTCTCCTTCTTCTGGCTGCTGGTCATGCTGGTCCTTGCCTTCGGATCCCTTCTTTGGTATTACCTGACGGACCCGACGCCGGGCGGTCTAAAAGATCCGGGGGAGTGATATGGCGGACTGGATGATTATTCTGCTGATATGCGGCATCTACCTGCTGCTCACGCTGGGAATGGGCATCATCCCCGGACTTAAGATATCGGAGAGCGTCACCGGTTTTGTAGCGGGAGACCGCTCCATGAACCTGCTGATTCTCTACTTTGTGATGGGGGCATCCATTTTCTCCTCCTTCGCATTTCTAGGCGGACCCGGCTGGGCGTACTCCCGTGGCGCGGCTGCCTTCTATATCATCGCCTACGGGACGACCGGGATGATACCCCTCTACTTTTTCGGCCCTAAGGTTCGCCGCCTGGGAGAGCGATACGGGTTTGTCACACAGGCCGAGATACTGGAAGACCGCTACAACCGCCGCAGCCTCTCCATCCTGCTGGCCCTGCTCAGCATTACGGTGTTCATCCCCTATCTCACCCTCCAGATGAAGGGCGCGGGTTATATTCTGACCACCATCAGCGAAGGGGCCATTCCCCAGTGGGCCGGCGCCGGAATCGCCTACCTGGTGGTGATGGTCTACGTATGGTTCAGCGGCGTCATGGGCGTGGGATGGACCAACACGTTCCAGGGGATGTTCATGATGGTGATCGCCTGGTTTATCGGGCTCTATCTCCCCTGGCAGCTCTTCGGGGGCGTGGGAGAGATGTTCAACGAGATCGCCATGAGCGACATGTCCGCCATGCTGTCGGCACCCGGGCTCGACGGGGAAGGCGAACCATGGAACTGGTGGGGCTACAGTTCGGCGGTGCTGGTTTCCGCGATCGGTTTCTCGGTCTGGCCCCATTTCTTCATGCGCTCGTTCGCGGCAAACAGCGACCGGACCATGAAACTTACGGTGGTGCTCTATCCTACTTTTCAGCTTTTCCTGGTTCCCATCCTGATTATCGGGTTCACCGCCGTGCTGGCCTATCCCGGCGTGGAACCGGCAGACGCCATCCTCCCCTACGTGCTTACCCAGCTGGAACTGCCGGTGATACTGATCGGGCTGGTATGCGCCGGAGCGCTGGCGGCCTCCATGAGCTCCGGGGACGCCATTCTCCATTCGGCCGCATCCATCGGGGTGCGCGACGGGATCGCCAAATTTCTGCCCCCGCGGTGGAAGACGGACCGGCTGGAGCGAAAACTCATTCGCCTTCTGGTCATCGTTATCAGCCTGGTGGCCTACTACTTCGCGGTCTTTTCGGAAGTGCCTATCGTCAACCTGCTGCTCGGCTCCTACGGCGGCGTGGCACAGATCTTCCCGCCGGTTTTCTGCATGTTCTACTGGAAGCGGGCCACCGGTACGGGGGCCATGGCGGGACTGGTCGGGGGCATCATCGTGACAATTTTCTTTCTGCTGGCTCCCGAATGGCGCCCCGTGCCCCTGCACGAGGGTATCTACGGTCTTGTGGCAAATATCGTGCTCCTGGCAGGCGTCAGCCTGGCGACCCAGCCCGAATCGGAAGAGCGGGTAAAGCGGTATACGGA
>CAZGSL010000026.1:0-30479 GCA_964528445.1 uncultured Balneolaceae bacterium | reverse complement strand
CAGGCCGGCTGAACCGGTTCACCATGCATCAAATCCTCAATCTCAACAGCAACCCAACCATGCTCTCCAAGGATGATACAAAACTGGAAATTTTCGGCTTCGGGGATGAAGATCAGGATACCGACCAGGATACGTTTTACTGCCTGGTAAATCTCAGGAAGAGTCCGGACGGAATAGATCTCGAGAAACTCTCCCTGGCCGATCCCCGGTCGTTTGACGAGGAGCTCAACAGAATGGGATGCATCCTGCTTCTCAGGGGTGACGAGGTCGAGGAGCTGATCCGCCGCGGGGAGATCAACGACGCCGACCTGCACCAGTCTCTCTATGATCTCGCCAGGCAGGAGGGATTGATACGGAAAACCGGAAGACCGTGAACAACGCACGACAAACAGACAGCCCATCCCGGGCTGTCAAAAACCTGCTCTTTACCTGGTCCAACCTCATCTCCCTGAGCAGGATCATCGTGGCACTGCCGGTCATCTATCTGCACCGGACAAGCGGCGGAGAAGCGGGTCCGTTCATCATAGCGCTGGCCGCATACGGTATTCTTTCGGATTTCCTGGACGGATGGGTCGCGCGGAAAACCGGAAGCGTCTCGGAGCTGGGAAAAATACTGGATCCGCTGGCGGACAAAATATGCGCATTTCTCCTTTTCGGGTATACCGTATGGATCGGGCTGGTTCCCCTCTGGTTTTTTATAATGGTGGTGCTGCGGGATCTCCTGATCATGTGGGGATCGCTCTGGATACGGTGGACCCGGGGAAAGGTCGCCATGGCGGTATACTCGGGAAAAGTAAGCGTTAACGCCCTGGCACTCTACTGGCTGAGCGTATTTTTCTTTCCCGCCGCCCATGGGGTCCACACTTTTTTCCTGGGAAACGCGATCGCGCTTATGATTCTCTCCTTCATTGACTATTTTCATCGCTTCAATAAAATCAGGCACGGCTCCGAATTCAGGTAACGTCAATTATGGGATTTCTGGAAAAAATAGGACTCCGTAAAAAGGAGAAAGTGGAAAAGGGTGTAGAAAAAAGCCGGGCCGGCCTGCTCGAAAAGATCGGGAAAGCCATCGCCGGCAAGGATACGGTGGACGCCTCGGTGCTGGACAAGCTGGAGGAGATATTGATTACCTCAGACGTGGGTGTTAAAACCACCATAGAGATTATCGACCGTATAGAGGAGAGGGTGTCCAGGGAGAAATACACCGGCAGCGACGAATTGCGGAATATTCTGAGAGAGGAGATCACGGCCCTGCTGAAAGAGACCGGAAGGGACAAACCCGCGGAATTTGACGCGGAATTTCCCGAAAAACCTCACATTATTATGGTGGTGGGGGTAAACGGAGTGGGAAAAACCACGACCATCGGCAAACTGGCTCATCTCTATAAAACCGCCGGGAAAAAAGTTATGCTTGGAGCAGCGGATACCTTCCGGGCAGCCGCGGTTGACCAGCTCAGAATCTGGAGCGAACGGGCCGGCGTGCCGCTCATACAGCAGGGGCAGAGCGCCGACCCCGCTGCGGTGGCCTACGACACCGTATCGGCGGCAAAATCGAGGGATGCCGATGTAGCGCTGGTCGATACTGCGGGTCGCCTCCACAACAAAAAATCCCTGATGGACGAACTTTCGAAGATCAAGCGGGTAATGGGCAAGGTGGTGGAAGGCGCCCCTCACGAGGTGCTCCTGGTACTGGACGCCTCAACCGGCCAGAACGCGATGCAGCAAGCCCGGGCCTTTACCTCCTTTGTGGATATCACCGGACTGGTGCTGACCAAACTTGACGGTACGGCGAAGGGAGGAATCGTTCTCGGCATTTCTCATGAACTGGAAGTGCCCGTGAAATATATCGGTGTGGGTGAAAAAATTGAGGACCTGCAGATCTTCGACCGGGAGCTGTTTGTCCACTCCCTGTTCGGCGATTCCGAAGTTACCTGACACTACCCTCCGGCGGTTCCCCCTTTCTCCTCATCGGTATCCGACTCATCATCACCCGGCGGCGGCGGATCCGGGTTTATCGCAGTATATCTCTCTTGACGGAATGTTCCGGTTTTCATCTTTTCTCCTGATCTGGTTTGCGGTTACGTCCTGGGAGGGACTCTAACCCCACGTCTCCTCATTCCATTATATAAAAACATTGCACACCTCAAAAATTTTTGCATCTTCCCGGTACACTGGTAAAAAACTGCGGACGGCATGCATACGTTTGACCCATTGAAAGTATACCTGGCGGTATTTTCCCTATTTATGCTGCCCCTTGCGGCCGCCGCCCAGGAGGGATCCCGGGCCGACTCCCTCTTCCAGCGGGGGATCTCCTTCTACAACAGCGGGAACCTGGACCGGGCCGAACCGCTGTTTGAGCGGGCCCATGCGCTATTCCGGGAGGAGGGAGACAGCACGAACTGGCTCAGTTCCGGCCTCTATCTCGCGGAGATCCTCAACCAGCGCAGCCGGCTGGAGCGATCCATTCAGCTCTACCGGGAACTCCTGGAGGAGGGGGGCCCATTGATCGACGACTACTACCGGGGATTTCTCCACAGCGGACTGGGACTGGTGTTTAACCGGCAGGGGAAGCTCGATTCCGCCCTCACCCATTTTGAGTCCGCACTTCCCCCCGCCCGCAAGTCGGGCGACATCCAGCTTATCGGTTCGATATACAATAACCTGGGGCAAACCTACCGGCTGAGGGGCGAGTATGCGAAATCGCTCGACTACCGGCGGCAGGCGCTCGATTTCTTTCGGGACGAGAGCCGGGACAGCAGCGGGAACGCGCTTCGGGAAAACATCGCACGGGCGCTCAACAACATCGGCATGCTGTATCACGACCTGGGCCTCTACGACCGTGCCCTTGAACAGCTCAACGAAAGCCTGAAGATACGCCTCCGGGTGAACAATGTCAGCAACCTGGCCACCATATACGACAATATCGGGCTGGTGCAGAAGGAGATGGGACACTACGACCAGGCCCTGGTAGCCTACCAGAAAAGCCTGGAGTACCGCCGGCAGGCGGGACAGCCGGCCGAAACTGCCCAGACCCTGAACAATATCGGCGTTCTCTACTCCGCCATGGGCGATCCCGAAACTGCCCTTGACTACTATCGGCGCAGCCTGGACCTCTTGGAGGGACTGGAGGTGCGCGACAAGCTGGCCAGCATCTACCGGAACGTCGGAAACCGTATGTGGGACCTGGACAGAAGGGAGGAGGCGCTCACCTACTACCGGCAGTCCCTGGAGTACCGCAGGGAGATCGGAAATCCCCATGACCTCGCCTCCTCCTACTGGGATCTGGCCAAAGTCAACATGGAGAGGGGGAATTTCAATGTGGCTTCGATGTACCTGGCGGAGAGCAGGCACCTGGCCGACTCCACCGGCAGTGCCGCCCTGATGGCGGACGCGGATTTCTGGGAGGGGCGGCTGGCGTATGCCCGTGAGAACTTTGGAGAGGCTCTGACACTTTTTAAACGTTCCTATCGGCAGAGCAGAAACCGGATCCACACCCGGGAGCTGGCCCCCCTCATATGGATTTCCAATACCTTCGACCGTATCGGTTCCGACAGTACTCTCTGGTACGGCCGGAGAGCCGTCGAGCTGATTGAACGCAACCGGGAGCAGGTGGGAGCCGCCAGCCGCATGAGGCAGGATTACCTGGAGCAGTATGCCGGCTTCTACCTCAGCCTGGCTTCCCGTACCATTGACCACTCGGGGTCGGTGAAGGAGGCCTACGAACTGGTGGAAGCTTCCAAGGCCCGAACGCTCTCCGATGATCTGCAGGAAGCCTCCCTCGGCATAGGTGAACGGCTGCCGGAGGAGGTCCGCCTGGAGCGAAACAGCCGGCTGGATCGGCTTCACCAGCTCTATTTACAGCGACAGTCCCTGGAGGATACAGCAGGGCTGGATTCCCTGAACCGTCTCATTCAGCAGGAAGAGTTCTCCTTTGCCGCCTATCAGAACGAGCTCTCGGACAGCTACGAAGAGTACAAGCAGCTGCGGCTGCCCGAACCGGTGAGCCTGGAGCAGGCTCGTGAGCTCTGTCCCTCCAATACCGCCATCCTGGAGTATGCGGTCACGCCCCGGGACCTGCTTATTTTCGTCATAACGCCGGATAATGCCATAGTACGCTCCGTTTCCCTGCAAGAGGGTGACCGGGGGCCGGGGGAACTGCTGACCGAAAAGGTCCGGCAATTCAGGCAGGCCATTGTGGGCCGCGAATCCCTCTCCGAGATTAACACCCATTCCGAAGCGCTCTACCGCCTTCTCCTGGAGCCTGTGGAGGAACAGCTGGAACCTCACCGCCAGCTGATTATTGTGCCTGACGGACCGCTGGCCTACCTCCCCTTCGAAGCCCTCAGAGAGGGGGGACAATATTTGATCGAGGAGAGAGCCGTTAAATACGCGCCGTCCCTGACCAGCCTTCAGCTGCTGGAGTCGAAGGATCGAGAGTCCAGGGAGGAACTGCTCGCGGTGGCGGGATCGGACTTCGCCCCCTCGGGAAGCCTCGGCGGAGAAAAACGGCAGTCCCTGAGCCTGCTCCCCTCCACGGTCACGGAGATCGATTCGATCGCCTCATACTTCGGGAGGGCGACCCTTCTGAAGGGCAACCAGGTTTCCGAGGGGCGGGTAAAACAGATCCTGCAATACGGCTCCTTCCGGTATATCCACCTGGCCACCCACGGGCTCATCGACGAAGACCAACCCGCCCTGAGCGGCCTCAGCCTCCGGGCTTCGGGTGAAATCGGGGCGACCTCCTCTGAGGATGGCCTGCTGCGGAGCTCGGAAATCTACCGTCTCAACCTGGATACCCGGCTGGTCGTGCTGAGCGCCTGCAATACGGGAATGGGAAAACTGGTGAACGGCGAGGGCATCCTCGGAATGCAGCGCTCCTTTTTCTATGCCGGCGCCCCCGCGGTCGTAGTCAGCTTGTGGAATGTGTACGATCGATCCACCTCCCACCTGATGAGAACCTTCTACAAAAACCTGACGAGCTCGCCTGCCTCCGGAAACTCTTTATGGGAGCGATTCAGCCGTTGGGCCGGGTGGGAACGCTCCATTCCCTACGGAGAGATCGCCGGGGCCCTGCGGGAGGCCAAGCTGGAGATGATCGCCCATCCCCGGTATCACCACCCGGTTTACTGGGCCCCCTTTATTTCGGTAGGCCGTTAGGCGAACCGGTCTCTAGCGGGAGTCTGACTGGGTTATCTCAATAAACTCCTGGTTATCCACCTGAGGGGGTTCTTCGGTATTGGCGGTCATGGCAGCCGTCGCGTAGATGGTCCGTACGATCCTGCTCAGCTTGCCAAATTGTATTTTTTCCACTTCGTCCGAGGGCCGGTGATAGTCCTCGTGCACCCCGGTGAAGAAAAACGCGAAGGGCACGCCCAGCCTTCCGAAGTTCCAGTGGTCGCTGCGCCGATAAAACTGGTTGGGATCCTCAAGGTCGTTGTACCGGTCTTCCAGAATGACTTGCCCCGACCGTTCGTTGGCGGCCGAAAGCAGCCGTTCAAGATCCGAGGAGATAATGCGTCCCCCGATGATGTAAGTGTAGTCGGTGACGTTATTCTCCAAGTGTTGCGAATCGACACGCCCGATCATATCCACGTTCAAATTGGCAACCGTTTTCTCCATCGGGAACAGAGGGTGGTCGGAGTAGTACCGGGAACCCAACAGCCCCTTCTCCTCGGCGGAGACATTCAGAAAGAGGATACTTCGCCGGGGCCTGATGCTGTCGGCGGCCGCATCGGCAAATGCCCTGGCCACGTTCAGAAGGCCGACGGTTCCGCTGCCGTCGTCGTCGGCACCGTTGTAGATCCGGTCGCCGGTACTGTCCGGCCGGCCGATTCCCACATGGTCGTAATGGGAAGTCAGGACCACCACCTCATCGCTCACCTCCGGATCTCCCCCCTCCAGAAAGGCCGCCACATTCCTGGTATCGGTGGTTACTTCACCCGCGTAATAACGCTGTGAGAGCTCGTAGCCGGTAGATTCCGGTTGAAAATCGGAAAGGTTGTCGACAAGACTCTGACGATGCTCCTCCAGTGAATCGCCGTCCTGCAATCCCAGTATTCGGGCCGCCAGTTCCGGATGCACCAGGTTGTATCCGGTTCCGCTGCCATCCCCATCCTCCTGATCACGATAGGCAAGCCGCATGCCCCCGGGCTCCCCGTAGCTCTCCTGTTCCTGCGCCGCCTCCTCTTCAAATTCTTCGGGCGTCATCTCGGGAATAAGAAGGAGTCCCAGCGCTCCCTGTTCATTGACTGCGGACGCAAACCTGCTCCGGCTGTTTACGGAGGGATCAATGAGCGTATCTCCTTCCACAATTCCGGGAATATCCTGGTAGGCCATCACCCATTTGCCCTCCAGGTCGACCCCCTCAAGGTGAGACACTCCCCGTGCGGAGTCGTTCACCCCGAAACCGGCAAAAACGATCTCTCCCTCAAAGGTTCCCTCCTCCCCAAATACACGCATAAACCGGCCGCGGGAATCCGCCGAGGAGACCGAGCGGTCCAGTACCCGGCTCCCCGAGGTGTCGGAAACCGTATAGATCATGCTGTCGGGACGGGTGGAGGTCAGGGTAAAGTGTTGAAAATAGCTGCCGTCGCCGCCCACGGGCTTCAAGCCCATTTCCCGGTACTGCCGGGCCAGGTAATCCGCGGCTTTTTCCAGTCCCCGCGTTCCGGTCTCCCTTCCCTCCATCGAATCGTGAGCGAAGGCGTTCAGCCGGGGACGCATGAATTCAGGGGCGATCCGATCCTGGTATTCCAGCAACGCGGCGTTCCACTCCTCCGGGGAGTGATCCGAGGTGAATTTAGAGGGGACACGATCCGGGGATGTGTTACAGGCCGCGAAAAGAAAGAGGAAGAGGAGGGGAAAGGCGACTTCGCGAAAACAGTATTTCATGCTGTAATGACATTTAGGATTTATGTGCTGGCAGTTTCGGCACTTCCGATGATTTCATCCACCGGCTTCAGATCAATGTAGAAACAGGTCGGATCCTCGTCCTCGATATAGAGGTTTATCTGTCGTTCCTTCAGCATCTCCAGAACCGCCAGAAACGTGATCACAACCAGTGTTTTGCTGTTCAGCTCCCGGCAGATGTCCCGGAAGGAGGTCCGTCCCCGGTTTTGCAAAAGATTGAGAATGTATTCGCTCTGCTCCTCGACCGTAACCTGAATTTTCTCGACCCGGTGGACACTCTTCTTCTCTTTCATCTCGTTAAGTACCCGGTTGAATGCGGCCATGAGCTCGAACATGGTCACATCTTTCAGGGCCTCACCGGAAGCCTGTTTCTCCACATGGTCCACTTCGTGATATCCCCGGTAGCGAATTTTGTTCGCTTCCTCCTCCATCACCGACATCTTTTCTCCCATCTCCTTGTAGCGCTTATACTCAAGCAGCCGCTGGACCAGTTCGTAGCGGGGATCGTGCTCGTCGATTTCCTCTTCATCGCCTCCCTCCCGCGGCAGCATCATGCGGGCCTTGATCGACATCAGCATGCTGGCCATGAGGATGAATTCACTGGCCACGTCCAGGTCCAGCTCCTCCAGCATGTGAAGGTATTCCAGGAACTGCTCCGTGATGTAGGAGATGGGGATGTTGTAAATATCGAGCTCGTCTCTCTTGATGAAGAAGAGAAGCAGGTCGAGGGGGCCCTCAAAATTTTTCAGCCGTACGCGATACATACCGGGTCAGGGAAAATACGCTTTCGGGTGGATACTCGGTAATATACACCTCCAACAGCTCAATAAACAAAAATATCGGGGTTTTTAATAGCATGAGTCCCCGGGCCGAGAGGGGTCGCGTAAATTTTTCGTTTAATAGTACCGGAATTTCATTATGTTAGCAATCGACTGCTGGGTGGGGATACCAATACGACACATGGATTATTCAAGTCTGGTAGAGGCACTACGCAACAACGACTATGAAAGCGCCAACCGGATGCTGGATGAAATTCGCCCGCGTCTGATTCGTTTCCTTGAAATCCACATGAACGCCACGTTTGAGGATGCACGGGACTGCGTTCAGGAATCGCTGCTGGTTTCCATAACGGCCGTTCAGGAGGACAGGATCCGGAAACCGAACCAGCTTTTTTCCTATTTTCTCACCACCTGTCGGAACCAGTACCTGAAATTGTTGGAGAAACGAAGGGAGAAGCCCTACGACCGTCTTCCCGACTCCAGCCACCACGCTCCCCGGCAGCTTGCCGATTTACTGGACAAGGAGCAACAGAAGATTCTCAAGGAGTGTCTGAATGAGCTGAAAAAGGAGCACCGGGAATTTATCGACTATTGGTTTGAACATCCCGATACGGACGCCCAGACTGTGGCCGATCACTTCGGCATCAGCATCAATAACGCCTGGACCCGCAAGCACCGTATCATCAAGCGTCTGAACCGATGCTACCAGAAAAAAATAAATTCTTAATGTAAGGGATGGTCCACATAACGGTCTTACTTATGATATGATAAGGACGAAGTTAACCACGGAAAGAGGCCGGAAGGCGCGCAGAGAGGCATTTATTTTCCATACAAAGGCGTAACGGGCATGAACAAGCGAGAGGAGTCGTTGATCAGGAAGATCGACGCGTACGTGAGGGGAAAACTAAATGAGGAGGAGGTGGAGCGGCTGTGGGCGGAACTGATCAAGCACCCCGAATACATCGATTACCTGGAAACCGAGATGGCGGTGAGCGAGATGGTCCGGAAAGAGTCCGGGCGAGCACAGCCGGAACGGGAGCAGCCAGAGGAGTGGACGAAATCCCGGATGGCCTGGATCGGGGCAGCAGCCGCCCTCGCGCTCCTGGTGATCACCTATTCCATCTGGGGCGTCGGATCCTCCGGACGAGAGATGCCCCAGGCCATCGCCTCCATCAATACAGAGGCGGAAATGTACGTTCCCGAAGTCCGGAGGGCCGGCGGGGGGGCGCTCGATCGGCCGGATTCCCTCATGAATGCCGGGTACCATGCTGTAGTGACGGGCCAGCGGGATGAGGCGCTTCGCCTGTTCCGTGAGATCGTCTCCGATTACGAAGGCGAAACATATGCCTCGAAAGCTCGCCTCAACCTCGGAATACTCGCCTACAATGCAGAGCGTTTGGGGGAAGCGCAGACCGAATTTCGCCGTGCCGCCGCAGACTCCGCCTCCTCCGACATGTTGAAAGAGAAAGCCCTGTGGTTCCTCGGAAACACGCTTATTCAGATGGGACAATACAGCGAAGCCAGGGAAGCTCTCGAAAATGCCGCGGCCATGGACGGGCCCCGCCGAACAGAGGCCGAACAGCTGCTTCAAGAGCTGCCTGATGAACCGGACGCCTGACGGGATGGGGCGTAAAACGGGGGAATAAGGCTTCGACAATGACGTGATTATACTTTAACTTGCCCTTCCGCCAGGCACGTTCTGGAAATCACCCCAAGCCCTAACGCTGGACAGTCTCCGTTTCCGTGCAAAATCCCCTGCTCGACGCCGAACACAACGACGAGGCCTTTGAAGAGACGGTACGCCCCTCCTCCATGGACGAATTCATCGGGCAGAGGAAAGCGGTGCGGAACCTCTCGGTATTCATCGAGGCGGCCCGAAAAAGAGGAGAGGCACTGGATCATGTCATACTATCGGGGCCGCCCGGCCTGGGGAAAACCACCCTTGCCCATATTATTGCCAACGAAATGGGCGTGCAGATCCTGCCCACCACCGGTCCCGTCCTGGAGAAACCCGGCGACCTGGCAGGCATGCTTACCAACCTGGAGGAGGGCGACGTGATTTTCATCGACGAGATACACCGGCTCAATCCGGTGGTAGAGGAGTATCTCTACTCGGCGATGGAGGACTACAGGCTGGATATCGTTATCGACTCGGGGCCCAACGCCCGCAGCATACAGATTGAGCTGAACCACTTTACCCTGGTGGGGGCCACCACCCGCAAGGGGCTCCTGACGGCTCCCCTCCGCGCTCGCTTCGGAATCGACATGCGGCTGGACTACTACGACGTGGAACTGCTCCAGCGGATCGCGCTGCGCACCGCCTCCATTCTTAACATGGGCATTACCGATACCGGCGCACATGAGATTGCCAGGCGCAGCCGGGGCACTCCCCGCATCGTTAACAAGCTACTGCGGAGAACCCGCGATTTTGCCCAGGTGGACGACATGGATACCATTACCGACGAGATCGCCGACAAGGCTCTCAATGCGCTGGATGTGGACAAAAACGGTCTCGATGAGATGGATGTGCGCATTCTCAAAGCCATTATTGAGAACTACAGCGGGGGACCGGTGGGGCTGGGTACGCTGGGCGTCGCCGTGGGAGAGGACAAGGGTACCATCGAGGAGGTCTACGAACCATTTCTTATCAAGGAGGGCTTTCTGCAGCGCACTCCCAAAGGACGAGTAGCTACGCGGAAAGCGTTCGAATACCTCGACGTGGACCCCGCCGGGAACGGGGGAGACCTCTTTGACTGATCAATCCCTTTCCCTTGCCGTTCCGTAAGTGTGAACTCTTCCTCTTTTTTCTTAGCTTCTCTGCTCATTTGACAACCAACTCATGCTACCCGAAGAACCTACGTCATGAATAATCTATTTACCTCGGAATCGGTATCAGAGGGACACCCGGACAAAATTTCCGACCAGATTTCCGACGCGGTGCTGGACGCCATGCTAACGGACGACCCGGAGTCGCGCGTGGCCGTGGAGACGCTCGTGACCACCGGCCTGGTGGTGATCTCCGGCGAAGTTACCACCGACGCCTACGTGGACATACAGGAACTGGCCCGGCAGGTGATCCGCGACATCGGCTATACGAAAAACTCCTACCGCTTTGACTCGGAGTCATGCGGCGTGCTGACCACCATCCACCAGCAGAGTCCCAACATCGCCCAGGGCGTGGATCCCGGGGAACAGAAAGAGATGGGAGCGGGAGATCAGGGCATGATGTTCGGGTATGCATGCCGCGAGACCGACACCTACATGCCCATGACCCTGCAATACTCCCATGACCTGCTCCGGAAACTGGCGCACATCCGCAAGAACACGGCATTGATGCCCTATCTTGGCCCTGACAGCAAGAGCCAGGTCACAGTCGAGTACGGGAAGGACAGCACGCCCTCCCGCGTCGACACCATCGTCATCTCCACACAGCACGACGAAGAGGTGGAGCAGCCGCAAATCAAGGAGGACCTGGAGAAACACCTCATTCCCGAAGTCATCCCGGAGCCGCTGCTCGACCCCAACACCATCCTGCATGTCAACCCCACCGGTAAGTTTGTCATCGGCGGGCCGCACGGCGACACCGGCCTTACCGGCAGGAAGATCATTGTGGATACCTACGGGGGACACGGGGGACACGGGGGAGGTGCTTTTTCGGGCAAGGATCCCAGCAAGGTGGACCGAAGCGCGGCCTACGCCGCCCGCCATATCGCAAAAAACGTGGTGGCCGCGGACCTGGCCGACAGGTGCCTGGTGCAACTGGCCTACGCCATCGGCATTGCCGAACCGGTCTCCATCAATCTCAACACGTACGGGACCGGCCGGGTACCGGACACCGAGCTGGCCCGGGCTGTAAAGCAGACATTCGACTGCACGCCGGCGGGCATTATCAACCGATTTGACCTTCTTCGCCCTATTTACCGACAGACGGCCGCCTACGGCCATTTTGGAAGGGAGGAGTTTCCCTGGGAAAAACTGGACTATACCGACAAGATTCAGAACGCGATCTAGAGCCGCCTCACGTCAGCGTCAGTACCGGTATATGGCGGCCACCGACACGCCGTCCGGCATATCCTCCCGATCCAGGGCATAGACATCGCCGCCCTGCGTGAGCGTACGGATAGCCGCTTCGTTCAGGAGATCGTAATCCCCGTCGTTACGCCCGGAACTGAGATGAACCGTTTCCTCTTCCTGTTCGAAGCGGCCCCACCTCTGCTGGCCTGTACCCAGAAAAAGGGTGTCCACTTTCCCGTAATGGGAAGACTGTACAATTTTCGAGAGGTCGTCCGACTGCTTGCCGGTTCCCTTCAGGTCGTTGTAGCGGGAGAGGTCGTTGTACATATCCTTGAGGAAATAGGATTTGATGACCTCCCACCCCTCTTTTCTGAGTTCCTCCTCACTCTTCTCGTCGGGATTACCCGGCACGGCGTCTTCCATCAACCGGTGATAGTGGTTCACCTTCCGGTAGAGGGCGATCGCCTTGTTTACCCCCGTCAGTACCAGGGGGTCGTTGCGCTGTCGCAAAATGGAGGTCACCTCGTTTTCCACCTGCTTCAGGTAATTTTCAACGTAGTTGTCTTCTACCGAGGCGTCGCCCCAGCCGTGATACATGGGCTTGTCACCACCGCCGCCGGGAGCCGGGGAGAGGCTCTTCTCTTCCAGGTCGTACTGCTTGAACTCCTCCATACTGGTCGGCGCGTCGTCCAGCGAGAGAGGTTCGTGCGCTTCCCTCGTGGCCTTCAGCAGGCGCATATTCTTCTGGCTGAGCGCGAGGATGCAGAATGTCCCCTCAAGAGTGACCATAGGAAGAAGGGGGGTAATCAGAAACCGGTCGCCCGCATATACCTGCTCCTTGAAGTCGAGCGGTACCTTCCAGGTTTTAAAAAAATTATCCGTCAGAAACAGCGCCAGTCCCCGTTCGCCATGCTGCCAGAACAGGGGTTTGTCGAGAAGGTCGCGTGCCGGTTCCAGGAACTCCTCCGTCTCCGACGAGGAGAGTCCCATACGCTCGAGCTGCTGTTCCGCTTCCCTCAATTGATTTTTGAACCGGATGGGATCCTGCTGTACCTCCTCCCCCTTTCTGTGGGTAGGCAAAAATACCGATAAGGCCGGGCTTTCCGTTCTCTCCAGCAGCTCCAGGATGGTACTTCTTGTAATCATATGTTCCTCCTAACTGACGGTTTTTAAATCTTACAGGGTTTTCTCGTAACAACAACCTCCCCCGGAGGATTCATAATAATCTGTTTAATTTCATGGGCAAAATTAGTATATAATTCCTGGCTCGCCCGTACTCGGCAATCATTTTATTGCAATGAAAGATCGGAAAAGCAGTTGGAAGGGGCTCAGGCAAAGCCTGGGTCCGGGACTCCTCATGGCCGCGGCTGCCATCGGCGTCTCTCATCTGGTGCAGTCCACCCGGGCCGGGGCAACGTACGGATACGCCCTGATCTGGGCTGTGGTTCTGGCCAATTTCTTTAAATATCCCTTCCTGGAATACGGTCCGCGTTACGCCGTCGCCACGGGAGAGAGCATGATCGAGGGGTACAGGCGGCTTGGGAAGTGGGCCATAGCCGTATTTGCCCTATTTACTCTTGGCACCATGTTCGCGGTCCAAGCCGCCGTTACCGTCGTAACAGCCAGCCTGGCCGCCGAACTGACCGGGATCGCGCTCTCCCCGCTGCTCTGGAGCGCCATTATTCTGGGTATCTGCATCGCGCTCTTGATGTCCGGGCGCTACTCGGCACTGGACGGAGCGGTCAAGGCCCTGATGGTCGTTCTTGCGATATCCACCGTCATCGCCCTGATTGCCGCCCTCTGGCAGGGAGAGCACAGGGAGGTGGCGCAAGTCGCCGCGCCCGACATCTGGGATGTTGCCGGTGTCTCGTTCCTGATTGCCCTTATGGGTTGGATGCCCATTCCCATTGACGCTTCCGCCTGGCACTCCCTGTGGACCCTGGAGAGGGAGAAGCAGACCAGCTACCGTCCGAAACTCCGGGAGAGCCTGATCGATTTCAATATTGGCTACATCGGGGCCGCGGTGCTCGCGCTGGGGTTTCTCCTTCTCGGGGCCCTTGTCATGTTCGGGAGCGGCGAAGAGTATGCCGGAAGCGGGGCCGCCTTCGCCGGGCAGTTGATCTCGCTCTTCACCACCAGCCTGGGAGAGTGGTCATACAGCGTTATCATCGTCTGCGCGTTTACCACCATGTTCAGTACGACCCTGACTGTTACCGACGCGTACCCCCGGGTCTCCCGCCGGATTTTGGAAGTGATTCGACCCGGCCTGTTCAAATCCTCCGGAAGCATGCCTCTTTACCGATGGCTGCTTGTTTCCATCCCCCTGCTGAGCCTGGCGGTCCTCTACTTTCTGGGCGACCAATTCACCCTCCTTGTCGACCTGGCCACCACGCTCTCTTTTTTGACGGCTCCCATACTGGCGTGGATCAACTATCGCCTGGTTACAGCCGAACACATGCCACGGGAGTGCCGGCCCCGGCCCTGGATGCGGTGGCTTAGCTGGAGCGGACTCGTTTTCCTGAGCGGCTTCGCATTGCTCTTTATCTACTGGCGCATACAATTCGGCTGACATGAGAATTTCAAGAACGGTGCTCATCGCTGCGGCATTGAGTCTATGGTCTCTTCCCCTGTTCGCCCAGATGTATCCTGTTCAACACCGTCCTCCCGAAACATGGAGGCAGCTGAAGACCGATCATTTTCACATAGTCTTTCCCGCAGGCATGGATTCCTCCGCCGTCCGGGCGGCGGGCATACTTGAAACCCGCTACCCGGAGGTTCGGTCACTGGTGGGCGGGAATTTGCGGAACTTCCCCGTCGTACTGAAAAACTACAACGACCGCTCCAATGGTTTTGTCACCTCCCTTCACTTCCGTTCTGAGATTGACCTCTCCCCCCTCCCGGGCAAAGCGCTTAATCCCCGGTCCGGTACCTGGCTGGAGGCAGTGGCGCCGCATGAGCTGGTGCACGCGTTGCAGTACAGCAATACGAAAGGATTCCTGCCCACTATTACCTACCTCTTTTCGCCGGATATAGCACGATCGTTCCACGGTGCGATACCCTCGGGAATCAACGAGGGGATCGCGACCTATTACGAAAACGAGGGAGGGCTCAAGGGGGGAGGAAGGGGAAACCATCCTTGGTTTACCCGTCGTTTCCGCTCGGTTTTTGACTCTCCCGGCCGATGGAATATGGGGCAAATGGCCCACACTCCCCTCTATACCCTTCCCTTCAACCGCCACTACCTCGGCGGATACCATTTTATATCATGGCTGCAGGAGACCTACGGGGAGGAGACCACCGGGGAGGCCCTCGATTTCTACCTTCGCTTCCCCTTCCTGGGATACGGCACCGCGCTCCGGCATGTCACCGGATCCTGGCCCTCCGAGCTTCACACCCGCTTTGTAGAGGGTCAGGAGGAAACGTATGATTCCAACACCCCCTCCGTGGAGTCCGGGGACGACGCTGCCCCAGGGGAAAAATCCACTTCCTGGATAAACGATCTCCCCTACAAGGGCGCCTCCACTCGAAATCCCCAATGGATCGACGACTCCACCCTGGTTTTTCATGGGACGTTTTATAACGGCCGCCCCGGTTACTACCGCTATCGGACCGATAGCCATGACATCGAACTCCTGCTGGCAACCGGGAGCGTAGCCGACTATCACTTTGATATCTCCGAAAATCGAGACCGCCTGATCTACTCCTGGTATCGTCCCAGCACCATCTACAACAACACCTTTACCGCCGACATCTCGCTCTATGAACTGGACACGGGAGAAACGTCAAATCTCAGCAGCTACCGTCGCCTCTACTCACCTGAGTTCGCGGGAAGCGAAATTCTCGCTCTTCAAAACGAAGGTACCTCAAATCGCCTGGTAAGCCTTGGCCGTTCTGAGGAGACGTCGGAGACGCTCCTCGAACCTGGCATCCATCGTATTACGGGCCTCGCCGCTGAACCCGAAGAGGAAGGGCGTCTGGCGCTTGTTCTGAGCAAAAGAGGGGTTCAGGGACTTTGGATTACCTCCCGTGAGGATCTGAAAAGAGGGCTTAACGCACGGCCGGACCTGGTTTTCAACCGGGGTTCCCTGTACGATCCGGAATGGCACCCGGCGGAAAACCGCCTGCTCTTCAGCTCCGACCACAGCGGCACGCTGCAGGTGTACGAATATAACCTGGAAACCGATACCGTGACTCGCCTCACCAAGAGCCCCCATAATGCTTTTGAGGGTTCCTACAGTCCCTCGGGGGAGAAACTCGCCTACGTTTCCCAATACGAAAATAAGCTTGTTCCCCGAATCATCAACCTGTCTGACGCTGACAGGGAGGTAGTTCCACCCCGCCACTGGAAGGCGGATACCACAACCGAATCCCTTATGACCCGGCCGATCGTCGGATCCTCCGCAGCCGATACGGCGAATTGGAGTGCGGAACCTTATCGCAGCAACTGGAAATGGATTCGTCCGCGTACCCTGCTCCCGGTCGCCGAGGAGGTCTCCAACAGCGACACCTGGGAGATAGGGCTCTCCTTCCACAGCGGGGATCTGCTGCAGAGCCAATCCTATCAGCTTGATCTTACCGCAGTACAGGATCGACACTGGTACGACTTTTCCTACCGCGATGCCCGTTTCTTCCCGGGCTATGAAATAGGTATTTCCAGCCGCCCCTCCTTCCAGGATTTTGAACTCCCCGTCGACGGGAACACCGTCCGCAGAACCATGCTTCGCCAGCAGAGAAATTTTTCATTGAACGTGCCTCTCCGTTTTGAATTGGAAAACAACGTCTTCTTCTCCTCCCTGACACTGCGACCCGGAATCCGTCTCTCCCAGCTGCGCTATTTCGAGCTTAGCCACACCGGTGACCCGGCCTCGGATTTCGGAAATTTCGCGATTGGGAGTCTATCCGCCACCCTCAACTACCGGCTGCAGCAAAACACCCGTGACCTTCAGCCAAACAGCGGAGTGAGTATTTACGGCCAGATGGACCACTACTTTAACAGCCAGAATATTTTCGTCGGTATTGACGGACAGCGTTTCGGTCTCTCCTTCGCTGAGCCGACGGCACTCAGAACGGGTCTCTTTACCTATATTTCACCGTTGAGGCGTTTGAACCAATCCATGAGAATCGGACTTGAGTTCCTTACCCAGAGCGGTCCCGTATTTGACAACCAGTCCATAATCTCTCCTGCGTTTCCCGATCCGGTTATGCCCCTCTCCAGCAACCTGGCCAGTTTTTCCACCCGCTACACCGTACCGCTGGCCTATCCGGACGACGGGGGACTGCTGATCCCTCTCTACCTTGGGAACCTCTACATGGTCGCTTTCAGCGATACCGTGTTCGACCCGATGAACGGCGGACTTACCTCTTCAAAATCGGTTTTTGGGATAGGCCTCCGATCTCATTTTCGCATCTCCAACCTGAACCTCGATCTGGGAATCGGCGTAGGTTTTGAACCCTCCTCCGAACGCTTCCGTCTGATATTCGGCAACTTCTAACCCTAACGATTCATCTCCGCTTTCTTCAGCAGTTCTTCAGGTACCTCAAGCTCCATTCTGAGCAGCATGGAAGCATGAGTCTTGCCCTGGGCATCCAGCTTGAGCGATACCGTGCCTCCTCCGCCCAGGCTCTCGTTCAGAACAAAATTGAGGGCCCCAATATTCGGAAGTTCGTAACGCTCCACCTCCCCCTTGCAGATATTCTTCATGTGCTCCTTTACAACATCCGCCGTGAGATTTTCGGCAAGAAACGGGTAAATATCCGGATGTCGGGCAATGACTCCCACGTTGCTCCCATCCCCCTTATCGCCGCTTCTCCCGTGAGCAATCCGTATCAGTGGTACATTCTTCATAATGTTACTTTACCGTTCCGATTTCCAGTGCTTCCTCTCCCATCTCTCCCAATTTCATCCTCACTTTCTCCACCGCTCCCGGCGATACCACCGTTACCAGACCGATTCCCAGATTAAACGTCGACCTCATATCTTCCTCTGGTACATTGCCCAGGTTTCCAATCAACTCGAATATGGCCGGCCGTTTCCAGGCTTTCCAATCAATGGAAAGCCTGCATCCCTCCGGGAGGATTCTCTTCGTATTTCCCTCGATCCCACCGCCGGTAACATGCGAAAACCCACGTACACCCTCTATACTTTTCAGAGAGCGGATATGAGACAGGTAACTCTTGTGAACAGCCAGCATGGCATCCCCCAGCGAATTCTGCAGCTCTTCTACATGATCTCCCGGATCATATTCCCTGAAAAGCACTTTTCTGGCCAGGGAGAACCCGTTGGTATGCAGGCCGTTACTCGGCAGTCCGATCAGGCGGTCTCCCGGGCGTATTCCACCGCCGGTAACAATCTCGCTTTTGTCGACTACCCCGACGATGGTACCCGCAAGATCAAACTCCCCTTCGGAATAGATGTCGGGCATTTCCGCGGTTTCTCCTCCCACAAGGGCCACGCCGTTCTCCCTGCATGCTATGGAAAAACCTTCCACCACCCGGTAGCCGACCTCCTTCTCCAGTTTGCCCGTAGAGAAATAGTCCAGAAAAAACAGGGGTTCCGCACCACAGACAGCGATGTCGTTGACGCAGTGGTTAACCAGATCCTGTCCTACCGTATGGTAAACCCCTGTCCGAAATGCCACAATCAACTTGGTTCCCACACCATCCACACTGCTTACAAACACAGGCTCTTCGTAAGCGGAAAGATCCGGCATAAAAAATCCACCAAATCCTCCAATTTCCCCCAGCACAGCATCGCTATGGGTCTCTTTGACCAGTCCGCGAATAGATTCCACCATCTCCTCCCCGGCTTCTATATCCACCCCGGCGTCTTTGTACGTAAACTCCTTTTCGCCCATCTCTGCCTTTAAATCCGGTTCGTCGGTTTGATAGCTGCAGCTCTTCAGATTGTTTTTAAATATAGAAATCTGAGGTCTCCTTTGTAAGAAATATTTCTCCACATTTTCCACGTGTAAGTTACAGTTACTATAAATAGATATACTTTGTAGTACATTGTAGGTGCCTGTGGATATGTGGATAAAAAGTCTTTGAACATACCGATTATTTGGCGAACAGGAATGTGGATGGAATTGTGGATAAAGAGAACGAAAAGAATCAGGGGGTTACGAAGAATGACCTTCCGGTTTTCCACAACAGAAAAGAACAATCAATGGAAGGCTTGACTTATCCACGCTTCGGATACTCTTGATAAGTTGTTGATTACGGGATGAAATTGTGGATGTCTGTTGACAATTTTCAATAAAACCGGCCTATCGCTACCTTTGAAAAGTTATCCACGAAGTAATCCACATAATTTTAAGGAGCATTTATGAAACTTGTTGTCCAGCGTGTGCTTAGGGGAGAGGTTCGATCGGAAGGAGAGACCCTGGGATCTATCTCCAAAGGACTGCTTCTTTTGGTGGGCATACACGGAGAGGACAGCAAATCGACCGCCGAGTGGTGTTGCGAGAAGGTCTCCTCCATGAGAATATTTGACGATGAAGAGGGAAAGATGAACCTTTCGGTTGAGGATGTGAATGGGGAACTTCTCGTAGTTCCTCAATTTACGCTCTATGGGAATGCCGAGAAGGGAAACCGGCCCAGCTTTACGGAAGCGGCACCTCCGGGAAAGGCGGAAAAACTCTTCGAATATATGGTCTCCTATTTAAAGAGAAATACTCCGCAGCCGGTCTCGACAGGTGAATTTGGTGCCCATATGGAGGTTGAGCTGGTAAACGACGGGCCGGTAACGATCATATTGAGCAGGTAAAGGTCCCATGGGAGTGCTTTTTTTATTTGTCGACGGAGTGGGACTGGGTCAGCCGGTAAAGGAGAATCCATTTTACCGCTACTCCCTCCCCTCTTTCGAGCGCATTTCAGGTGGGGGCTTTTTTGCTTCTGAAGACAGGGAGAGGGAAGAGAAGGAGGCTGTTTTTCACGGTGTGGATGCCAATCTGGATGTGGAGGGACTGCCGCAGAGCGGGACGGGACAGACGGCCCTTTTCACCGGCGAGAATGCTGCAAAAAAGATTGGGAAACATTTTGGCCCCTATCCGCATACGGGGATAGAACCCCTTCTGCGAGAAGAAAGCCTGTTTTTAAAATTGAAAAAACGTGGGGGAACCCCTCATTTTATAAACGGCTATCCGGATATTTTCTTCCAGAAATCAAGGAAGAAAAATCGCTGGAGCTGTACAACGATGATGTGCAGGAGCGCGGGTGTAAAACTCAACGGGAAGGAGGAGGTGCTTCAGGGAGAGGCCGTAACAGCGGGTCTCACACAGCGGGCGTGGAGAGAAAAACTGGAGATAGATGTCCCCGTTATTGAGCCTGAGCAGGCTGCCGGACGACTCCTGCGGAAGATGAACACGTGTGATCTGCTGCTTCATGAATACTACCTGACCGACAAGGCGGGACACAGCAGGGATGAGGAGAAGGCAGAGCGGGTGCTGAGGCAGTACGACCGTTTTCTGGGGCATCTGCTGAAGAACCTGGAGAAGAAGCACACGCTCGTTATGAGCAGCGACCACGGAAACCTGGAGGATCTCTCCGTTAAAACCCATACCCGTAATCGGGTGCCGCTCTTTGCGAGAGGACCGGGGGCGGGCGCATTCCGGGATGCCGATAGCATTCTGGATGTGACCCCGGCCATTCTGAAGGTGCTGGAGCGCTAGTCCAGTACCAACTCGATGCGACCGAATATTTCTTTTATGGATCCCACGCCGTCTATTTCATGGACCAGGTTTTTTTTCCGGTAGTGTTCCAACACGGGCCGGGTCTCTTCCCAGTATACCTGGAGACGTTTTTTAACTTTCTCCTCGGTGTCGTCCGAGCGATTCTCGCCCCTGCTTAGAATCCGTGAGACCAGTTCCTGCTCGGGCACCTTCAGCAAAAGGAAGGCGTCCAATGCCGCGCCCCTCTCGTCCAGCATCCGGTCGAACGAACGGGCTTGCGGAACGGTTCGGGGAAAGCCGTCGAGCACGTATCCATTGCGGTACTTATCTTTCTCAATCTCCTCCTCAACCAGCGCCACCACGGTCTCGTCGGGTACCAGGTCTCCGGAATCCAGAATAGAACGCACTCTTTTCCCAAGGGCTGTCTTGTTTTTAATGGCGCTGCGGAAGATTTCTCCCGTTGAGAGATGGGGTATGCCGTACTTCTCCTCTATCAGACTGGCCTGGGTTCCCTTTCCGGCGCCCGGGGGACCGAATATGATTATTCTCATTCTATCGCTGAATTGTGAATTTCGGGGAACGAGAAAATAGGACTATAAAGCAGCACATTCAACGAGAAGTGACTGGCGAAGCCAGTCGGTTCAAATTTGAATTTACTTGTTTTAAATACCTCTTATATTGTTAAGCGAACGGCCGCCCGGGTGCCTGGATAGAAAATTCAGTAAAGGGGGAGGCCCGGATACGCGGACGTAATCTACAAGTTAAACAGGGCACTATGGACTGGAGCGAGATTTTCGGCAGCTTATCCGAGGTACTGAATGTGGTGCTCTTCGAGGTGAAGGGGACTCCGATAACCATATCCAATCTTCTCATTTTCCTGCTCTTTGCGGCATTATCCGTTGCCCTCGGATTGCTGGCCCGCCGAATGCTCAGGAGCAGGATACTGAAGCGGTTCAAGCTGGACGAGGGAATCAGCTATACGCTCTCGAGGATTACCCAGTACACGATTATTACCGTAGGTATCCTTCTTTCTCTTCAGTTTATCGGTCTTGACCTGAGCAGTCTGGCCGTAGTATTCGGCCTGCTTTCAGTGGGGATCGGCTTTGGGCTGCAGAACGTTACATCCAACTTTATCTCCGGTCTGATCATCCTTTTTGAGCGGCCGATTGTGGTAGGCGACAGGGTCAGTGTAAGTAATATTGAGGGCGATATTCTGGAAATCAATATACGGTCCACCAAGGTAAAGACCGTCAATAATATCTCCATCATCGTACCTAACTCGGAATTTGTTTCCAAGGACGTCATCAACTACTCCTACGGAGATCCTACCTATCGGCTGGATATCGATGTAGGAGTGTCGTACAACTCCGATCTTGACACGGTCCTTGAAGCGCTGGGGGAGGTGGCCGATGAAAACCCCAACGTGCTGCGGGAGCCGGAACCGAAGGTCCACCTGGTGGAATTCGGGGATTCAGCCTGGAATATGCAGTTGAGAGCGTGGATCGCTGACGTGAAATACTATCCCGAGGTGCGCAATGAGCTGAATCAGGCCATTGTGAGGAAATTCAGCGATCGGGGTATTCAAATCCCGTTTCCACAACGGGATCTTCACCTGCGCTCCACGGTGCCCCTCCCCCCTCAGGATTCCTCCGCGGAGGGCAGGGGGGGATCCGGCTGAATCCCTATTGGTTGTCTATCTCTACAGCGCCCGTCTCTATCTCCTGGGTAAGCTCGGGAATCTGACCTTCCAGAATCGGCTGCAGGAGCTCAAGTTGCTCGTCCACCTGCGCGGCCAGGTGTTCGTAGACCGCATACTGCTGCTCAGTGGGACGGTTGTCGCCTGTAGCGACCGTACTGGCGAGTGAAGCCAGCTTGTTGTTCAGCTTGATGGGATAGTTGAGAACGTCTTGGCTCGATTCCGCCTGGGTCTGCATCAGGGTGTTCTCTATGCTGTTCAGCTGGTCCACAATTTTGCCGCCCAGTTCCTGCACCTGCTCGTCATCGCTGTTCTCCTGCATGATTTCACGGATCTCGCTGCGCACCTCCCTGATCCTGTTGATCGATTTATGGGTGGTGTCCAGTTTAGCGATGATCTGGCTGTGCAGGTCGAACTGTGCCTGGAAATCTTCCTGGGTAGTCTCAATGCGGGGGTCTTTGGTGATCACGAACTCTTGCTCCATAACCGGATCGCCGCCAACCAGCATGCGCACGGTGTAGGTGCCGGGTATGGCGTCGGGTCCATCGGTATCGCCTGCCCAGAGAATCTGCCGGCCGTCCAGGTCAGCAGCACCGGGATACTCCATGTCCCATGAGAAACGGTTGAGTCCCGCGGTGGAAGTGAGAACGTCTCCCGGGAGATCCCCTTCCTCCTCGTAGAAGTCCTCGCTTTCGCCCACGGGATTCCCCTCCAGGTCGTGCTTGCTGGAATAGCTGCGGATCAAGTCCCCGTCGTCTTCTAGGAACTGCAGCTCGATCTCTGCCTCGGTGGAGTCGCGCAGGTTGTAGTAGACCACGACGCCCGGATCGGGATTTTCTCCCTCTGTCATGCCGGGAAAGCTGTAACCGCCCCCGCCGAACAGGTACGTATCCTCCGGCTGGTATAGATGGTATTCGGCTGTAACGACCTCGTCACGTATCTGGTGGAGCACCGGCAGGTCGTCCATGACCCAGAAGGAGCGCCCCTGTGTAGCCACCACCAGATCTTTGTCCCGCTCATGCACGGCCAGATCGGTGATCGGCACAGGAGGGAGATTTCGCTGCAGGGGCTGCCAGGAGGTGCCGTCGTCAAACGATACGTAGACACCCGTCTCGGTGCCGGCGTACAGCAGGCCCTCGCGGTTGGGATCCTCGCGGATCACGCGCGTAAAGTCGCCCTGCGGGATGCCGTCGTTGATGCGGGTCCACGTTTCCCCGTAGTTGTCTGTCTTGTACAGCATCGGCGTAAAGTCGTCGAACTTGTAACGATTCACCGCCAGGTAGGCTGTGCCGCCGTTGAAATGGGAGGCGTCGATGATGCTGATCATCGATTCGGGCATGCCTTCCGGGGTCACTTCGGTCCACGTTTCCCCGTTGTCGCGGCTTACGTGCACCAGCCCGTCGTCTGCCCCTGCCCAGAGCACACCCTGCTCGACGGGTGATTCGGCGAAGGCGAAGATCGTGTTGTAATACTCTATGCTGGTGTCGTCGTAGGTGATCGGTCCCCCGCTTTTCTGCTGTTTCGACTCGTCGTCCCGGGTGAGATCTTCGCTGATCCGCTCCCAGCTCATCCCCTCGTTGGTGGAACGGTGCACGTACTGCGAGGTGGTGTAGAGCACGTCGGGATCGTGGGGTGAAATGTGGATGGGGAAGGTCCATTGGAAACGGTACTCAAGGTCGACCGCCCCGTGTCCCATAGGGTTGTCGGGCCAGACGTCCACCCGGTCGCTCTGTTCGGTATTGTCGTTGAAACGTTCCAGGTATCCCCCGTAACTTCCGCCGTAGGTGACGTTGGGGTTCTCGGGATCGGGGGCTATGTAACCGCTCTCCCCGCCGGCCACCGGGTGCCAGTCGCGCTCCCCGATGGTACCGCCTTCGGTGCGGCTCTTGATGGCTACGGTGCTGTTGTCCTGCTGCGCCCCATAGATCCGGTAGGGAAACTGGTTGTCGGTCGTTACGTGATAGAACTGGGCGGTGGCGGAGGTATAGTAGGAGGACCAGGTCTCTCCCCCGTTGTAGGTCACCTGTCCGCCTCCATCGTCGGCCACGATCATGCGGTCGGGATTGTTGGGATCGACCCAGAGGTCGTGATGGTCTCCATGCGGCGTACCGATGCCGTCAAATTCCGAGCCCCCGTCCCCGGAGCGGTAGAAACCCACATTCAGCACATAAACCTCATCCTCGCTCTCGGATCCCGCCACTACGTGAGTATAGTACCAGGCGCGCTGGCGGAGGCTGCGGTTGGAGTTGGTACGGTCCCAGGTCTCTCCCCCGTCGTCGGAACGGAAAACTCCCCCGTTTTCGCTTTCAATGACCGCATAGACCCTGTCGGAGTTGACGGGAGAGATAGCGACGCCGATCTTGCCCATGAGTCCCTTGGGCATGCCGGGTCGGGTGGAGATGTTGGTCCAGGTCTCTCCGCCGTCGGTCGACTTGTAGAGCCCGCTTCCCGGTCCCCCGCTTGACATCTTCCAGGGGTTCCGGTAGGCCTCCCAGAGCGATGCATAGAGCACGCGGGGATTGTTGGGATCGATCTCGATATCCACCGCGCCGCTGCGGGGATTGTGGTAGAGCACCTTCTCCCATGTTTCTCCGCCGTCGGTGGTTTTGTAAACCCCGCGTTCGGTATTGCCTTCACTGCCGAAGGCGTGCCCCAGGGCTGCCACCCAGGCGATGTCGGCATTGTCGGGATGGACGACAATCTCGCCGATAAAATGGGTATCTCCCAGTCCGATATGCTCCCAGGTGTCTCCGCCGTTTACGGAGCGGTAGACGCCGTCGCCGGCCGACATGTTACCGCGGATGCAGGTCTCGCCCATGCCGGCGTAGACCACATTGGCATCGGAGGGGGCAACCGCCAGGGCCCCGACGGATCCGGTCCGGAAATAGCCGTCGGATACGTTGATCCATGTCTGTCCCCCGTTCGTCGTCTTGAAAACTCCTCCCCCGGTGAAGCCGGTGTAGTAGGTGTTCGGCTGGTCGGTATGGCCCGCGACAGCTACCGAGCGGCCGGCCCGGAAGGGGCCGATCGACCGGTAGTCCAGCCCGTTCAGTTCGTGCGACTCAAAAGCCGGGTCGGAAGTCTCCTCGCCGTGTCCGAAAACCTGGGCTTCGGACGGAAGGGAGAGTGCAAAAGTGAAACCGAAGAGCATCAGCGTGAAAAGGCCGAGTCCCCGTTGCAAGAGAGTAGATAAGCGCCCTGACATAGGTATACCCCGAATTTTTTATTTAAGAAAGCAATATCCGTTGCTTTAAAATATACTTCCAGAGCGGATTTAAAAATGTTTTCTGATCGGCGGTAGGCAAGGATATTTACCGCAACGACCGGGGCACCGCCTGTTTCACCTTTCGGCTTTTTTTAGCGAACTTGGGGTTCATGAAGAATACCTCTTTCATAGCACGGCGCTATCTCTTCTCCCGGAAGCATATTTCGCTGATATCTACGCTCACGGCCATCAGTGTCACGGGAGTCACCATCGGCACGGCGCTGCTTATTGTGGTGCTGTCGGTATTCAACGGGTTTTTCGAGGTGATCCAGGGGCTGCTTCTGGAGAATGATCCCGACCTGCGTATCGAATCGGCTGAGGGGGGCGAACTTCTGTACGATGCGCAGATGGATGAAACCCTGAGAAATATTCCCGAGGTGCAGATCACCTCGCCCTATATCGCGGGCAAAGCGCTGCTGGTTCATGAGAGAGGGCGCGAGCGTGTGGTAGAGGTGCAGGGTATTGAAAGTGACTCTTTCACCGGCATGCATGCCCTCTCGGAGAACATCAGCCGGGGGTCGTTTGACTTGGGTGTGAGGGGACGGATTCCGGGAGCCGTCGTCAGCGAAGAACTGACGGCCGACCTCGGATTGTCGGTGGGAGATGGGATTGCCCTGCTGAGTGCCCGCGGCATGCGCAAGGCCCTGACACAGTTCTCCCTTCCGCGCTCCTACCGGTTTCAAATTCGGGGTGTCTACAGCACCACCCAGATTATGGATCAGGCACCCGTTTACGTGGAACTTGAGGCCTCCCGCCGACTCTTCGATTTCAGGCAGGCGGTATCGGGAATCAACCTGGGGCTCGCCGATCACGAACAGGCCGCTAAGGTGAAGAGCAGCTTGCAGGAATCCCTGGGGGAGGAGTACATAGTCTCCACGTGGTATGACCTGCAGCGACCCCTATATGACGTTATGTATCTTGAGAAGTGGGGGTCCTTCCTGGTATTGATGATTATTGTTCTGGTGGCCGCGTTAAATATTGTCGGTTCCCTGACTATGATCGTTACTCAGAAGAGGCGTGATATCGGGGTTTTGCTTACCATGGGTTATACCCCCGGGGATATACGGAATATTTTCGTGCGGCAGGGCCTTTATATCGGACTGATCGGATGCGGGGTGGGCGGGGCGCTCGGCCTGATTCTGAGCTGGCTTCAGAGAGAATATGGTCTTATAAAACTCTCTTCCGGTTTTATCCTGGAGGCGTATCCTGCCAGCATCAGCATGATCGATGTGGGGATTATCCTCTTCGGAAGCCTGTTGCTCTGTGTCGGGGCGAGCTGGTATCCCGCGCGTCGCGCAGCGCGGGTGGAGCCGGCGGATGCCGTCCGGAACGAGTAGGGCCTCACCTGGTTGCCGGTTCGGGAAGGGGCGGAAAGGGGGTTATCCCTGAAGTCCAAGTTTCTTGCAGAGGTGGGCCAGCTGATCTTTCTCCTCTCCCGTAAGCACGTTGAATTCTTCCATGATCCGCTCGAGGTGGCGGGGGAAAAAGTCGCTTATGAACTCCTCTCCCTCGTTGGTAAGGCTGATCAGCATCGCCCGCCGGTCTTCCGGATCCCTTCGCCGTCGGACGTATCCGCATTTCTCCAGATTGTCGATAACCAGGGTGATGTTGCCGCCGCTCTTGAGAAGTTTTTCGCCCAGCGATTTTTGGTTGAGGGGACCCAGGTGATGGAGGGCTTCCAGGACGCCGAATTGGCTGACCGTCAAATCCGCTTCCGCCAGGTGGCGGTTAAGGCGATTGTTGATGGATTCGGAGGCCCTCATCAGTTTGATAAAGGCATTAAGGGTGCGCTCTTCCTCGTCGGTTCCCTGGTGGTGGGTAGACATATTCTAAAAACAGACCGTTTTTAACGTGAAGGAGTAACAGACCGGTAAATATACAACTATTCTATCTAATCACTATTATATCAACCGTACGGCGGATCTACCCGCTCTTGACTTCGGCAAAATTGCGCTTGCCTACCTTCAGGGTGAAGTGGGTGTCGTTATCGAACGTGACCGTGTGCCCCCTATCGGTGACTTTCTCGTCGTCGATGGTAACGCCTCCCTGTTGTATCAGCCGCTTTGACTCACCATTGCTGGAGGTAAAGCCGGCATCTGAGATGATCTCCAGCAGCCGGATTTCGGAGCCGCTCTCGTATCGCAACTCCACGGCGTCGTCGGGGACTTCCTGGTTGATCACTGTCTGCTCGAAATGGGTACGGGCCGCTTCGGCTGCCTGCTCACCGTGGTACATGCGGGTGATGACAAGAGCGAGCTCGTGTTTGGCGTCCCTCGGATTATCCTCGGATTTTTTGCGATAGTGCTCGAGCTGGTCCACAGGTACGTCAGAGAGCAGCTCGAACCATGGATAGATAAGCTTGTCCGGGATGGAGAGCACTTTCCCGTACATCTCGTTGGGCTCCTCGGTGATGCCAATGTAGTTGTCGTACGATTTCGACATCTTTCTGCTGCCGTCCGTGCCGACCAGCAGGGGCATCATAAGAGCTACCTGGGGCTCCTGGAGCGCCTGTTTCTGAAGCTCCCGCCCCACCAGCAGATTGAATTTTTGGTCGGTTCCGCCCAGTTCCACGTCGGAATGCAGGTGTACGGAATCCTGGCCCTGTGCAAGGGGATAGAGGAATTCGTGGAGGGAAATGGGTTCGTTGTTTTCAAAACGCTGGGAAAAATCGTCCCTTTCTATGATGCGGGCTACGGTTATCTGTGAGGCCAGCTTGACCACCTCCTCGAAGGTCATCTCGCCCAGCCACTGGTTGTTGTAGGTGATGGTGGTTTTGGCGGGATCCAGTATGCTGGTGGCCTGTTCCAGGTACGTGGTCGCGTTTTGATCGATCTCCTCCCGGGAAAGGGGCGGTCGCGTCTTGTTTTGTCCGCTGGGGTCGCCGATGAGGGCGGTGAAATCACCTATGATAAGTATGGCCTCGTGGCCGAGATCCTGAAACTGCCGTAATTTCCGCAGGATTACCGAGTGTCCCAGGTGCAGGTCTGGCCGGGTGGGATCGCAGCCCAGTTTGATCTTGAGGGGACGGTCCTCCTTTCTGGATTCCTCCAGTTTTTCAACGAGTTCTTCCTCGGGGAGAATCTCAACCGTCCCCCGCCGGATAACTTCCATTTGCTCTTCAACGGGTTTAAAAGGCATCTCTAGCGTGGTATCAATTGTTCGGTAATGGCAGGTTATCTATGGGATCGTAGTCTTCGAGCGTTTCCCGGAGCGTCTCTTCATAATTTTCTATCTCCGGGAAGAGGGAAGAAACGGCGTCGTAGGCCATGGGGGCGGCCTGGATGACGTAGGAATAGCTTACGGAACGCTCACGGGATTCCTCGGAGGGAAGGTTGTATCCGGCCAGGATAAGCAGCAGGGCACTGATCAGAATGGCGCCCTTGGCCAGGCCGAACAGTCCGCCGGCCAGCCGGTTAAGAACGCTGAGGTTAACCGCCTTCAGAAATTTGCGGATAAAGCGGGCGGCCGCATGTACGAGCAGGAGAGTGAACACGAAAATGAGCGTGCCGGCTATGAAGGGGATATAGGGTGCGTCGGCGCTGAAAAAGGGACGGATATAGCCGGCGGCCTGGTCCATGTAGCGAAACGTGAGGAAGACGGCCAGTACGATGCCCGCAATGCCCAGGGCTTCGCTGACAAAGCCGTTGATCAGGCCGCGGTAGATGGTGACGGCGAGCACGGCAAGAATCAGCAGATCCAGCAGATTCATGGGTTCAGCTTGAAAGTTCCTTTTTTACCACACGGCTTACCAGGGCGCCTTCGGCCTGGCCTTTCAACTCCTCCATCAGCACGCCCATCACCCGGCCCATGTCGGACATGTTCTCGGCGCCCAGCTCCTCTATTTTTTCGCGAGCTATCTCCCTTACCTCCTCCTCGGAGAGCATTTCGGGCAGATATGATTCGATGACCTCGAGCTCCTTCTTTTCGCGGTCGGCCAGGTCGTCCCGCCCCCCTTTTTCGAACTGCTCAATCGATTCGCGGCGCTGCTTGGCGGCTTTCATCAGAACTTCGATCACCTGATCGTCGGTCAGCTCCGCCTCCCCGCCCTTTCGTTCGCTGATTTCTCTCTCCAGCAGGCGCGACTTGAGAGATCGTAGTACCCGCGTCGTATCGGTATCCCGCTCTTTCATCGCCCGGGTAAGGTCGGATAAGATATTCTCCTTCAGACTCATGATGCGAATTGGGATTAAAATTGAGGAAGCACCGTTAAACTTACGTAAAAAAAAAGGTTCCATCCGCGCATACGAATGCAACCTTCATCCTGCGGGAAGGTGAATTCAGCCGGAGGTGTTTTCCTTGATAAACTCCCGTACGTTCTCTTCTTCCACCATGGCCTCTTTGAAGGCGAATTTGTTGCGCTTGTCGGTCTTGGTGGAGATGATCACTTTCGCCATACGGCGGTGGGCCGCTTTCTGCTGCAGTGCCTCGGCACCGAATGTCTGTTTCTTGGCCATCTTTCCGGATTTATGCGGTTATTTAATTTCCTTGTGCAGGGTGTGCTTGCGGAGGACCGGGTTGTATTTTTTCAGTTCCAGCCGGTCGGGCGTATTCCTCCGGTTTTTGGTTGTTACGTATCGAGAAGAACCCGGTTTCTCCGTGCATTCCAGGATTACCTGTACGCGATTTCCTTTAGCCATGGTGTTGTCAGATGTCTTTCCTCAGTGTGCCTTTTGCTCTCGCCTCCTTCAGTACGGCGGTGATTCCCTTCTTGTTGATGGTGCGAAGGGTTTTGGCCGAAACTTTCAAGGTAACCCAGCGGTCCTCCTCCGGCAGATAGAATTTCTTCTTCTGCAGGTTTTGCTGAAACTTGTGCTTGGTCTTGTTGTTGGACTTGGAGGAGCGGTACCCGTTCTGGGCTCCTTTTCCCGTAATGTCGTCTTTTCGTGCCATAATGGTTGTTCAAACAACGTTGTAGTGAATCCGAGAGAGACCAGAAAAATAGGTTGTTTCCCGAAAAAGATCAACGTTTCTTTTGCCGGGATAATTTAATCATATTAGGGCCTTTTACCGCATCCGGGCGGAGCCGTGACGAGGCCGCCCCACCCGGCAAATTTCGCTGTTGCAGCGCTCGGATTTATTTGGCAGTGAACATCGTTACATTCTTTGATTTTGCCTTATTATGCGGTATTTTCAGGCGTCCTCATGAT
>CAZGSL010000025.1:0-32661 GCA_964528445.1 uncultured Balneolaceae bacterium | reverse complement strand
AAAGAGGACCGTAAGTATCAGTTACGGCCCTCTGTCGGGATGGTGATGGGATGTATGTAGGGATATTCTTAACTGTTGAGAGCCGTTTCTATTGCGTTGGTCATCTCCTCGCTTTGGGGCTCGACAGCACTCCGGAAACGGTGAACCAGGTTCCCGCTCCTGTCAATCAGGAATTTTTCAAAATTCCATTTTATTTCCCCGGTAAAATCGGGATTTTCCGCCCCGGTCAGGAACGAGAAGAGCGGGTGCTGGTCGTCACCTTTTACCGAGATCTTTGAGAACATGGGAAAGGTGACATCGTAATTTGTCTTGCAGAACTGTTTGATCTCCTCATCCGTACCGGGTTCCTGTCCGCCGAAATTGTTGGCCGGAAATCCAAGCACCTTGAAACCGCGATCCTGGTATTTTTCGAAAATTGCCTGGAGGCCCTCGTACTGAGGGGTATAACCGCATTCTGAGGCGGTATTTACAATTAAGAGAACCTGTCCTTCGTAGGTGGACAGACTGGTCTCTTCGCCGTCAATATTTTCCATTTCGAACTGGTAGATCTTATCGGCAATCCCGGCGTCATCCACAGAAGCTACAGCCATAAAAGAAAGGATTGTCAGGAATACGAGAGTTTTCATAGATTGATTCCAACGACTTTTAATTGAACATTGGTATATAAGAAATGTAAATCCATGAGAAAGCATTCCGGAAATATTGCGAAAAAGTTTCCCCTGCTGCTTGCGGCCGCTACTCTTTCTATCCTTTTACTGATACCTGTAGTGGCCTCCGCCCAGATGTTCTCGGTGGAGAATGACGGGCGGGTATACCGTCCGCCGGGCACGATGATCTCCTTTGGGGTGGAACTGGCGGACTTTGAGTATACAGGTGTGGAACTGGAAAGCCAGCCTGACCCTGGAATTTATGAGTTCACCGGTTCCCTGCTGAGGCTGGAGGCAGATACCCGAAATATTAACATCTACCTGACGGGCGGCGGTTCGTTCACGGGAATAGAAGATATTTCCTATTTCCAGGCCGGAATCAAGGGAAGATACTCCTTTATAATGATGGGACGAGATCACTTTACGCTGAGTGCACCCGCTCGAATCCAGTCGGATATCGTTACGGTTACCAACAACCAAATTTTCAACTCGAACCGGCAGTTTCAACAGGGATCCCTGCTTTTCGGGTTGGGGCTGAACCTGGAGATACGTCCCCGTCCGGATATTCGGCTGCAGATGAAAGGCGTTCCCCATCTCGGAATCGCCTTCTCATCCGGCGGGACCTTCGGAGGGAATATCTCTTCCGTGGACAGCGGAGCCAGGCTGTACTACGATCGCATCTTTGGAGATTTTGGAGGAATGGTCGGTTATTCCTACAAGATGCGATCCTATGACATCGATCTCGACGATTTTGACTACACCATGAACGGCCATTCGATCATGATAGGGGTAACGTTCTGAAGTATTCATGAAGACGGAAAAGCTGTTGATAGAGCTGGAAAAGCTGGTAGAAAAGGCGGGTTATACCATCCGGAGGGAGCGCGGCACGTTCCGCGGCGACCATTGCGTGGTGGAGGGAGACAAACTGGTGGTACTCAATAAAAACAAGCCGCCCCAGGAGCAGGTGGGACTGCTGGCCCGGATATTGAGGGAGAAAGAGATGGCCGACACCTACATCAAGCCGGCTGTCCGCAAAGAACTGGAGAAGTTATGGAAACGGTTTGATTCCTATGGGGATGCACAGATTGAGGAACTGGATATAAAGCTGACGGAATGAGAGTTACCTTTCTCGGTACCGGAACATCCATGGGCGTACCGGTGGCCGGCGAATGGGATTCAGCGGCCTTCTCCGGGGATCCCAGGGATATCCGATGGCGCTGCTCTGCTTGGGTGCAAACGGAGCGCAGCTCCGTGCTGATTGATGCGACTCCCGAATTTCGGTTGCAGACTCTTCGCAGCGGACTCAACCGTATTGACCTGGTCCTGATTACCCACGAACACATGGACCACATCGCGGGGCTGGACGATCTTCGCCCCTTCTGCTATCGGCAGGATCAGACGATTCCCCTCCACACCACCCGACAGGCCGTCCGTTCCATCCGGTCGCGATTTGACTACATGTTCGGTCCCGACCGCTATCCGGGAGCACCCTCGCTCGACCTGCAGGTTGCCGAGAAACCCTTCCGGTTCCGTGACCTGGAGATCACGCCCCTGCCGGTCAGACACGGCAAGGTGAGCGTGCTCGGCTTTCGATTGAATGACTTCTCCTACCTTACGGATGTAAAAGAGATTCCTGAAGAGACACGGGACCGGATTCGGGGATCAAAAGCGATGGTCCTGAGCGGATTGCGCTGGGAGCCGGATCATCCCACCCATCTTACCATTCCGCAGGCGGTGGAGACTGCCGAAGAGCTGGACATTCCGCAGACATGGCTGATTCACATGAACGGACATGTCAGCCATGCAGCCTCCAACAACCGACTGCCCGATCACGTCCGGCTGGCCTACGATCAGCTGAGTATAGAGTTATGATTGTCAGATATCCCGGGCGGTATTCTTAAAGGAAACGACGTTTCTCTTGGTCCTCCTTCAGCTGATTGACAATTTTTTTGACGTCCTGGGCGTGTTCCATCCTGCATACCAGGATGGCGTCGTCGGTTTCTACCACCGCGGTGTTCTCGATACCCACAAGTGCGATGATCTTGCCGCTGTCGCTGTGGACCAGATTGCCCTCGGAAGCTACTGAGGCGAGGGCTTCCGACTGTATCACATTGTCGTCACCGTCCTTATCTCTCAATTCGTAAACGGCTTTCCAGCTTCCCACGTCGTTCCATCCGAACGCTCCTGGGACCACCCGGACGCCCTCCGCTTTTTCCATTATTCCGTAGTCGATGGAAACCGAGGGACAATTTTCGTAGAAGGCGCGAATCCCTTCTTCTTTGTTATCCGCGTTCAGGGCGGATTGCAGGGCTTCCAGCTGCCGGGCTATCTCCGGCAGATGATCGGCGAACCGGATCCGTATGGTTTCCGCCCGCCAGACAAACATGCCGCTGTTCCACAGGAAATTGCCCGATTTAACGAACCGGCGCGCGGTCTCCAGGTCGGGTTTTTCCCGGAACTGGCGGACTGGCCAGACGGGGTGATTCCCGGCTTCCCGCTCCTTGTCATCATTTTTTTGGAACTCGATATAGCCATAGCCTGTCTCCGGGCGGTCCGGCCGTATGCCGATCGTGACCAGGCTTTCCGGGTTTCGCTTCGTTTCGGCGCCGGCCGTTTTAAGTACCTCCCGGAATCCGTCCGGATCGGTAATCAGGTGATCCGCGGGCAAGACGGCCATAGCGGCATCCGGGTCGTCGATTTCCAGCATGGCGGCCGCAAGAGCTACGCAGGGGGCGGTGTTCCGGGCCACCGGTTCTCCCACCACCTGATGGGAAGGGACCTCGGGGAGCTGATCCCTGACCATATTCTCGTAGCGTTTGTTGGTGACGACCCATACGCGTTCCTGCGGTATGAGCGGATCCAGGCGATCGACGGTGGCCTGCAGCATGCTGCGCTCACCGAAGAGCTTCAGGAACTGCTTCGGTTTGGATCGGGTGCTGCGAGGCCAGAAACGGGTGCCGGAGCCCCCTGCCATGATAACTGCGTGTAACATAGTGATCGGGAATGCTGATTGCGTTTGAATTTACGGGAGGGGTTAAACCACGACCGGGGCCCGCTTCACCTTGGTGAGAGTAAAGCTGAAGGTGGAACCCACATTGGGAGTGCTTTCAATGAAAAAATCCTCGCCATGGGCTTCCATGATATGTTTGACAATCGCCAGGCCGAGGCCCGTGCCCCCCTTTTCGCGTGACCGGGATTTGTCGACCCTGAAAAAGCGCTCAGTGACGCGATCAATGTATTTCTGTTCGATGCCAATGCCGGTATCTTTCACGAAGACCATGACCCGGTCTTCGCCCTGCGGGTAGTTTTTAACCCCGATCGTAACCGAGCCGCCCTCCCGGTTATATTTGATGGCGTTTTCGATCAGGTTGATAAACACCTGCTTGATCTGATTTCGGTCGGCACTCACCAGGAGGTTTTTGTCAAATTGCTCAACCGTGATCTCTACATCCTCTTTCTGCGCCTTGTACTGAAGGCTCTCCACGACATCCATTACCACATCGCGCAGATAAATGTCCTGTACTTCCGATTTAAGTTCGCCGGTTTCCAGTTTGGAGATCTCCATCAAGTCCTTGGTCAGGTAGATAAGCCGGTTCACGTTCCGCATCGCTTTTTTCAGGAACTGGCGGTTGACTTCTTCGTCGTCGATGGCGCCATTCAGAAGCGTCTCAATGAATCCCTGGATGGCAAATATCGGGGTTTTCAGTTCGTGAGAGATATCTCCGATAAATTCCTTCCGGTAGTTTTCTATTCGATTCAGCCGCTGTATCTCCCGTTCTACGGTTTTGCTGGCCCGAATGGACTGTTTGATGAGGTAGTTGAGTTCGTCCTTGCCCTCCGTATCCAGGTTTTCGTAATCTTCAAAGCGCTTGCGGGCAATATTGCGTGTAATTCTGTTCAGGGTTTCCAGCCGGGAGAACTGTATACGGTAGATCACACCGTAGACGACCGCGAATATTACGGCGATCAGCAGCACACCCCCGCCAAGAAGAACAGGGAGGGACCATTCCCCGAACAGGTACCCCGCTGCGGTGGCTCCGGCACCGAGAATAATCGAGGCCGTACGGGCGCTCCTGAAGGCCAGGCGCGAGTTTCGTTGGA
This sequence comes from uncultured Balneolaceae bacterium, assembly GCA_964528445.1. GTDB lineage: Bacteria > Bacteroidota > Rhodothermia > Balneolales > Balneolaceae > JAXHMM01. Next base: position 27,913 of record CAZGSL010000025.1, on the reverse strand, counting down.
AGGGATTTTTTCTCATTATTCCTTAAAACGGTATCCGACACCTTTCACGGTTTCAATGTATTCATCCCCCAGCTTCTCCCTTATTTTCCTTACGTGTACGTCGACGGTGCGGTCCACCACATAGATGTTATTGCCCCAGACCTGGTTCAGCAGGGTCTGGCGGTCCATAACCTTACCCTTGCGGCTGGCCAGGAAAAAGAGCAGTTCGAACTCTTTGCGGGGCAGCTGAAACTCCTCGTCTCCCTGGCTGACGATATACCGGTCCTTATCAATAACGAGATCGTGTACCTCCAGTTTGTTGGCGGGGGCTTCCGACTCTTCAAAACGCCGCAGAACAGCCTTGATTCGGGAAATGAGTTTGGAGGTGCTGATGGGCTTGGTGATATAGTCGTCCCCGCCCTTGTTGAGGCCTTCTACCTCGGTCTTTTCGTCTCCGCGAGCCGTGAGAAAGATAATGGGAATACGTTTGAGGTCCTCGTCGTCCCGCATGACTTCCACGACTTCCATGCCACCCATTTTGGGCATCATGATGTCCAGCAGAACGAGGTCGGGAGCATGCTCACGGGTCATCCTGATCCCCTCCTCCCCGTTTTCGGCTTTCAGAACATCAAAGCCCTCCTTTTTCAGGTTGTACTCAATAAGGTCAAGGAGGTCCTGCTCGTCGTCGACCACCAGGATGGTTTGATTGTCAGACACGATGGGGGGATATGGTTTCCGGTAAGATAATGGTCCTTGGGATGTATGCCTCCATAGTACAAATGAGGCCGGTGAATATAAACCGTCAGGCCGTTAAATAATTGTTATCTCTTTGATTGGGCAAGCGACTTCTTGACGAGTTCCTGCACGCTCTCGGGCTCTCCGTCCCCCTGCGCTGCGGCCGTTACAGCCTTTTCGGCCTCGCGCTTTTTGAAACCGAGGGACTCCAGGGCCGAAACAGCTTCCTCCTTAAGATCTCCCGGCAAAGCCGCTGCTTCGGGAGATGAAGAGTCGGTGGCGAACTCCGCGATCTTGTCTTTCAGCTCCAGGATCATGCGCTCGGCCGTCTTCTTGCCGATTCCCGAAATCTGGGAAAGGGTGTCCTTGTCCGACTGTACGATGGCGCTGGTGATCCGGGAGGCGGGGAGCCCGGAAAGTATGGTAAGTCCCAATTTGGGACCTACACCCTTTACGGTAATCAAAAGTTCAAAAAGCCCTTTCTCCTCCTCCGATCCGAAGCCGAAAAGCCGCTGATCGTTGTCGGTGACATGGTGATGCACCAGGAGGCTTGTCTCTTCACCGGCCGCGGGCAGTTCGGCGAGGGTCTGGGTGGAAATCTCCAGTTCGTAGCCTACATCGTGTACGTCAAGGACCAGCCGGTTGCTCTCCTTGGTTTGAATGATTCCTTTCAGGTATGCGATCATGAACGCTCCGCTTATTTGATCCTGTCCGGGTTTTCCCTTGCGAACTGTTTCCAGCTGGAGATGCTGTGATTCTGATGTTTCCGGCCGCCGGAGTCCTCGAGTTGCCGGTTGCCCGACCCGGAACTCTTTATCAGATGGCACCATGCCACGGCCAGTGCGTCGGTGGCATCTTCCGAAAGGTCTTCGTCGGGGAGCTGCACCGTCTGCCTCAGCATGTAGGCCACCTGTTTCTTGCTGGCGTTGCCGTTGCCCGTGATTGATTTCTTAACCTCTTTGGGATAGTACTCGCTGACAGGCAGATCGTTGCCCGTAATGGCCAGCATGGCGGCAGCCTGGGCACGGCCCAGTTTCAGCATTGCGAGGGGATCCACCCCGTAAACCGGAGTCTCCACCGCGCAGGAGGTAGGATGGAAGGAGCGGACAATATCGCCAACCTGCTCGTAGATATGCTGGAGGCGATCGGAGTGTTCCTCCAGGTGAGCGAGCCGTATTACGTCGCAGCGCCTGGCGACAAGCACCCCGTCTTCTTCCGCCAGGATGGAATAACCGGTATTGCGGGAGCCGGGGTCGATCCCGAGTATGATGTCAGCCATGAGGGCGGATCGGTTGCCGTTTTATCAAATATAACGGATTGAGCGCAGCTATCCATAAGAAATGCCCGGGTAAGGGACGGGGGGCGCTGCTCTGCAATCAGGCGGCGAAAACGAAGTCGCGTCCCTCACGATATCCCCTGGATTCCAGCGTGCGGCGTATCATCTGGTTGGCCCCGTGGCGGGCTACGTAGGATACGACGAAGACGGAGCCGGGCTCCGGCAGGTCATCCGGACTCCAGACCGGCCTGCCGTGAACGCGATTCCCGATCTTGTCGGGATCGATATCCACATAGTGCGTAATGGAGACGCCATGGTCGCAGAGTCGCTTCGACCGCTTGCGGCTCGTCCGGCCGGCACCCCAGACGACCACCTCCGGGTGGTGGGGATTCTCGCGCCCCAGCCAACGGGAGAGATAGCGGGCTTTCAGGCGGTAAAAAGCCTCGAATGAGTATCGATTGCCTGTACGCGAGAGGCGATCGGGGGTATCTCGCCAGATCAGAAGCTCTTCGGAGATCTTGCGCATTTTTACCCCTCTCTCCAGCCAGCGGAGCCACAGTTCGTAATCTTCCGGGAACGGCCCCTCGCGGTATCCGCCGTGCTTGTCCACCAGTTCGCTTCGAAACATGACGGAGGGATGGGCAAGGGGCGATTCGATAAAGCGATTCAGGGCGATCTCCTCCGGCTCGAGTAGTGAGTTGGTCCACTGCACGTACCGGGCGTAGCCGCCCCGCTTCTTCTCGCTGTCCAGGTGGCGGACCCGGCAGGCGGTGAGGCCTATTTCATCATTTTTCTCTAGGAAACGCTTTTGGAGTTCCAGGCGTCGAGGCAGCGATCGGTCGTCTGCGTCCATGCGGGCTATATATGCGCCTTCGGCGGACTCCAGTCCGGTCTGCAGGGTGGGCACCAGTCCCCGGTGGTTCCTGTAGATCGCTCGTATGCGCGAATCCTTTTGGGTCCAGTGGCGGATGATATCGCGGCTGGCGTCGTCCGACCCGTCATCGATAACAATAAGCTCCCATTCGCCGAGGGTTTGCTCCGCGATACTTTCTATCGCCTCATTGAGGGTCTGCTCGGCGTTGTAGACGGGCAGTATGACGGATGCAAGATCTCGGTTCATGGCAACGAATCGGGCAGAGGAGATCTCTTTGCCAACGGACGGGTTACAATTATTTGTAGGTATCGAAGGTGTCCAGCCGGGAGAAGTAGTCCCTCGCAGCCTCTTTCACCCGGGGTGCCAGCAGAATGGCAGCGGTCATGGTGGGAATGGACATGATGGCGAACATGCCGTCGATGAGATTGATCACGGACATGATGGTGGTTACCGCCCCCAGGACGATGGATCCCACGTAAAAGTAGTTGTACCAGTGCTGGCGTTCCGCCCCGATCAGGAACCCAAGGCACTTGGTGCCGTAGTAGGAGTAGGTAAACATGGAACTGAAGGCGAATACGGTAACGCAGAGGACCAGCAGGTAGGGGCCTATCATTCCTAGGGCGTCTCCGAATGCAGCGGCCGTAAGGGCGATCCCGTTCTCGCTGCCCGTCTGCCACTCTCCCGTCACCAGTATGGCCATGGCAGTCATCGTACAGACCAACAGCGTGTCGATGGCCGGGCCCAGCATGGCGACCAGTCCCTCCCGCACCGGTTCCTTGGTTTTTGCGGCCCCGTGAGCCAGGGTGGCGGTACCGATTCCCGCCTCGTTTGAAAAAGCTGCGCGTTTGAAGCCCGTTACGATAATCTGGTAGACGGCTCCGCCCAGGGCGGCTTCGGCCGTGAATGCATCCCGGAAAATAAGTCCGAAGTAATAGCCAAGAACGTCGTAGTTAATTGCCAGGATGATCAGGACCAGTCCGACGTAAAGCACCACCATGGCCGGGACCAGCTTTGATGCCACCTTACCGATACGCTTGATTCCCCCGAAAATGACAAGGGAGACGAGTCCCACCAGAACAAGCCCCGTGATGAAATCGCCTGCGAAATGCGCCTGTTCGGTTACCCAGCCGTTGGGAATGTAGATAACATCGCGCAGCGCCTGGGTAAGTTGGTTGGCCTGGAATATGGGCAGCGCCCCGAAGAGTCCGCCGAGGGAGAAAAGCACGGCCAGCGGTTTCCATTTTTTCCCGAGGCCTTCCATTATCATATACATGGTTCCTCCCTGTATATGGCCGACGCTGTCCTTCCCGCGGTACATGATGGAGAGGGTACAGGTAAAAAACTTGGTGGCGATTCCGAAAAAGGCGCTGATCCACATCCAGAAAACGGCCCCCGGCCCGCCCATCGCTATGGCGACCGCCACGCCGCTTATGTTGCCCAGCCCGACGGTAGCAGCCAGCGCGCTGGAGAGCGCCTCGAAGTGATTGATATCGCCGGGATCGTCAGGGTCGTCGTATTTGCCGCGGAGCACGTTCAGCGCATGACGAAGGTGACGGAAGGGCAGGAAACCCGAATAGAGCATGAAGAAGATTCCACCCCCGCAGAGCAGGACCACCAGCGGCAGTCCCCACATGAAACTGGAAAAGTCGGCTAACAGTTGTTCAATGAATTCCAGGGCTGCTACCTCGCTTTGGATTGAATGACCGGATATCAGGAGTTTGTTTCACGAACATAAAAGATAAAATCGGTTCCGGGAGGTTCAATCTGCTTTTCCCGGAGCTTGAGGGCGATCTGGGCGCGATGATGCTGGCCATGGATGATCAGGTGGTGAAGGATATCTGAGAGGGGAGTGTCAAATGTCTTCCCTTTGCTGTTGCGGTAGCTGATCTCCCTGTCCAGATCGCCGCGTTGCTCCAGGAGCAGTGTATGCCACTTCCCCTCCAGCTGGTCAAGTAATTCCCTGACTTCCGCCAGGTCCAGTTCAGGCCAGAGATCAAGGCTGTTTTTTTCTCCCGTTATGCGCCCATACCAGGTTTTTTGGGCGGAAACAAGGTGGGCGAAAAGGTTCATCTCTTCCGAGAGATCATGACCGCCGGAATGGCCGGACAGCGATGTGTGCACCTGCTGGTTCGCCCAGGCATCGTATCGAAACAATTTTGTAAGCTGGTCGGCCGGAGACATGCGCGCCGGACTTTAAAAGTTGAGCTTCGCATTTAAGGAAGTCATAGCATAGAAGCTTCTCGGCAATTATACAAATCGAGGGTGTGAGACTCCCTGGAGCAGCCGGGAAATATGCGACGCCTCGTTAAAGATGGGGGGATACCCGCTGGATGGGCGGGACGGAACTCTGGATTTTCGGGCAGTAAATTCTATATTCCCCTTTCCCAAGCAATATATCCCTATGCTACTCGCAATAGACGTCGGAAACAGCAACATTGTAATGGGCATCCGCCACGGTGGAGAGTGGGCCCGGCAGTGGAGGATCAGCACGGACGCCCATAAGACCGCCGACGAATACGGCGTTCTCTTTCATAATCTGTTCTCCGAAACCGGACTTGAATACCAGGATCTTCAGCAGGTGATCATCGCCAGCGTGGTCCCCCGGCTAACGGCTACCCTGAACGAAGTCTTCCTCGCGCGTACCGGAACCAAACCGCTTGTGGTGACACATGAGATAAACAGCGGTATCACGGTGGATACTGCCCAGCCGGCCGCTACGGGAGCGGACCTGATCGCGGGCGCGGCCGGGGCCTGGAACCGGTACGGCGAATCCTGCATCGTTGTAGACTTCGGCACCGCCACAACGGTTATGGCGGTAACGGGATCCGGGAGCCTGGTGGGGGGAACGATCTCTGCGGGGCTCAATCTCACGGTGGATGCCTTGGTGGGGAAGGCTGCGCAGCTGCCGCAGATTCCTCTTGAGCCCCCTGCCCGAGTAACCTCGGGGGATACGGTCGGGGCGATGCAGGCAGGGCTTTTCCTGGGTCATCTCTGCATGATTGAGGGACTTGTGGCGCGTATGAAAGAGGAAGTGGGTCCCTCACGTGTTATAGCGACGGGTGGACTCGCGGAGCTGCTGGCCCCCCATACCGACTGCTTTGACGAGGTGGACCCCATGCTGACGCTGAACGGAATGAAAGTTATCGCAGAAAGGGTGCTGGAGAAAAAATTCTAGGGTTGAGATCGCTCTCAATCCGTTGTACCCCTGGAGAGCAGTCTGGTGATTTTCTTTTATGAGGGATAATTTTGCCTTAGATTTGATTCCGAACCAACACAATTTCAGAGACAGGCATAAATGAGTGAAAAAATGAACGTCCGGGAAATGACCACCGACGAGATCCTGGGTGAAGTGGGCCGCATCATAAAGGAGGGCGGGAAGCGGGACCAGGTACTTCTCTCCGTTTGCCGTCTTTTGGAAGAATCCGTTGAGGTATTCGACTGGGTCGGCTTTTACCTGGTGGATCCTGAAGCCGAAAGGGAGCTGGTTCTGGGTACCTATGTGGGAGAAGAGACCGATCATGTACGCATACCATTCGGGAGGGGAATTTGCGGGCAGGCGGCGGAGGCCCGTGAGACGTTTGTGGTACAGGACGTAAGCCAGGCTTCCAACTATCTCTCATGCAGTGCCGAGGTGGAAGCCGAAATCGTGGTCCCTGTCATGAAAGAGGGGAATGTCGTAGGGGAATTGGATATTGACTCACATACCCGCGGCTCCATCACGGAGCAACACCGAGAACTGGTGGAAGTGGTATGCGACCGGGTCGCGCCCCTGTTATAGGGATATGCCACCCGCACGAGGTAATTAATCGTTGTAAGAAATAGCCGGACAACAGCAAAGAAGCGTGAGCGTGGTGAGATGAGCTCCAAGAATCGGTGGAAATACCTATTTGTCGTAGTCGTCGCGGTCCTGGCTCTTGTCGCTCTGGCCGACGCCCTCGGCTTTTTTAACCCAAAGCCCTATACCGAGGTCTCTCACGGTTCCCATATACACTATGTGCCCCATGACCGTGATCCCGATATTCCCATCCACGAATTTCCCCAGCAGCAGCCGGGTCCGAACGAACGGATCACTGCCCAGGGAGAAATTGTAAGGGAATGAAGGAAGGTTAACCCGTTTCGGAAAAGCGGTGCTGCACGCCCTTACAACACCTTCTTCAGGTATTGTCCCGTATAGCTCTCTTCCACTTCGGTGAGGTCTTCGGGGGTGCCGGTGGCCACGATTTGACCTCCGGCGAAGCCCCCCTCGGGACCGATGTCGATGATCCAGTCGGCGCACTTGATCACGTCCAGGTTGTGCTCGATGATAATCACCGAGTGTCCCTCGTCCACGAGCCGGTTGAAGGAGTCCAGCAGCCGTGAGATATCCTCAAAATGCAGGCCCGTGGTGGGCTCGTCGAAGAAGTAGAGAGTATGATCTCCGGCCGGTTTGGCCAGGAATTTGGCCAGCTTGACCCGTTGGGCCTCGCCCCCCGACAGGGTGGTGGCACTCTGTCCCAGCTTCAGGTAACCCAGTCCCACATCCTCCAGCGGCTGGAGCTTGCTGGTAATGCTCTTCTCGTCCACGAAGAATTCGATGGCTTCCGAAACCGACATCTCCAGCACATCGTGGATGTTCTTGCCGCGGTACTTCACCTGCAGTACATCCTTGCGGTACCGTTTCCCGCCGCAGGCCTCGCAGGTCAGTTCGATATCAGCCATGAACTGCATCTCAATTTTCTGGATGCCCTCTCCCTGGCAATTCTCGCAGCGACCCCCGGGAACGTTAAAAGAGAAGTGGCCCGGCTCGTATCCCATGATCTTGGACTGACGGGTATTGGCGAAGAGGTCCCGGATCCCGTCAAAAGCTTTCGTGTAGGTAGCGGGGTTGGACCGGGAGGAACGGCCGATGGGCGACTGATCCACCATCTCTACCGAATCGATGTGGTGGGTACCCTTGAGTCCCCGGTTGCGTCCCACCTTGTCCTTGTAGGTGCCCATCCGTTTTTGAATGCAGGCGTAGAGGGTGTCGTGTACCAGCGTGGATTTGCCCGAGCCGCTGACGCCGGTAACGCAGATCAGCTTGCCCAGGGGGAACTCCACATCCAAACTTTTCAAGTTGTGCTCGGAGGCGCCTTCCAGCAGGAGATGCTCCCCGCTGCCTGATCTTCGCTTCTCGGGAACCGGGATCTCTTTGCGGGCGCTGAGGTATTTGCCGGTCAGGGTTTTTGACTCCAGCAGTTCTTCATAGCTTCCCGTAAAATTGATCTCCCCTCCGTGAACTCCGGCGAAGGGCCCGATATCGATGATGTTGTCGGCCGAGCGGATCATGGCCGGATCGTGTTCAACAACCAGCACGGTATTCCCAATGTCCCGAAGCGATTTAAGAATGTTGATGAGTCGGTCGTTGTCCCTCGGATGCAGTCCGATGGTCGGTTCGTCCAGTACGTAGAGGCTTCCGATAAGCGAGCTGCCTAGCGAATTCGCCAGGCTGATCCGTTGGGACTCTCCCCCGCTTAGGGTATTGGCAAGCCGGTTGAGGGTGAGGTAGTCCAGTCCTACCTCGTCCAGGTACTTGAGTCTCTTCCGAATTTCATACAAGACCTGTTCGGCTACCTCTTTCTCGAAATCGGTAAGCTCCAGGTTTTCGAAAAAATCCCTGGCGTGCCCGATGCTCATGTCGGAGACCTCGCCGATGTGCTTTCCGTTCACCTTGACGTAGAGGGCATCCGGACGTACCCGGTATCCCTCACAGTCCGGGCATCGGGAATATCCGCGGTACCGGGAATAGAATACCCGCATGTGAACTTTGTAAGACTGGCTTTTGACGTCTTCGAAAAACTCATTCAATCCCTTGTATTCGTCTTTGCCCTCCCAGATAATGGTCTTCATTTCGTCGGACAACTCCTGGTACGGCGTGTCGATGGGAAGGCTGTACCGGGCGGCAACCTTGATGAGATCCCGCAGATGCCTGCTGAATTTTTGTCCGCTGTAGGGCGCTATGGCCCCGTCTCGGATGGTTTTTTCCGGATCGGGGATTACCAGGTTTTCATCGAGTCCGGCCACCCTCCCGAAACCTTCGCAGGTGTCGCATGCGCCGTAGGGATTGTTGAAGGAGAACATCTGCGGTGAGGGCTCCTCGAACTCCATTCCATCGCGTTCAAAACGTTCGCTGAAATGCAGTTCTTTACTCTCCCGGATTTTTATGGAACAGCGTCCGTGACCCTCCCGGAATGCGGTTTCAAGGGAGCCCGCTATCCGACTTCGGCTGTCATCGTCCTTTTTAACAACGAGCCGGTCTACCAGTACACGGTACGCTTCCGGATCGATGTTCCCGGCCGGATCGTCTCCCTCTGTCAGATTCAACATCTTTTCGTTCTCAACCTGGAGAAGGCGCGTGAAGCCCTTCTCCTTGAGCACCCGGAGTTCGTCCTCCAGCGTTTTATCCTCATGCGAGGGAATGGAAAAAAGCACATAAAATTTGGTCCCCTCCTCGTAACGGTCGAACAGCTCATCAATGGCCGTACGGGTGGTATCCTTCTTAACCTCCTTTCCACTTTTGGGCGAGATGGTGTGGCCAATTCGGGCGTAGAGCAGCCGCATGTAGTCGTATATCTCGGTGGTGGTGCCGACCGTGGACCGTGGATTGGAGGAGGTAGTCTTCTGCTGGATGGCCATGGCCGGAGAGATGCCCTGCATATAGTCCACGTCGGGCTTGTCCATACGCTCCAGGAACTGCCGGGCATAACTGGACAGACTCTCCACGTATCGCCGCTGTCCTTCTGCGTAAATGGTATCGAAAGCGAGGCTGGACTTTCCCGAACCGGAGACTCCCGTAATCACGGTCATACGGTTTCGTGGAATCTCAACGTCTATATTTTTCAGATTGTGAACCCGTGCGCCCTTGACGATGATCGGCCGGTCCTGCCGTTCGGTCTCATTATTTTTTTCCTGCTGCGCGACTGCTTCTCTCTGGGACATTCAGGGAATATTTGTCTTTTGAATAAACAGGTGAATATACGAATTTTCTCAGCAAAGATGAGGTTTGGAAGAGTGGGAAAAGGCCTTCACCTTGAACGGGCAAGCATTCTAACAGTTGATCCCTTGAACGCGTTCGGTGAGGGGAAAATCAAAAACTAATTACGGACGGTACAGCGTTGCAGAAAGCAATACGAACGGTGGAATGGATGGCCATTTTCGTCCTTCTCCCCGTGATTTTTTATCTGGATCTTCTGTCCGTTCCCAAGGTTCCTGTCCTGCTTCTTGTGGCTGCCGGTGCGGGTATCCATCTCTGGAGAGACAACAAATACTCTTTCGTGGACGACTGGCGGGGAGAGACGGAGGCGGACGACTGGAAAAGGCTTATTATAAGGACATGTGGGGTGGCCGTTGCCCTCCTTCTGCTCGTATGGCTGCTAAATCCGGATATCTTCCTGGGATTTCCCCGCTCCAGTCCGAATACATGGGTATTGGTGATGCTTCTCTATCCGTTTCTCTCCGCCCTGCCCCAGGAACTGCTCTACCGGAGCTTTTTTTTCCGAAGGTACCGCATGATTTTTGGCCCCGGAGCCGGATTGGCGGCGGCCAGTGCGCTCTCTTTCTCATTCCTGCATGTGATTTATGATAATCCGTGGGCCCTGGCACTCTCCCTTGTAGGGGGAATACTCTTCGCGCGGACGTACCGGCGAAACGGATCTCTCCTGCTTGTCGCGGCCGAGCACGCACTGTATGGCTGCCTGGTGTTCACCATCGGTATGGGCACGTATTTCTACGAACCGTTCTAATTCCAACTTTCTTTTTATGAGCCTGGATTACAGTGAAGAGCGATTTTCCGATCTTATAGATCGTGCCGCAGAGATGGTGCGTCGTCTCTACGAAGAGAACCCCGACCGGCAGAACGTGTTCGCGGGCAAGACGCCCAGGGAGGTCATGGGATTGTTCGACGAACCGCTGCCGGAAGATCCCGAGGATGTGGAAGGTGTTCTGGAAACGGTGGGCGAGAAGGTTTTCGGGAGCATGACCCGCAGCATGGGGCCCCGGTATTTCGGCTACATCACAGGCGGCGGTAACCAGGTGGCGGTAGTGGCCGAGATGATCAAGGCCTCCATCAACCAGAACAATTTGAAGTGGCATTCGTCGCCTGTCAGCACCGAGATGGAAAAACTGGTCATGCGCTGGGTGGCGGAATTTACGGGATATCCGGCCGCAAGCGCCGGTGTTTTATTGAGCGGCGGATCGGTGGCCAATTTTAACTGTCTGGCAGTGGCACGCAAGATAAAATCCTCGGCGAATGTCTCCGATGAAGGACTCTACGGCTCGAACCCGATGACGGTCTACGTTTCCGAGGAGGGACACTCCAGTTTTGACAAGGCGGTGGACATGCTTGGACTCGGCAGGCGTTACCTGCGTAAAATACCCGTTGACGAGGGACTGCGAATTGACCTGGAGAAGCTGGAGCAGCGCATTGACCGTGACAAAAACGCGGGGTTGAATCCCATTTGCGCCGTGGGTGTTGCGGGAACCACCAACAGCGGGGCGGTGGACGACCTGGGAGGCGTGGCGGAAATTTGCGACAGGCACGATTTGTGGTTTCATGTGGACGCCGCCTACGGCGGTCCCGCGGCGAGGGTGGCGGGCGTCTCCCACCTCTTCAAGGGCATTGACAGGGCCGATTCCCTGGTGGTGAATCCCCATAAATGGATGTACGTGCCCTTCGAGGCGGGCGGCGCGCTGGTGAAGAACCCCGATCATCTCAGGGCTACGTTCAGCACCGTACCGAATTATCTGAAATCGGATCCCGAAGATGAGGGGAGGACCGATTTGATGGAGTATAATTTGCCGCTGACGAAGGAGTTCAAGGCCCTGAAGGTGTGGATGACGCTGAAAACCTACGGGGCCCGGCAAATCCGGAGGGCCATCCGTCAGGATATCGACCGGGCCAAATTGCTGGCGGAATTGGTGGAAGAACATCCGGAATTGGAGCTCCTCGCCCCCGTACCCCTCTCTATCGTCTGTTTTCGGTTTAATCCGGGCGGGAAGTCGGAGAAAGCGCTTGACGCTTTAAATAACCGGATAGTTCGACAGGTTGAGAGAGATGGCCGGATCTTTCTTACGGGAACCAGAATAAGGGGGAAGGCGGCTCTGAGAGCCTGTTTTATCAATCATCGCACAAGGGAGGAGGACGTACGGCTTGTGATACGGGTAATTGCCGAGCTTGGGGGCTCGCTTACCACCTGAAAGAGGGTGGGGTAGGTTCGTATAATTGTTCTATAATACTTAGATTAAAATGAGAAACAGGAGTGGGTCTATCTTTTGATATACGGGTAAATTTCTTTACCTTTTTTAATCTTTTTACAAGGGGTTCGTGCCCTTTTTGAAAACGCAAACTGCTACTCTTCTTTTTGGATATATAGATAGTAATACATACTAACGAAAACGGGCTTATGGATTTATTTGACAAGCTTCAGGGAAGACCGGGTCCTCTGGGTGAATTCACGTCGGAGGGATACGGCTATTATACCTTTCCGAAACTGGAGGGACCCATCGGACCTGAAATGAAGTTCAATGGGAAGGACGTAGTAGTATGGAGTGTTAACGATTACCTTGGAATTGCCAGTCATCCGGAAGTACGTAAGGCGGATGTGGAGGCGGCCGAAAAATACGGGTTCAGCACTCCCATGGGAGCCCGGTTGATGACCGGCAACTCAGATGAACACGAGGCTCTTGAGAAGGAATTGGCCGACTTTGCCCACAAAGATTCCGCCCTGCTGCTTAATTACGGTTACCAGGGAATAATGAGTGTAATTCATGCACTGGTTGACCGCAACGATTTTCTCATATACGATGAGTTGAGTCATGCCTGCATTGTTGACGGCAAGCAGCTGGCCATGAGCGACAAATCTGTTTTCAAGCATAACGATGTTGAAAGTTTTGAAAAACAGCTCGAACGGGCCCATCGAAAGTCCAAAGACGACTCATCGATCCTGGTGGTGACGGAGGGGGTTTTCGGTATGACCGGCGACCTGGGAATTTTGGAAGAGATGATTGCCCTAAAGGAGAAATATCCTTTCCGCCTGCTGGTGGATGATGCCCACGGTTTCGGCACGCTGGGTCACGACGGATCGGGCACGGGTACGGAACTGGGCTGCCATGACGGAATTGACATCTATTTTGGGACGTTTGCCAAGGCGGTGGCGGTAATCGGTGCTTTTGTGGCTACCGAGGAGCGGGTGGTAGAGTTTCTGAAAGCCAATGCCCGGAGCCAGATTTTCGCGAAATCCGTTCCCATGCCGATCGTTGTCTCCGCACGGAAACGACTCGAAATCATCCGCAATCACCCAGAACTTCGGGAAAAGCTCTGGGAAAATACGAGGAAACTCCGGGAGGGTCTAAAAGAAATCGGCTACAACGTGTTGCCCTCGGAGAGTCCGGTAACACCTGTTTTGACCCAGGGAAGTACGGATCTCTGCCAACTGATCATGCGTAAGCTACGGGAAGAACACGGCGTGTTCGTCAGCGGCGTCACCTATCCGGTAGTACCCAAGGGGACCGTGCTGATTCGTCTGATTCCCACCGCCTCCCACACGGACGAGCATATCGCAAAAACCCTCAAGGGTTTTGAAGCTATCAAGGACGTGGTGATGTCAAAAGAGAAAAAGATGACTGCCTGAAAGGGCGACCCCTCCTGGTTCAGGAGGAAAAGAGTCGTTTAAAGAATTCGACTACTCCTTCCTTCTCGTCGTCTTTGTGTCCCGTCCGCCCGCCGCTCAGTTTATCGTAGCTGGGACGCGGAAGTTCCAGCTTATCCTCATCTTCATCCCTCTCTTTTTTCCTGCCGGAGGATTTTTTACCCGAGGGCCTGGATTTCTTGTCTCTCTTGCCCCGGCCGTTGCTCTTTTTACTTTTCCGCTCCTCAAGCTTTTTCTGCACCTCTTCGGGGAGAGGCAGTTTTTGGGGGGCTTGCCCCAGTTCATTTTTCAGTTCGTTGATGTCACTTTGGTCCTGCTTGGAAACCAGCGAGACGATCCGACTGGCTTTTCCGGTTTCCACCATGTTGGCACGAAAACGATATTCGTCCGGATCGCCTGGAACGTCGTAGTTGATAACCTGTGTAACTCTTTCCAGTTTCAGTTCCTGTGCCGGAATTTCCGAAACCAGCAGGTACTGCACATCCCCGTCGGTGAAATTGGACAGGCGCTGCTGGCGCTTCTCCTCAGAGAGCTTGTTGTGCAGGCTGGTTGCCTTGCGGTCTCTTTTTTGGAAGGCCTTATAGAGACGGTCCGTCCCCCGCTTTGAGGCGGTAAAAATTACGCAGGTATCTCCCGGTGTCTGCTCAATGTGGGCCATCAGCGTACTTATTTTCATCCGGGGCGGCACATTAATATAACCCTGGCTTAAATTATCGGGTACGCTCGGCGGTTCCTTCAGGGCTTTCCCGGATGCTCCTTCAAATCCTTCAATTTCCGGATCCTCAAGGAGCAGGTTGGCCAGCTCTTTTACCTCTTCGGTGAGCTCTTCGGCAAACAACACGGATTGGTGTTCGCTAACCACTCTCCGTTGGATATCACGAATCCGATCGAAGAGATTAAGAGAGAGCATTTCAACGGCTTTGTCCACCACCACCAAGTCCACATTTCGGAAGATGAATAGATTTTCTTCCATAATGTCGATCAGCGGACCCGGATTTCCTACCAGTACAGGGACACCTGAATGAAGTGCTTCTTCCTGCTGAGCCCGTTCCCCGTCCAGATCTATCGAAGCACACTCGATCTGTTTGTGATAGCCCAGGGCCCAGACCAGTTCGTCAATCTGTTTGGCTTCTTCAGGATTGGGAGTAAGGATCAACACACGGGTGTCCTCCTGTTTCCCGTCACGCACGATTTTTTCGAGAGCCGGGATGACGACCGCCCCGTATTTTCCCTTGTCGCCACGGTCCTCTATCAGGAGATCGCCGCCTTCAAGGATTTGGGGAATGATCGATTGCTGGAGGGGAGTTGCTTCTTCGTATTGCACATCTTTCAGCCCGCTCATGATTTCGGGACTGAGATTCAATTCATCAAATTTCAACGTTCTGTCCTTTTCATTTTGTTAGCATTTTGCTTCTTATCGCCGCCTCAATTTCAGACGGTTCGGATCAGGTCGATGAAATATACAAAACTTATGACCCTTGCTCATCTGTTTTGCCGCCCTCCCGTTTTCCCCGACTGAAAATTGGAGCCAGCTCGATTGGTTTTCCACTGCGGCTCCGTAATGCGATAAACAGCGCCAGAATTGCGGCAAGTCCCACCAAACCCACCAGGCCGGCCTCAGGTCCGAAACTCCCTCCCGTCATCCACTGGGGGCCCTCCTGTTCAATTTGAAAAAGGGAACCACGGAAAGGCGTTCCACTCACAGGAAATCCGAAAATTCCCGCCTGCGTAAAATTCCAACCGATATGTATGCCGACGGAATATCCCAGTCGCCCGGTAACCACATACGGCACGGCCAGCACCGCACCGGCGACGGCAATGTTAACAGTGGAGACCGCCGTGGCGTTGGAATTCCAGGCATGCATGAGCCCGAAGAAAACCGAACTTATAAGAACGGCAAGGCAAGCCGCGTGAATGGATTGCAGATGGCCGAATCGAAGTCCCTCGCTCAGGTTCAGTATCTGGTAACCTCGGAAAACCAGTTCC
Source organism: uncultured Balneolaceae bacterium (assembly GCA_964528445.1). Taxonomy (GTDB): domain Bacteria; phylum Bacteroidota; class Rhodothermia; order Balneolales; family Balneolaceae; genus JAXHMM01. Next base: position 12,399 of record CAZGSL010000025.1, on the reverse strand, counting down.
TCGTAAAAACCCACCATCACCATAGCCAGCAGAAAAGAGATAAAAGACCAGCTCCAGAGATCTCCCCCCGGTCTTTCCCAGCCGTAACCGGTCAGGGAGATCCATCCGGAGAGGTATTCGATTCCGAATACAAGTCCCATGGCCGCCAGGCCAAACAGAATTCCAAGGCCGGCCTCGCCGAACCAGCGTTGACTGGGACGGATCCCGAAGCGCTCGAAGGCCCGCCTGTCAAGCCATCGGCCGGCCACCCAGACGCTTGCCGTTGATCCCAGGCAGACGGCTAGCGTATTCGGCAGAGAGAAGGCGCCGCCGGTCCCGGAATTGCTCATTAGAAGGGGGAGCAGGAAGAACGCCGTGCAGGCAAACATAAGTAAAAATTGCAGAAGAAGGCGCCAACCGGAACGAAGTCGGTTCTCCTCGCGATTGTAAAACATGTCCATAACTATGCCGGCGGAAGTTGACAGGTTGCAATAGAAGAACTCGTATGCTAACCTATTAAATAATTTCAGACCAAACATTGATTTCATGAGTGACCGATTTGTACTGCATGCCGATAAGGAGGAGGTGGAGAAACTGCTGGACGCCACCACCGCTCGGGACGACTACTTCGACCCCAATTACAACATCAGCCCTGGAACTCTGCATCCCATCTTGCTGAGCGAGGAGGGGGAACGCCAAATACAACAGGCGCACTGGGGATTGATACCGGAAGATGCGGAAGAGGAGACAGAGGGAAGGGAGCATTACGAAATAAGGACGGATCAGATGGAGGAGGTCATGGATTCAGGCAAATGGGCTGCCCCGGGCCGCTGTGTGATTCCCGCCAACGGATTTTACAAGTGGAAATCCTCTGAAAAGAACGCCACCCCTTTTTACATTCGACTGCTTTCCAACCGTGCCATGGGACTGGCGGGACTCTACTCCGTGTGGAAATCGCCCAGCGGAAGGGACGTCTACTCGTTTGCGATGATACAGACCGAAGCGAACGCCCTGGTTCAGCCTGTGGACGATCTTATGCCGGTTATCCTGAGACGGGAGTCGTTTGACGCGTGGCTGAACAAAAAGGCCGATGCAGTGAAATCCCTGTTACAGCCGTTCTCATTGACCGAGATGGCGGTGAACCGGGTTACCGAGGAGGTAAACGACCTCAGCAACAACTCTCCCGAGCTTATACAGCCCATCCCCAAATAAGAGAAGCCGTAATTTAGCCAATGGAATTTTTGAGAGGGCTATTCGTTGTATAAAATCGGAATAATGAATACCTTTACTATTCTTTGAATTCGATCCAGAACAGAGTCTGATATGCTTTATTACGTTATTCTGGGAGTTATTACCCTGATATGCATACTTTTGACCATCGTCGTGCTGCTGCAGCCAGGCCAGGGATCCGGCATGACCGGCGGTCTGGCCGCGGGCTCAATGGCCGGCGGAGGCGGACTGGGCGCCCGGCGGACGGCCGACCTGCTGTCTAAATCCACCTCGGTCCTGGGCGGCGCGCTTCTCGTACTCTGTATCTTGGCGAACTTTGCCATAGACAGCCAGGAAGTACAGCAGCCCGCGGTGCAGCAAAGCGGTGTTGAAAACACCCAGGGCCAGGGAATGAATAATCCCTCCCAATCCGCTCCCGCCATTCCCAATCCTCAGAACAACAACAGCGGGGGCGACGCAGCCGGAAGTGACGGCGGCTCCGGTTCCGGAGACGGCGGTAACTAACGGTCAGGATTCTGGGGGAGGTCCCGGCCTCCATGTTGGCAATGGGCTCACCTTGCTTTCCTGTGGCGAACCTGCTTCTTTTGGCAACGGCGAAAATCAGGATCATGACGCGCTTCCTATCCAGAGGGCGTTGAGTGTACTCATGATGATCTCTTAAGTTAATAGAACTATGCGCTTAAGAGCATTCCATATCTTAGTTTTATTAAATGTGACATTGCCATAGCCTAATTTAATTAATAATTTAGGAAATTACGTGGGAATGCGCACGTGGTTATACGCAGGGAGGATACTCAGGTGAAGGAGAGGGTTATTTACCGATGCAGAAGCGCGAGAAAATGCTGTCCAGTACATCTTCCGTGGTAATTTCTCCGGTAATGGTCCCCAGATCCTGGAGCGCGCCCCGTAGGTCGATGGAGAGGAAATCGCCGGTCATGCCCTGATCCAAAGCTTGAATGGCGCTTTGGACGTGTTCCTGGGCTTTCTGAAGGGCATCACGGTGACGGCTGGAGGTAACCAGCAGGCTGGAGGTGTCGTATTCGGTCTGCTCCATGGCCCGCTGTTTCATCAGCTCCTTGAGCTCATCGATTTTCTCACCCTCAAGCGCCGAGATTTTGATATCCGGTTCCAGTCGGTCATCAATGCCCTCCAGGGCGATGTCGTTTTTGGTCCCGACCAGCAGAAAGGGGGTCTCCGAGGCTTTTTTTTGGAAACGCCTGATCTCGTTCAGCTCCTGGTCGTTATACTCACGGGAGAGATCCTTCAGATAGACCACCAGGTCGGCTTCCTCGAACGCCTTCCGGGATCGCTTCACGCCTTCGGCCTCCACCCTGTCGCCGGTCTCTCGCAGTCCGGCCGTATCGGTAAGAATAAACCGAAGACCCTCGTAGCTCCATTCCACGTCGATGGTATCCCGCGTCGTACCCGCAATCTCCGTGACAATAGCCCGGTCTTTTCCGACGAGAGTGTTGAGCAGGGTGGATTTGCCCACGTTGGGCTGGCCTATGAATACCGTTTTCACCCCGTGCTTGACCAGGCGTCCGGTTTCGTAGGTGGCCAGCAGGGAGTTGATCTCCTCGTCCACCTCCTCCAGGAGCTCCCTGAGTTCCTCCCGGTTGGCAAACTCCACATCCTCCTCCGAGAAGTCTAGTTCCAGCTCCACCATAGCGGTGGCGTCAATGATCTGCTGGCGGAACGCTTTAATATGTTCTCCCAGCTCTCCCTCCAGCTGCTGGTGGGCGGCGTCCATCGCCTTGGCGCTTCTGGCATGAATAAGGTCGGCCACCGCTTCTGCCTGACTCAGTTCCATCTTGCCGTTCAGGAAGGCACGCTGGGTGAACTCACCGGGCTCGGCCGACCGGACTCCCGCGTCCAGAAGGGTCTCCAGCACCGCCTGGGTAACCAGAACGCCGCCATGGCAGGATATTTCGGCGGTCTCTTCGCCGGTATAGGAGCGCGGGGAGCGAAAGAGCGTGACCAGCACCTCGTCCACAACCTTTCCCTCCCGGTCCGTAATTTTCCCGAAATGAACGGTGTGGGACTCCTTCTCGGTCAGCTTTGGTCCCTTGAATCGTTTCTCCACCCGGCTGATCGCGTCTCTGCCCGACACCCGGATTACCGATATACCCCCCTCTCCCACTGGTGTAGCAATGGCGGCAATGGGCTCGCGCTGGGTGATCTGTTTGTCCTGCCCCTTGTTCATGGCAATAAATATAAGGGCTATGGGAGATGGAATCACAAAGAAGAGAAGGGTATGGGACCGTGTACGGCACGGCCCGCCGGCCATCAATGCGTCCGGAGGACGAAAGCGGTCAGGTAATCTACCTCATCGACGGTCAGTTCCCCGTATAGACGACCGCCGTCAACTGCCAGTGGGCGAAACGATTCCGGCCCGTGAAAAAAGGCCTGGATCTCCCCGTCCAGCCCGGTGACCGCCCAGTCGGGCGCTGTGGAGTCGGAACGGGAGAAATGCACCCAGAGCCGGTTGTCGTCCCGGAAGGCGTCGAGGTAATAGGGCTGTATATCCAGGAATTTTGAGCGAATCAGATCAACCCGTTCAGGATCATAGGAATCGGATATGCTTAGATCCGAGAGATCGTTCGGGCGGTGTTCAAATGGTAGGTGGCCGATCAACCGGCTTTCCCCTTCAGGAGTGAGCCGCCGGATTTCGTTGGAGGTGTTCGTAACGTAGATCACATCGCCGGACTCGGGCCGGTAGAAATAGAAGCCCCGGCGGTAGTCGTCGTCCCAGTCGGTTGAAATGCCGGGCCCGTTCCGGTAGACGGCCGCGTCCTGCGAAAGCCTCAGCAGGTTGACCTCGCCGGCGAGTCGCAGGTTATGGTCAACCCCCGCGATGAACCTGTAGAACCGGCTCGTGGTATCGTTGAAGGAAATATCATTTTGAATAACCGCCCGGTAAGCGTGTGATTCAGAGGGATGCAGTTCCAGGGGATAGTCCGGAATCAGTTCACGGTCGCTGTCCGGTGTATAGGGCTCCATCACGACCCATCTCCAGCAGGCGGGTGCCACCATACCCGTTTTTAAAAAGCAGGGTGCCGTCCGACAGGAATCTCAGCATCCGGACGCCATTGATAAATAGTCCGGTGTCAGGTTCCGAGACCCGGAAAACAGTCTGCAGTTCATGAGTAGCCTGTTCAGGAAATTCCGGAGAGGTCGCGGAATGGTCGCCCGAACAGGAGGTGATGAGCAACAGGGAGGTAAGGGTGATAACTACAGTTCGCATAATCGTTTGGTCTGGCCTGGGTTTTCAGGGGTTCGGGGACTAGGAAGCCACGGCCGACAGGCAGACCGACTCCATGCGCAGGGTTTCGCCTCCCTCCTCGAAGGGGGGATCGAGTCGCGTGTGGATTTCCGCGGGACGGAACTCGTTCCGCTGGAGTACTGTACTCCATCCGGTGATCCCGTAGAGGGTGAACCCGTGTTCGATGAAGGGTAGTTTCCGCATGCTTTCCTTTGTTCTAAGCCCGGTGTAGAACGTACCGCCGGGTTTAAGCACCCGTCGGATTTCCTGGAGGTGCGGGTCGGGTTCCTCCCAGAAGTAGATCACCATGTTGCAATAGACCTTGTCAAAGGTGTCGTCGGGATAGGGGATTTGGTCGCTTGGGGCCTCTCGCACTTCGAGGCGCCCGCTGCTGATGGCTTTTTTGTTCAGTTTACGGGAGGATTGCACCATCTCGGACGAATAATCCACGCCGCACAATTCCAGGTTTTTGTACTGGTTGAGGAGACGCGCAAAGTTTCGTCCGCTCCCAAAGCCGATCTCCAAAATTTTTTCGCTGCCGTCCAGCTCCATGGCCTCGGCTGTCAGATCGAAGAGGGGGGTGTTGCCCTCGTCCATCTTTGCGGCAATTTTCTCGGCAAAGTCCCCGTGCGGCTTGCGCAGCTGTGCGGCGACAAACGCCGGATCGGGCTTGTCGTGGTGAATGGGAAAAAAGCGGAGGAGCGGGTTCTGATGCATGACGTAGGTGCCCTGGACTTACGGGGATGTGTGTCAGGCAGTATGGTCAGAGTCTCTCCTAAAATCAAGTTTTGGCACGATATAGGAGAAACAGACTGCCTGGGCCCTACTCTAATCTTCCCGGTTCCTGTCCGATTCGTCCCAGGTGGGTGTTTTTAAAATCGTCGGCATATTTCAGCCCGTATCCCAGCAAAAAAAGTTCTTCCAGTTTAAGCAGTAGTTTCATAGGAAATTGAGTTAATTTTTAACGACCCGGAAACCGGTGTAGGAGGGAGGCGGCTCTTCCGCTTCCCCCCGGGAATCCACGAAGCTTACGGCGGACCAGCCGTAGGTGCCGCCGCCCGAGACAAGTTCAGCGGCGTTGCCGCCGAGGTCGTAGAAGAATCCCTCGCCCAGTGACTGTGAACTGTGGGAGCCCGCCTCTTTCAGCAGGGAGCCTTCCAGTTCGCCCAGTTTTCTGCGGAGGTCCGGCACGTCGTAGAGGGTCAGCTCGTAGCCGGCCCACCAGTTCAGCGTATTTTCCGAAGCGGCGCTTTCCCGGGCGGCCTTTTGCAGGCGTTCCGCCTCATCGGCGGTAGGCAGCCGCCACTCCTCGCCGGTCACCTCGCCCAGCCAGTTCAGGTAACCCCGGACCTCCTCCCGGGAAACCCCCGTTATGGGATAGTTGGTACGGGAGGCGGGGTAATCGTGCTGACGGTATTCGGCGTACTGGGCGTTGGTTACCTCGAAGCGGCCCACGGAAATGGAATCCTGACTTAGCGGCACGGCTTCCGGAATCAGCGTGCCGTTTATCCGTTCGCCATAGAGGGCGCCGCTTCGTGCGACCTTTTCCTTCCTGAGGGCTTCCGCCAGCGGACTCTCCTCCGTGAAGGCCTCGTTCTCCGGCTCATGCGAGCCGAAGAGGTATTGGTCGAACCAGCGGATCTCTTCTCTCATTTTTCGGGTGCGGTGGGTGATCTTCTGCAGGCCGTGCGGCTGGCCGGGGAACCACAGGAAGCGCACCGGGGCCTCACCGATCTGCTGGAGGGCCCGGTAGTACTCCCAGCCCTGGTCGCGGGGCACGGCGCGGTCCTCGCTTCCGTGGAATATGATGGTGGGCGTGCGCACCTTCTCCATCTCGAAGAGGGGAGATTTCTGGATGTAGGTTGAGTTGAAAATCTTCCCGTCGGTGTCGTCCCACGGCGCGCCGCCGAAATAGCTCTGATCAAAGGTGACCCCGAAAGCGCAGGTGCCGTAGTCGGAGGTCCAGTTTACGTCCCCGGCGCCGGGTGCGGCCACCTTGAAGAGGTCAGGATGCTTGACGGTGAGCATGGTGGTAAGGATGGCGCCGTTGGACCAACCCTTGACGCCCATGGAGTCCGGGTCCACCTTGCCCTGCTCGACCAGCATGTCGATGCCCGAGATGATGTCGGGCAGCTCGTACTCGTAATAATGTCCCTTGATGGACTCTACGAACTCCAGTCCGTGGTTGGAGGAGCCGTGGTAGTTGGGCTGCAGCACGAAGGCGCCCTTCTGGGCCATGATGTTGTTGAAGTCGGTCCACGACTCGCCCCAACTGTCGGTGTCCACCCCCGAGGGTCCCCCGTGAATGGTGACCACCAGCGGATAGGAGCGGCCCTCGCGGTAGTTGTGAGGATAGTAGAGGATGCCCGATACCGTGTCGTCCAGGGCTCCCTCCCAGCGCACCACCTCGGTGCGGGACTTTGTCTTGGCGTCCAGGTGGGTATTCAGGTCGAAAAGTTCATCGCCGTCGGGAATGGTCACCCTCTGCCGGGTTTCTTCCAGGTTGGCTACCCTGTATTCGGGCGGGTCGGAAGCGGTGGACCAGACGTAGGCGATTCTCTGGTTATCCTCGCCCACAGCGGTTACGGAGATATGCTCGTTCCGTTCCCCGGCCTCCACGGACTTTTTATTCCACCCGTCGGCGGTCTTCTCTAGGTAGGCCAGCTTTACGGTAGGGCCGTTGGCCAGTCCCACGAAAAGGTCGTTGCCCACCAGGTCGAAGCCTGACCCGAGGCCCCATTCCCAATCGATAGGCACTTGTTCGGGGGTGCCCCGCTGCAGGTCAAAGTAGTGCAGAAGGGTGATCCCCGCGCCCCGCCACTGAGGATCGGAGGATTTCACCGATACGAAATAGAATCCGTTGTTGTCGCCGTCGAACGCAAAGTTGCCCGGCGTCTGGTAGCCCTCGGCCAGGATCTCCCTGCGGGTGCCTTCTTCCAGGTTCCAGAGGTAGAATTTGGGTTTGGGATCGGCATCGGCCGTATAGTGGGGAGAGAGCACGTGGGAGGTGACCAGCCATCGTCCGTCGTCCGAAACCTCGTATTCATTGACCGGGTATTCGTTTTCGGTGAGGCGGGTGATCTCCTTGCTCTGCAGGTCGAATGAGAAGACCCTGCTGGGCTTGAAATGGGCGGTATCTTCCACCACCACCGTGTTGTCTTCCATCTCCTCGAGTTCCCGCTCGTAGAGGGTTTTACCGTCGGTGGAGCGGAAAGCCAGCTTCTGTTCTCCCATCCACTGGGGACTTGAGATGCCGGTCTCGAAGGTATGGACGGCGTACGGCTCCCCGCCGTAGACGCTCATGGCCCAGAGCTTGTTGCCCTCATCGCGGGAGGATAGGAAATAGATGGTTTCGCCGTCGCGGGAGAAAAAGGGGTTGTAATCGGAGTCCGAGCCGCGGCTCAGCTGCACGGTCTTGAAGCTGCTGTCCGGCTCCTTTACGTCCAGCCGGGTCAGGTAGAGATTGCGGACAAAACCGTCCTCTTCCCGGTCCGGCCGATTTTTGGTCCACACCACGGCATTACCGTCCGGGGAGAAAGCGAGATCGCCGGCGCTCTCCTGGTTGATGACGTCCTCTACGCTCCACCGGGAGGTGTCGGAGGCCTCCTGGGCGACGGCCGTGTGGCCGGCCAGAAGGCAAAATACGATGAAGAAGAATGCGAGTGATCGGGTAATGAGGGCGAATGGTCTCATGGGAAACGAGGGTTGATTTGATACTGGCAGCTTCAATGATACGAATTCTCCGGCGATTCGAAAGGTCATTTTGTGTTGAGGATGCTGCAGGTTTGGCCGAAAAATCACATCTTAATTCGTATGGACCGTTCGGAACGCGTTTCCCTGAGCAAATACCTGAGTTACCTGCTTCGTCACGAACCGGGAAGACTGGATCTGGAGATGGACCGCCACGGCTGGGTTCGCATCTCCCAGCTGGTGGAGAAAGCACGGGAGGAAGGCAGAGATCTCAGCCGTGACGGCATCCGCGAAGTGATGGAGGAGAGCGAGAAGAACCGGTTCCGCGTCAGCGGGGATGGCCGGTTCATCCGCGCGGGTTACGGCCATTCGGTTGACGTCGAACTGGGACTCGAGCCGCGACAGCCTCCGGAGCGGCTTTTTCACGGCACGGCGGACAGGAACCTGGAGTCTATCCGGAAACGGGGACTCCTCCCGGGCGGGCGGCAGTACGTGCATCTTTCTGCGGAGGAAGAGGACGCCCGCCAGGTGGGGGCACGGCACGGGAAGCCGGTTGTCCTGGTGGTGGAGGCCCTGGTGATGCACGGGGAGGGATACGTATACTACCGGTCGGATACCGAGCCGGGGATCTGGCTGACCGGGCGGGTGCCGCGGGAACATATCGTAATCTGATGCATGCTCAGGTCGCGGAACAGGAGAAGCCCGATTCCCCTATGAATATTTGCGGTTACTTCACATCCCCCATAAGGCGCTGGACGAACGGGCTGGCCAGAAGCGCCACGATGCCCCCTCCCCCGACGATCATGGCCACGTACCAGAAGAGGCTGTCGGACGACAGGGTCTCCAGTTGTCCGGCGACTACACCGGCGAAAAGATTGCCCAGTGCGGCGGCCACGAACCAGATACCCATCATCTGGCTGACGCGTGACTTGGGTGCCAGCTTGGTCATCGAGGAGAGTCCCACGGGTGAGAGGCAGAGCTCACCGGCCGTATGGAGGAAATAGGTAACCACCAGCCAGGCGGGTGAGGCAAGATTGGTCGCGGAGGCGTTGGCGGCCCCCCATGAGAGCACGAAGAAACCGGCCGACAGGCCAAGCAGGCCCAGTCCAAACTTCACCGGAATGGAGGGGTTGGCGTTGCGCGCCGCAAGCCAGGTCCACATGAACCCGAAGATGGGCGCGAAGATTACGATAAAGGTGGGATTGATCAGTTGCAGGGTGCTGGCAGGGATCTCCCAGCCAAGACCGATACGCTCCAGCAGGAAGTAGAGTCCGATAACAACGCCCCCGGAAGCGATAACGATAATGATTTTTGCGACGTCCCAGATGTCTTCCCGTTTAATAATCCTGTAGATGACATACGTAACCGGGATGGCTACGAGAAACGTGATCAGCAGCGATCCGAAACCGGTCAGGAAGCTGGAGGGACCGGCGGCGCGGTTGGTCAGGTCGGCCGCAAAAAGATTCAGGGAGGAGCCCGCCTGTTCAAAGCCGCTCCAGAACAGGGCGGCCAGCAGGAAGAGCCAGAATATGACGCCCAGTTTTTTCTTCTCCTCCGTATTGTGTCCCCCGAAGAAAATGATATAGCCGAAAAAGCCCACCGTAATAATCACGGCGGCGTAGCCGAGATATTCGGCCATACTTGCCAGCGTTACGGTGATGACGCCCGAGCTGGCAAGGAAAACGAAGGTAACGATAAGCGCGGCCACGATGGAGAGCCCGGAGTAGAAGCGTCGGCTGCGCCGGTTGAGAACCTCTTCGGAGTCGTCCACTTTAAGATCGCCCGCGCTGCCAAGGTACTTGCCGCCGATCTTGTAGGATATGAGTCCGAGGACCATCCCTATGCCGGCCAGGGAGAAGCCGTAGTGCCAGTTGTAGCCTTCGCCAAGAAGTCCGCAAAGCAGGGGACCCAGGATGGCGCCGAAGTTGATCCCCATATAGAAGATGGAGAAGCCGGCGTCCCGCCGCGCCCCGCCTTCCGGGTAGAGATCGCCGACCATGGAGCTGACATTGGGCTTCAGCAGGCCGGTGCCGATGACGATCAGCGCCAGACCCAGGTAGAAAAATTCGATCATGGGTACGGCCATGCTGAAGTGTCCCGCGGCGATGATACATCCGCCCACGAAGACCGCCTTCCGCTGTCCCCACATCTTGTCGGCCACCCAGCCACCCGGCAGGGAGAGCACGTAGACGAAAAAGGTGTAAAGTCCGTAAATGGCTGTGGCTTTGGCTACGCTGAATCCAAGACCGGGATTGCCACCCATCGCCTCCGCCGTCATATAAAGGACGAGAAGGGCCCGCATCCCGTAGTAGCTGAAACGCTCCCAGAGCTCGGTGAAGAAGAGGGTCGAGAGGCCACGCGGATGGCCGAAAAAGTCATTGTGTACGGAAGCCGAGGCTTCACCCGAGTAGCCGTTTGCCATGCAACCTCATCTGTTTATTGGGAATGGTTAAGCACATACTAAAGAAGCAGAACCGCCGCATGATAAATAAACCAATAAAGTGAAGCAAGCACCGTGCTATTAGACTTAGACTTCCGGGTGCGTTACTTTATGGCAAACGCAAGAAAACGGTTACGGTTATGAATCAGCAGACCCCTCCATCCGAGCCCATCAAAGCCCCGACCGGAACGAAGCTGAACTGCAAGGGCTGGCACCAGGAGGCCGCCCTGAGAATGCTGATGAACAATCTGGATCCGGAGGTGGCCGAAAAGCCCGACGAGCTGATCGTCTACGGGGGAGGTGGGAAGGCCGCCCGGAACTGGGAGTGCTACCACAAGATCGTCGAGACCCTCAAGCGGCTGGAAGACGACGAAACCCTTCTGGTGCAGAGCGGCAAGCCTGTAGGGGTTTTCCGTACTCACGAGGAGGCGCCGAGGGTACTGATTGCCAATGCCCACCTGGTGCCGAACTGGGCGAACTGGGACGAGTTCAGGCGCCTGGACAAGATGGGACTGACCATGTACGGCCAGATGACCGCTGGCTCATGGATATACATAGGGACCCAGGGCATCCTGCAGGGGACGTACGAGACCTTCGCCGAATGCGCCCGCCAGCAGTTCGGGGGCACCCTCGAGGGACGGCTGCTGGTCACCGCGGGGCTGGGCGGCATGGGCGGTGCGCAGCCTCTGGCCGCCACCATGAACGGGGCCTCGTGCATCGGAATCGAAGTGGACGAAAATCGGATCGACAGGCGCGTGAAGACCGGCTATTGCGATGTGAAATGCACGTCGCTGGATGAGGCCCTGGATAAAGCGCTGGATGCCAGGGAGAAGGGGAAGGCGCTCTCCGTCGGCCTGCTGGGGAATGTGGCCGAAGTACTTCCCGAAATGCTCCGGAAGGATGTGATACCGGATGTCCTGACCGACCAGACCTCGGCCCACGATCTTCAGGTGGGTTATATCCCCGCCGGTTATACCCTTGAGGAGGCCGATGAGAAAAGGGAATCGGATCCGGAGGGGTATCGGGAGGACGTGCTCGACTCCATGGTTACGCATGTGGAGACGATGCTCCGGATGCAGGAGCGGGGAGCGGTGACTTTCGACTACGGCAACAACATACGGGGACAGGTGGCCGACCACCGGGGCATGGATGAGGCTTTTGATTTTCCCGGATTCGTCCCCGCCTTCATCCGTCCCCTTTTCTGCAAGGGCTCCGGTCCTTTCCGCTGGGCCGCCCTATCCGGCAATCCCGAGGACATCTACACCACCGACAAGGCGGTGTTGGAGACCTTCCCCGAAAAGGATTCCCTCGCCCGATGGATACGCAAAGCCCGCGAGCAGGTGCAGTTCCAGGGCCTTCCCTCACGGATCTGCTGGCTGGAGTACGGGGAGCGGGCCGAGATGGGCGCCAAATTCAACTGGCTCGTAAAGCGGGGCAAAGTTGACGCGCCGCTGGTCATCGGACGCGATCACCTGGATGCAGGGTCGGTGGCCTCCCCCAACCGGGAGACCGAAGGCATGAAGGACGGGTCGGACGCCATCGCCGACTGGCCCCTGCTCAACGCCATGCTCAACACGGCCAGCGGGGCCAGCTGGGTCTCCCTGCATCACGGGGGAGGCGTAGGCATCGGATACTCCATCCACGGCGGAATGGTCTGCGTAGCCGACGGCACGCTGCGGGCCGACAAGCGGCTGGAGCGGGTGCTGACCAACGACCCGGGCAGCGGGGTGATGCGCCACGCCGACGCCGGCTACGAGGAGGCGGTCAGGACGGCGCGCGAGCGGGGCGTGGACCTGCC
>CAZGSL010000024.1:0-32865 GCA_964528445.1 uncultured Balneolaceae bacterium | reverse complement strand
GTGCTACCGCCGTGAAAGGGCGGCGTCCTAAACCCCTAGACGAACGCGGCATATATCCGTAACGAAAGACCGTAAAAAAAAGAGGCGACAGGCGGATTCGAACCGCCGTAGGAGGTTTTGCAGACCTCTGCCTAACCACTCGGCCATGTCGCCTTCTGAAATCATCAGTACGCCCGGCAGGACTCGAACCTGCAGCCTGCTGCTTAGAAGGCAGCTGCTCTATCCAGTTGAGCTACGGGCGCCTAAAACCCGGTTCCGGCTCTCCACCGTTCCATCGTGGCTGAAAAGGCGGATACCGGCTAGACGCCTTGTCGCTTTCACTGCATGTCGGGGAGACAGGATTTGAACCTGCGACCCTTCGCTCCCAAAGCGAATGCGCTACCGGACTGCGCTACTCCCCGTACGTTACTCAAAAATATGTCAAAGAATCCGCAGAGCCGCGGTTGTTTTCCGGTATTTGCCGCGGCTCAGAAAGATTTCAAATATAAGGGTCTCTGCCTCGCAAATCAATTTGTTTGCCCCCGCCATTTCCGAAGCCGTTCCCGAAGGTAGCCGGTCCCGTAACCCGTCAGCTGCACCACGGAAGCGGCCACGCTCAGCAGTCCCACGATCGGGTCCCTGTATTTCCAGGAGGCGTGCAGCAGGATGGCGCCGGCCCAGGCCCCGAAAGGTATGCTGAGCCACCCGAAGAGGGCGGGGTTCCACAGCGGGAGCGACAGGTAGAACAGGAGTCCGACGGTAAAGAGGGCGGGGAGGCGGTGCACCCATTTCACCGCGCCCGGGAAAAAGCGTCCGATGTTGATCCGCGCCCGGCCGAAGAAGTGGGCCTGCCGGAAGAAATCCGCCAGGCTGCTGCGCCGCTTGTGGTAGACGAAGGCGTCCGGTATCAGCCCCGTGCGGAATCCCTCGCGGCTGATACGCAGGCTGAATTCGATGTCCTCGCCCATCCGGGTGATGCGGTATCCGCCGGTGCTCCGGTAGACCTCGGGGGAGATCCCCATGTTGAAACTGCGGGGGCGGAAGGTGCCGGCGTGCCTGCGGTTGCCGCGGATGCCCCCGGTGGTGAGGGGGGAGGTCATGGCGTAGCTGATCGCCTTCTGCAGCCGGGAAAACCCGCGGTGCGCCCGGTCGGGTCCCCCCCAGGCGTCCAGCGGCTCGCGCTCCAGGTGGTCGCGGACCTTCTCGAAGTAGTCGGGGGGAATCACGCAGTCGGAGTCGAACACCACGTAATAGTCGCCCGTGGCCCGCTCAAACCCGTAATTGCGGCTGAAGCCCTGTCCGCTGTTCTCCTTGTAAAAATAGCGCAGGTCCAGGGAGTCGCGGAACTTCTCCGCCGTCTCCTCGCAGGTCTCATCCGAGCCGTCCTCCACCAGGAGCACCTCGAACCGGTCGTAGGTCTGGTGCGTGAGGCTCTCCAGCAGCTCCCGGACCTCGCCGGGACGGTTGTAGACGGGGATGACGACGGAAAATTTCATGGAAAGCGATGTTGCCCGGAAACCGTGCGGCGGGGCCTGATGCAGTTAATTCCGGTAACCTGCGCCCCCGGCGGCCCTCTGTCAGGCCTTGGCCTGGGATTTGGATTCCCGCTGGCTTCCCGATCCCGAGGCGCCGGTCTCCTTGGAGGTGGCGGACCGGGACGGGGTCGCGGAGGAGCCGCCTGAATCGGAGGATCCGCCGGATTCGGCGTCGCTGCTCTCCTCACGCTTGCGGATCTCCTCCTCGTCGGGCTCGTCCCACGAGAAGGCGAGGCCGTCCCTCGACTTGTTCATCTTGATCTTGATGTTGGTGCCTTCGGGATAGTCCTCCTCAAGCAGCTCTTCGGCCAGGGGGTCCTCCACGTATTTCTGGATGGCCCGCTGAAGGGGACGGGCGCCGTACTTCTGGTCGAAGCCCTTGTCGCTCAGGAACTCCTTCGCGCTCTTGGTGATCTCCACCGTGTAGCCCAGCTCGCGAACCCGCTTGAAGAGGTCGTCGGACATCAGGTCGATAATCTTGAAAATATCCTCCTTCTCCAGGGCCCGGAAGGTGATCACGTCGTCGATCCTGTTCAGGAACTCCGGATTGAACACCTTCTTGAGAGCGTCCTGTATGGTGGACTTCATCTGCTCGTAGTCGAAACTCGAACCCGAGCTGAAGCCGATGCCCTTGCCCATGTTGCGAATGTCGCGGGCGCCGATGTTGGAAGTCATGATGATAATGGTGTTGCGGAAGTCCACCTTGCGCCCGAGGCTGTCGGTCAGGATACCGTCGTCGAGCACCTGCAGAAGGATGTTGAACACATCCGGGTGGGCCTTCTCGATCTCGTCCAGCAGTATGACGCTGTAGGGCTTGCGGCGCACCTTCTCGGTCAGGATGCCGCCCTCTTCGTAGCCCACGTAGCCGGGAGGGGCCCCGACCAGGCGGGAGACGGAGAACTTCTCCATGTATTCGCTCATGTCGATCCGGATGAGGGCGTCCTCCTGGTCGAAGAGGTAGCGCGCCAGCACCTTGGCGGTTTCGGTCTTGCCCACGCCCGTGGGACCGAGGAAGATGAAGGAGCCGATGGGGCGGGTGGGGTCCTTCAGTCCGGCGCGGGTGCGCTGGATGGCCTTGGTCAGTTTCACGATCGCCTCGTCCTGGCCGACAATCTCCTTGCCGAGCTCCTCCTTCATCTTGAGCAGCTTCTTGCCCTCGCTCTGGCTGATCTTGTTGACAGGCACGCCGCTCATCATGGCCACCACTTCGGCCACGTTCTCCTCATCCACGTCGAATATGATGTCCTCAGACTCTTTCTCCCACTTCTTCTGCGCCTTGTCCAGCTCCTCGTTGAGGCGCTTCTCCTTGTCCCGCAGCCGGGCGGCCTCTTCGAAACGCTGCTTCTTGACCATGGCGTTTTTCTCCTGGCTGGTCTGGTCGATCTCCTCCTCCAGGTCCAGGATGTGCTGGGGCACGTTGATGTTGGAGAGGTGGACTCTGGCGCCCGCCTCGTCCAGCGCGTCCAGCGCCTTGTCCGGTAGGAAGTGGTCGGTCACGTACCGGTCGGTCAGCTTCACACAGGCCTCGATCGCCTCCTCGGAGTAGCTGACGTTGTGGTGCTTCTCGTACTTGTCCTTGATCTGGGTCAGAATCTCGATGGTCTGCTCGGGCGTGGTGGGATCCACCATGATCTTCTGGAAGCGGCGCTCCAGCGCGCCGTCCTTTTCAATGTACTGGCGGTATTCGTTCAGGGTGGTGGCACCGATCGCCTGCACCTCGCCGCGCGCCAGGGCGGGCTTGAGCATGTTGGAGGCGTCCAGCGATCCGCTGGCCCCGCCGGCGCCCACGATGGTGTGCAGCTCGTCGATGAAGAGAATGACGTTCTCGGTTTTTTCCAGCTCGCCCATCACCGCTTTCATCCGCTCCTCGAACTGCCCGCGGTACTTGGTGCCGGCCACGAGGGCGGCCAGGTCCAGGGCGATCACGCGCTTGTCGTACAGCACGCGGGAGACCTTGCGTTCGACGATGCGGGTGGCGAGTCCCTCGGCGATGGCGGTCTTGCCCACGCCGGGCTCCCCGATCAGGACCGGGTTGTTCTTCTTGCGGCGGCTCAGCACCTGGGCCACGCGCTCGATCTCTTTCTCCCGCCCGATGATCGGGTCCAGTTTGTCTTCCTCGGCCAGCTGGGTCAGGTCGCGGCCAAAATTGTCCAGTACCGGTGTCTTTGATTTATCCATTTTCTTCTTTTCTCTCGAGCTTCCGGACGATTTGCCGCCTTTCGAGGAGGAGAGGCTGGCAGATACCGATCGTGCGTCCTGTTTCTGGTCTTCGTCCGGGGACTTGCCCGATATGATCAGGTCAAGCTCCTCGCGGACCGCGTCGTAGGAAACGTTGAACTGCTGCAGGATCTGGGCGGCGATGTTCTCGTCGTCCCTGAGGAGGGAGAGGAGCAGGTGCTCGGTTCCGATGGTGTCGCTCTTGTAGAGCTTGGCTTCCAGGTAGGTGATCCGCAGTACCTTCTCCGCCTGCTTGGTCAGGGGAATATTGCCGACCGTCACAGAGCCGCCCGTACCGCGTACGGTGTCCTCGACGGTCTTCTTCAGTTTGTAGAGATCACAATTCAGATTCTTGAGGATTTTGATCGCCACTCCCTCTCCGAGACGGACGATGCCCAGGATCAGGTGCTCCGTTCCAATGTAGTCGTGCCCCAGCCGCAGCGCTTCCTCCCTGCTGAACTGAATGACATCGCGAACCTTGCTGGAAAAATTACCCTCCATATAGTTGGAACCTTCCTCTGATTTTGGTCTCTTTCTTACCCGTAGTTAACGAGTTGAATTGATCTTTAGTTCACCGTACCCCAACGAAAGTAGTATTGGCATCGTGCAAAAGCAAGCCCCAAGGCAGGGATTTGAAACGGTGACCGTACCCCTTCGCGAAGCCGCTGTCCCTTCGGTTATCGTCGCCGATACCGGCCATCTGAACCCCCTTCGGCGACCTTGCGGGCCGTTGGGAAACAGCATGCCGGGAGCATTCGCCGGAAGGTTTTCTCCCTCGGCAAGGGCATTTAAAACAACGGCTTCCCCGTCATCTCATCCGGGCGGTCGATCCCCATCATTTTCAGGAGGGTGGGGGCGACGTCCGCCAGCCGTCCCGAGCGCAGCTTCGCGTCCCGTCCCTCCCCGATCAGCAGCGCGGGAACGCTCGCGGAGGTGTGGGCGGTGTGCGGGGAGCCGTCTTCCTGGATCATGCAGTCGGCGTTGCCGTGGTCCGCGATGATCAGGATCTTGTAGTTGTGCGCGCGTGCCGTTCGGACAACCTTCTCCAATTGTTCGTCCACCGCCTCCACCGCCCGGACGGCGGCTTCCATGACCCCGGTATGTCCCACCATGTCGGGATTGGCGAAGTTGAGTACGCAGAGGGCATGTTTTTCGGTCATGAGCTGGGAGCAGAGGGCGTCGGCCACCTCGGGTGCGCTCATCTCCGGCTTCAGGTCGTATGTGGCGACGCCCGGGCTGGGAATCAGGATGCGCTCCTCGCCCCGGAAGGGCGTCTCCTCTCCACCGTTGAAAAAATAGGTGACGTGCGCGTACTTTTCGGTTTCGGCGATGCGAAGCTGATCCAGGTGCCGGCCGCTGACCACCTCCCCGAGCGTATTCCGGATCGGCTCCGGCGGAAAGGCCACCCGGGCGCGCTCGAAATTTTCATCGTACTGCGTGAAAGTCACGTAGCGGAGGTCGAGCGACTCCGCCGGAAAGGGCTCGAACTCCTCTTCCAGGAACGCCCGTGTGAGCTGGCGCGCGCGGTCGCCCCTTATGTTATAGAAGAGGACAACGTCGCCGTCGCAGATGCGGGATTCGGGCGTGTCCTCCAGCAGCATCGGTTCCATGAACTCGTCGGTGATCTCCTCGCGGTAGGCCTCCTCCAGGGCCTCCGCGGGATCCCGGAAGGGCTCCCCCTCGCCGCGCACCAGCAGGTCGTACGCTTTCCGGGTCCGTTCCCACCGGCCGTCGCGGTCCATGGCATAGTACCGGCCCACCAGCGAGGCCAGGGTGCCGCAGCCGATCTCCCCGCTTCGCTCCAGGAAGCGCCGCGCGTACCCGGCGCCCCCGGTGGGGGAGGTATCTCGACCGTCGGTGAAGGCGTGAACAAAGACGTCGTCTATCCCGTGGACGGAGGCCATCTCCAGCAGGGCGTAGAGGTGGTCGTTGTGGCTGTGAACGCCCCCCTCCGAGAAGAGTCCCATGATATGCAGGCGGCCGGCGGCGGAGGCCTCCTCCATGGCCTCAGTCAGAACCTCGTTGCCGGAGAAACGGCCCTCCTCAATGGCCCGGTTGATCCGGCTCAGCTCCTGCGGCACCACGCGCCCGGCCCCGATGTTCATGTGTCCCACTTCGGAATTGCCGAACTGCCCGTCGGGGAGTCCCACGTCGCTTCCGCTGGCGGAGAGCGAGGTATGGGGCCACGTGTCGAAGAGGCGATCCAGGAAGGGGGTGTCGGCCCGGTCGATGGCGCTGACGTCGGGATTTTCGGCCAGCCCGTATCCGTCAAGAATGACCAGAAGTGATTTGGAATAGGGGGCGGCCACGCCGGGAGATGGAGGGTGTTACAGGTTGTTGACGTGTTTGGTCATCTTCGATTTCTTGCGGGCCGCGTTGTTGGGATGGATCAATCCCTTGCCGGAATAGCGGTCGAGCACGGAGGTGGCCTCCTTCAGGTACTCCTCCGCCTTCTCCTTGTCCTCGGTCTCCATTACCTTGTTGATCAACGTTCTCATTTTGGACCGCTGGGACTGGTTGCGCTGGCGTCGTTTTTCGTTCTGGCGTACGCGCTTTTTGGCTGACTGGTGTTGTGGCATAAATGTAACCGGTGTGGTCTTATCCGTTATTCGAAAATTCTTTGTATTCTTTCCCCGACCAGAAAGACTCCAAAGTTAAAATTTCTGAAATCATTAAACAAGAAAACATTGAAAATTTACCAAAAGAAGAGTAATTTGAAAGACTTTCCATTATGATTATCGTCATCGACGGCCCGGCCGGTTCAGGGAAAAGTTCGACCGCCAGGGCCGTGGCAGAAAAAATGGAGATCCGATACCTCGATTCGGGAGCGCTCTACCGGGCCGCCACCCTGCTGTATCTGGAAGCCGGATGCGAGGAATCGGCGTTCTTTCGATTGTTGTCGGAAAAACCGCTGGACTTCGGCTACGACGACGGCTTCCGGGTCTACCTGGGAGGCGAGGACGTAACCGGCCGGATCCGGTCCGCCCGCGTGACCGACAAGGTGAGTGAGGTGGCCGCCATGCCGGGCGTCCGCGCGCATCTGAATGAGCTGATGCGCGCCAAAGTGGCCCGTGGACGGTACATCGCCGAGGGCAGGGACCTGGGTACCGCGGTTTTCCCCGAAGCGGCGCTTAAGATATATATGTCCGCCAGCGTGGAGGAACGCGCGCGGAGGCGCTACGAGGAGCGGAAAGAGGAGGATCCCGACGTGCGGTACGAGGAGATCCTGGAGAATATTGAAAAGCGCGACCGGAAGGATTCCAGCCGGTCGTCCGATCCGCTCAGAAAAGCGGAGGATGCCGTGGAGATCGATACCACGGAATTGACTTTTGAACAACAGGTCGACCACATTTGTTCTTTGATTAATGCGCTGCAGGAGGAGACGCCGGAAAGCGATCGGCTCTCCGGCAGCCGGCAAACAGACAACGAGTAACAAACCCTAACCTTAATCCCGCAGCAGAAGCTGCTGCGCGGTAATTTTAACGAAAACAGTAATGACCGAAGACGTTAAGCAAAAACAGGAACAGGAAGAGAAAGAATCTCAAAACCAGCAGACCGGAAGCGAGCAGCAGGCCGAAAGTACCGAACAGCAGGAGGCGGAAGCCCCCGACGCGCCGGCCGACGAAGAAGTGACCGAGGAGGAGACCGAAGCCGTCAAGGATGACGAGCCCGCGGACGCCGAGGAGGCAAAAGCGGAAGAAGAGGAGGCCGAAGAGCCTGAAACGGATGCGGAGCAGACCGAATCCGGTGAAACCGAAACGGATGCGGAGCAGACCAAATCCGGCAAAGCCGAAACGGCGGATGAAGAGGAAGCCGGCGATACCGACGTTGCCGCCGAAGAGGAAGAGGACGATGGCGCGGAAGCGACGGAAGACGGCGAACCGGAGGCCACGACCGAAGAAGATATTAGCGAAATTACCGAAGATGATGTTCCCGCCTTTACCGGCGACATGGACGAGGAAGTGTACACCTTCGATGAGCTGGAGGCGGCCTCCGAAGATTACACCGACGACGAGTTCCACCAGCTCGAGTCGATGTATGAGGATACGCTGAATGAAATTGAGGAGAAGGAGATTGTAAAAGGCCGCGTGGTCTCGGTGGACGAGAATTACGTGGTGGTTGACATCGGATTCAAATCGGAAGGCCTGGTGCCGGTCAACGAGTTCCCGGACGAGATGATCGAGAACCTGCAGCCGGGCGACGAGGTGGAGGTCTTCCTGGACATGGTGGAAGACCAGGAGGGCCAGTTGATTCTCTCCCGGCGCAAGGCCGACATTCTGCAGGCGTGGGAAACCATCGAGCGCTCCGCGGAAACCGGCGAGATCCTGGAAGGATACATCAAGCGCCGCATCAAGGGCGGCATGGTTGCCGAGATCATGGGCATCGACGCTTTCCTGCCCGGTTCACAGATCGACGTGCGGCCGGTACGCGATTTCGACGCCTACGTCGGCAAGACCATGGAGTTCCAGGTGGTCAAACTCAACATGCAGGCGGAAAACGTGGTGGTATCCCACCGCGCCCTTATCGAGTCGGACCTCGAAGAGCAGCGCCAGGAGATTCTCTCCACCATCGAGGAGGGCCAGGTGCTGGAGGGCCTCGTCAAGAACATTACCGATTTCGGGGTTTTCATCGACCTGGGCGGCGTGGACGGCCTGCTGCACATCACCGACCTCTCCTGGGGACGCGTGGAGCATCCCGACGAGATCGTCTCCCTCGACCAGCGCATGAACGTGGCGGTGATCGACTACGACGACGAGTCCAAGCGGGTTTCGCTGGGACTCAAGCAGCTGCAGCCGCACCCCTGGGATGAGATCGACATCAAGTATCCCGAGGGCATGAAGGTGCAGGGCCGGGTGGTTTCCATTACCGACTACGGCGCCTTTATCGAACTGGAGAAGGGCGTGGAGGGACTGATCCACATCTCCGAAATGTCCTGGACCCAGCACATCAAGCACCCCTCGCAGCTCGTCGAGAAAGACGACGTGATCGAGTGCGTGGTGCTGAACGTGAACGCCCCCGAGAAGAAGATCTCGCTGGGCGTCAAGCAGCTTGAAAAAGATCCCTGGGAGGAGATCGACAAGCGCTATCCGGTCGGCTCCAAGCATACCGGAACGGTTCGCAACCTCACCAACTTCGGGGTCTTCGTGGAGCTCGAGCCCGGCATTGACGGACTCATTCACATCTCCGACCTGAGCTGGACCGAGAAGGTGAACCACCCCAACGAGATCATCGACAAGGGGCAGGAGATCGAAGTGGTCATACTGGCCATCGATTTCGAGAACCGCAGGATTACCCTGGGTCACAAGCAGATCAAGGAGAATCCGTGGGAGGCCTTCGCCGAAGAGTACGGGCTTACGTCCGAGGTGGAAGGCGAGGTCAAGAAGATCACCGACAAGGGGCTCTTTGTGGATCTGCCCCACGGGCTGGAAGGATTTATCCCGGCCAGCAAAACCGGCGAGGAGGGAGCGCCCGAAGAGAGCTTTGAGCTGGAAGAGAGCGTCAAGGCCTTCGTGATCGAGCTGGACGAAAACAACAAGAACATTACGCTCAGCCGGCGCGAGAAGGATCTCGACCGGGCCAAGCCGTCCTCCGAACCCGTCTCGCGGGAGAAGAGCACGCCCTCGCCGAAGACGACCGGTACGCCGACGCTCGGCGAGATGTCCGGCCTGGCTGACCTGAAAGAACAGATGGAAGCCAAGGAGAAGGAGGCGATCGAAGCCCGGCAGGCCGAAGAGGCCGGGGAAGTAGAAGAGGCCGAAGAAGCCGAAGAGACGGACGAGGCGGAACAGGCCGATGAGGCGGAAACCGCCGCCGAACCGGAGGAGGATGCCGGGGATTCCGAAACGGAAGACTCCGAAGAGGAAGCCTCTGATGAAGAGGAAGATTCCGAAAAGGAAGTCTCTGACGCGGAAGCCTCCGAGGAGGAAGCCGAAGAAGAGAAAAAGCGGCAGGAGTCCGACGAGGAGGAGTAGTTCGTAACTGCGCCTTCACGGCCCCGCTGTTCGCTCAATTATTAAAAAAAGCCCCTGCGAATTTCTGTTCGCAGGGGCTTTTTTCATGGATCAACATTCAGTGGGTCGAAGCAGGACCGGGGAAACCGGGTCCGCTGCAAAAGGACGGAGCTCTCCCGTCTGCCGTCCGGCTATCGTCTCATGGTTCTTTCCCCACGTGGGGCGGGGGGGCGAAGATCCTGCGGGATTACTCCTTGTAGAAGTAGACCACGTTCTCCTTGGGGTGCTTGCTGCTCTTCACTTTGCTGCCGGTCTCCTTGTTGTAGCTGTACACCACGTTGCGCATGGAGTTCAGCTCCGACTCGCTCTTGTAGGATACTTCCAGGGCCTTGCCGCCCGATTCCAGTTTCTGAACAGCCTCGAGGAGAGGATCGTATTTGGAGGAACTTTTCTTTGATACACTCACGTCACCACGGGATACGAAGTTAATTTTCATTTTGCTCATTGTCTTTTGAAAATACTGTTATAAGAAAGAGTGATTTTGGGAATTATACAACTATAACAACAAATGTTCCTTGTAGTGTTCACTCTGTTTATCACTTTTTAACGTGTATTGTTCCCAATCAGGTGTGATGGATGCAGATGTGGTCCGGAAATGACAAAAAACAGGCCGGAGTCTTCAGGGAACCTGGACGGTGGAGAGGATTTTCTCCACCAGGTCCTCGGAGGTGATCTCCTCCGCCTCGGCTTCGAAGGTGGGAATGACCCGGTGGCGCAGCACGTCCATGGCGATCGTCCTCACATCCTCCGGCGTCACGTAGGCGCGGTGTTCCATGAAGGCGTGCGCGCGGGCCGCGAGATTAAGATTGATGGAGGCGCGCGGGGAGGCGCCGAAATTGATCAGTTCCGCAAGATCATCCAGCCCGTGGCCGGCGGGCTCCCGGGTGGCAAAGACCAGGTCGATGATATACTGCTCCACCTTTTCGTCGATGTAGATTTCGTTGACCACTTTTCGGGCCTCCAGGACCTTTTCGGGAGTGATGACCGGCTCGAGCTGTTTCTGCTTGCCCGTTTTGGCCTGCCTCCTCATGATCTCCATCTCCTCGGACTCGTTCGGATAGTCGATGATGATTTTCATCATGAAACGGTCCACCTGCGCTTCGGGCAGGGGATAGGTGCCCTCTTGCTCGATCGGGTTCTGTGTGGCCAGCACCAGGAAGGGCTCGTCCAGTTCGAAGGTGGTCTCCCCGATGGTGACCTGCAGCTCCTGCATGGCCTCCAGCAGGGCGCTCTGTACTTTTGCCGGCGACCGGTTGATCTCGTCGGCCAGAATAATATTCGCGAAAATGGGCCCCTTCTTTACCGTGAATTCCGCCTCCTTCTGATTGTAGATAAGGGTGCCGATGAGGTCGGCCGGCAGCAGGTCGGGCGTGAACTGCAGCCGCTGGAACTTGGTGCTGATCACCCTCGCCAGGGAGGAGACGGTCAGGGTCTTGGCCAGTCCGGGCACGCCCTCCAGCAGCACGTGTCCGTCCGCCAGCAGTCCGATCAGAAGCCGGTCGATCATGTAGCGCTGCCCGACGATCACCTTGTCGAGTTCGTCGTAAATCTGTTCAATGAACGCGCTGGACTTCTCGATTTTTTCGCCAAGCGCCTGCATGTCGACCGATGTGGATGTGGTTGGCATAAAAAAACGGTGTCTGATTTATAATTTGTTGGGCATTTACCTATTTTCCCTCGCGAATTTGAGCATGGCCCCCAAGTTAACAAATGGAAATCATAGATTCTTTCTTATTAGGGCTGATCCAGGGGCTGACGGAATTTCTCCCCATCAGCAGCTCGGGACACCTGGTCCTCGCCGGCGCCCTTTTGGGGGATGAGCTCGACCGGACCATCACCTTCGAGGTGGTGGTGCACTTCGGCACCCTCTGCAGCATCCTGGTCTACTACCGCCGCCGGCTGGCCGGCATTCTCTCCTCTCTCTGGTCGGCCGCCCGCTCCCCCTCGCGGCTGCCGCGGATGTACGAGGAGGACCCCGACGTGCGGCTGAGCGGGTTCATCCTGCTGAGCATGATCCCGGCCCTGGTCGTCGGACTCACCATGCGGGATCTGATCGAGGAGGTTTTCCTCAATCCCCATACGGTCTCTATCATGCTGCTGGTGACCGGCGCCATCCTCTTCGCCACCCGTTACCGCAGCTCCCACACCCGCCACGTCGGCGCCGGAAGCGCCCTGGGCATCGGGGTGGCGCAGGCCTTCGCGATCCTGCCGGGCATCAGCCGTTCCGGGGCGACGATTTCGCTGGGGCTTTACCTCGGAATCAAAAGGGAGGAGGTGGCCGACTTCTCCTTCCTGATGGTCATTCCCGTGATCGCGGGAGCCATGCTGGTCGAGATGCTGGATCTCTTTGAGGCCGGCGTGGAATCGGCCGCCGCCGGGGCGCTGGCCGTGGGATTCCTGGCCGCGTTCGTCTCGGGCTATTTCGCCCTCAAATACCTGATCATTCTGCTTAAGACCCGGGGCATTCACCCCTTCGCATGGTACTGCTGGGCGCTGGGTATCGCCGGACTGCTCCTGGTTGCCTAGGAGCCGCCGCAACGAGGTTGTAAGCCTGCTTTTTTGCCGGATCCGTTTCGGGTTTCCGCAGCTCCCGGAAGGTTCGATTCCCGCCGCAGAAACTTTTCATACTTAGAAAGTTTTTTCCTAGTTTTGGAGCCTTAAAATTCCAACGGAGATCTATGGCAACCTACGCTTTTATCTTTCTGGCACTGCTGGCCGTCGGGGCGGCCCTGGGGATGGTGACCAGCAGGAATACCGTCAACAGCGCCCTCTTCCTGGTGCTCAACATGGTTTCGCTCGCCGGTCTCTTCCTGCTGCTGGAGGCCCAGTTCCTGGCGGTCATCCAGGTGCTGGTCTACGCCGGCGCCATCATGGTGCTTTTCCTCTTCGTGATCATGCTGCTGAACCTGGACGAGGAGGTGTCGCTTTTCACCCGGCTGCGGGCGCGCTACTTCGTGGCTTTCCTGCTGGCCGTCGCGGTGCTTACGCAGATTCTCTACAGCGTGGGGAGCCTCACGGAGATGCTGCCGCAGATCTCCCCCGAAATGAGCAGGGTCGGCACGGTGGAGGGGGTGGGGGATGTGCTGTTCACCACCTACCTGCTGCCCTTCGAGATGACGGCCATCCTGCTGACCGCCGCCGTGGTCGGCGCCCTGGTCATCGCGCAATACCAAATCAAGCCCGAGGCGGACAATGATTAGTATCGACTGGTTCCTGGCACTCAGCGCCGTGCTCTTCTGTATCGGGGTCATCGGCGTGCTGGTGCGCAAAAACGCCATCGTCATCTTCATGAGCGTGGAGCTGATGCTGAACGCGGTCAACCTCACGCTGATCTCCTTCAGCAGCTACTACGGAAACATCGAGGGCGTGATCCTGGTCTTTTTCTCCCTGGCCGTCGCCGCGGCGGAGGCGGTGGTCGGCCTGGCCATCATCATCGCCATCTTCCGGAACAACCTGTCGGTGGACGTGAGTAAAGTGAATTTGCTACGCTGGTAACTTTTTAACGCCGTTTGTTCATGGATTCAGCTACGGTTCTAATTTCCCTGATTATCGGCCTCCCGCTGGCCGGGTTTCTCCTGAACGGGCTCATGGGGCTGCGTTCGGAGTCCTGGCGCCGCAGGAAATCCCTGATCGGCACCCTCGCCAACCTGGCCGTTTTCGTTCCCTTCGTGGCCGCCTTCTACTTCTTTCTCAACATGGGCGAGGGCTCCGACCCCCTCTACCTGAGCCTCTTCCGATGGATGGAGGCGGGGAGCTTTACCGCCGACATCGCCTACCAGGTGGACCAGCTCTCCATCGTGATGACCCTGGTGGTTACCGGGGTGGGTTTCCTGATCCACCTCTACTCGATCGGGTACATGTGGAACGACGAGGGCTACTGGAAGTTCTTCGCCTACCTGAATCTCTTTATCTTCGCCATGCTGAACCTGGTGCTGGCGGACAACCTGCTTCTGCTCTTCCTGGGATGGGAGGGCGTCGGGCTCTGCTCCTACCTGCTGATTGGGTTCTGGTACGGCGACATGGCCAACTCGGCCGCCGCCAAGAAGGCGTTCATCTACAACCGGGTGGGCGACTTCGCCTTCCTGGTGGCGATGTTCATGACCTTTCAGTACGTGGGCAGCCTCCGCTTCGAGGTTATCCTGGGCAACCTGGACCTGATACCCGGCGACCAGCAGTTCTGGATCGGCCTGCTGATGTTTATCGGGGCCACCGGAAAGAGCGCGCAGATTCCGCTCTTCGTCTGGCTGCCCGACGCCATGGCGGGTCCCACGCCGGTCTCCGCGCTGATACACGCCGCCACCATGGTGACCTCGGGCATCTACCTGATCTCCCGGCTCTCGCCCATGTACGTCCTCTCGCCCGAAGTGATGATGATCATTGCGGTGATCGGCGCGCTGACGGCCCTGGTGGCCGCCACCATCGCCCTCACCCAGCACGACATCAAGCGGGTACTGGCCTACTCCACGGTTTCCCAGCTCGGGTATATGTTCCTGGCGCTGGGCTCGGGCGCGTTTACGGCCGCCATCTTCCACGTGGTCACCCACGCCTTCTTCAAGGCGTGTCTCTTCCTGGGATCCGGCTCGGTGATCCACACCATGGAGCACGTCGAGCACGAGCTGCACGAGGAGGGCAAAGACGTGCACTTCGACCCGCAGGACATGCGCAACATGGGAGGACTCAGGAAGGTGATGCCCTCCACCTACTGGACCTTCATGCTGGCGACCGTCGCCATCGCGGGCATTCCGCCGCTGGCCGGCTTCTTTTCGAAAGACGAAATTCTGGCCTACACCTTCAACGCCGGGTTCGGGGAGTTCGCCGGACCGCTCTACCTGGCGCTCTGGGGCGTGGGGATCGTGACGGCCTTCCTGACCGCTTTCTACATGTTCCGCCTTACCTTCGGCACCTTCAACGGCCCCTTCAAGCTGCCCGGCCGGGTGGAGGGGGCGGAGGGTTCCGAGCGCTACCTGCATGAGAGCCCGCCCACGATGACCATCCCGCTCTGGTCGCTCGGCGGACTCTCCGTGGTGGGGGGATTCCTGGGCGTGCCCAATTTCCTGCTGGCCACCTTTACCCACGAGGAGGAGCACATCAACCTGCTGCACAACTGGCTGCACAACGTCAACGCCGACGCCGCGCTGGGGCTCTCCCACAGCGCGGAGTGGATGCTGATGGGCATCTCCGTCGCCATCGCCCTCGCGGGGGCGGGCACCGCCTGGCGCATGTTCGGCGGCGGGGCCACCGAAGGGGGAGACGCGCGCCTGGCGGGACGGTTCGGCGCGCTCTACGAGACCTGGAGCGATAAATACCGGCTGGACGAATTCTACGAAGGGCTGGTGGTCAACCCGCTGGTGCGGTTCTCGGAGAGGGGACTGGCGGTCTTCGACATGAAAATCGTGGACGGCATCGTCAACACCGTCGGCGGCATTGTCCGCCTCTTCAGCAGCCTCTTCCGGTACATACAGACCGGGGTGGCCACCACCTACGCGCTGATCCTGGTGATCGGGATCGTACTCGTGTTAAGTCTACTCATATTGTAAGAAACGTCGCCTCATGGAACTGATTCTCAATCTCTGCATTTTTCTCCCCCTCGCCGGGATCCTCGCCCTGCTGCTGGCGCCCCGGGGGGAGTCCGGGCGGAACGTCAAGTGGATCAGCCTGGTGAGCACCCTGGCGGTCTTCGGGCTGGCGGTCGTGCTGATGCTCAATTTCGACGTGGCACGTTCGGCCGAAGCGCAATTCCTGACCGAAGGGGACCGCATCATCGGGGGGATGGACATCAAGTACCTGGTGGGACTCGACGGACTGAGTCTGCTGCTGTTCATGCTGACCGCGCTGATGGGGCCGATCGTGATTCTCTCCTCGTGGGAGTCGGTCACGAAACACCTGAAAGGGTACTACGCCATGCTGCTGATTCTGCAGACGGCATCGCTGGGCGTCTTCGCCTCGCTCGACCTGGTGGTCTTCTACGTCTTTTTCGAGCTCTCCCTCATCCCGATGTATTTCCTGATCGGCATCTGGGGAGGGAAGGGGCGCATCCACGCCACGGTCAAATTCTTTGTCTATACCCTGGTGGGATCGCTGATCATGCTGGTGGGACTGATCTACCTGGGATACGACGCGGGCGCTTTCATGGAGGGGGCGCGTTTCAGCACCGACTGGCGGTTCCTCTCCTCCGCGGAGTACGGCATCGGGCTGGTGGAGCAGACCTGGCTCTTCCTGGCTTTCGCGCTGGCCTTCTGCATCAAGGTTCCGCTCTTCCCGTTTCACACCTGGCTGCCCTACGCCCACACCGAGGCGCCCACGGCGGGCTCGGTGGTGCTGGCCGCCATCATGCTGAAGATGGGAACCTACGGGCTTCTGAGAATCTGCCTGCCGGTCTTCCCCAACGCGTTCATGACGTTCGCCCCCTACCTGGCCACCCTGGCGGTCGTCGGTATTATCTACGGGGCGCTGGTGGCGATGGTGCAGAAGGACGTGAAGAAACTGGTGGCCTACAGCTCGGTAAGCCACCTGGGTTTCGTGGTGCTGGGGCTCTTCGCATTCAATACCATTGCCGTGCAGGGCGCCCTCATCCAGATGGTCAACCACGGGCTCTCCACCGGGGCGCTCTTCCTGGTGGTGGGCATGATCTACGACCGGGCCCATACCCGGATGATCGCCGATTTCGGGGGCATCGCCAAAGTCGTCCCCGTCTTCGCCGTGATATTCATGATCTCCACGCTGGCCTCGATCGGGCTGCCCGGCCTGAACGGTTTCGTCGGGGAGTTCCTGATCCTCAACGGGGCCTTTCACTCCGAGGTGCTTCCCCAGAATGCCTGGACGATTATCGCGGCCAGCGGCGTGATCCTGGCGGCCGTCTATATGCTCTGGATGTACCAGCGCGTCATGTTCGGTCCGCTGAAGCACGAGGAGAACGAGAAACTGATCGACCTGAACGCCCGCGAGATCGGACTGATGGTGCCGCTGATCCTGTTTATGATCTGGATCGGTATCAGGCCGGTAGATTTTACGCAGTATTCCGAAGCGCAGGTCAGCGAGCTGCTGAACGACTCACGGGCCAAGAGCATGGCGATCGAGCGCTCCGCCTCGCCCGACGAGCTGCCGCGCTGGGCCGGAAGGCTGTACGACGTAACGCCCGAGCTGGCGGCGCAATCCGAGTCTCACGAACAAGCCGAACCGCAATCCGAAATCCAATCCGATACGGAGTGATACGTTATGGCTGAACCCCTGAGCAAGCAGGCGATACAAGACGCGATCGACGACCGGCTCCCCGGCTGGGAGCACGAGGACGACAAGCTGACCAAGGAGTTCGGGTTTTCCGATTTCCGGGAGGCCTTCGCTTTCCTGACCCGCATCGCTTTCGAGGCGGAGGACCAGGTGCACCATCCCGAAATATTCAATGTCTACAACACCGTCGTCATTTCCCTCAGCACCCACGACGCGGGCGGGAAGGTGACGGAGAAGGACCTTAAACTGGCGACAACCATCGAGTCGCTCTACAACGCTTAGGCCGCATGGATTACCTACAGGACATCTACGCTTTTCTCCCCGGCGTCATCGTGGCCCTCGCGGGCCTCGCGGCGATCCTGATCGACGCCTACAAGGACGATCACGAGGGGATCTTCGGGCTGACGGCCGTGGCGCTGGCGGCGGCGCTGGCCGTTTCGGTCATGGACCTCTTTGGTCCCGCGGCCGGCGGAGAAGCCTTCGGCGGGATGATCGTCTACGGGGGGACTGCCGCTTTCGGGTCTGCCGTGGTGCTCTTCGCCTCGCTCTTCTGCGTGCTGCTCTCCCGGGAGTACCTGACCGCCATCGACCACAATTTCGGGGAGATCTACGCCCTGGTGCTGTTTGGCACCACCGGCATGCTGGGCCTGGCCACCGCCAACAACCTCATCATGGTGTTCCTGGGACTGGAAACGATGTCGATCTGCCTCTACGTGCTCGCCGGGATTATCCGGGAGGAGAAGATCGGGGCGGAGGCGGCCCTCAAGTACTTCCTGCTGGGCGCCTTCTCCACCGGTTTCCTGCTCTACGGCATGGCGCTGCTCTACGGGGCCACCGGCACGCTTGAGATGGCCGGCATCGCCGCGGCGGCCTCCTCCGACCTTCTCTTCCTGGCGGGAGCGGGGCTGCTGCTGTGCGGATTCTTCTTCAAGATATCGGCGGTGCCGTTTCACATGTGGACCCCGGACGTCTACCAGGGCACCCCCACCACGCTGACCGCCTACATGGCCACCGCCTCAAAATCGGCCACCTTCATCGCGCTCATTCTTATACTCTCGCGCATGATCCCGGAGGGGACGGCCGACTGGGGCAACCTGATTATGGTGATCTCGGTGGTGACGATGATCCTGGGCAACATGATCGCGCTGGTGCAGGATAACATCAAGCGCATGCTCGCCTACTCCAGCATTGCCCACGCGGGATACGCGCTGGTGGGACTGGCGCCGGGTACGGCGGAGGGCTACAGCGCGGTGCTGTTCTACCTGTTTGCCTACTCCATCATGAACATCGGGGCCTTCGGGGTGGTGGCCTATTACGAGCGTCACCAGGGACTGGATTTCACCGACGTGAACAACTACGCGGGCGTGGGATTCAAGCGGCCCGCCATGGGGGTCATGCTCTCCATCTTCCTCTTCTCCCTGGCCGGGATTCCGCCGATGGTCGGATTTTTCGGCAAGTACCTGGTCTTCGCCGCCGCCATCGACGCGAACTACGTGGGGCTGGCCATTACCGGCGTGCTGGCGAGCGCCGTCAGCATCTACTACTACCTGAGGCCGATGGTCTATCTCTACATGCGGGAGGCCCGCCGGGACATCCCCTTCGTGCGGCCCGGCTGGCTTTTCAAGGGGACGCTGGTGGTGCTCGCGGTCATGACCGTCTGGTTCGGCGTGGCGCCCGGCGAGCTCTCGGAGCTGCTCAACTCCTACTACGCCGGCGACTGGGGATACTGATCGCGGAGGGCGGGAAAGACGCTTCCCGCTGTTGGATATGAGTGCAAAAAGGCCTATCTTTGCGTGCCTGCTGTTCCCCGCTTTCTGGCGGGGTGACGGCTGTTTTCAACGGAAAACAACCACGGGAAACCAATCAACATGAGCAAAAATTACTACGAGCTTACCTATATAATCGACCCCGTACTGGAAGACGACCGGTACGACGAGCTGGTCGACAAGTTCAGGGATCTTATAGAAGAGAACGGCGGGGAGATAGACGAGATCGACCGCTGGGGCATCCGCAAGTTCGAGCACGAGATGGACGGGAAAACCAGCGGCTACTACGTCAACTGCTATTTCCACGCGGAGGGATCGCTCATTGAAAACCTGGAGCGGAATCTCCGCATCGAGGACCATGTGCTGCGCTACCTCACCCTGAAGTACGACGCCAAGATGCTGCGCCACCGTCAGCAGCAGAAGAAGGGCGCGGTGCCGTCCGTATTCGACGTGGAGGAGGAAGAAGAGGGCGGAGACGAAGAAGAATAAGTTTTCACGATACCAAGATTATCCTGCTGAGTTATGATCAAGAATCCATCGCATCCGAAGAAAGGACACATCAAAACCCGGAAGTGCAAGTTTACCAAGGCCGGGATTGAATACATCGACTACAAGGACACCGACACCCTGGAGCGGTTCATGAACGACCAGGGCAAGATCCTTCCGAGGAGGGTGACCGGAACGAGCGCCCGCTACCAGCGGCAGCTCACTACGGCCATCAAGCGGGCCCGGTTCCTGGGCATGCTGCCCTTCGTAGCTGACAATATGAGATAAAACATCTATTTTCTACCCATGCCTAAGTACATGCAAGTTATCCTGAAAGAGGACGTTGAGAAGCTCGGCGACGCGGGGGAGGTGGTGGACGTGAAGCCCGGATACGGGCGGAACTACCTCATCCCGCAGGGCAAGGCGACCATCGCCACCCCGGGCGCCCTCAAGCAGCTCGAACAGATGAAGGAGAAGGCCGAGCGACGCGCGGAGCTTACCGTGGAGCGGGCGCAGGAGATGGCCGAGCGGCTGGAGACCACCTCCGTAACCATTCCCGTGACGGTGGGCGAGGACGAGAAAATCCACGGCTCGGTGACCAACCAGGACATCGCGGATGCCCTGCAGGAGCGGGACATCGACATCGACCGACGCAAGATTTCCCTGGATCAGGACGTTAACACGCTGGGAGAATACACGGCCACCGTCAACCTGCTGGGCGATCTCAAGTCCCAAATCAAGGTCTGGGTGGTTAAAGAGTAGGCTCCCGGAACAGAAAGTTTCATACGAGGCCGGGTCTGCCCATGAAGAAATGGCTTACAACCGCTGCGGGGATCCTGGCGCTGGCCCTCTTCCCGCTTTTCGTTCAGGGCCAGATGCTGGATCCGGTATCCTTCGAGGTGACCTCCTCTGCCGAAACGGCCCGGGCCGGCGAGGTGGTGAACGTCACCGTGGAAGCCACCATTGAGGGCGAGTGGCATCTCTACTCGATAGCCAACGACCCGGACGCCGGTCCCTATCCCACGCAGTTCTCTTCGGCCAATCCCCAGATGGCCGTCGCCGGCGATGTGAAAGAGTCGGAGCCCTCCATTGAGTTCGACCCCAATTTCGAAACCGAACTGGGATGGCACACCGGGGAGGCCACCTTCGTGATCCCCGTGGCCTTCCGTCCGGAGAGCCAGAGCGAGGGGAGCAACATGATCGACCTGGAAGTACTCTACCAGGTGTGCGACGACAGCTCCTGCCTGCCTCCCAAGACCAAATCGATCACGCAGCCCATCACCGTTACGGATGTCGCTCCCCAGCCCTGGGAAGGATTCGACGGGGAGGGGGCGGATGACGGAGAATCCGGGGGCGCACCCTCCGCCGGAGCGGTATCCGAGGACGGCGGCAACGATGCCGGAGACGCCGGAACGGATACGCCCGGTTCCGCACAGCCCGTCCCGTCCGCCCAGGCCGGAGGCGTAGGATCGGGAGGGATTTTCTCTTTCCTCTGGATCGCGCTGACCGCCGGCTTCGCGGCCCTGCTCACGCCCTGCGTCTTCCCGATGATCCCGCTGACGGTCTCCTTCTTCACCAAGCAGAACGAGGGCGAGGGGGGAAAGGCCATCGGCAAAGCGGTCGGCTTCGGACTCTCCATCGTGGTGATATTTACCGTACTGGGCGCCCTCCTGGCGCTTATCCTGGGAGCCTCGGGGGCCAACCAATTCGCGGCCAACCCCTGGGTGAATCTCTTTATCGGCGCGGTGCTGGTGGTCTTCGCGCTGAGCCTGCTGGGCGCTTTCGAGCTGCGGCTTCCCTACCAGCTCACCAACTGGCTCAACCGCCAGAGCAACGAGAGCTCCGGCGTGCTGGGCGTGCTCTTCATGGCGCTGACCATCAGCGCGGTCTCCTTCTCATGCACCGCACCGTTCGTGGGCGGCGTCCTGGCGGCCACGGCCGGGGGCGAGTGGTTCTATCCGATCATCGGCATGGCCGGGTTCTCCGCCGCCTTCGCCACGCCCTTCGTGCTGCTGGCGCTGTTTCCGCGCTGGCTTGAGAGTATGCCGGAGAGCGGTTCCTGGATGAACGTGGTCAAGGTTCTGCTCGGATTTATCGAGCTGGCCGCCGCCATCAAGTTCCTCTCGAACGCCGACCTGGTCTGGGGATGGGGGCTGATTTCACGACCTTTCGCCATCGCGGCGTGGATCGCCATCTTCCTGCTGGCCGGCCTCTACGTGCTGGGCGTCTATACGCTCAAGTACGAGGGAGGGCGCAGGCAGGTGGGAGCCGGGCGTATCATGCTGGCCCTGCCGCTGCTGCTCTTCTGCTTTTATCTCATCCCGGGACTGCTGGGCGCCAACCTGGGAATATGGGACGCCTGGCTTCCCCCCAAGCAGTCCTCTGACGTGAGCGTGGTCCGCACCCTCTCCATGATGGGCGGGGGTACGGCCGGCGGAGGCGAGATTGCGTCGGAGAACTGGTCGGAAGACTACCAGGCGTCGGTGGAGCGGGCACGTGAGGCCAACCGGCCTGTCTTTATCGATTTTACCGGCTACACCTGCACCAACTGCCGCGACATGGAGGCCAATGTCTTTCCCCTGGCCGAGGTCCAGCAGCGGTTCGAGCGGATGGAGAAGGTGCGGCTCTATACGGACGGGGGCGACAACGGGCCCGCCAACCAGAAATTCCAGCTTGAACTCACCGGCACGGTGGCCCTGCCCACCTACGCGGTCGTGAATCCGCACAACGGACGGGTGATCAACCAGTGGACCGGGATGGCAAGCCCGGAAAAATTCCGGACGTTCCTGGACGAAGGCCTTTCGCGATTCCGGGCCACGGAGGCATCCACGGATGGGGCGTCCGCGGAAACTACCCCGTAAGTAGTATTTGTGCCGCGTCTACGCCGATGTACCGCTTTGTTAAAGAATATAAACGGGATTCGAAAAAGCATTTAGTGCCTTGGATCTTTTGACTTTTACGCTGAAATGGTCTATCATTTTGCATCTTTGTAAGCCCTTATAACTCACAAACAGATAATCTAACTGGAGTAATCGTATGACATCGTCAATAGCTCTCTTCCTTCTTCAAGCTGGAGCTGATCAAGGCTTTTTTAATGTTATCGTTCAAAGATTCAATGAGGGTGGTGGCTTCATGTGGCCTGTACTCATTGCTTTGATCCTGGGTCTGGCCATTTTCCTGGAACGCGTCATTTCTCTTAACCTTGCCGACATCGATACCCGGAAGTTCATTGTGGATGTGCAGGAAGCCCTCCAGGAGGGGGGAATTCCCGCCGCACAGGATCTCTGTGCCGAAACCCGCGGACCGGTAGCCTCCGTGTTCCAGGCCGGCTTGATGAGAGTGGACGAGGGCATTGAAGCGGCTGAGAAAGCCATCTCCGCCTACGGTTCCATCGAGATGAGTTTCCTGGAGAGGGGGCTGGTCTGGCTCTCGCTTTTCATCGCCATCGCCCCGCTGCTCGGCTTCCTCGGAACCGTTGTGGGAATGATCGAGGCGTTCGACGCCATTGAAACGGCGGGCGACATCTCTCCCTCGCTGGTGGCCGGCGGTATCAAGACCGCGCTTCTGACGACAGCCGCCGGACTGATGGCCGGTATTATCCTGCAGGTGGGCTACAACTACTGCGTCTCCAAGATCGACCGGCTCATCGCGGAGATGGAAGAGTCCTCCATTACGCTGATCGACTCCATTGTGGAGATGAAGCAAGGCGGTGGCGGCGGACAGTAGTCCCCGGCCGATTCGCTGATCACACAATTTTCAACCAACCAGAGGGTTTAATTATGTCAAGTGTAATCGGATTGGGCATAGCGGGCGGGCTGATGGCCATCGGGGTCATCGCCATCGCTATCGCCGGAGTAAAGAGCCTGATTAACGGGAACCAGGACCTTCGGAAGATTCTCTCCCTGCTGGTGCCGTTCGCCGTCTTCGGCGTGGCATACGGCATTACCGGGAATATTACGGAGGCGGGCGTGGCCACCATGATCTTCATGATGGGAGCGATGGCGCTGATGATTCTGTTTACGGGCTTCAGAAGTACTTTCAACATCTAGAAACGCGTACCATGCCAATTAAAAAGAGAAACAGAGACGATGCGGAGATTCCCAGCTCCTCGCTGGCGGATATCGCATTTCTTCTCCTTATTTTCTTCCTGCTGGTAACCACCATTGACATCGACACCGGCATCGGCCTGGTGCTGCCGCCGGCCCCGGACGAGAACGTGGAACCGCCGCCCGTCCAGGAGCGGAACCTGCTGAACATCCTGGTCAACCAGCAGGGACAGGTACTGCTCGACAACGAGCCGACGCCGGTACCCCAGGTCAAGGAGCGGGTGAAGGAGTTTGTGGACAACAACGGGGAGGATCCCAATCTTTCGGATTCCCCGGAAGATGCGGTGGTCTCCATCAAGACCGAGCGGTCCACGCCCTACCGGAACTACATCAACATGCTGGATGAGGTGATCGGGGCCTACCAGGAGCTCCGCGATGCCGCCTCGCAGGAGCGGTTCGGGCGTGACTTCAGCTATTTCGAGGAGGGATCCGAAGAGTACGAGACCATAAAGAACCTCTACCCGAAGCAAATTTCAATCGCTGAACCTGACGAGGGTTAACACCTATGGCAAAATTCAATAAGCAATCGGCCGAGTCCGATCCTGATGTACCTACGGCGTCGATGCCGGATATCGTCTTCATGCTCCTCATCTTCTTCATGGTCACTACGGTGCTCCGGGAGGTGACGCTGCAGGTTCGGGTCAATTTCACCCAGGCCGAGAACATCGAGAAGATTGAACAGAAACGCCTGATCTCCTACATATACGTCGGCCCGGAGAAGCTGGGTCCGAATACCTTCGGCGAGACCAAGGTTCAGATCGACGATTCGATCATCGAAGACATCGGCGCCATTGAGAAGCTGATGTACGACAAGCTGATGGAACAGCCCAAGCTGATCGTTTCGCTGCGCGTGGACGAGGAGGTCCAGACGGGCATCATCACCGACATACAGGAGGAGCTGCGTGACGCCAACGCTCTGCGCATCAACTACTCCACCCAGCGCGAGATGCCGAACAACTGATTTTACGTACGATTACTCCCGGGAGAAAGGCAAGCGCACCACGGTGTGTCTTGCCTTTCTCTATTTTATGGCCTTGCCGCACGTTCATCGCATAATCACCCTTACCGTATGGATAAAGATTCCTTTCGCACCATTCAGTCGCTCGGACGCGGGGAGCTCATACGCGAGCTGGAAGAGGGGGATCAGGTAGACCGGGACGAACTGCTTCGGGGCATAGGCGACGACGCCGCCGTGGTCGAAAGAGGGGAGGGGCGCCTGGAACTGCTCTCCTCGGAGACCTTCATGGAGGGGGTGGATTTCGACCTCTCCTATGTACCTCTTCATCACCTGGGATACAAACTGGTTACCGCCGCGGTAAGCGACATCTATGCGATGAACGGCCGTCCCGAGCTTCTGCTGGTCAACCTGGCGGTGCCGAACAAGCTTTCCGTGGATATGCTCAAGGAGGTCTACCGGGGCATTCACGCCGCGGGCTCCGACTACGGGGCCCAGGTGGCCGGGGGAGACCTGGGGGCGTCGCACCGGCTGCTGAACGTGAGCGTGACGGCCGCGGGCTCCGTGGAGCCCGGGAGGATCTGCTACCGGGAGGGCGCCTCTGAGGGGGACGCAATCTGCGTCAGCGGCGACCTGGGCGGGGCGATCGCCGGACTCCGGATCCTGATGAGGGAGAAGGAGTTCTGGGAGGAGCAGGGCGAGCAGCAGGCCTTCCAGCCCGACCTGGAGGAGTACGAGTATGTGGTTCAGCGGCAGCTTGTGCCCGTTGCCCGGCGGGACCTGGT
Organism: uncultured Balneolaceae bacterium; assembly: GCA_964528445.1. Taxonomy (GTDB): domain Bacteria; phylum Bacteroidota; class Rhodothermia; order Balneolales; family Balneolaceae; genus JAXHMM01. The sequence goes on along the minus strand of CAZGSL010000024.1, from coordinate 7,798 downwards.
GGAAACTCTTGAAGAGGAAGAGATGATCCCAGGCTCCATGATGGACGTCTCCCAGGGTCTGGTGAGCAGCCTTCGGCAGCTCGGGGAGGCATCCGGGCGGGGCAGCCATATCTACCAGGCGGCCCTTCCCATCGCGCTCGATACCCGCAGGGTGGCGGACGAGATGAAGGAGGAGGCCGACAAGTACGCGCTCTACGGGGGCGAGGATTACGAACTCCTGTTCACCCTTTCGGAGGAGGAGACCGAGAGGCTGGGTGAGACGTTCAACGACTTTGTGGTGGTGGGCCGGGTTACCGGCGATCCGGGCGTGGAGATGCAGACGGCCGAGGGAGACCTGGTGCAATTCGACGGGTGAGGTTTTGATCCCTCCATGCGCAGAAGTTCCATATTTGCCGTATATTCCATCCCATGATTAATGCCATACCTACGTAATTACCTAGATGTCAAAAGAGAAAAAATCCGATAAAGGCACGCCTTTCGGCTCCGGTTCGGGCAGCAAGGAGAAAGGCGGGGACCGTTCCCCCCGGTTTTCCATCTGGATCTACGTCGTGCTCTTCCTGGTGCTCCTGGGCGTCCAGTTCTGGTTCATGAGCCCCGACGGCGACAACCGGATCAAATACAGCACGTTCCTGGAGTACGTCAGGGACGGCTACGTCTCGCAGATTACCATCCGCAACGGAACCGAGATCACCGGGGAGTACAGTCCCAAGGCGGTGGAGGAGGGCATCGTGACGCCCGCTCCGCCGGAAGAGACCTCGTGGCAGTTAGGGGAGGGATCCGACGCCACCACGTTCACCACCACCATGCTGGAGGGCGACGATATACGTCCCCTGCTGGATGAGCACGATATTGTCTACGACGTACGGTTTGAGGAGAGCTGGTTCAACGGTATCCTATTCTGGCTGATCCCGATCGGCCTGGCCATCGCCTTCTGGATCTACCTGTTCCGCCGGATGAATCCGGGCCAGCAGGTGCTGAACATCGGCAAGAACAAGGCTTCTCTGTACGACAAGCAGGCCGACAACAGCGTCTCCTTCAAGGATGTGGCCGGCTTGCAGGAGGCGAAGGCCGAAGTGGAGGAGGTGGTGGAGTTCCTGCGGAATCCCAAGAAATTTACCCGCCTGGGCGGCACGCTCCCCAAGGGCGTACTGCTGGTGGGACCGCCGGGTACGGGCAAGACGCTGCTGGCCAAGGCGACCGCAGGAGAAGCGGACGTTCCTTTTTTCAGCCTCAGCGGATCGGATTTTGTGGAGATGTTTGTGGGCGTCGGCGCCGCCCGCGTGCGCGACCTGTTCAAGCAGGCCAAGGAGAAGGCGCCCTGCATCATATTTATCGACGAAATCGACGCCATCGGCCGCAGCAGGGGAAGGGGGATGATGATGGGCTCCAACGACGAACGTGAGAACACGCTGAACCAGCTGCTGAGCGAAATGGACGGTTTCAACACCGACAAGGGGGTCATTATCATGGCCGCCACCAACCGGCCCGACGTGCTGGATACGGCGCTGCTGCGGCCGGGACGCTTCGACCGTCAGATCCTGATCGACAAGCCGGATCTGCGCGGGCGCGTGGAGGTGCTGAAAGTTCACACCCGCAACATCAGGATGTCGTCCGACATCGACCTGAAACTGCTCGCCTCCCAGACACCCGGATTCGCCGGTGCGGAGCTGGCCAACCTCTGTAACGAAGCGGCGCTGATGGCGGCGCGAAGGGAGAAGGACGAGGTGGAGATGGAGGATTTCCAGGACTCCATCGAGCGGGTGATCGCCGGACTTGAGAAGAAGAACAAGCTCATCAGTCCGCACGAACGGAAGATCGTGGCCTATCACGAGTCGGGCCACGCCATCCTGGGCTGGTACCTGGAGCACACCGATCCGGTACTGAAGGTGAGCATCGTCCCCCGCGGTCTCGCCGCGCTCGGCTATACCCTGCAGACCCCGCTGGAGGACCGTTTCCTGATGACCACCGAGGAGCTGAACGACAAGATCTGCGCCCTGCTCGGGGGACGCATCGCGGAGGAGCTGGTCTTTGGCCGCATATCGACCGGCGCCCAGAACGACCTGGAACGCATTACCAACATGGCTTTTGCCATGGTGGCAGAATACGGCATGAGCGAGGAGCTGGGCTATATTTCGCTGAAGGATTCCCAGAACCCGGACAATAGCTACGGGTTCAACAAGAAGTACTCGGAAAAGACCGCCGAGCGTATTGACGAGGCGGTAAATCAGATCATCCGGCGCAACTACGAACGCACCCGGGATCTGCTGATCGAGCACCGGGACAAGCTGGAGAAGATGGCGGAGACCCTCCTGGAAAAGGAGGTGCTGGACCACAACGACCTGCGTGATCTCCTCGGCGATCAGCCGCAGGGCAAATATCCCGAAGGCATCTTTGATTCCCCCGACGCCGCCGAATCCCCCCTGAACGGCAAGCCTGGTCTCCCCGGCGACGGCCGGGAGGAGTCCGCCCCGGCGGATTCCTCCGACGGCGATGAGACGACCGGCACCGAAGTCCCTTCCGATTCCGCATAACAATTCCGTAACAGTTTGATAACGCGCGGGTAACTCCTCTCTAACCTGGGCGTAACACCGCTTTACAGTTTCATAACCCTCTCTTTACGGTATCGCAATCTCGGTCGCTTATCCTGCCGATGAAAACAGGCGAACCAATCGCAATCAAACAGACTGTTGTGAAATCCAAAATCAGCACATTTCTACCGGGATTTGCAGTATTGCTGGCACTGCTGGCCGGGGCATGCGTCGAGGGACGGGCACAAGGGGACGAAGATACGGCAACGGGAACCATCAGCGGCAAGGTGGTGGACACACGCAGCGGCGATCCGATCATCGGCGCCAACGTGCTTCTCGTCGAGACTTCCCGCGGCGATGCCACCGACATCGACGGGAAATTCTCGATTTCAAAGATTGAACCCGGCACCTACTCCCTCCGCTTCTCCTACATCTCGCACCGCCGGAAAACCGTAACGGAAGTCACGGTCCGGGGAGGCGAGGTAACGACCCTGAACGTCTCGCTTCAGCCCCAGACCGTGGGGCTGGATGAGATCACGGTTACGGCCGCGATGAACAACAGCAGCGAGGCGGGTCTGCTCTCCCTGCAGGAGAAAGCCTCGGCGGTACAGGACGGTCTCTCCGCGGAACAGTTGAGCCGGTCGGGCGCGGGGAATGTGGCGATGGCCCTGAAACAGGTGTCCGGCGTGAGTGTCATGGGCCGAAACGACGTCTATGTCAGGGGCCTGGGCAACCGCTACAGCAATGTTCAGCTCGACGGTTCGCCCGTTCCCTCCACCAGTCCCGACAAAAAACAGGCCCCGGTTGATCTGCTCGGCAGCGGCGTGGTCGATCATATCGTAGTGCAGAAAACCTTTACGCCGGACCAGGCCGGGGAGTTTTCCGGGGGGTCGGTTCAAATCGCGACTCGGGAATTTCCCCCGGAGCGCAAGTTCGGCTTCTCCTATTCGACAAGCTACAACACGGTCTCAAACGCCGGTGATATGCTCTCCTACGAGGGAAGTCCCACCGATTTCCTGGGATACGACAACGGCTATCGCAAGCTGCCGGCCGAGGTGCGGGACGGCCGTATCTCCGGTCCCGGAGAAGCGGCGGAAGTCCGGCGCAAGATGCACGACCGCTGGACACCGGGGGAATTCTCCGCTCTTCCCGCCCAGAAACTGGGCCTGAATTACGCCAACCGGTTCAATGAAGAGAAGATGCCCGTTGGCCTCGTTACCTCGTTCAACTACAAGTACGATGTCGAAGCGCGCCCCTCGGAACGCTACCGCTATATCCAGAACCATAATCCGAATACCTCCGAGACCAGTATCGGGGCCGACTACACCACCCGTTCGGGCAGACGGAACACGCATCTCAGCGGTATGGCCAATCTCTTCCTGAAGCCTACCTCCGACTCCAGGATTGGCCTTAAAAGTCTCTACTCCAACTCCTCGACCCGCGAAGCCCGGATCATCGAGGGCGAGTATTACAACTACGACGGGGTGAACCGGCAGACCATACTGGGATTTGAGCAGCGGTCGGTCTACTCCACCACGCTCAGTTACCAGGGATATTTTCATGAGGCGATGGAGTCGGAACTGGACGTGAGCCTCGCCTATTCGAGGGCGGCACGGGAAATTCCCGACCGCCGGAACGCGCAGCTTGCTCAAACCGAAGGGGACGCCTTCGAACTGATGCTCTCCGACAGAGGCAATTTTCACTTCTTCTCCTCCCAGGACGATCACCATATTACCGGCAAGGCGGACTACCGGTTCCGGCCGTCCGACCGCGTCATGGTCAAGGCCGGAGGACTGTTTCTGCTGAAGAACCGGGACTTTGGCGCTTTCCGGCTGCTCTACCGGGACCTGGACAACGAATTGAATACCTCGCAGCGGCTTATGGGACCCGAGCGGCTCTTTACCGCTGAACACATCAACAGCGGGGAGCTGGAACTGGTGGAAAGCACCCAGCCCTACGATTCGTATCGCGGCGAGCAGCAACTGACGGCCGCGTACCTCTCCACCCGCTGGCATCCCGGGGAGGCCCTGAGCCTGGAGGGCGGACTCCGTCTGGAGCACTCCCGCCAAAGCATCGACGGCCGATCCCTGATTGGTGAGACGGACCTGCTGCCTGCCTTCAACGCCACCTACAGCCTGGGCGAGCAAGCCAACCTGCGGGGCGCATTCTCCATTACCCTGGCCCGCCCGGAATTCCGGGAACTATCCAATTTCAACTTCCGGGATTTTATCGGGGGACGCACGGTGTACGGGAATCCAGACCTGGAGCGTACCCGGATCTACAACGCGGATCTGCGTTACGAGATCTACCCGGGTGCGGAGGAGCTGCTGGCCGCGAGCCTCTTTTATAAGAAATTCAAGAATCCGATCGAGCTCTCCTACCGCATCACCCAGAACAACGAGGTCATGTACGTCAACGTCCCCGAAGCCGATCTCTACGGGGCGGAACTTGAACTCAGAAAAAATTTCACCGATCGGTTAAGGCTGAGCGCCAATTTCTCCTGGATTTTCTCCACCGTCAGCTATACGGACGAACAGGCGGTGGCCCGCCAGGCCAATTCCGAGCGCCCCATGTACGGGCAGTCCCCCTTCACCCTGAACGGGGAGCTCTTTTACCGCGTCCCGGTGATCGGACTGGAGACCCATCTCTCTTACAACACTTTCGGCCCCCGGATCTCGGCGGTGGGCAATGCGCAGCAGCCGGACGATGAATACGAGCAGCCGTTCCACCGGCTGAACCTGAATGTGAGCAGGACCATCGGCAGCGCCACGCTGAGCCTGGGCATCGAGAACCTGCTGGGAGACGAGGTGCATTACCGGCAGGGTAACGTTACGACCACCCGCTACGAGGTGGGAAGAACGGTCACGGCGGGCGTCTCATTTTCCTTTTGAAACCACGCTTTACGCATGCGACAACACCAGACAACCGACCACTCATCCAAAAACGACCATCACCTATGAAAAACGTTCTACTCACCATTGCTACAGCCACTCTTCTGCTCCTCGCAGGCTGCGGGGACGACAATCCGGTAAACGGGGAGGAAAACCGTAACGAAATTCCACCGGTCTATCAAAACCTGCCCGGGACGCTGATATCCAGCGACACCACCTGGAGCGGGAACCTGACGCTGAGCGGACAGCACTACGTGCTACCCGGCGTCACGCTGACCATCGAAGAGGGGACCACCGTGGAGTGGTCGTACCACAACGACAATGTCAGCGATGTGGGCGTGCTCATCACCCTGCCCGCGGATGCGGAAAATTTTGAGGACGGCGCCCGTTCCAGCGGCAGACTGGTGGCCGAGGGGACGCCCGACGAGCCCATCGTATTTACCTCCGCCCGCGGCAACAAGCAGCCCGGCGATTGGGGAGGTATTATTATGGTGGGAGACGCTCCCAACAACATCAGCGGGGGAGAGGGGGAGGTCGAAGGACTCCCGCAGTCCATCCGTTACGGGGGATCGAATGCGAACGACGACAGCGGCGTCCTTCGGTACGCCCGCATCGAGTACGTGGGATACGGCTTTACCTCCGATTCCGAAGTAAACGGACTGAGCCTCTACTCGGTAGGCAGCCAGACCCAGCTGGATCATATCCAGGTGTACAAATGCACCGACGACGGCTTTGAATGGTTCGGGGGAGCGGTCAATGCCCGGTACCTGATCTCCATGTACAACGACGACGACAGTTTCGACATGGACGAGGGATGGACCGGCAAGGGACAGTTCTGGGTGGCCCTTCAGGCCGACGGAGCCGACAACGGGTTTGAGTCCGACGGCGTAAAAACCCTGGGCAGCGGCGACGAGACCAATCCGACGCTCTACAACGTCACCCTCATCGGCCACGGCGCCACCGAGGGCGGTGATCCCAACTACGGAATGCGTCTGCGGGAGGAGTTCACCGGCTCCCTCAACAATTTTATCATCACCGATTTCGGGGGATTCAGCTGGAAAGTGGAAGACGACACCGAACAGAAATACGCCTCGGGTGAACTCTCCTTCGAAAGCATGCTCATCCACAACAACGGCGGATGGGACGAAGGGGACGCCGATCGGTTCGCCGGGGATTATACGGAAGCCGATCCGCAGTTTACAGACCGGGCGAATTTCGATCTGCGTCCGCAGGCTCCCGAAGCTTCGGCCGGTCAGGCCGTTGCACCGCCGAACGACGGCTACTTTGACGCTTCGGCTGACTATCCGGGTGCCTTCGCTCCCGGTGGAGCCAACTGGCTGACAGAGGGAAGCTGGGTGCGGATGGACGACCAGTAATTTTCCGGATCTCGCAGGAACCTCGCACATACCCCGTGTTGAGGTGTGCTGATCAAAAGGGCCCTCCTTTGACCAGGGGGGCTTTTTATTTTGCCTGGCCCGGAGAAAATCTCCGGGCTATTCAGTTTTTGGAAGGGATAATAAAGTCAAAGACTGGCCTTAAAAGTGTGTCGAACATGGTTTTTACAAATAAATGAACTTTATGTAACAAAAGTTACTGTAATTGGCAGAAAATTTAAGTAAGGTAAAAATAGTCGCTGAAAAGTGATATCACAGAAATATCAAACAATGCTAACAGACCATTAACGATGAATATTAAAACACCTGGAATCCATCATCTTGCGCTGCGAGTATCCGACTACGATCGGTCCAAACACTTTTACCTGGAAACGCTCGGTTTTGATTCAATCCTTGAAAAATCCGGTCTCTGTCTGTTTCAGGCGGGCGGTACGGTCATCGCAATTCTCGCTCCCGATGACGCAACCTCGAGGGATCAGGCTTTCAATCCGTTCAGTGTTGGACTGGATCATCTGGCCATCGGTTGCCGGAAAAGGGAGAACCTGGAGGAGATGGAAAAGGCGCTGGACCGCAACGGGATTGAGAATACCGGGATAAAACGTGATTCGATTCTTGACAAGGAGTATATCGCCTTCAAAGATCCGGACCGCATTTCCTGGGAATACTATATGATTTGAATCCAAACAGACCCTGTTATGAATGTATCAACGCAACACCGGATTACGACTGCAATACTTCTGCTTTGTGCCTTACCGCTCCTGGTGGGCCCCACATCCAATAAAAATGACCGCACTATGAATCAGACAGACACCATACTTATTCATCTCAGCCAGGGACCGGAAAATCCGACCGTGGCCGCACTGGCATTTTTGGTAGCGCGTACCGCCGTGGAAAAAGGAAGCGAAGTAACTTTGTTCCTTGCCGGCGATGCTGGTGGATTTGGCTTTGGAAAATGAAAATTTGTTTGTCTATTAACAGATATGGA
>CAZGSL010000023.1:2898-33491 GCA_964528445.1 uncultured Balneolaceae bacterium | reverse complement strand
ATCGTATCTTGCGATTCTCTTCTGACAGTTCAGGATTAACCTGTTCAACAAAACCGGCCAGATAGGTGCCGTCACTGCGGAAATAACAGTGTGAAAAATTAGAGCTTTGAATCGCTTCTACGTGATTCCAATTCTGGGGGTCAAGAAGTTGGGAGTGGGAGAACTCCAGATTTGCCAGGGAATAGACATTTATGCGATCCAGGTTGTTGTCATAAAGATGCAGCTCATCACCTATGATGCCCATGTTGGAGACGTCCATGATTTCACCTGGACCCTTTCCCCCGCCACCCATCGTTTCGATGAACGAGCCATCGGAGGCATAAACGTGAATTCCTCGATGTCCCCATCCACTGTCCCCTATAAAGATTCTGCCTTGATTGTCGATTATTACATTTTGAGGCTGGATATATCCCAATAGGACCTCTTCCGTATCACCGAATCGAACCTCTTCCTCAAAGGTAATGCGCGATTTCGGGGGATTGTCGACCGGATAAACGGTCAGGTTGTCGAGTTCCCGGATTCCGTCCGGGAGCGCTATATCCAGGGTGTCCAGGATGGGATGCGTCGGGGTATCGGCATTCGATCGGCCAGTCTCCGACGAACAGCCGGCCAAAAGACACAGGAGGGCAGTGGAGATCAGTATGGCGGGTATCTTCTCTGGAGTCATTGTCCTCCCGTTTTACTCGGCGTCAGTTCGATGCGGTAACGGACGTAATGGCCCCCTTCGGAGTCGGTTTCATTTCCGGCTGTTTCTTCGTACGCATAAAGGAAATCGTCTTTTATCGCCCTGATACCGCTACGATGTTCCGGTGCCATTTCGAATGGTTTGGCTGACCAGTTGAACGTGGCAAGATGCTCTCCGGCCTGATTGAATACATACCAGCGATAGTAATCGTCGCTGCCTGCATAGGTTGGAATCCATAACCGGTTTTCGTCGTCTACTATAAGATCATCCATCACGGGAACGGTTCTGGGCAAGTTGCTGTCGCGGAAATACTTCTGCAGTCCATCAAAACTGGACATGAACGTCTTCCAGTCAATATCCAGGGATTCAGATGGGTAAAAAAACGAGTGCTGGTAGGAACCTTCGGAGCTGTATCTCTTAATGAGAAAGTATCGCGAATTGGCGGTATAAAGATGGCCGTCGTCTCCAACCGCCAGGAGATTTCGGTCTGACACGAGCAAAGGGAGGTCCATTACGATATTTTCCACGGAGTTCAGGTTATGGGTCATCTCCAAAACCTTGCCGGATATGAGTTCACCGGACCGGGTCATCTTGAAATATGAGGATTCCACGCTGTGGGTAATCATCGTTTCATCGTTCTCCCGAACGTCCGGGTCGTCCATACCGCTCGAATTAAATCGCAACAGCAGTAAACTGTCCCCGAAAGGGTAATATAATGGGGCATGCAAGAGTTGTCCTCCCGGATATAAGTCTTTCGTCGCCTCGGTGGTTCTCCAATTTTGAGGGTCCATTTTAATCATCCCGGCCGGCTCGAATGTATTCAGGGAGAAGATGTTTATTCGTTTTAACCGGACATCATAGGTAAACAGCCGATCTCCCTGGATATGCATTTCGTTTCCTCCGAAAGGATGATGCTCTCCGGGTCCTTTACCTTCGCCCCCCATGGTTGCGACGTGGTTTCCACCGGGGTCAAATACCAGGATTTCAGGATTTTCATTGATGTATACCATCCCTGAATCCCCTACAGCAATATCGTATCCCATGGAGAAGATGTGATTTTCGGGAGGAACGATGGACTGCTCTTCGATGAATTCGATTTCGTACTGTGGACTGGCAAGAGAGGGATAAACCGTCAGGTTGTCGAGTTCCCGGATCCCTTCCGGGAGTTCGACATCAAGGGTATCGAGCGGATTAACGGAGTCTGCGGAGGGGCGGTCCGTCTCGTTTGAAGCGCAGCCTGAGAGGAGCAGAAGGGCGATAGTATACAAAAAAATACCTCTCACGGGGCAGCGGTTAGGTTAGTACCTAACTACATAGTTAGTTAAAAAGGGGAAATGTTGCAACTCTTGCTCCGAACTGTATGGTTACCGGTCCGTGACGGGCGTAACGACCTCGCCGGGCAGCTCTCCGGTCCGCTCACCCGCGTCGACGACCGGAATCCCGTTGACGAACACGTAATCGATCCCCGCCGAATGCTGGTGCGGTTCAAAGAACGTGGCCCGGTCCTCCAGCTCGGCCAGGTCCATCACCACCAGGTCGGCCACGTTTCCTGCCTCTACCGTGCCGCGGTCCGGGAGCCCCAGGATCTGTGCGGGGAGGGACGTGGAGGAGCGGACGGCGTGCTCCACGGTTATGGCCTGCTCTTCGATGGCGTATTTGTGGATTTTCCGCGGGAAGGTTCCGTAGAAGCGGGCGTGCACATCGGGACCGTCTTCCGGCAGGGCCACGCTGCCGTCGGTGGAGGTGGCGGTCCACGGCTGCCGGGCGAACACCTTGATGTCCTCCTCGTTCATGGAGAAGCTGCGAAGCCGGCCGCCTCCCTCTTCGTCAGCATAGCCTTCCATCTGGATGCGTATGGCGGCGTCCAGGTGGTCGGTCTCCCACCCGTCGGCCGCCTGGGCCACGGTCATGCCGACGAGGCTGTCGACCGGATGGTCGAAGATGGTGATGTTTTCCGCTCCCCCGCGGTATTTGAAAATATGCTCCATATCGGCGTAGAGCCGATCGCGCAGGTCGGGATCGTTCAGCACCCGGCGCAGGGGCACGGTCACGTCGCCCTCCTGCTCTTCGGAAATCTCCCAGCGGTCGGTGTCGAAGGCCCAGTCGGGAATAAGCGTCACGCTCCCGTCGCTTCCGCTGGTGTTGTAGGGGTACTGGTCGGCGTATACCCGCACGCCCTCTTCGCGGGCCTGGTTGATGAGGGATATCATCATTTCACTTCCGCCCCAGTAGTTGGTGCCGCGGGATTTGATGTGGGAGGCGACCACTTTGGCGCCGGATTGCCGGCCGATCTCTATGGTCTCTTCGAGCGCGTCGGCCGCCGTCGGGGGATCGGGATCGCCCGTGCTCGGCAGCCACATCATCGGGGTTTTCGCCTCGCTGCGCTGGTGGGAGATGTACACACCGTCGTAGGGGACGAGCTCTTTGGCCAGCTCGGCAACCTCGCGGGTGGTGCTCCACCGGCCGGGCACATACTCCAGTCCGGCCGACATCCCGTACGCCCCCTGCTTCAGGGCTTCACGGAGCTGGGCGCGCATTTCGGTGATCTCTTCGCCAGTTGCGGTCCGCCGGTAATCATCGCCCATCACCTGGCGGCGGAGCGCCCCGTGTCCCTTCAGGACGGCCACATGCACGCCGGTTCCCCCGCTCCGAAGCTCCTCAATCTGCTCGCCGATCGTCAGTCCCCCGGGCGAACGACCGTCCTGGTTCACGACCACCAGCGTGATGCCCTGGGAGACCAGGTTGGGAGCGGATCGCCGCTTCGGCTCGTCCGAACGGAGTCCCTCGTCCTCGTAGAGGGGGCCGTCGGCGTGGGAGTGGATATCAATGAACCCGGGAGCGACCGCTTTGCCGGAGACGTCGATGCGTCGTCGCGCCGTGGCATCCGACAGGTCGCCCACCGCGGCGATTCGGTCTCCCCTGATCCCCACATCCGCGTAAAACCATGGGTTGCCGCTGCCGTCGTAGACCTGTCCCCCGGTCAGCAGAATATCGAAAGGCTGGCCGTCGTCTTGCTGCGACTGGACGGCCGGCGAAAGCAGCGCGATAAGTAGAACGGCGATCAGATGCGTACGTATCATAGGCCCGTATATTTATAGTCTCTGGTCCCGATTTTCCGCTATATAACGGATCGGGCCGAGATTCGCAACGGGAAAGCCATCCGTGCCGGGGGAGCAAGCGAGCGAGACGGACGGTCAGACGTCGAATTCAATGCCCTGGGCCAGCGGCATTTCCTCGCCCCAGTTAATGGTGTTGGTCTGGCGGCGCATGTACGCCTTCCATGCGTCGGAGCCGGACTCCCGTCCGCCCCCGGTCTCCTTCTCCCCTCCGAATGCGCCCCCGATCTCCGCCCCGCTGGTACCGACGTTGACGTTGGCGATTCCGCAGTCGGAGCCCCGGGCGCTGAGAAAGGTTTCCGCCTCCCGCATGTTGAGGGTGAAGATGGAGGAGCTGAGTCCCTGCCGAACGCCGTTGTGCATGGCGAGGGCCTCGTCGAGTTCGCTGTACTTGATCAGGTAGAGAATGGGGGCGAAGGTCTCTTCCTGTACGATGTCGTAGTGATTTTCGGCGATGACGATAGCCGGACGCACGTAATGCCCTCCCTCCGGCATTTTCCTCTCAAGCACTTCTCCGCCGTAGACCAGCTCGCCCCCTGCCTGCCGGACCTCCTCGAGGGCCTGCTGCATCTGGTCGACGGCCTGCTTGTCGATCATGGGGCCCACGAGAGTCTCTTCGTCCAATGGATTGCCGATGTTGATGGTTTTGTACATCTCCACCAGCCGCTCCTTCATCGCGTCGAATACCTCCTCATGCACGATCAGGCGTCGGGTGGTGGTGCAGCGCTGTCCGCAGGTGCCGGCGGATCCGAAGACGGTGGCACGGGCGGCCATCTCCAGGTCGGCGTCGCGGGAGACGATAATGGCGTTGTTGCCCCCCAGCTCCAGGATCGTTTTGCCCAGCCGGGCCCCGACGGTCTGGGCTACCTGCCTGCCCATGCGGATGGAACCGGTGGCCGAAATGAGCGGAATGCGCTCGTCTTCGGTCATCCACTCACCGGTTTCGCGCGCCCCGGTGATAAGATTGAAGATCCCCTCCGGCAGGTCGTTCTCCCTGAGCACCCCGGCGATGATGTTCTGCACGGCGATCCCGCACAGCGGGGTCTTCTCCGAGCCCTTCCAGATCATGACATCCCCGCATACAGCGGCGATCATGGCGTTCCAGCTGTAGACCGCCACGGGAAAGTTGAAGGCAGTGATAATTCCGCACGGGCCCAGGGGATGCCACTGCTCCTGCATCCGGTGTCCGGGACGTTCGGAGGGCATGGTTTTGCCGTAGAGCTGGCGGGAGAGTCCCACGGCAAAGTCGCAGATGTCGATCATCTCCTGCACCTCCCCGAGGCCCTCCTCGTATATTTTACCCATCTCGTAGGAGACCAGCCTGCCCAGGTCATCCTTGTGCCTGCGCAGCTCAAGGCCGATCTGGCGGACGATATCGCCGCGTTTGGGGGCGGGCACCGTTCTCCACTCTTCGAATGCTTCCTGCGCTGTTGAAACGACCTCTTCGTACTCTTCGCGCGTGGTCAGGGTGGCCTCCGCGATGGTTGAGCCGTCGATGGGCGTGTGGCTGGTGAGGGTCTCCTGCGCTTCGGAGCCCAGGAATTGCTGGCCCGTGCTGGTGCCGGGATTGGTTCCTTCGATGCCTAGTTTCTTGAGGAATTCCATGGGGGACGGGTACGTTTGTTGTTTTTAAAAGAGAAGATACGGATACTTTTGATGTTTCGAAGAGGGGACGGAATGCCACCTTCCTCACAGGAAAGTATAACAAAGCTCCCGTGGTTTCTAAATGCGACACGCCTCCAACCGCCAGCTCACGCTGCTCAGAAAGCTCAATCGCAGGAAGTACCGGGAGAAGGAGAATCTCTTCTTCGCGGAGGGGGAGCGGGCGGTCGAGCAGATTCTGCGCAACGGCGTAGTCGGGGTGCGGGAGCTTTTCTTTGATGCCTCCCGGGAGCTGTGGAAGGAGAGGGAGTGGAGCACGCTGGCCGGTGACGTCTCCGTCTCGCTGATCGATCCGGAGGAATTCAGGGAGATCGCCGATACGGAAACGCCCCAGGGCGTGCTGGCTCTCTGCGAGATTCCCCCTCCCGCCGGCCCCGGTGAGATGTCGGACGGAGAGGGCGTGATCATCGCGACGGACGCCCTGCAGGATCCCGGCAACCTGGGGACCATCGTGCGTTCCGGCGTATGGTTCGGGGCGTCCGGTCTGGTCTGCGGGAAGGGTACGGTCGACCTCTTCCACCCGAAAGTGGTCCGGGGAACGGCGGGATCCACGGGGAGTCTGCCGTGGACGAAGGGTGCGCTGCCGGAGATTATCGAGGAATTTGAGGCCCGCAGATGGAAAATATGGCGGCTGTCCGGGGACGAAGACGCCGCGGCGCTGAAGGGGGCAGCCCCCTCCGGGAAGGACCTCTTGGTCGTGGGAAACGAAGCGCACGGCATATCAGAGGGTATTTTAAAAGGCCCTGGCACAAGTATTCAAATATCGCGAACTGCGAATCGTGAATACGCTGAGAGTTTGAACGCCGCGATTGCCCTCTCCATCGCCTTGTATCATTTCGGAAAGTGAGCAGTCTTTCTATCACCCGGAAGCCGCTTTGGAAAAGGAATACGCTCAAATTTCGCTTCTGAGGGGCGATCTCGGTCTGTAAGGGTTCGCTATACTGGTTTCAGGGGGGCTCTCCCCATCAGGCGAGCTGGGCGATATGCACGTCGGGTATGGGCATGCCCAGGAATCGGCGGGCCAGCTCCTGGAAACGCTGGGGACGGTCGCTCACGTAGCACTCAAAATGCCCGTCCGGCTGCGGGTTCAGCAGATCACGCTCACGGAGTTTTTCCCGGGCCATCTCCGCGATGGATCGCGCGGAGTCGATGATGCGGATTTCAGGATTGTCCAGGATCGCCCGGATGGAATCACTGAAGAGGGGATAGTGGGTGCACCCCAGGATCAGCGAATCGATATCGCTGCGGCCGAGCGTTTCCAGGTATATTTTCAGGGTATCCCGGGCGATATCGTTGTCGGTCCACCCCTCTTCGGCCAGGGGCACGAGCAGGGGACAGGCTTTCGAGCTTACGCGGACGGAGCTGTCCAGTTCCCGGATGGCGCGTTCGTAGGCGCCCGAACCGACGGTAGCCAGCGTTCCGATCACCCCGATATGCCGCGTGTTATCCTCTTGCAGCGCCGCCCTGGTGCCGGCCGTGATCACATCGAGCACGGGGATGTCGCCTGAAACCTCCTCGATGCCGGGTTTGGCGGAGGCCGATACCGTATTGCACGCGATGAGGATCATCTTTACCCCGCGATCGAGCAGGAACCGGCTTATCTGGAGAGCGTATCCCCGTACGGTCTCCTCCGACTTGATCCCGTAGGGCACGCGGGCGGTGTCGCCGAAGTAGATAATGTCTTCTCCCGGCAGCATCTCCCGCACCTCCTTCACCACGGTGAGTCCGCCGATGCCGGAATCGAATATGCCTATGGGGGCCTGCCTGTCGGTCATTGGAAGGGATATGAGGTTCGCAGGGAATATAGCGTATTGCCCGCAGAATTATTAGCATCAGGGGAGCGCCGGAAAGGCTACAGCCGCCTCGCCAGCACGGCGGTCTCCTTGAAACGCTGCCGGGCGCCGCCGGAGGCGCTGTAGGCCTCCAGGGTGATAATGTAGAAGCCGATACGGCTGGAGCGCCGGTCGTCGGTGAGCCCGTCCCATACCAGCGTGCCCTCCGGCCCGGCCCGCTCCCCGTCGGCCAGCGTCCGCACCGATCTCCCGTAGCGGTCGTATATCCGTACCTTCAGCAGGTAGTCCGGCCGGTCCAGGCGGTAGGAGATGATCAGGTGGTCCTCATGCCCGTCGCCGTCCGGCGAGAAGGGATCGGGCGAAAGGGTTATCCCGTAACCGATGCTGCCGGGTGAGGCGGCCGGCCTGAGGGAGTTGTCGGCCAGCGGGGTGCCCCCTCTGGCGGCGGCGCTGGATCCCCAGTTGCGTCCCCGGTAACCGGGTTCGCCGGGATCGATTTTTTCCAGCGCGATGCCCCGGGTATCCAGCAGGTCCGGGTTGTGCCAGCCGGCCTCGAACCGCAGCGAATCGATGACCGTGCCGCTGCTGTCGGCCAGAAAGAGGGCGTCTCCCTCCGCCAGACCCATCCCCGCACGGTCAATCCGGAGCAGGGCGTGTTCGGGGGCATTTCCCATGTCGAAATACCTCGCCGTCCGGCTCGAGTCAAAATCGGCCGAGGTGTCGGCGTAGAGCAGGGCCGGACCGCCGCCCTCCGCCATCCTCTGCCTGGACCGGACGGGAGAGAGCGGGGCGGTCTCCCCGCGTTCGTCAGGCGCCCCGTGAAGGAAGAGCCCCTCCAGGGAGAGAGCATGTCCCCGGGTGTTCCAGAGCTCCAGGTATTCCGACTGGTCCGGGATAAAATCGTCCGGCCGGCTGATCGGCTCGTACATGATCTCGTTGATCACCAGCTCCCCCGGACGGGGCGGGTAGGCGAGGGGGATCCAGGCGGATTCGGTCCGGTTTTCGCGGTAGTCGAACAGGTTTTCCGCAGTAATGTCGAGCGCCTTGCGGTCGGCCGACAAGTCCCGGTCGTCCGCCGGACGCAGCAGGATTCGGTCGCCCCGCGCGGGCGTGAAACGCGCCACCTCCAGCGGGATGGTTCCGGCGCGGAAAACCGTCTGGGGATTCGGTTTGATAAACTCGTTGAAATCCACTTCGACGCGGTTTCCCTCCAGTCGCGCGAAGACCATGCGCGGGGGTTCGCGGTCCGGCGCCTCCACGCTGTTGGGCTCTCCCGCCGAGTGTCCCCCTGACGCCCGGCTGGCCTCCCAGTTCGCGGGGTCGCCCGAGGCCGAGAGGGGATCCCGCCGCTCCATGGAGCGGCCACCGGCCACCTCCCACTCAGCCGCCTCGTAGGAGAGCGAATCGATCGGTTCGCCGCCGGGATCGCGTATCACGATGCGGTCCCCCGCGTCGTTGAGGGAGGGGAAGGCCGGCAGGCGAAGCGCCCGGGTGAGCGACTGCGCCAGGTCGGGCGAGCCCGTGAGCACCAGCCGCTCCCCGGAGCGGAGGATGTACGGCTCCCCGACGGTGGCCGTGCCGGCGGCGTCACCTGCCGTCCACCCCGCCAGCTCCACATTTTTATCGCTCCGGTTGAGGATCTCCACGAACTCCGGGGTCCCGCTCTCTCCCGGGACAGGGAGAAACTCGCTGATCACCAGGTCGCCCGCCTCGGCCGGCGTGACCCGGATATAGAGGAGGGTGTGCTCGCTGAGGCCCATCTCGTTCCCGAACGGGTCCGCTACCCCTTCGGCCGACAGGGTGTATTCGGTGCCGGACTCCAGCGGAACGGAGAGCTCCAGTCGGAGGCTGTCGCGGAAGAAGCTGATATGCGAGATGGGCACGAAGGGGGCAAGCCGAAACCGGGAAGGGGTCACCGTGGCTTCGGAGAGGCCCTCGGAGAAACGCAGCGCGATGCGGTCGTCGTCGATTAGACGGACCTCCAGCAGCTCCGGGGGCACGGTATCGGGACCTATGCGGTTCGGCAGGCCCGGCGATCCGCGGAGAGGGGCATCGGACCAGTTTTCGGGGAGGGCGGACGGATGGGCGAAACTGCGGCGTTCCAGCGCGCGCTCCGCACCGCCCCAGCCGGGCAGGTACCGGAGGGAGTCGAGCGCCTCCCCGCTGACTCCGCGGACGACGATACGGTCTCCGCCGTTGTTGAGGGCGGGAAAACCGCTGCCGAGGCTCACCAGGGGGATCCCCGGGAAGGAGTCCGCCAGCGTTTCGTCCGGGGCCAGCACCAGGTATTTGCCGGCGCCCACCACCAGCCCGGAGTCGGACACGACGGCCCGCCGCCCCGTGGCGTCGCCCAGGCTAGATCCCGCCAGGGACTGTTCGGAGCCCGAGGCGTTGTAGAGTTCCACGTACTCGGTCCACCCCTCCGGGGGATCGTACATGAACTCGCTGATCAGCAGGTCTCCCGTTCCCGGCAGGGGAGGGTTGAAATAGGTAAAAGAGGTGTCCCCCGCGGCGGAATTCCCAAAATGGTCCCGCACTCCCCGCCAGCCAAGAGTGTATTCGGCGTTATGGCGAAGAGGGGCGTCCAGTTCAAGCCGCACGCCGGACGGAGGGAGGAATACGACGCGGGAAATATCCGCCCCGCCGTCCAGCAGGTAGCTGGACGGGTCGCCGGCGGACTCCTCCTCCAGCTCTTCCGAATAGGTCAGCCGAAGCTCTCGGGAGCCGGCGATACGGAGCTCCGTCAGCCGGGGCGGCGTCGTATCGGGTCCGCTGAAATTGGGCATGCCCGGCGAACCCCCGGCCGAATCCGGGGCCTCGCTCCAGTTCCACCGCAGGTAGGCGGGAAGATCCCCCGAACGCCGCTCCAGGGAGACCTCGTCCCCGCCCCATCCGCGATCGTAGCGGAGGGAATCCACCGTCCCGCCTGAATTGTTGCGGAGCAGGATGCGGTCGCCCGCGTTGTTCAGGACCGGAAACGCGCTGCCCATCGCCAGCAGCGGGGCGTCCGGAAAGGAGTCCGCCAAAGTTTCGTCCGGCGCCAGCACCAGGAACGTGCCCGGCGGAATCGGGAGCGGCGCTTCGGAGAGGGGGGAGGCCTTCCCGCTTTCGTCCGACAAGAGGAGGCGTCCGGCCGAGAAAGTCTTCCCGCTGGCGTTGAAAATCTCCACGTATTCGCTCCAGCCCGGCGGCGGGTCGTACATAAACTCGTTGATCAGCAGTTCGCCCGGGCCGGCCTCCTCGATCACCTGCCAGGTGAGGGTGGTGTCCCATACCCCCGAGCAGTTCCCGAAAAGGTCGCATACGTTCTCCGCCGTGAAGGTGTAGGCGGTGTTGTTCCGCAGCGGGGGACGGAGGGGAAGCAGGACGGTGTCGGGCGGGACGTGGCGCGCTCCCGGGATCTCTCCGCCGGGCGACCTCCCGAAATGTCCGGCATCGGTGACCGAGGCGCTGTCCAGCCGCTCGGAAAAGACCAGCACGGCCAGGGTGTCCGCCGTAACCCGGAAAGAGGCCACCTCCGGCGGCGATGTATCCGCCGCCACCCGGTTGGGCAGGCCGGGCGAGCCGCCCGGCGATCCGGGCGCTTCGCCCCAGTTTTCCCGGAAGCGTGCCGGGACCTCCGTCGAGCGCCGTTCCAGCGCCCCGTCGGCTCCTCCCCATGACGGGAGATAGGAGAGGGAGTCGGCCGTCGCCCCCTCCCCGCTCACCAGCCGGAGGGCGTCTCCCGTGTTGTTCAGCGCAGGCAGGGAGGGGACGCGGCGGATGTCGCCGTGATCGGGATAGGAGAGGGCAAGCGCGGCGCTGTCGCCGGTCAGGGCCAGGCGTTCCCCGCCGAACAGCGCGAGCGGCTCGGCCGAGATCAGGGCCTCTCCGCCGCCGTCGGCGATCCGCCAGCCCTCCAGGTTCACGATCCGGTTCCCGCTGTTCACCAGCTCCACGTATTCGGGGGCGTCCCCCGGGGGATCCCAGGCGAACTCGCTCAGCAGCAGATCGCCCTCCTCGGCCCGCCCGTAGATGAGAAAAGCGAAAGCGGTGTCTTTCTCGGCCGGTACTCCCGCCAGATCGGTCAGATCCCCGATCCGCAGCTCGTAGGCGTCCGACGGCAGGGAGTCGGGATAGGCCAGCGCCACCGTTTCGGGATCGGGAAAGGAGACCGCTGGCGAGGAAGGCGGCTTGGGCAGCAGGGAAAAATCGTCCGCCGTCACCGAGGAGGAATCCACTGCGCGATTGAAGCTCAGTTCCAGCAGTTCGGGGCGCGCCGATACCTCCCGGAGCTTGAAGGGCGGGGGGTCGATCCTGAAATCAAAGTAGAACTTGTCCGCCCGGCTGGTGGTGTACGAGACCCGCACGCCGAAGTGGGTGGCCGAGCGGTGGGTGCTGTCGACCGCGGAGGAACCCGCGCTTACAGGACGGCCGAGGTAGCCGCGTCCCACAAACAGGTTCCACGCTCCCCCGGACGTACGCTCCACCCTCGCCCGGTAGCCGCCGGGATCGCCAGTGACCAGGGTGGTGTCGGCCAGCACCACCTCCGCCTGCGCCCCCTCGTCGTAGCGCACGATTTTAAAGAAATCATCCCCCGACTGCCCCACCTGCAGCGCGTAGCCGCTGACCTCTCCCTCCAGGTCGGCCCTGTCGCTCATCAGGAACACCTCCGCCCGGTTGGATCCCGAGGGTGCGAATCTGTCGAATACCATGAACATCTCCCAGGCCCCCTCCACGTCCGACGACGCCGTGCTCAGGTGGGCCGTTTCGGTATCCGGGCTCTCCAGCCGCAGCAGGTTTCCGAGCTCCGCCCGGACCACCCGGAAGTGTTCCGTGTCTCCCGACCACGCCGGTCCGGCCGTGAAGTCCCCGTCCTCGAAACCGTCCTCAAAATTGACCGTCTGGGCCACGCCGGCAACCGGAAGCGTGCAGAGAAGAAGGAAGAGTAGAGGTGTTCGCGTCATGGGAGGGCCGGTCGTTCGGAGATAAGAGGTTGCAAAGGGAAGGGGCGTGGAGGGATCAACCCCCACGCCCCGGAAGGACATTGAATGGGCTCTCTTGTGTCAACGGCTTATAGATATCTGGGAAGATATCTGTACAACAGACCGACGAGAGCAGAAAACCTTACAGAGTTTTAAGATTTTTAATATCATGGGGGGCAAAACGGATCCCGACCAACGCAGACGGACATGGATTACAACCACAGCAAAGCCGTACCTTTTAAGATTAACGAGATCAGCGGGGGCTTCCAGGAGGCCAAGGGACTGCTGACGGTCGAGGAGGAGGGAATCAACCTGGAGTACGAGGTGATGGACGCCTTTTTCGGCATATTCAAGTCGGGGGTCCGGAATACGTTCATCTCCTACGGCGAACTCAGCGACATCACCTACAAGAAGGGCTGGATCGGCGCCAAAATTATCCTGGAGGGGAATTCGATGAAAGTCTTTGACGAAGTCCCCGGCACCGACGTGGCCACCTGCACGCTCAAGGTCAAGAGGAAGCACCGCGATGAGGCGCAGTCGGTCATCTCACGGGCCAGGGTCCGCCACTCCGAGCACCGCCTCAAACAACTGGATGAGGGGAGTAACAGCTAAAGTAACCGGGGTGGATACGGTCAGCCGCTAGAGGTACCCGTCCGACGCCAGCAGTTCGGCGTTGAGCAGGGCACCGCCGGCCGCACCGCGGACGGTGTTGTGGGCCAGCGTGACGTACCCCGCCTGGAGCACGCTGCCCAGACGTAGGCGTCCCACGGCGGCCTGCATTCCGTTTTCACGACCGGCGTGAAGCCTCGGCTGGGGAAAACGTTCCTCCGTATAGAGTTTCAGCGGCAGGGCGGGAGCGGACGGCAGATCGCGTCCGGCTATGGGACTCTCCCAGGCGGTGAAGGCTTTTCGCAGCTCCCCGAGATCGTCCGGCGCCCGCTTCAGTCCCACGCTTACCGAGAGCAGGTGGCCCTCCAGCGTGGGTACGCGGACCGCCGTGGCTTGCATGGGAAATTCGGCGAAACGCACCGTTCCCTCCTCCAGTTCTCCCAGCAGCTTGAGCGCTTCGCGCTCCACCTTCTCCTCCTCGCCCCCGATCCACGGAATGACGTTGGAGAGAATGTCCATGCTGGAGACCCCGGGATAGCCGGCGCCGGAGACCGACTGCATGGAGGTTACCACCACCGAGGCGACCCCGAAGGCGTCCTCGAGGGGTTTGAGCGACATCGCCAGCGGCACGGACACGCAGTTGGGGTTGGTGATGATCCAGCCACTTCCGTCGTCTGTAAAGGTCTGGCGGCGGACCAGCTCCGCGTGCCCCGGGTTCACTTCCGGGATCATCAGGGGTACATCCTCCGCCATCCGGTGATTTTTTGCGTTGGAGATGACCGGGATGCCCGCCTCCGCGAAACTGCGCTCAATCTCTCCCGCCACGGACGAGTCCAGCCCGGAGAAGACGAAGTCCACTTCCCGGAACAGATCGGCCTCGCACCTCACCACCTCCAGTCCGGCGGCGTTGCGGGGCATCTCGACATCCTCGATCCAGTGGACTGCCTCGGCGTAGGATTTGCCGGCGGAACGCCCGGAGGCGCCCAGCACGGAGGTCCGGAACCAGGGGTGCCCGTCCAGCAGGCGCACAAATTTTTGTCCCACGGCCCCGGTGGCCCCGAGGATGCCGACGCGGTACTGACTCATATGGCAGATTATTTAATTGGGGGGAATGCGAACACAAGGAGGAAAATACGGAGAAAAGGCTGATTAATTAAAGAGCATATTTTTTCTATCTTTGGGCTCTGTAAAACGCAAGCCTCAAACCCGGTTATCCTCATGTCCACAAAGGAACTCGACAGCCTCGACAAGATCGTCTCCCTGAGCAAGGCGAGGGGATTTGTTTTCCAGTCGTCCGAAATATACGGCGGACTGGGCGCGGTCTACGACTACGGCCCGCTGGGCACCGAACTGAAGCGCAATCTGAAGGATCTCTGGTGGCGCTCGATGACCCGCATGCACGACAACATCGTGGGACTGGACGCGGCCATCTTCATGCACCCGAAGGTATGGGAGGCCAGCGGACACGTGAGCGGGTTCAACGACCCCATGATCGACGACAAGCAGTCCAACAAGCGCTACCGGGCCGATATGCTCATCGAAGGTTATATCGCCAAACTGGAGAAGGACGGCAAGGAGGAGGAAGCCGCCGAGGTACGGGAGAAACTTTCCACGGCCGGCAGCCGCGAAGGTATCTGCGAGGATCTGCATGCCATCATCATGGACCACGAGATCCGGGCCCCGGAATCGGGGGCGTTCGAGTGGACCGAGGTGCGGCAGTTCAACATGATGTTCAAAACCCAGTTCGGGGCTACCTCCTCGGGAGAGGATGACGACGGGGTGTTCCTGCGGCCCGAGACCGCCCAGGGCATCTACGTCAATTTCAAGAACGTAATGGATACCGCCCGCCAGAAAATCCCCTTCGGGATCGCCCAGATTGGCAAGGCGTTCCGCAACGAAGTGGTGGCCCGGCAGTTCGTGTTTCGCATGCGCGAGTTCGAGCAGATGGAGATGCAGTACTTCGTGGAGCCCGGCACCGAGAAGCGGCACTACGAGGATTGGATGGAGAAGCGATTCGCCTGGCACCGGGAGCTGGGCATCCGGGAGTCGAAGCTGAAGCTGCACGAGCATTCGGAAAACGAACTGCCGCACTACGCCACCGACGCGGCCGACATCCTCTATGAATTCCCCATCGGCTGGGAGGAGCTTGAGGGGATCCACAACCGGACCGACCACGACCTGGGTCGCCATGCCGAACATTCGGGCAAGAAACTGGAGTATTTCGACCAGGCCGAACAGAAGCGGTATACGCCCTACGTGGTGGAGACCTCGCTGGGACTGGACCGCATGGTGCTGATGGTTCTTTGCGACGCCTACCGTGAGGAGGAGGTAGAGGGGGATACCCGAACGGTGCTGAAACTGGATCCGCGCCTGGCGCCGACCAAGGTGGGCATTTTCCCGCTGATCAAAAAGGAGAAGCTGCAGGAGCTGGCCCGCAAAATCGAGGCGGACCTGAGGGAGGATTACCAGGTGCTCTACGACGAATCCGGCTCCATCGGCAAGCGCTACCGCCGCCAGGATGAGGCGGGCACGCCGTTCTGCGTGACGGTGGACTTCGACGGGGTGGAGTCGGAGGGAGAGGACACGGTCACCATCCGCTACCGGGACGATATGACCCAGGACCGCGTTCCTGTCAGCCGCCTCAGGGAGGTGATATCGGACAAGCTTGATAGCTGGGAACCGGAGGCGTGATCTGGTGCGGCCTCCTTTGTTCCCTTCCGGCTTACCGCCCGGCTACTCTTCGCCGGACCGCTTCCGGATCCAGGTAGTCAGAGTCTCCAGGAAACCCTCCGCGAATTTAGCCTCGAGCGCGGCGTATTCGCCGGGGAGCCCCGTCTTCGCTTTCTGGAACAGGTGATTGGCTCCCGGAATGACCTCGATTTTATTGGGGACGCCGGCCTCTTCGAGGGCTTCCGCGGCAGGCTTTCGGTTCGGGTCGAGCAGCACCTGCGTGTCCTGCTCTCCGTAGAGCAGGAGAACAGGTACGTCCAGTTTCTCAAGATCGCCGGCCGGATCGTAATCCAGAAACGTGGAAATGGCGGGGGAGGTGACGGCGCGAAGCTGCTGGTCTACCTGGGAGGAGACGTAGGAGCGGGGATCTTCCACCGCCGGACGCAGTGAATCCGGAAGTTCTTCCAGCTCGCGAAGCCCTTCTCTCACCAGCCGTTCCCTGATCGAATCCAGGTTCCCGGTGTTCCGGAGGGTATCGAATATGGCCCGCTGCAGGTCTATCTGCCGGTGGATGAGGGAGTCTGACGCTCCCTGGGCTTCCAGCAACGTCCGGACCTGTCCCGCGATCACTTCCGAAAGGGGACGGGCGGGCGAGGCCACCAGTACCAGGAAATCAGGCGATGGATTGCCCGAAGACGCGAGGCGACCCGCCAGTATCCCTCCCTGGCTGTGTCCCATCACGCCCGTCCGCTCCGCGTTTACCTCGGGATGCGCGCGAACGCGGTGCAGTACGGCGCGCAGATCGGACGTGAGATCTTCCATGGAGCTCTCCGCGAGGTTGCCGGTGGAGCCACCTACGCCCCGGTCGTCGTACCGGAAGACAGCGATGCCGCCGCGGGTAAGGTGATCGGCGATGGTGCGGAACAGTTCAAACCCGTATATATCCACGTCCCGGCCTTGTGCGCCGCTCCCGGATACCAGGATTACGGCGGGAGCGGGCAGTCCCTCGCCGGGGAGGGTCAGCGTACCCGCGATGACCATCTCACCGTTTTTTATGGTGAGCTCCTCGGCGCGATAGGGCGGCGGCTCCCGGGGTTCCGGCTCCTCCTCTTCGGTATCAGCGGAGCGGGAGAGCCGGAAGGGGTAGCTCATGCCCGCCTGGTGGAAGGTGCCGGCAATAAGGCTGTCTCCCGAAAACGTCCCGTCGAAAAGCACCATGCCGGTGCCCGCGTTGAAGCGGAAAGAGACCGAGTCGCCCGCCGCGGTGATATCCACCAGGGAGAGTCCGCTGGCACCCTGCTGGGGGATGTCGATCTCACCCGTCCAGGCGGTGTCGCCGGCCTGCTCAAAACGGGTCCGAATGGTCAATTGGCTGTCCTGGATTTCTATGTATCCTTCCCAGGGGCCTGCCAGGGTGTGGTGGGCCTGTTGCGCCGACAGCGGTCCGGCGAACGCGACCAGCAGGAGGCCGATCAGCATGAAGAGCGGGGGAAACGCGGTTTTCAGAAGTTTCATGGCGGTATGCGGTTCCGGGTCGCTGATGTTCGGGGATTAGTTTTCGGGCTGACGCTTGAAGAGCCAGAAGGAGTAGGCCAGGGGGACGAGGGCCATGACCATCACGCCACCGAAAAAGATTTTGGCGAAGCTCTCCGCCGGGATGAGGAAGGCGACGATGAGCAGCAGGAGCGAGACCCCGATCCAGAGCTTGCTGCCCAGCTCGTGCGTCTTCCGCCAGTTGTCGGGGTTTTCCAGCGTCCACGGCGTCCGGATGCCGATGAAGTAGTTCGGCTTGAGGGTCCGCAGGTAGTTTCCGAAGACCAGCATAAGGAGCGTTACCAGCAGGAATACCATGAAGCTGGGGTCCCATCCCGGCTTGAAGGTGGGCATGATCATGACGGCGTAGAGCCCCACAAAGAAGAGAGGCAGGAAAAGCCGCAGGGCGGGGAGGGGTTTCTGGTCCATTTTCACCCGTTTTTTCGGATCGATCAGGGGTACGAGCAGTATTCCCAGGTAGGTGACAATGCCGAAGAGCGGGAACCAGTAGAGCACGAAAGACTTGTCCCCGTAATTGTCCACCTCTCCCTCCAGGTTCCAGTGGATGGGGATCTGATCCGGTACCTCATTCCAGATAAAGGGAATCAGCAGGTAGGGCAGCAGGAGAATAACTACGATGTACCACTCTTTTTTCAGGCTCGACAGGATTTTCATGGCGTTACTCCTTTTTTTGGTTGACCAGTTCGATAAGCCAGTTTGCGGCCCCTTCCAGCACGGTGGTGTTGAGCGAGTAGGTGATGAACTGACCGTCCCGCTCGCGGTGCACCAGCTCGGCGCGGTGCAGGATCTCCAGGTGATGGGAGATGCTCGGCTTGCTGATCTCAAAGGCCTCCGCGATCTCACCGGCGGTCAGGTCCCTCGACTGCAGCATCTTGAGGATGCGGCGCCGGGTCGGATCGTTCAGGGCTTTAAAAAGGCTATTCATTTAGATAATTAGGTAATTGTCTAAATATAGGATACGAAATACGAGCATTTCCCACAAGATGTTTCAAACACGGGGAGGAGCAGTTACATACCGGTGTTGGCGATCCCGACCACGCCGCAGGCGATCCGGGAACCGGCCGCTCCGGAGGGCTGGGACTCCAGGTCGTCGGTCCCCTCGTGGAGGATGACGCCCCGGCCGATAATGCGGTCGATTCCGTTAAGTTCCAGGCGGCTGTCCACGAAGTCCACTTCCGCGCTGCCGTCGGAGCCGGCCGTAATGTTGCCCATGTCGCCCATATGGCGCAGGGAGTCGCCTGGCGCGCCGTGCTGGCTGTCGCCCGGGTTATAGTGTCCACCGGCCGAGGTGCCGTCACTCGCCGAGCAGTCCCCGAACTGGTGGATGTGAAAACCGTGATCCCCCTCCGACAGGCCGCTAAGAGTGCCCTGCACGCGAACGCCCTCGTCGGTGCTCGTGAAGGTTACCGTGCCCGAGGCTTCAAATCCCTCGGTGGGATGCAGCACCGCCACGGCCTGCTCCACCTGCTGTTCCTGCATGGCGGTCTCCCCCGCCTGGCCGGTTTCGTCCGGTGCGCTGCAGCCGGCTGCCAGCAGGGCCACCATGATCAGCGAAGAAAATAGGTAGGTCAATTTTGTCATTTTTATCGGGTTGAATGAATAATTTGCACGAGACGGATACCCTAACAAGCATCCTTTACCTGCCATTCACTTCAAAAGTTCTTATTATCCGTCGTTAACCGGCAACGCAACGAATTCTGCTACCCATGGCTGAACCGATCGCC
The DNA here is from genome assembly GCA_964528445.1 of uncultured Balneolaceae bacterium. Classification (GTDB taxonomy): domain Bacteria; phylum Bacteroidota; class Rhodothermia; order Balneolales; family Balneolaceae; genus JAXHMM01. The sequence goes on along the minus strand of CAZGSL010000023.1, from coordinate 14,714 downwards.
CCCTTTCACCTGGCCTTTCCCGTCTCGGATCTGCAGGAGACGCTGGTGTTCTACCGCGACGTACTGGGCTGCGAAACCGGACGCCGTTCCGACCAGTGGATCGACTTCAACTTCTGGGGACACCAGGTGGTGGCCCACCTCAGTCCGGAGGAAGCGGGGAAGAGCAGTACCAACGAAGTGGACGGCCACGCCGTCCCCGCCAAGCATTTCGGGCTGATCCTGGAGTGGGAGGAGTGGGAGAGGCTGGCCGAACGGCTGAGGGAGGCGGAGGTGGATTTTGTCATTGAGCCCTACGTCCGGTTCAAGGGCGAGCCGGGTGAGCAGGCCACCATGTTTTTCCTGGATCCCAGCGGGAACGCCCTGGAGTTCAAGGCCTTCCGCAACCGGGATCAGATTTTTGCCACGTAAATCCATCCGGAGAAATCTCGTGCCGCCGGGAATTTACCCGATCTCCTCGATCTCGAGCGCCAGCTCCTCCCAGCGGCTGTAGCGGTCGGTGAGCCTGTTCTTCAGCTCGTCGTACTCCTTTGAGATCTTCCCGGCCTGCTCGGGGTCGTCGTAGAATCCCTCCTCGGCCATCGCCTCCTCGATCTCTGAGCGGCGCTCCTCCAGCTTTTCGATTTCGTTCTCCACCTTCTCCAGCTTCCTCCTCAGGGGACGGGTCCGCCGGTATCGCTCCTTCCGTTTCTCGGCTTCGATGCGGCGGATCTCCTTCCGCGAGAGCTTCTCCCCGGAATGGGACGACTTCCCGCCCTTCGCTTCCCCGGAGTCTTCCGGCGCGTAAAAATCCTCGCCCTCCTCCTCTTTTTTCTTCTCCAGGTAGTAGGAGACGTTCCCCAGGAAGGTGCGGGTCTCCCCGGGCTGCACCTCCAGCACCTTCTCCACGATCGGATCCAGGAAGTCCCGGTCGTGGGAGACGATCATGTAGGCCCCGTCGTATTGCCGCAGGGCCTGCTGGAGGATCTCCTTCGACTGCATGTCGAGGTGGTTGGTGGGCTCGTCGAAAATAAGGAAATTGGCGGGCATCAGCAGCATGCGCGCCAGGGCCAACCGGCTCTTCTCGCCGCCGGAGAGCATGGAGACCTTCTTGAAGACGTCATCTCCGCGGAACAGGAAACAGCCCAGTATCGTACGCAGGCGGGTCTCTTTTTCGTAAGGCGCCACGCTCCGCATCACCTCCAGTACCTCCCGGGAGGGATCCAGCTCGGCCGCCTGGTGCTGTGCGAAGTAGGCGGGCGTCACGTTGTACCCGGGCTCCCTGCTGCCCGCGTCGATCCCCTCCTCCCCGGCCATGATGCGGATGAGGGTGGATTTTCCCGCGCCGTTGGGCCCCACCACGGCGAGCCGGTCACCCCGCTCCACGGTGTAGGAGAGTCCCTCGAAGACGGTGTTGTCGCCGTACGACTTCTCCACCTCGTCCAGCGTCATCACCACCGCGCCGGTCCGTTCGGCCGGAGGGAAACGGAAGGTGATCTCCTCCTCCCGCTCATCCAGTTCAATCCGGTCCATCTTCTCCAGCTGCTTGATGCGGCTCTGGACCTGGGCGGCCTTACTGGCGTTGTACCGGAACCGGTCGATGAACTCCTGTATCTCCTTGATCTCCCGCTGCTGGTTTTCCCACGCCTGGCGCCGGTGCTCCATACGTTCGGCGTGTTTCTCTTCGTAGTATTCGTAATTGCCCGCGTAGTCGAACAGCTCTCCGTGTTCAAGGGCCAGCGTGCGCCCGGTCACCTCGTTCAGGAACGCCCGGTCGTGGGAGACCAGGATCACGGCCCCCTCGTAGTTCAGCAGGAAGGACTCCATCCACTGAAGGGTTTCGATGTCGAGGTGGTTGGTGGGCTCGTCGAGCAGCAGGTAGGTGGGGCGGCGCAGCAGCAGCTTGGCCAGGGCGATGCGCATCAGCCATCCGCCGCTGAACTCGCTCACTTTCCGGCCGAAATCATCCTTCCCGAAACCGAGTCCCGTCAGCACCTTCTCGATGTCGGATTCCAGGTTGTAGGCGTTCGACTGCTCCAGGCGGGTCTGCAGCCTCCCGTAACGTTTCATCGCCGACTCGTACCGGTCGCTTTCCGGCGGCAGCTCGGAGAGTTCCTCCTGGGCCTGTCGCACCTCCTTCTCCAGGTCGAGCAGCTCCTGGAAAGCCCGGCGCACCTCCTCCATGAGGGTCAGATCCTGCCGGGGCTCCACGCCGTCCTGCGGCAGGTATCCGACGTCGGCCGACTTCGAGAGGGTGATGTGGCCCTCGTCGGGCTCCGTTTCTCCCGCGATCAGCCTGAGCATGGTGGATTTGCCCGCTCCGTTCGGACCCACCAGTCCCACGCGCTCCCCGGGGTTGACCAGGAAACCGATGCCGTCGAAGAGCGTGCGCTCCCCGAAGCGAAGGGTGACGTTTTCAACGTTCAGCAAGGATTGGCGTGTTTTCGGGTTGGCAATACGGAGGCTGTCCGTCTGGAAGGGCCAAATATACGAATAGTGCCGCAGCAGGTAAACGAGGGAAGAGGCGGTTTTTAATAGCCGATTATTCTACTATTTTTTCCCTATGTCGTTACTCATTTTTTATCTGGTCCTGGCGATCGGCGTCTCCTTCCTCTGTTCGATACTGGAGGCGGTCCTGCTCTCGGTGAGCCGGTCGTATATCGCCGTGCTGGAACGCAAGGGCACCCGGGCAGGAGAGCTGCTGCGGGAGTACAAGGAGGACATCGACCGGCCGCTCTCCGCCATTCTTAGCCTCAACACTATTGCCCACACCGTCGGGGCCGCCGGGGTGGGCGCCCAGGCGCAGGTCGTCTTCGGCAACGCCTATGTGGCGATCACCTCCGCCGTCCTCACGTTCCTCATCCTGGTGCTCTCCGAGATCATACCCAAAACCCTGGGGGCGACCTACTGGCGAAATCTCGCCCCGGCAGCGGTCTATATGCTCCAGGCGCTGATGATCTCCATGTACCCCCTGGTGGTGCTCTCCCAGGCCATTACCCGCTGGCTCTCAAGCGGAGAGAACATTCCCAGTTTCAGCCGGGAGGAGTTCGGGGCTTTGGCGGACGTCGGCGTGGAGGAGGGCATTTTCGAGGAGGAGGAGTCGCGCATCTTCAAGAACCTCATCCGTTTCAGCTCCCTGCGGGTCAAGGACATCATGACGCCGCGGACGGTGGTGGTGGGTTTCTCGGAGGATAAGACGGTGGGCGAGGTGGAGAATGATATCGAGGACCTGACCTTCTCGAGGCTGGTGCTCTACGGGCAGGAACGGGACGAGGTGAGCGGCTACGTGCTGAAAAACGACCTGCTCCTGCTGCTGGCGAGGGACGAGAAGGAGCGGCGCCTGAAGGAGATCAGCCGGGAGATCCTGATCGTGCCGGAGATCATGGCCCTGAAGGACCTTTTCGAGGAGCTTATGGCCCGCCAGGAGCATATCGCGGTGGCAGTGGACGAATACGGGGGATTTGCCGGGGTGGTGACCATGGAGGACCTCGTGGAGACGCTGCTCGGCATGGAGATTATCGACGAGGCGGATACGATAGAGGACATGCAGAAGATGGCCCGGAAAAAATGGAGCGAGCGGGCCCGGCGGCTGGGTATCATCGGGAATCAGGAGGACACGAAACTTCAGGCGGGCGAGGAACCCTCGAAAAGCGCCTGATGCAGTCGCCGGACCGCCTCCAGGGTCCGCCCGGATTCGGTGACCAGGCGGAGGGTGGTTTCGCCGTCGGCGCTGAGGGTAAACGGCAGACCTTCAAGGGCAGCCCCGATGCGCTCCCTCAGCTCCTCCCGCTGATCCGGGTCGCATCCCATCAGCCCGATCACTCCCTTTTCACCTTCGTTTCTGAAGCCGATCGCGCGGGCCGGCACCTTCCCTTCGGCCTCCCGGCCGATGCGCGTGCCTTCCGCGCCGGGCGCGAATATGTTCTTCACGAAGACGGGAATGTTCTCCGCCTCGGCGGGCTCCAGGGTGGAGGGGTGAAGCACCTTCGCCCCGTAGGCGGCCAGCCTGGTCGCCTCCCGGAAGGTGAGCCCGGGCAGGGGACGAGCCTCCTCTACGCAGCGGGGGTCGCAGGTGTAGACTCCGCTCACGTCGGTCCATATTTCGATCGCCTCCGCACCCAGCGCGGCCCCGACAAGGCTGGCGGAGTAGTCGGAGCCCTCCATGCCCAGGGTGGTGATCTCGCCGGTGTCGCTCTCCCCGTAGTATCCTCCCATCACTGGGACGGCCTCTGCCGGCAGTTCCGCCGCCAGCCGCTTCGCCTCCCGTCCGATGCGCCGGGTGTCGGGCTGCGCGCCCCCGAACTGCGCATCGGTGCGGATCAGGGTACGGGCGTCGACCCACCGCGCCGGCAGCCCCTCCAGGCGGGCGCAGGCAGCAAAGAGACAGGAGGAGAGCTGCTCGCCGACGGAGGCTACCGCGTCGCGCACCGCTCCCCCGCGCCGTCCCCCGCGAATCTCCTCCAGCCGGCGGTCCAGCTCCTGCATGCAGCGCTCCACGTGCTCTTCGCAGAGCGCCAGGGGACCTTCTCGCCGCTGCTCGGGGTAGCGCTCCATGAACCGGCGGATCAGCGTGAGGTGCCGTCCGGCGATCTCCTCCGCGATCTCCCGGGCCGCCCCGAGATCGTCCTCCGCCCTGTCGGCCGCTTCGAACAGGCGCCGGGTGGTCCGGGCCGTGGCGGAGACCACCACCCAGGGGCGGTCGTAGCGGCGGACGATGTCGATCACCTGACGCCAGCTCCGCTCGTCGTCCATGGAGGTTCCGCCGAATTTAAGTACCGTGTACATCGTATGGGTTGGTTGTTGATTGCGCGATTACGTATTAACGTCGTGTTTGCTCCTATCTTTCCTGCGGACTACTCCCGGCGGTAGCGCATGAGGGTGCGCCCGATGGGAAAAGCGAGCAGGAGTCCGAGGACCGAGGCGGCCAGGAGAATGTATGACTCCTGCACGAGGGTGATCCCCGTTGCCCGGCTGAGCGCCCGGACCAGGTTCGTAATGCCCAGGATGAGGGTGACATAGACGATCGCCGCGGTCAGGAGGTTGGCCCCGGCGCCGTTGATCTGCCGGCCCAGCAGGGAGGCGTCGTTCGCCATCAGCAGCAGGAAGACGGCGATAAAGGGCAAGATGATGCCATTGAGGGCCTGCGCCAGGATAATGGCGGGGATGGGACGGACCTGGGAGACGCCGAACAGGATGCCCGTAAGCAGGATGGCGCCCCATACGGCCCGAAACCGCGATCCGCGGTCGGCCCAGCGGGGATCCTCTCCCGTCCCCCAGAGGCTGCGGGCGGTGAGCGCCCCGGCCAGGGGAGCGGTAAGCGCCGAGCTCAGTCCCGCCGCCGCGAGTCCCGCGGCAAAGAAGAGCGCCGCCCAGCCCCCCAGCGTCTCCCCCAGGGAGGCCGAGAGTCCCTCGTAGGTGAAGGAGCCGGCCACCGAGCTTCCCACCACCAGCACGCCCATCGAGACCACTCCCCCCAGCAGGATGGCCAGCGCCAGACTCAGCCGCATCTCCTTCAGCGACTGGGTGTGCTTGATGGCCGATCCCAGGAAGAGGTTGTAGGGGACCACCGTGGTGCCGATCAGCCCGATCACCAGCAGCTCCGATCCGTCGGGGATCGAGGGGACGAACGCGCCCCGGAGCAGCTCGCCCGGGGCGGGCTCCATGATGACGGCGGTGGTCAGGAAGCAGACTCCCATGAGGGCGACCACCACGCCGAGAAGCTGCGCGATCAGCCGGGTGGACCCGAACCAGAGCAGCAGAAAGGCGCCGGTTCCCAGCGCCAGGGCCAGGAGCGCGGTGGGGGCGTCCGTGACGAGCCGGAGTCCGGCCACCCCGCCCAGGATGTTGCCCGCCTCGTAGGCGGCGCAGCCCAGCAGAATCGATCCCCCCACGCCAAAGATAACGGCGTTTCCGAGCGGACCGCCCCGGAAACGCTGGACGATCGACTCCCCCAGATTTTGTCCCCCGCTCACCGAGAGGCGGGAGCCCGCCTCCTGCAGCACGATGCAGGCGATGGTGGAGAAGAGCAGGGCCCAGAGCAGGGTAAAGCCGTAGCCCGACCCGGCCGATGCGGCCGCGGTGATGGTACCCGGGCCGATAAAAGCGGCCGACAGTACCGACCAGAAGAGGATATGTACGATGCGGTCGCGCATGCCGTTGGTTGAATCGAGGGCAATTTAGGGTTTGCGGTCCGGCATTCAAATCGGGGAATCGTCCCCCGCTTCTCCCTTTTCGCCGAAGCCCCCGCCGCCCGGGGTCAGCATCCGGAAGCTTTCTCCCTCCCGCAGCTCCGCCCCGTCCACGGAGTCCAGTTCCTCTTCGGTGCCGTCCCGGCGTATCACGCTCTGGCTCCCGCGAGCCCCCGCCTCGCCCCCCGCCAGTCCGTAGGGGGACTCTTTCCGGTGCTGGGTCAGCACCGAGAGGCTGACCGGCTCCAGGAAGGTGAGTTCCCGCTCGATGCCGTCGCCTCCCCTCCGCCGACCCTCTCCCCCGGACCCTCTCCGTATGGCGTATCGGTCGAGGCGGACCGGGTAGCGGTGCTCCAGGATTTCGGGATCGGTGCCGGCGGTGTTGGTCATGTGGTGGTGCACCGCGTCGGCGCCCGCGAAACCCGGCCCGGCCCCGGTGCCGCCCCCCACCGTCTCGTAGTAGCCGAACCGCTCGCTGCCGAAGAGCACGTTGTTCATGGTTCCCTGGCTGCAGGCCGCCCTGCCGAAGGGCTTCAGCAGCAGGTCCACCAGCCGCTGGCTCACCTCTGTGTTGCCGCCCACCACGGCGGGGCACCGATCGGGATCGGCGTCGAAACCGGGATTGAGCAGGCAGCGGGGAAGCCGCAGCTCCAGCGGATCCATCAGTCCCTCGTTGAGCGGGAGCGGCTCCTCCACCAGCACCCGCAGCACGTACATGACGACGCTCTGGACGATGGCGGGCGTGGCGTTCAGGTTGCCCGGGTGACGTCCTCCCGTGCCTTCGAAGTCCAGTTCGATCTTTTCGCCGCGCTTGCGCAGGCGGACCCGAAGCGGGGTGCCGTCGTCCAGGTACTCGCTCACGCGCTCGTCCATGTCGGGTATGGCAGAGAGGGCCGAGCGCATCTTGCGCGCGGCGAGGTCCCGGAGGCTGTTCATGTAACGGAGCACCCGCTGCTCGCCCTCCCGGCTCGCCAGGTCGCCGAGCGCCTCCCTTCCGCGCTGGTTGGCGGCCACGGCGGCCTGCAGGTCGGCGATGTTCTCTTCCGGCGCCCGGCTGGGCCAGGGACCCTCTTCCAGGATCCGCCGGATCGCCTCCCAGCGAGGCTCGCCTCGCCGGACCAGCAGGTCGGGCGGGATAACCACGCCCTCCTCGTCCAGGCTGGTGGCGCCGGGAGGCATCGAGCCCGGCCGGGTACCGCCGATCTCCGCGTGGTGCGCCCTGCTGGCGGCGTACCCCAGCAGATTTCCGGAGGGACCGAAGACGGGAGTGACCACCGTGATGTCGGGCAGGTGCGAGCCGCCGAAGGCGGGGTGGTTGGTGACCGCCACGTCCCCCGGCTCGAGCGTGAGGGTCTCCCGGAGCGACCTCACGCACCGGCCCAGCGCCCCAAGGTGTACCGGGATGTGGGGGGCGTTGACAATCAGCTCCCCTTCGGCGTTCAGAAGCGCGCAGGAGAAGTCCATCCGCTCCTTGATGTTGACCGAGAGGGCGGTGCGCCTGAGCATGTCGCCCATCTCCCCGGCGATGGAGGTAAACCGGTTGGTGAACAGCTCCAGCTCTGCCGCCTCGGCGTACCGCCGTGAGGGTTTTTTCTCCTCGCCTGACCGCAGGCGCTCCAGCGTGAGTCCGTCGCCGGCCACCGCCCGCCATCCCGGTTCCACCACGACGGTGCTGTAGGGATCCAGCACGACGGCCGGTCCCTCGATCGACGCGCCGGCGTCCAGCTGCTCCCGGCGGTAGACGGGGGTCCGGCGCTCCTCTCCCCCGAAGCGTACATCCCGGCGGTCGAAGGGAGCGGGCGGCTCCGCGGGCTCCGGGCGGTCAGGGCGGCGGGGAGAGGGAGGCGTTTCGGAGGCGACCGCCCGGGCCGACTCCACCTCCACGGCGCGGCCCTCTACCCAGTGGCCGTAGCGCTTTCGGTAGGCCCGGCGGAAACGCTCCTCCGGATCGCAGCCGGGCTCCCATGCCACCTCGATCGTCGAATCCTGTCCCCTGAGCCGCATGAAGAGCAGCTTTCGGCGGACCGTGACCGCTTCCGGGTCGACGCCCTCGTCGGCTACTTTCCGGGCGGCCCGGCGTCCCAGCTCCTCCATCATCGGGCCCACTTCTCCCTTCAGCTCCCCGAGCGTCATCAGCATCTGACGTTCGGCGAAATGCTCGATGACCGCCCTTCCCAGTCCGGCGGCGCTGAGCAGGCCGGCTTCCCTTGCGACGAGCACCCGGTTGATATCGAGCATGCCGGCGAGGGCGCACGCATGCTGTCCCCCGGCCCCGCCGAAGGCCACCAGGGTGTAGCGGGACGGGTCGTACCCTTTTTTCAGTGAGATGCGGCGGACCGCCTCGGCCATCCGCTCGTTGGCGATCCGCAGGAATCCCTCCAGCACCTCGCCCTCGTCCGTTTTCCCGCCGAGGGCGTCCACGATCTCCCGCAGGCGGCGCTTGGCCGCGGAGAGATCGATCGGAATCGAGAAGTTCTCCGGCTGCAGGCGTCCCATAAGCAGATTGACGTCGGTAACCGTGAGGGGTCCCCCGGCCCCGTAGCAGGCCGGTCCGGGAGAGGCGCCCGCGCTGCCGGGTCCCACGCTCAGTTTTCCCTCCTCGCAGCGGCAGACCGACCCGCCGCCCGCGGCCACCGTCTCGATGGAGAGGGCGGGGGCGTTCAGCGTGTACCCGCCCACGGTATGCCGGAATAGGTAGTCGAACGCCCCGTCGTAGCGGGAGACGTCGGTGGAGGTGCCTCCCATGTCGAAGGAGATCACCCGGCTCTGCCCGTGATCTCGGCCCGCGGCCGCCGCGCCGACGACCCCTCCCGCCGGACCGCTCAGGAGTCCGTCCCTGGGCTGAAAACGGTCCGCCCGGGTGAGCCCGCCCGCGCTGCTCATCACGTGAACCGCCCCCTCGGGGACCGCACGGCGCACCGAAGAGAGGTACGTCTCCATTACCGGCTGCAGGCGGGCGTTCACCACCGCCGTCCGGGTCCGCTGCAGGTAGCCGATGGCGGAGCTGAGTTCGGAGGAGATCGAGACATGCCGCACCCCGGCCTCCCGGAGCATGCCGGCCAGCCGCTCCTCGTGGGTGGGATTCCGGTAGCTGTGCATGAGGGAGACGGCCGCGGGAGCCTCCCCGTTCGTGTGGTCCAGGAAAGAGACCAGCTCTTCGGGCAGTCCGTTTTCCAGGGGATCAAGGACCTCGCCGCCGGCGTCCAGCCGCTCGGGAATTTCGAAAATTCGGGATCCGGGCGGCAGGTACTCGGTCCTCTCCACCTCCAGGGAGAAGAGGTCCGGCCTGGTCTGGTCGCCTATCCTCAGCAGGTCCCGGAAACCGCGGGTCACCAACAGGGCGACCGGGCTGCCCTCTCCCTCAAGCAGCGCGTTGGTTCCGCGGGTGGTGGCCAGGCGCATCCGCACGGGAGGCAGGGTCCGGTCCGGCGGGGTGCCGGTCAGCAGGCGGGCGGCCAGGATTGGGGCCTCCTGCCGGGAGACCACCTCAAAGGCCGTACCTTCCGCCAGGGGAGAGGAGAGGGGGCGCTCCAGGCGGAGCTCGGAGTCGGCGGACGAATACCCGGTGACCCGACGCTCTTCTCCCGCGCCGGAGAGCGGGCGAAACCGCATGCCCGCCACGAGGTCGTCTCCCGCTCCCCACTCCTCATCGATGCGGTAGTGTCCCGGTTCCAGTCGGGCGACAATGCTGCCGCGCAGGGCGCTGCTGCTGAGCACCTTGCAGCTGCGGCGCCGGCCGGAGGGATCGATCCCGATGGCGTCGGTGAACGTGCCGCCGGTGTCGATCCAGAGGTTCCAGTACGTTTTGTCTTCGTGTGCCAAAGCCTAGGACTCCGATAGTTCGGTCCGCTATTGATCCCCCTTCTCCCGCTCGCTCTCCTTTTCGCCGTTTCCTTCCGGGTGCACCAGTTCAATGAGCGTATCGCCGGGGGCGGGCGAGGGACGGCTGTCGACCGTGAAGGGCCGGACCTCATGGTTGGCATTGATCAGGAACAGGGGCGTCCTCCCCTCTGCATCCGGTTCCGTCGTCCCCTTAGGCACGCTGCGCCGCGCGATCTGTCCCCCCCGCCGTATAATCTCGCTCAGCGATTCAAAATCCAGGTCGCTGTCAAACAGCATTCTGCCGCTCAGGTGGTCGATGGCCGTCGACTCCTCGTCGACGCTCCGCTTGACGGGGGGGAGCTGGAAGACGTAGGAGCGGCCCAGTATCTCCCCGAACTTGAGGGCGGCCAGCGCGTTCACCTCGTCGTTGGGGGTGAGCGAGACCAGCCGCCCGATACCGTCCAGGTCCAGGTTGTCCAGCACATATTCTGCGAGGATGTCCCCGTGAAACGTATTCAGCCCGAGTTTTTCCGCGTTGGCGATGCGCTTCCAGTTTGAGTCGGCCACGATCACCTTGAACTTCTCGTCCCGCATGATCCTGGCCAGTTCCAGGGCCCAGTCGTGCGCGCCCAGGATGATCACGCCGTTCGGGATGGGTTTGGCCACCCCCAGTTTTCGCGCCACCCAGGAGCCCGACAGGCCGTAAATGGCCACGGTGCAGAGGATGACCGTGAATACGATGGGGACCAGCTCCTCCGCCTGCGAGAATCCGCGCTGGGTCAGGGTGATCGCGAAGATGGAAGAGATGGAAGCCGCCACCACCCCGCGCGGGGCCATCCAGCTCAGGAACAGCTTCTCGTTCCATTCGAGGCTGGAGTGAAAGGTGGAGAGGAATACGATCAGGGGACGGACCACCACGATGAGTACCGCGAGAAACAGCGCCATCTCCCATTCCAGGACGGCCACCAGGGCTTCGGGGTTCACGCGAGCCGCCAGCAGGATGAAGAGGGCGGAGAGCAGCAGCACCCGCAGGTTCTCCTTGAATTCGATGATGTGGTTGATGCGGGCCATTTTCTGGTTGGCGAGGACGATCCCCATCAGCGTCGTCGCCCAGAGGCCGGATTCGTGCTGGAACATGTTCGAAACCGTAAAGACGGTGACGACGATCATCAGGCTGACGGGATTCTGCAGGAAATCGGGCAGCATGTGCCTTCTCAGCAGGAGGTAGACAACGCCCGCGCCCGCCAGTCCCGCGGCCGATCCGAAGAAGATGGTCTTGACGATACTCATCAGCGCCAGGTTGGTCGCCTCGGAGAGTCCGCTTGCGAGGATCACCTCGAATACCAGCACGGCGAGCATGGCGCCGATGGGGTCGATGATGATACCCTCCCACTTCAGGATCGACCCCACCTGTCCGGCGGGCCGGACCTGGCGGAGGAGGGGGACAATGACGGTGGGTCCGGTGACGACCAGGATCGCCCCGATCAGGATGGAGATCGCCCAGGAGACCCCCAGGATATAGTGCGCGGCCAGGGCGATTAACACCCAGGTGAGCAGCGCGCCGAGGCTTACCAGGGTCCCGATCACGCGCCCGGTCTCCTTCAACTCCGAAAAACGCAGGCTCAATCCCCCCTCAAAGAGAATGATGGCGACGGAGACGGATATAAAGGGGGCGAACAGCCCGCCCATCAGCTCATCGGGCTTCACCAGACCGAGCAGGGGACCGGCCGCGAGTCCGGCGAGCAGCAGGAGCAGGATGGCCGGCATCTTGAATCTCCAGGCTACCCACTGCGCCCCGATGCCGAACAGGAGCACGCTGGCTATGCCTAT
>CAZGSL010000023.1:0-2798 GCA_964528445.1 uncultured Balneolaceae bacterium | reverse complement strand
CTGGAGTAGGATCACCGTTCTTCCGCCTGTTTTAAATCGTTCATACAGGTATTCCTCTTTTTTTGATACCTTCGGGCTTTCAAAATAACATAATCGGTCATAACCGATAACAGCAGCAACCGAACGTGCCGATTTTAAAAGAGTCAGAGAAACTGAAGAAGGAGCTTGGGCTGTTCGACGTCTACGCGATCGCGACCGGGGCGATGTTCAGTTCGGGTCTCTTCCTGCTGCCGGGCATCGCCGCGGGCGTGACCGGGCCCTCGGTATTCCTGGCCTACCTGGTCTCCGGACTGCTGGTGGTGCCGACGATGCTGAGCAAGGCGGAGCTGGCTACTGCGCTGCCCCGGGCGGGAGGCACCTACTATATCATCGACCGCAGCCTGGGTCCCCTGATGGGCAGCATCGGGGGTTTTGGCTCCTGGCTGTCGCTTACCTTTAAAAGCGCGTTCGCGCTGATCGGGATGGGAGCCTATATTTCGATATTCTTCGAAGTTCCCATCACCCCGGTGGCAATTACGCTCACGGTGGCGTTCGGGTTTCTGAACATCATCGGGGCGAAGGAGACCGGCACGCTGCAGAAGATCCTGGTTGGGACGCTGGTCACGATTATGGCTTTCTACCTGGTCCAGGGCTTCTCCCATCTCTTCGCGCTCGATATTCTGGACGTTCACAGAAAGCAGTTTACGCCCTTCTTCACCGACGGCATGCAGGGATTCTTCGCGACGGTGGGCATGGTTTTCGTCTCCTACGCCGGACTGACGAAGGTGGCAAGCGTGGCCGAGGAGGTGGAGAACCCTGACCGGAATATTCCCCGGGGGATGTTCCTCTCCATCCTTACCGCGATCATCGTCTATGTGGGGGGATCCTACCTGATGACGGCGGTCCTGGAGCCTTCGGCGTTTCGTGAGGACCTGACGCCCGTCGCCACCGCCGGCGAGGTCTTCCTGGACTGGCTGCCCGGGGACCTTGGACTTATACTGGTGGTCGTCGCGGCGATATTCGCCTTCGCCTCTACCGGTAACGCCGGCATCATGTCCTCTTCCCGATTCCCGATGGCGATGTCGCGGGACGCCCTGCTGCATCCGAAATTTTCCCAGATCGGTCGGTTCAACACGCCGACGGTCTCGATTGTGGCAACGGTTGGCATCATGGTCTTCATCCTGCTGGTCTTCAACGTATCCGGGGTGGCCAAGCTGGCGAGCGCGTTCAAGCTGTTGATCTTCGGCCTCGTAAACCTCTCGGTCATCGTGATGCGCGAGAGCCGGATCGAGGAGTACGATCCCGGCTACAGCTCCCCCCTCTATCCGTGGATGCAGATCGCGGGCATGCTGGTGTCGGCCGTACTGATCCTTGAAATGGGCGTGCTCTCTATCCTCTTTACGGTGGGGGTCTCCATCTTCGCGCTGGGCTGGTATTATTACTACGCCTACGGGAAAGTCGATCGCCAGGGCGCTATTTACCATGTGCACGAACGCCTGGGGCGCCACAAGGATCACGGTCTGGAGAGCGAAATGCGGAACATTCTACGCGAGAAGGGGCTGCGGGACGAGGATCCGTACGAGGTGGTGGTCAGCCGCGCCCGGGTCCTGGATATCTCGGAGGACAGCATCGAGCATGAACAGATGGTGCGGAGGGCGGCCGACGTCCTGGCGGAGCGGCTGGATATGGAACCGAGAAAACTGTTCGAGTCGTTCAGCAACATTGATGACTTCGGCGCGATACCGATCGGGAGCGGCGCCTCCCTTCTGCATACCCGGTTCGACGAGGAGTTCCAGCCGGAGATGGTGATGATACGGGTAAAGGGCGGCCTCTACGACCGGGGAGCGCGCGGCGAAGAGGGGGGCGACGGAACCGGCAGGCTGCGGAAACGGCATGCCATGTTCTTCCTGGTCAGCTCCGACCGGCATACCAGCCAGCACCTGCGTTTCCTGGCGCACCTGGCGGAGATGATCGACCAGGACGATTTCCTGGAGCGGTGGCTGGCGGCGGAGGACGAAGTGGAGCTCCGGGAGATCCTGCTCAGGGACGAGCGGTTCATCACCCTCGAGGTCCGGGAGGGCGACCGCACCGCCGGTATGATCGGCCAGCAGATACGGGAGATTGAACTGCCCGGCAAAAGCCTGGTCACGCTCCTCAAGCGCGGCAGCGATATCGTAATCCCCCACGGGAATACCGTGATCCGGGAAAACGACCGCCTGTCGATCATCGGTGAGGCGAGTGATATCGAGGAGCTCAGGAAATATTCCGAATGACAGCCTTTTTGGAAACGTACGGCCAAATTATATAGCGACATGAAACTCAAGTTCGACAAACTGGAAAAAAACCTGGGGCTTTTTGACGTCTATGCCGTCAGCACCGGCGCCATGTTCAGCTCGGGATTCTTCCTGCTGCCGGGCATCGCCGCCGCGGAGACGGGTCCGTCGGTCTTCCTGGCCTACATGCTGGCGGGGCTCCTGGTGCTGCCCACCATGTTCAGCGTGGCCGAGCTGGCCACCGCCATGCCGCGGGCGGGCGGCACCTACTACTTCATCGACCGCAGCCTGGGTCCCATGATGGGAACCATCGGGGGATACGGCTCCTGGCTGGCGCTGGTCCTGAAGAGCGCCTTCGCGCTTATTGGTATGGGGGCTTACATCGGCATTTTCTACGACCTGCCGATCACGCCGGTGGCCGTGGTGCTCACCCTTGCCTTCGGCCTGCTCAACGTGGTGGGGGCCAAGGAGACCGCTTTCCTGCAGAAGCTGCTGGTGGCGGTGCTGGTCACCATCATGTTCTTCTACATTGCGCAGGGAATTTTC
>CAZGSL010000022.1:0-34423 GCA_964528445.1 uncultured Balneolaceae bacterium | reverse complement strand
CGGTCTGCCCGCGGGCGTAGAAGGTGCGGGAGACCTGCGCGCCGCCGAAGGAGCGGTTCGCCAGGAGTCCCCCGTACTCCCTCGCGAAAGGCACGCCCTGGGCCACGGCCTGGTCGATGATCTCGTTGGAGATCTGCGCGAGGCGGTAGACGTTGGACTCGCGGGAGCGGTAGTCCCCGCCCTTGATGGTGTCGTAGAAGAGGCGCCAGATGGAGTCCCCGTCGTTCGGGTAGTTCTTGGCGGCGTTGATCCCTCCCTGCGCCGCGATGCTGTGGGCTCGTCGGGCGGAATCCTGGATGCAGAAACTCTTGACGTTGTAGCCCAGTTCGGCCAGGCTCGCCGCGGCCGAACCGCCGGCCAGCCCCGTACCCACCACGATCACCTCGTACTTCCGCTTGTTGTTGGGGGCCACCAGGCTGATGTCGTTGAGATGGTTCGACCACTTCTCTTTCAGCGGTCCGGAGGGTACGTTTGGCTCTAGTTTCATCGGTGAAAATCCGTTTTAATTAGCCGCGTTATCAGATTGCGATTCAAATGATCCGTCCGCCGACGGCCGTCGGGAGAGGGAATCACAGAAGCCCCCCCTCTCCGCCCGTGAAATAGATATAGAGCGGTATAAACAGGAAACCGACCGCCATCAGCAGGGCGAACAGGATGCCGACAACGTAGAGCGTCCGCGACATTTTTCCCCGCCTCATGGTCAGCGAGGTGAACGCGCTCCAGAATCCGTGTCCCAGGTGAAAGCCCAGCAGTATCATCACAGCCGTATAGCCGAATGCGTAGAGCGGGCTCTGGAATGTTTCAATGACCAGGGCCTTCATATCGCGGGCGGGCTCCCCGTCGATCATGATGGTTTCGGTCGCCCCGAACTTGAAGGTGTCCAGGTGGATCACCAGGAATACCAGCAGCACGATGCCGGTAAAAATCATGCTCCGCGCGGCCCAGGTCTGCTTGCTGGGATCTCCCCTGGTCTCGTATTTGCGGTATCCCTCGGGACGGGCCTTTCGTCGCCTCCACCATATCGAGATGCCCACCCAGGCGTGAAGCAGAAAACCGACCGCCAGGATAAATTCCAGGATGTAGAGGAAGACGCCCATGTTCTCCAGGGCGAGGGTGTAGCGGTTAAAGGCCTGGTCGGCGCCGAAAATGGAGAGATTGGCGGCCAGGTGGCCGATGATGAAAATGATCAGCCCGACTCCCGTGATCCCTGTAAGTAATTTCCTGCCTACCTGTGATTCAAGCGCTTTGAGAAATGATGGCATCGCTTTGTCTGAGATGATTTGGTCGGTTGTTCCCCGGGAATTTTTCGCCCGGATCCCGGACCCGAGTCAGGTTGAGGAAAGATGAGGCGAAAAGAGTAAAAAGGCAAGGATACCGGACGCTGAAGGGGGAGCGGCGGGTAATTCAGAAGTAATCTAAATTGGAAGCGCGCCTCGTTTCATTGTCTCCCGGCCGGCATGGCGCCGGGGTCCAAACTTTTCAGAAAAGAAGCTCTATAACATTTATCTTTCCTTTTTGTTTGTCGGCGCAATCCAACCGAAATAGAACACGCGGATAACAGATGAAAATCTACACCAGGAAAGGAGATTCGGGAAACACCTCCCTGTTCGGGGGCAGCCGGGTTCCGAAGTCGTCTGCCAGGATCGAGGCGTACGGGACGGTCGACGAGCTGAACTCCCTGCTCGGGCTGGCCGCCAGTTTCGGCTGCTCCCCGAAGGCCGAGGAGTGGCTTCCCAGGGTGCAGGAACAGCTTTTTGTGCTGGGATCCGACCTGGCCACCCCGCCGGATGCCGACGCCCGGATCGAGCGGATCGGGGAGGCGGAGACCAAGTTCCTGGAGGAGGCGATCGACGAGATGGAGGAGGAGCTCCCTCCCCTGAAAAATTTTATCCTGCCCGGGGGCGCCCGGACGGGATCGACGCTGCACTTCGCGCGCACCGTCTGCCGGCGTGCCGAGCGGGCGACGGTGCGCTGCATGGAGGAGGAAGAGATCTCCGAGCAGGCCCTGGCCTACCTCAACCGGTTATCCGATTTCCTCTTCGTGCTCGGCCGCTACGAAAACCGGCATGCCGGGAGCAGCGAGCAGCCCTGGCAGCCGGAGCGAAAAAGCTAATTTCAACCGCACTTCCCCTGTCTTATGGCCTTGATGATCTCTGTTTCGGGCATCCGCGGCGTTTTCGGCCGTGACCTCACCCCGGAAAACCTGGTCCGTTTCACCTCCGCCTACGGCACCTGGCTGGAAGGCGGAACCGTAGTGGTGGGACGCGATACGCGGGTCAGCGGGGCCCTCTGCCAGGAGCTGGTAAGCGCCGCCCTCCGGTCGGTCGGCTGCGAGGTGATCCGGGTGGGCGTCGCCCCCACCCCCACCGTGGCCATGGCCGTGCTGAACCATGGGGCCGACGGGGGGATCGTCATATCGGCCAGCCACAATCCCGCGGAGTGGAACGCCCTCAAGCTGCTGAACGAACGCAGCGAGTTCCTGGACGCCGCCCAGGGAGAGCGGGTGATCGAAATCAGCGAGAGCGGCGAGATCGCCTACCGCGGCTACGACCGGCTCGGCGGGGTGAGCGACGACGAGGGAGCGCTGGAACATCACATCGAACGCATCCTGGCGCTCCCCTATATCGACCCGCGCCGCATTGCGGACGCCGGGTTTTCCGTGGGGATCGACCCGGTAAACGGCACCGGCGCCGCGGCCCTTCCGCCCCTGCTGGAGAAGCTGGGGGTGGAGAGGACCGAGATGATCAACGGGTCACCCGACGGCAGATTCGCCCGCATCGCCGAACCTCTCGCGGAACATCTGGAGGATCTTGGCGCGATGGTCAGGGAGAAGGGGCTCGACCTCGGTATCGCCGTGGATCCCGACAGCGACCGCCTCGCCCTTGTCAGCGAGCGGGGTGAGCCCTTCGGCGAGGAGTACACCCAGGCGGCGGCATTCGACTTTCTGCTGGAGAAGAATCCCGGTCCCTGCGCCACCAACCTCTCCTCCTCGCGGGTGGTTGACGACGTTGCGGACCGACACGGGCAGGCCTGCCACCGTTCGGCCGTGGGAGAGATCAACGTGGTCAGGAAAATGCAGGAGGTTTCAGCCGTAATCGGCGGGGAGGGCAACGGCGGCGTGATTGCTCCCGACCTCCATTACGGGCGCGACGCACTGGCCGGCACGGCCATGGTTCTGCAGCTGCTGGCGGAGCGGGAAATCCCCGCCTCCCGTTACCGCGCCTCTCTGCCCGATTATCATATGCGCAAAGACAAAATTCCGCTGGAGGAGGTGGACGGAGACGCGCTTCTCCGGCGGGCAGAAGAGGCTTTCGCCGGGGAGGAGATTGATACCACGGACGGGGTCAAGATCGACTTCGAGGAGGGGTGGGTGCACCTGCGAAAATCCAATACCGAACCGATACTTCGGGTCTATTCGGAGGGGAAATCGCCCGAAAGCGCCCGCGGTCTGGCAGCCCGGGTGACGGAGACCATCACCTGATCCCCGGCATTTTTTTAGCTGCCTCACTTTATTATCTTTGGCACTCTTGATTTTTGAAACCCACACCCCCGCTCCATGATCATTTCCATGACCGGTTTCGGCCGGGGTGAGTCTTCCGAAGGGGGACTCTCCGTATCCGCCGAAATCAAATCCGTCAACAGCCGGTACCTGGACATCTCGCTCCGGCTGCCCCAGGCGCTCCAGGAGAAGGAGCTGGCCATCAAGGAGCTGATCCGGGAGCGGGTAAGCCGCGGAAAATTCTCCGTCACCGTGCGCCTGGACCAAGCCGATACGGGGCGCCCGGAGGTCACCTTCAACCCCCGGCTGGTCAGGGGATACAAAGAGATGCTCGAGGAGCTCCGCGAGGCGGCGGACATCGAGAAGCCGGTTACCCTCGGGGAGCTGATGACGTTCGAGGAGATATTCGTCGCCCGAGAGCGGGATCCCTCTACCCTGCAGGCCATCTGGGAGCTGAGCCGGGAGGCGCTGGCGGAAGCGCTGGAAAACCTGGTGGAGATGCGCCGGAAGGAGGGCAGCCAGATGGAAAACGACCTGAAGGAGCGGGTGGACCGCATCGATGGGCTGCTCGACAAGATCACCGGGCTCACCGAGGGACGGGCGGAGGATGCGCGCCGGAAACTGCTGGAGCGGATCGACAGTTTGGTCAGCGACGACACGCTCGACAGGGAGCGGCTGGAGATGGAGGTGGCCGTACTGGTGGACAAAATGGACATAACCGAAGAGATCGTTCGCCTGCAGTCGCACATCAAGTTCTTTCGCGAGGCGCTGGGACGTGAGGAGGCGGTGGGGCGCCGGCTCAATTTCCTGAGCCAGGAGATGAACCGGGAGATCAACACCATCGGCTCGAAGGCCAACCATTCGGAGATCTCCCGGCACGTGGTCCACGCCAAGGAGAATCTGGAGCAAATCCGGGAACAGATACAGAACATTGAGTGACCGTCCCCAGGGAAAACCGATTATACTTGTCGCCCCGAGCGGTTCCGGGAAGACCACGCTCGCCCGAAAGCTGCTGAACGACGTGGAGCGGGTCCGCTTCTCGATTTCGGCCACCACGCGGGATAAAAGACCCGGGGAGGTGGACGGGGAGGACTACTATTTCCTGAGCGGGGAGGAGTTCGACCGGCGCATCCGTTCGGGGGATTTTTTGGAGTGGGAATACTACAACGGGAACCGCTACGGCACACTGCGCCCGGAAGTTGATAAACTTATGGAATCTGGGTATTTTCCCCTGCTTGATATCGAGGTGAAAGGAGCCCTGAACGTCAAGGAGATATATGGGGAGAAGAGCTTGGCGATTTTTATCCGGCCTCCCTCCCTGGAGGTCCTGAAAGAACGCCTGACGCGGCGCGGGACGGACGACGAAGCGTCGGTCAGGAGCCGCCTGGAGCGGGCGAAAGAGGAGATGGAATTCGCAGACCGCTTCGATTACAGCGTGGTCAACGACCGGCTCGAGGAGGCGTACCAGCAGGTCAAATCAATTGTCGAACGCTTTATACACGATAAACCCTAGAAATTCACCCATGGCGATAAAAACACTAGACATTGAAAAACTGAACAAGGATACGGGCAACCAGTACGAACTGATTGCCATCATGTCCAAGCGGTCCCGCCAGATTGCCGCCCAGGAGAAGCTGCAGCTGGAAGAGAAGCTGAAGTATTTCGAGGGCTTCGAGGAGGAGGACGAATTCTCCTTCAACGAGGAGCAGGAGAACGTCTCCAAGGAGTTTGAAAAACTCCCGCATGCCACCCAGCGGGCCATCGACGAGATGAGGCGGGGCGAGATCTACTTCCGCTATCCTCAGGACGAGGAGTAGTCCTTTCTTATGTTATCCGGCAAACGGATAATACTCGGAGTTACCGGGGGAATCGCAGCCTACAAGGCTGCTTTTCTTTTACGGGCCTTTCAGAAGGAAGGTGCCGAAGTCCGGGTCGCCATGACGCCTTCCGCGACCCGCTTCGTGGGCGAAGAGACCTTCGCCTCCCTCTCGGGAACCGACGTTGCCGTTGATATTTTTTCCCGCCGGGAGGAGGAAGAGTCGTGGGTCCGGCACATCGCGTGGGGAGAGTGGGGCGACCTGTTTGTTATCGCCCCCTGCACCGCCAACACCCTGGCCAAAATCGCCGGGGGACAGGCCGACAACATGCTCACCTCCACCGTACTCGCGGCCCGCTGTCCCCTGCTGATCTGTCCCACCATGGACGGGGAGATGTACGAGGCCCCCGCCACGCGGGCGAACCTGCGCAGGGTGCAGGATTTCGGATACCACCTGCTGGAGCCCGAATCGGGCTACCTGGCCAGCGGGATGGAGGGGAGGGGACGCCTTCCGGAAACGGAAGCCATCCTGGAACGCTGCCGGGAGATCCTGGAAGGACGGGGATCCGAACCAAAGCCGCTGGCGGGGAAAAAGGTAACCGTCACCGCGGGGCCTACCCGCGAGCACCTCGACGACGTGCGCTTTATCTCCAACCCGAGCTCGGGGAAGATGGGATTCGCCATGGCGCGGGCGGCACGGGAGATGGGGGCGGAGGTCACGCTCATTCACGGCCCCGTTGCGCTGGCGCCACCGTCCGGTGTGGAAACCGAGGAGGTCACCGGCACGCAGGATATGTTCGAGGCGGTCCGCCGCCGGAGTTCGGACGACGTTATCATAATGGCCGCGGCGGTATCCGACTTTACCCCCACCGAAAAAAGCAGCGGGAAAATCAAAAAGGATAAGGCCTCCAGAACCCTTCGGCTCGATTCGACGGTCGACATTCTTGCCTGGCTGGGAGCAAACAGGCGCGAGGGGCAGACCCTGATCGGTTTCGCGATGGAGACGGAGAACCTGCGGGAGAACGCGGCCGGGAAACTGCGGGAGAAGAAAGCGGACTGGATCGTGGCCAACGACCTGAATGCACCGGATGCCGGTTTCGCCTCCGACAGCAATTCGGTGGTGCTGCTCGGAAAAGACGGCGGAGAGATGGAGATTACGGGAGATAAGTACGAGGTCGCCCGCCGGATCCTCTCGCATATCTTCGGCAAAAAACACCCTCAGGAGGAGTAGGCCGGGTGCTCAGAATTCCCACCGGTAGGTCCGGTGCGTCTTGTGATGATAGCAGCCCAGCGCTTCCAGGCTCCGCTGCATCAGCCAGTTTTTCTCGCTGACCCATCCCCCCTCGAGGTACTCCAGGGTGGGAGCGGCTTCGTAGGTGTATTGAATGCCCCTGGTAAAGGTCAGCGCCTCCAGACCCATTTTCCGAAACTTCGGGCGCGTGCCGTAGACCAAGGTTCGAAGCCGGGTGCACCGCCGCTTGAACCAGTAGAGTTTGGGGTAGTGCCACCAGCGAAGCCGTCCGCGGGTCTCGCAGGAGACCTCGTTCAGGTCGGGCACGCAGACGATAAAGGAGGCCGGCTCCCCGTCCACGAAAGCGAGAAGCACACTCTCCGGGATCATCACGGGTTTGAGTTTTTGGACCATATTCCTGACCGTGCGGCGGTCCAGTTCGGTAAACTCCTCCTCTCTCTCGTTGATCTCCTGGGTGCTCCAGGCCTCGTTGTATATCTGCCGCATATATTCGGCGTCTCTCAGCAGGTGGCCGGTGTCTATGGGACGAAGCTCCACGCCGGGCCGGTTTTCGATGCGGTCGGTGATCCGCAGCATGCGATCGGGAAGGGGCTTGGAAAAATCCCGTTTGTAGCTCCAGTGGTCGTCCAGTTTGACGGCCCCGGTATTCTCCAGGCGCTCCCGGTAGTAGGGCGGGTGATAGAACATTCCGTAAATCGGGGGCTCCTCGAAATTCTCCACCAGCAGTCCCCAGTAGGTGTCGTTCTCCCCGAAATTGATCGGCCCGCGCATGGCGTGATATCCCCTCTCCCGGTGCCACGTCTTCGCGAAGTCGATGATGGCGTCGGCCAGACCCTGGTCGTCGTACATCTCGATAAAACCCAGTCCCCCCATCACCGGCTCCAGCACACGGTCGCGGTCGGGGGTGTTCATCACGGCGAAACGTCCCGCGACCTGTCCCCCGGAGAAGACCAGGTAACGCTCGCACTCGCCCTTCTGGAAAAAGGTATTGACCTCCGGATCGAAAATATTTTCGATTTCGAAACGAAACGGCGGGCACCAGGGGGAATAGGACTCGTAAATGGAGAAGGGAAGCTCGTGAAACAGGTCCACCTGCTTCGGACTCCTCACTTTTTCAAAAGTACATTTCATGGGCTGCCGGCGTTTCGGTCATGGAAAGAGGAAGCTTAATATCGAAAAAAATGGTTCTAAAAGTAAGCCGATCGCCCCCCGGCTGAGTACGTTCTTCTCCTCCTGCCGGATCGCATAGATTTACTCGGACATAACCGCTATTTTTAATGCCATGCCGAACATCCTGAAATCTGTCGACCGAATTTGAGCGAGCTGAGAAAAAAACGACTTATTGTACTGCTTCTGTTTCTCTCCTGCCTGCTGAGCGCCACCCTGCTGATCGCGACCCCCGAAGTGGAAAATCGCCGTGTGCGCAGCCTGGCCCAAGTGGATTCCCTGATTCGGGAGACGTTTGTACCGTTTAATATCGGGGAGCAGCAGATCGATTCCCGGTACGTTACGGTCGACTCCACGTTTCGGCGGAGGGTTTTCCGGGTAACCCTGCCCCCGACGATTTCCAAAACTCAGCTGCATGCCAGGATACAGCGTACGCTCCATCCCTACGATATCAGCAGCCCGTCCCGGGTGATGCTGCCCGCGGGAGACATGAATATTCACCTGGTCTGGAACCAGACCGTCATCCGCACTCTCCACCTGCGAACGGACCCCGATTCGGCACCCGACGTGGAGGAGAACGGTTTGACCCGTTCAGGCTTTTCAACACCGAACTCCGACCGATGATAGAACGATTTGAAAACGGAAAGTGGCTCAACAAACTGCAGCTCCGCGAGTTTCCCGAACCTGAAATTATTGAACTGCGCCACCCCGTGCTGCTCTGCCACGGGTATGGCGCCCTCGCCTCGCTGGTCAAGCCCTCCCCGCTGTACGACGCGGCCCTGCTCATGCGATCCCATGGCGTCGCCGCATACGCCCCCAACATCGTCCCCTATGCCAAGATCGAACCGCGGGCCGAGCGGTGGGTGGAGGTGATCAGGAAACTGGTGAAACGCACGGGGAGGAAGAAGTGGAACATCGTAGCCCACAGCATGGGAGGGCTCGACATGCGGTACGCGCTCTCCAAAATGGACGCCCGGGAGCACGTCTCCTCCCTGACTACCGTCTCCACCCCCCACCGGGGGACCAGTCTGGCGGAACTGACTCTCCGCACTCCCGAGGCCATACGGGACAAGCTGGCGGAGTTCCTGGACTGGATGGGAGACCAGGTCTATCCCGGCATCAAGAGCGATTCGGTCGGATCGGCCGAGCAGCTCACCCGCGGTTACGTGAGAGATGTGTTCAATCCAAAGGTCACCGACGTGCCGGAGATTCCTTACTACTCCTATAGCTCCGGGGTGGGCAAGGGGACCGCCGAGCCGATCCACATGATCTCCCGCTACCAGAACAACTACATCTTCGAGGAGGAGGGCATCAACGACGGGATGGTCTCCGTGGCCAGCTCCCGGTGGGGAGAACATATCAGCACGGGAAGGCTCTCACACCTCGAGCAGATGAACATGCGCATCAAGGAGGACCGCCGGCTGCTTTTCGAGTCGTTCTGGCTGGACGTGCTGACCATGCTGAAAGAGAAGGGACACTGAGGGAACTCCTAAAGCTCGATCTCCTCCACCTCCTGCAGGAGCGTATAGGCGGTCATATCGTACTGGATGGGCGTCAGGGAGGCGTAGCCCTTCTCCAGGACGTTCACATCGATATCCTCACCCTCGTCCAGCAGTTCCATGCGGCCCGTGAGCCAGTAGTAGGAGCGGTTGTTGGGATCGACGCGCCCCTCGAACTCCTCCACATACCGCGTGTTGGCCTGGCGGGCCCATCGAATGCCTTTCAGCGGACCCGGCGGGACATTCAGGTTCAGGGTCACCCCGCCGGGAAGCCCCTGGTTCAGGATATAGCGGATCACCCTGCGGGCGGCCTCCTTCGCGCCTGACAGGTCGGCCTCCTCCTCGTAATCGGTGCAGCTCACCGCCAGGGAGGGATATCCGAGGATGGTCCCCTCCGTCGCCGCGCTGACGGTGCCGGAGTAGAGAATGTTGATACCTGCGTTGCTTCCGTGATTGATGCCGCTGACCACCAGATCCGGCTTCCGCTTCATGAGCTGATCGTGAGCCAGTTTTACCGAATCGGCGGGCGTACCGGTCACCGCCTGCCCGTGAAATCGTCCGTCGATCTGAAAAGAGCGGGAGCGCAGAGGCGTGCTCACCGTCACGGCGTGTCCCACGGCGCTCTGCTGGCGGTCGGGCGCAATGATGTTCACCCTCCCGAACTCGTCGGCCACTTCCGCCAGCGCCCGTATGCCGGGCGAAAATATGCCGTCGTCGTTGCAGACAAGTATGACAGGCTCCATATTATCCTTGCTCATATCGTATCCTAGGCTTCGTATTCCTCATCTTCGTCCGGGAAGTCTCCCTCTTTGATGTCGGCAATGTAATGCTGAACCGCCTCTGTCATGGTGGTGTGCAGGTCGGCATACCGCCGCAGGAAACGGGGTTTGAACTCCTTGTTGAGCCCCAGCATGTCATGGGTCACCAGCACCTGTCCGTCGCACTTCGAGCCGGCCCCGATCCCGATGGTGGGAATGGAGAGGGCGTCGGTCACTTTGGCCGCAAGCCCCGCCGGTATTTTTTCGAGTACCAGGGAGAAGCAGCCGGCCTGTTCCAGCCGGCGGGCGTCTTCCAGGAGAAGCTCCGCCTCCGAATTCTCCGTAGCCCGCACCTTGTAGGTTCCGAACTTGTAGATGCTCTGAGGGGTCAGTCCCAGGTGCCCCATAACGGGAATGCCGGCATCCACAATTTTCCGCACGGTATCGACAATCGGTTTTCCTCCCTCCACCTTGATGCCGTGCACGCCGGCCTCTTTCATCATGCGGCCCGCACTGATGAGGGCCTCCTTGGAGGTCACCTGGTAGCTCATGAACGGCAGGTCCGCGATAATAAGCGCCTTGTCCACTCCGCGGACCACGCAGGAAGCGTGATAGATCATGTGATCCAGGGTCATCGGCACCGTCGTCTCGTGACCCGCCATCACGTTGGCGGCCGAATCTCCGATCAGGATGATCTCGATGCCGGCACGGTCGATGATGCGGGCCATGGTATAGTCGTACGCCGTAAGCATGCTTATTTTCTCGCCCCGGCGCTTCATGTCCACCACCGTCTGGGTGGTAACCTTGGCAGGGCGATTGTTGACCGGCTCCGTGCTCATAATTTCTCTTCCCTCGGTACGATTGCGGCAGACGCTTCCAGTTCGCACACCACTTCCCCGTCAACGGTGGCCTTTCCTCCCATCGTCACAAAATTGCGGCGCTTGTTGAGCAGTTCCACCTCCATTCTAAGCTGGTCGCCGGGCACGACCGATTTCCGGAACTTGGCCTTGTTGATACCGGTAAACACCAGTAGGTACTCCTGGGGGTCTTCCACATGACCATGCATCAGCATCAGGCAGCCGCTCTGGGCGAGCGCCTCCACCTGCAGCACGCCCGGCATCATGGGCGCGCCCGGGAAATGCCCGTTAAAAAAATCCTCGTTCACCGAAACGTTCTTGAGGGAGAGGATGCGATTCTTCTCCAGCTCCAGCACGCGATCCACCAGCAGGAAGGGATAGCGGTGGGGAATGATCTTTTTAATCTCTTCAATTTCCATCTTTGACATTGTATTAGGCTATGGTAACAAAACAGAGCCCCAATATAACAATTATCCGACGCTCCCCACATAGATCCAGGCAATTCCGCCGGTCAGTTTCTTCATGCGGATCTCCGAAAAGGCGTCCGCCTGTTCCATCAGCCGCCTGAACTCCCCGCCCGCGGGAAACTTCGCGCTGGTTCGGGGCAGATAGGCATAAGCCTCGCGGTTGCCGCTGATCCAGCCTCCTACGGCGGGCATGATATACTGGCTGTAGAGCTCATACGGCCATTTCAGGAGTCCGCCGGGCTGGCCGAACTCCAGCACGGTCACCCTGCCCCCGGGACGCACCACCCGGGCCATCTCCCGCAGCGCCGTCACCGGTTCGTCCACGTTGCGGATGCCGAACGCGATGCTGGCGATATCAAACCGCCCGTTCTCGTAGGGCAGGTCCATGGCGTCGGCCACCTCAAAATCCACCTTCAGTCCCCTGGCGGCGGCTTTTTCGGGGGCCTGCTCAATCATCGCCCGGCAGAAATCCGTGCCGAGCACACGCCCCCTCTCCCCCACTTTCTCCTTGAACGCCAGAGCCAGGTCGCCCGTGCCCGTGGCGCAGTCCAGGACGGCGTCGCCCGGGCCGGGATCGCTCATGCGAACCGCCTTGCTCCTCCAGGCATGGTGGACCCCGAAGGAGAGTATGGAATTTACGCGGTCGTAATCGTCGGCGATGTCCGCGAACATCCTGCGCACCTTTTCACTCATGGAACCATCCGAACCTTGTTGGGGTGTTCTCTTTCTGGGCCGACAAGATACGCAAAATCTCGCTGCGGACGGAAACCGTAACCGGTTACTCTTCCTCCTCCGGGGCCCCGAATACGGCCGTCTTCAGGCGCTCCTCCATCTGCTGTACCTCGGAGGGGGCCAGATCCTCATGCAGGGCGTGCCGAATGATCACCATCCTGAGCACCCGGTCATTTCGTGTCATGTCCTCCTTTCGGCCCAGGCCCAGTTTTTGCCAGCACCACTCCAGCAGCCGAAGCTTGGATACAAAGAAAAAGAGGAGTCCTACCGCCAGGGCCAGGTAATAGCCCTGGATCGCCAGCAGACTGAGGACCGCCAGGGAGAGCAGCATCTGGCAGCCGTCGGAGTTCAGCAGACGGAGCAGACCCGTCATGTTCCGGATGACAAACGCGCTTTTGGTGGCATACCAGAAACCGTGGAAGAGGACCGCCGCGGCCAGGGCGATCCAGGGATCGACCAGCAGCAGGAGCACCATGATCAGGGTAATGGAAATTCCCGCCGTGCTCTGAACCCAGGCCTGGGCCTCCCGTATCAGCTCCTCAAGGGATTTCACCTCCAGCAGCCCGGGGACAAACTCCTTCAGCCTTTCCGACGTGATAAAAAACCACTCCCCCCGCCGGGTGACAATACCCAGGTCGGTCTCCACAAACAGCTTGTCGCCTCCTCTTCTTTCGTGTCCGATCATAAGATCTACAGTTAACAGATCAACGCTACATTGTCAACACTCAGGCACGTGCAGCCGTAACGATTGCGGCCTGGCGAACCCCTTTCCCGTGCAGGCGGGCGGCCAGTTCAAAGGTGGTCGCGCCCGTAGTAAAGACGTCATCCACCAACAACACCGATTGCCCCCTGATCAGTTCGGGGCGGCGGACCTTGAAGGCTCCCTCCAGGTTGGCCACCCGTTTTTTCAGCGGCAGGCCGGTCTGGGAAGAGGTGTTTCGCCGGCGCACCACGGTGCCGTCGGGCAGGAGCGGCAGGGGGCGGGTCCGGCGGATTCCCCGGGCGATGCGGACCGCCTGGTTGAATCCCCGCAGGCGGCGCTTGACCGGATGGAGGGGAACCGGTAGAACCAGGGGACGCTCGAGGCGGAGGAACCGGTCCAGTGCAGGGTGCCGGCCCAGCTCCCGGCCCAGGCACTCTCCCATCTGGAGCGCTATGTCCGCCATCCGCTCGTACTTGAGGCAGTGCATCAGGTCCTGCAGCGCCCCGCCCTTGTCAAATTTCCAGAGGGCATGCTGAAAGGGTACGTAATGGGGCAGCAGCACGCCGCTGGCGGAGGGCCGGTGTTCCGGATTTCCATGCTCAAACCGGCTCTCCAGGCAGAAGGGGCAGATGGGACGGCGCGGAGGGACCGACTCCCGGCCGCAGCAGACGCATACGGCGGGAAACAGGATCGATGAGATGCCCCGGATCAGGTGTTTGGCAATCATCGGAACGGGTGTTTGAGATTCCCTTTTACAGAAGTTTCCCGGGGGACGGCATCCTTACAGGGCCGATCCCCGAAAAATTTTTGCCATCGATTTTATTTAATTAGATTTACCCATCATCCGGGCAGGGCATCTCTGTAAACAGGTCCTTGCGCCCCGCGGCCGGCTGCTATCGTTAATCTATCCCAGTGCCCCTATGCCAACGCTAGGAAATGACCTGGCTCTGATCAGGAAACATCACGATCTCAGCCTGGAAGACATCCACCATGCCACCAGAATTCCCGTCCACATCCTCTCTTCCATAGAGGATGACTCCCTGTTCCAGGATATGGAGGAACACAAAACCTATCTCCGCTCCTACGTTCGCAGTTACGCCAAAGCCCTGAAAATAGACGAGGAGACCATTGTCCGGGCCCTCGACCAGACCGAAGAGGGCCGTTATGAGGGACTGTTGCGAAAAAGGGAGGAGGGACTCGACGCGCCCCGCTTCCAGCTGGACGAGGAGGGGGAAATTTCGGAGGACGACAAGGAGAAAGCGCCGGATACTCCCGGTGAGCCGCGCAGGGAGGAATCACCTGAAAAGGAAGAGAAAGAGGATATGGTACACGACCACGTGCCCCCCGCTTCTGACAGGGGCCCTGCGGAAACGTCCTCCCCCGATTCCGTCTCCCGGACCGGTACGGACACGGCAGGGCCGGAAACGCCGGTCCGGACCCCCGCCCCGCCCGACGTCTCCTCGGTCGACTGGGCCGACATGGGGAAAAAATTCCATCCCCTGCAGAGCGGGCCCCGCCTCTGGATCGTCGGGATCATCATCGTGGTTCTTCTGGCCGCCGCCGCGGCCTACTTCCTGTTCGGCCGCGGGGGGACGGCGCAGCCCGAGCCCGTGCCCGAAAACGATAATCCGCCCTCGTCCGAACAGCAGATGAACCTGGCTCCCGACTCCCTGCAGCTGGAGCTGAGCAGCGGGGAGGCGGCCGGGCCGGCCGGCGATACCTCCGAGGGGAACCTGGGCGCGCTGGAGCAGGAGGCATCGTCCCTACCGGATACGCTCACCCTTGCGATCTACGCGGCCTACGGGCGCCTGGAGCCCGTACGGGTCAATTCCGATCTTATGAACGGGATCAATCCCTACTGGATAGAAGAGGGCGTCGCCTACACGTTCGACTTCCTGGAAAACATCCAGGTCAGGGGAGAATACGACCGGATGGAACTGCTGATGAACGGCAGGCCGATCCCCGAGTTCCGGGAGTCGTTCTACAACCAGCAGAGCCAGATGCTTGAAATCAACCGGGAATACTTTGAAAACGACCCCGTCTGGCTGCAGCCTCCCCCCGACTCCCTGCCGATGAGCGCGCCGCCGCCGCAAAGCATCCGGGAACGCCCAACCTTCAACTGACCGCCGCCATGGATCGCGAAGAAGCAGCCAAGCGGGCGGAAGAGCTGCGCGAGCTCCTGAACCGTGCCAACAAAGCTTATTACCAGGAGGCCAGGCCCTTTCTGTCCGACCGGGAGTACGACGAGCGTCTCAGGGAACTGGAGGAGCTCGAAGAGGAGTACGGGCTGCACGACCCCGGCTCTCCCACCCGGCGCGTGGGCGGCGAGCCCGCCAGCGAATTCGATACCGTTGAGCATCCCGTGCCCATGCTAAGCCTGGACAACACCTACAACGAGGAGGAGCTTAACGATTTTGACCGGAGAGTGGGCGAGCTGCTGGGCCACGGCGATTATACCTACCTGGCGGAGCTCAAATTTGACGGAACCTCCCTGAGGCTCCGGTACGAAGACGGCGAACTGGTGCTGGGAGCGACCCGGGGCGACGGACAGCGGGGAGACGACATCACCCGAAATGTCCGGACCATCACCGATATCCCCCTGGAACTGCCGGAGGGGGCGCCCGACGTGGTGGAGGTGCGGGGAGAGGCCTACATGGAGAAGGAGGCCTTCGTGCGCATGAACGAACACCGGGACGAACAGGGGCTTGCGGTTTTCGCCAATCCTCGGAACTCCACCGCGGGGTCCCTCAAAATGCAGGATCCCCGGGAGGTGGCCCGGCGCCCCATCCGGTTTTTCAGCTTCGACCTGCTGCTAGAAAACCCGGACGAAGATCTCACGCAGGAGCAAAAACTCCGGCGGCTCGCCGAAATGGGCCTGCCCGTCTGCGAACACTACGCCCGGTGCGGGAACATCGAGGAGGTTCACCGGCATATAGGAAACTGGAAAGAGAATCGCGGCGAGTTTCCCTACGAAACCGACGGCGTGGTGGTGAAAGTGAACGAGGAGCGGTACCGGGAACCGCTCGGAAGCACCTCCAAGTCGCCCCGGTGGGCCATCGCCTACAAGTTCGAGGCGGAGCAGGGCGAAACTCGGATCCGCTCGATCACCCTGCAGGTGGGACGGCTGGGCAAAATCACCCCGGTGGCGGAACTGGAGCCCGTACGGCTGGCCGGAACCACCGTCAAGCGCGCCTCGCTCCACAACGAGGACGAAATTCACCGCCTGGACGTGCGGGAGGGAGACCGCGTCATCGTGGAAAAGGCCGGGGATATCATCCCGCAGGTGGTCAGCGTGGCGGACCCGGACCGTGAGGACCGGGGAGCCCGCTTCAGGATGCCCGACCACTGCCCGGCCTGCGGGGAGAAACTGGTAAAACTGGGCGGGGAGGTGGCCTGGCGCTGCGTCAACCTGGAGTGCCCGCCCCAGATCCGCAGCCGCCTCGAGCATTTCGCCTCCAGGGACGCCATGGATATCGAGGGACTGGGAGAAGCGGTGGTGGACCAGCTGGTGTCGGAGGATCTCGTGCGCAACTGCGCCGATCTCTACACGCTCCGGAAGGAGGAGCTTCTTCCGCTGGAGCGCATGGCCGAGAAAAGCGCGCAAAATCTCCTGGATGCGATCGACCAAAGCAGGGACCAGCCCCTGCACCGGCTGGTCTACGGGCTGGGCATCCGGTTCGTGGGAAAGACCGTCGCGAGGGACCTGGCCCGGAATCTGCACAGCATGGACCGGCTGATGGAGGCCACCGGGGAGGAGCTGGCAGAGATCGACAGCATCGGCCCCAAAATCGCGGAATCGGTGGTCGCGTTTTTCGAGGAGAAAAAAAACCGCGAGATGATACGTGAGCTGCGCGAAAGGGGACTCAATTTTGAAAGCGAGCGAAGGGAGCATGCCTCCGGACGCCTGGAAGGCAAAACGTTCGTGCTGACCGGATCCCTCCCCTCCCTGACACGCAAGGAGGCCACCCGGCTCATAGAGGATCACGGGGGGACCACAACCTCCTCGGTGAGCGGAAACACCGACTACCTGCTGGCCGGAGAGTCGCCGGGCAGCAAATACGAAAAGGCACAGGAACTGGGCACGGAGATCATCGACGAGGAGCAATTCTTCTCTCTTATCGGCGAAAAGCCGCCCGTTTCATCCTGAACTGCCCCCCCGGCTCCCTCCCTGAACGGCCGTTTCCAATAAGAGCCGGGCGGCGGCGTTTGTGAATGATGGGTCATGTTGCTATAATTTTTCATCGCCAATGGTGCAGCAGGTCATCCAGATACCGATCCGGGGCTCCCTGCATCTCTCATTAATGCTCTTTACAGCGGTTTCCTTATGAATATTCTCGATAAACTCGGGCTCGGCTCTAAAAAGAGGCCGGGGGGACCCGTAATCGGCGAGCGGAAGAAACAGCGGGAGGAGACCTCCACCCTGCGCTACAACATCTACATCCGGGCCCTGATCATATTCGGTTTCCTGGCCCTGCTGTTCGTATCGATTCCGCAGAGCTCCTTTCGGGACGCCGGCAGCTACTCCATCGGGGAGCCCTGGCGGTCGGACGACCTGATCGCTCCCTTTACCTTCGCCATCAACAAGACGCCCGATGAGCTGCAGGAGGAGCGGGAAACTATACGGGAGACCACCCCTCCCATCTTCCACCGTGATCCCGAGGCGCGGCTCCAGGTTGAGAACAGAATCGACTCGCTCTTCCGGAACATGCAGCCGGTCCTGGAGGAGTACCTCGCGTGGAGGCAATCCGAAAGCGAGGCCGACAGCATCGATTTCGTCCAGGCCCGGGATCGGTCCGGGCTGGGACTGTCGGAAGCCTCCTGGAACGCCCTGCTGCAAAACTATTACCAGGTGGAATCGGAATCGCTGACCCCGACCACGCTCTCCGCTCCCACCGACGAGTTTATCGGCAACGATATGAGGCAGCGCCTTCAGACCCTGATTGAGGAGCTGCTCAACGACGGGATTATCAATATTTCCAAAAGCGAAATAACGGCCGGCGAGATCACCGTGCGCGACCTGGAAGAGCGGACCGAGCGCACCCTGAACCTGGACAACGTGCGCGATCCCCAGGAGGCCCGCGACTTCGCCAGCTACCGCTTCGAGCGGTTCTATTTCGAGGATGTCGCCCGTTCGGCCGGCGAGATATTCGCCCAGGTGATCGAACCCAACCTCATTTACAGCGAAGAGCAGACCCAGGCAAGAATCGACGAGGACATCGCGAACATCTCGCCCACGAAGGGTGCGGTGACGGAGGGCGAAGTCATTATCCGGAACGGCGACATCATCACGCAGGAGCGCTACAGCAAGCTGCGCAGCCTGGCCGAAGCCCGTTCCCAGAACGCATCCGTTACACAGCGCTGGCTGCGGTACGGGGGCGAAGCGCTGGCGATCATCTCCATCATGACCATCTTTTTCTTCTATCTCTATCTCTACCGCCGGTATATTTTCGAGGACAACTCCATGCTTCTGCTGGTGGTCATTGCCATGGGCATCATCTGCGTGGCCAGCTCCGTCGCCTACAGCCTGAGCGACATATCCGCCTATATCGTGCCCGTGGCGGTGGCCCCCATCATCCTCACCATTATTTTCGACTCGCGCGTGGGGCTGCTCTCCACCATTACCCTCGCCCTGCTGACGGGCCTGATCAACGGCAACAATTTTGAATACGTCACGGCCACCACCGTTGCCTGCAGCCTCGGTCTCTTCTCCGTACGCGACATTAAAAAACGCTCCCAGTTCTTCTTCACCACACCGGGAATCGTCTTCATATCCTACGCGGCGGTGATCCTGGGTTTCAGCATGACCTCCTTCCAGGGGTGGAATCCGCTGATGGACAACATCTTCTTCGTGGGCATCAACGCGGTGTTCATTCTCTTTACCTACCCCCTGATCCTGTTGTTTGAAAAATCGTTCAACGTCACGACCGACTTCACCCTGCTGGAGCTGAGCGACACCAACCTTCCCCTGCTGAAGCAGCTCATGACCCGCGCTCCGGGCACGTTTCACCACAGCCTTCAGGTCTCCAACCTGGCCGAGGCGGCAGCCGGCGCCATCGGGGCCAACGGCCTGCTCTGCCGGGTCGGGGCCCTCTACCACGATATCGGTAAGATGGAGAACCCGGGCTATTTCTCCGAAAACCAGGTGGGGATCAACGAGCACGACAAGCTGAAACCGCGCATGAGCGCCCTCGTCATAAAGGCCCATGTAAGCAACGGGGTAAAACTGGCCAGGGAGCACAACCTGCCGGAGGTGATCGTCGATTTCATCAAGACGCACCACGGCACCACCCTTATCAAGTACTTCTACGACCAGGCGAGGGAGCAGTCGGACAAGGAGAAGGACGAAATCCGGGAACGGGACTTCCGCTACGACGGCCCCCTCCCGAATACCAAGGAGACCGGTATTCTCCTGCTGGCGGACGGCATCGAGGCGGCCTCCCGGGCCATGAAAGATCCCAGCTACCAGAAACTGGACGGGCTGATTACCAAAATGATCGACGAACGGGTCTACGAGGGACAGCTCAGCAATACGCCCCTCACCTTCCAGGACCTGCGCAACATCCGGGAGACGTTTCTGAACATCCTGGTGGGCATCTACCACACCCGGGTGGAGTATCCCGACGAGAAAAAAGAGGAGAAAGAGAAGGCGAAGGAGGATACTCCGGAACCGATCCATCCCCAGCCCCGCAAGCACCCCTCCGCCCTGGAAGAACGGGGAGACCGGGACGGGGAGGGGCCTTCCGTTAACGAGTATTACAACTCCTGAATCCCTTCATGCATTTTGACCGGCCGCTGCGGCGCTACCTTCAATTCGCGAAGCTTGAAAAGGGGCTCTCGGAGAACTCCGTGCAATCCTACGAAAACGACCTGCGCCGCTACCTGAGCTTCGTGGCCGGGGAGCTGGGTATAAAAGAGCTCGGCGGCATCACCCTGCAGCATATCGAGAACTACCTGGAGGAACTCGCTGCCATGGAACTGGCGGCCAGCACCCTCGCGCGCAATATCTCCAGCATACGCAGTTTCCATGAATTCGCCGCTGTGGAGGGGCTGGCGGAAGCCAATCCCGCCGAAACGATCGAGCTGCCGAAAAAGGCCCAAAAACTGCCCGAGGTGCTGACCCCGGTCGAGGTCGAGCGCATTCTGGAAATGCCGGACCGCACCGACAGCGCGGGCATTCGGAACGCAGCCATTATGGAGACCCTCTACGCCACCGGGATGCGGGTAAGCGAGCTGACCGGACTGCAGACCGACAACCTCTACTTTGAGATCGGTTTCATCCGGGTCATCGGCAAGGGAAACAGGGAGCGGCTGGTGCCCGTCGGCGAAATGGCCCGCGGTGCCCTGGAGCGCTATACCGAAGAGGTGCGTCCGCGGTTCATGAGCGGGGAGCATCCCGAAAAAGCCCGCAACAGGGTATTTCTCAACCAGCGCGGCGGTCCCCTGACCCGGATGAGCGTCTGGAATATCGTCAACGACGCCGCGGAGCGGGCCGGGATCGAAAAAAACGTCTATCCCCATATATTCCGGCACTCTTTCGCCACCCACCTGCTGGAGGGCGGAGCCGACCTTCGGGCGGTCCAGGAGATGCTGGGACACTCCTCCATCCTGACCACCGAAATTTACACCCACGTCGACCGCTCGCTGCTGCACCAGGTCCACAAGGAGTTTCATCCCAGGGCCTAATCCATTACATTCTCTCTTGCTTTCTTTCAATAAAACCGCACGGCAATGAACCGTATCCTGCGACCGATTTTCCTTCTCCTGCTTGCCTGCCTGCTGATTCCGCAGAAGACTCCCGCCCAGGTGGGCAGTGCCAAGGCATACGACGAAGCAGCCGTCGTAACAGCCGAAGAGCGGGCCTCGGAAGTGGGCCGCGACATCCTTCGCCAGGGAGGCAACGCGATTGATGCGGCGGTAGCCGTACAGTTCGCCCTGGCCGTCACCCTTCCCCGGGCGGGTAACATCGGGGGCGGGGGATTTATGGTGGTGCATCTGTCGGACGGGACGGTAAACGCCCTCGATTTCCGGGAGAAAGCGCCGATGGAAGCCAGCCGGGAAATGTACATCCGGAACGGGGAGTACATCCCGGAACTGAGCCGCCAAGGGGCCCTGGCCGTGGGAGTGCCCGGGGTGGTGGACGGCATGATCCGCGCTCTTCAGAAGTACGGCCGGCTCCCCCTGGAGATGGTGCTGGCCCCTGTCGTCGAGCTGGCGCGGGAGGGATACCGGCTATCCTATTCGCAGGCGGGGGATCTGAACGCTCACGCGGACGACAACCGGGAATTCGAGTCCAGCGCGGAGTATTTCACCCGGGACGACGGGAGAGCGTGGAGGGAGGGCGATCTTTTTGTGCAGGAGGAGCTGGCCGCTACATTGGAGCGTATCGCCCGCCGGGGAAGAGACGGTTTCTACGCCGGGGAGACCGCCGATATGATCGTGCGGGAGATGGAGCGCCAGGACGGGCTGATCACCCATCGCGACCTGCAGTCCTACGAAAGCGTCTGGCGGGAGCCCGTGACGGCCCGGTGGGGGGACTACCGGCTCCACGTCATGCCTCCTCCCAGCAGCGGAAGTATCGCCCTCGCCCAGATCCTGCAGATGCTCGAGCCCTTTGACCTGGCGGAACTGGGATTCAATTCGGCGCGGTACGTTCACCTGCTCGGGGAGACCATGCGCCGGGCCTTCGCCGACCGCGCCTACTTCCTGGGCGATCCCGACTTTGTGGAGATTCCCCGCGAGGAGCTGCTGAGTCCCTCCTACAACCGCGAGCGCATGGAGTCGTTCGACTGGGAGAACGCCACGTCGAGCGACCAAATTGATCACGGGGAGATACCCGGCTTCGGCGAATCGTCCGAAACCACCCATTTCTCCATTGTCGATTCCGACGGAAACGCCGTTGCCGTCACCACCACCCTGAACGGCTCCTTCGGGAGCCACGTGGCGGTGGGGGGCGCCGGCTTCATGCTGAACAACGAAATGGACGACTTCACCGCGAAACCGGGCGAACCCAACATGTTCGGACTTATCCAGGGCAAGGCCAACGCGGTCCAGCCAGAAAAGAGAATGCTCAGCAGCATGTCCCCCGCCATCGTCACCCGAGACGGCCGTGTGCGCATGGTGCTCGGCGCGGCCGGGGGACCCCGGATCATTACGGCAACCCTGCAATGTTTTTTAAATTTGGCCGTATTCGGCATGAACGCCCAGGAAGCCATCTCGGCCCCACGGGTGCATCATCAGTGGCTGCCCGACCGCCTCTACTACGAGGAGTACGGGCTCAGTCCCGATACCCGCTCGCTGCTGGAAGAGATGGGTCACAACCTGCAGGAGTACGGCAGCATCGGGAGGGGCCACATCATCTGGGTGGACGAAGAGGATCGCTATCACGGGGCGCCGGACCCGAGAGGGGACGGTCACGCCACCGGCTACTAGCAACCCGCACGGGCGTATATCCGCCGAACGCCCGGCCGCTGCATCCCGAATCCGGCAAACCGCAACCAAATACCGTTTTATGAGCGACACAGCCATCCAATCCATCGAGTGGCGGGAGGATCACCTCCGCATACTGGATCAGACCTACTTGCCCGGGAGGGAAGTCTACAGCGACATAAAGGATATCGGGCGGGTGTGGGAGGCGATCCGGAACCTGCGGGTGCGGGGGGCGCCCGCCATCGGGATCGCGGGAGCGTACGGGCTCTACCTGGGCATCCGGGAACTGCCCGAGAACACGTTCGAAAGCTTCTGGGTGGAGGTGGAACGGGTCGCCGAGTACCTGCTGAATGCGCGGCCCACCGCCGTCAACCTGAAATGGGCCGTCGAGCGCATTAAAACCACCATCCAGGCGCACAAGGAGAAGCCGATCTCCGAAATCAAGGAGATCGTCCTTAAGACCGCCAAGACCATACACGAGGAGGACAAGCGGATCTGCAAGAAAATAGGCGAGCAGGGTGAAGGACTGGTGGAGGCCGGGACCAACCTGCTGACCCACTGCAACACCGGCAGCCTGGCAACGGGCAAATACGGGACCGCCCTCTCGGTCATTTTCCACGCCCACGAGTCCGGCAAGGAGATTCACGTCTGGGTCGACGAAACGCGTCCCCTCCTCCAGGGCTCCAGGCTGACGGCGTGGGAGCTGACAAACGCGGAAATTCCCATGGACATCATCGCCGACTCCGCGGCCGGCTCGCTGATGCAGCAGGGGAAAGTGGACCTGGTCATCGTGGGCACCGACCGCGTGGCCGCCAACGGGGATACCGCCAACAAGATCGGCACCTACTCCCTGGCGGTCCTGGCCGGCGAACACGGGATCCCGTTCTACGTGGCGGTGCCTCTCTCCACCATCGACATGGAGGTGGCGTCGGGCGAGGAGATTCCCATCGAGGAGCGCGAGGAGGAGGAGATCACCACCTTCAACGGGAGCCGGGTGGCGCCGGACAAAGCCGGGACCTACAATCCCGCCTTCGATATCACGCCTCACCGCTACATCACAGGCTTCATCACCGAGGAGGGGATCATCGAGCCCCCCTTCGGGGAGAATTTCAAGAAGCTCTTCGAGTCGTAAACAGGACTGCTCAATCCCCCAGGCAGATTCCCACGTCCCGGGCGGTCTGCACGATATCGCTCTCCAGCGGCACCGATTTCATCTTGCCCGCGATGCTTTCGAGCGGAACGCGGGTGAGCTGGTTGTCTTTCAGCGCAACCAGCTTGTTGTAGTCCCTGTCCTGCACGCAGCGAACGGCGGCCGCCCCGAACCGCAGCGAAATCAGACGGTCGTACGTGGTAGGCGATCCGCCCCGCTGCAGGTGTCCCAGCACCACCGACCGCGACTCCTGCCCGGTGCGCTCGGTCAGCTCGGAGGCCACCTTCTCCCCTATGCCGCCCAGTTTCACCTGTTGTCCGACAGACTTACCCTTGGTTACCATCTCTCCCCCCCGCTCCCTGGCTCCCTCTGCCGCAACCACCATCGTATACTCTTTTCCCTTCGATCGGCGCTCTTCGATCTTCTCCACGATCGACTCGTAGCGGAAGGGGATTTCCGGCATCAGGATAACGTCCGCCGTCGAAGCCAGTCCGCTGTAGAGGGCGATCCATCCCGCGTACCGCCCCATTACCTCCACCACCATAATGCGCTGGTGGGACTCGGCCGTGGTGGTGATCCGGTCGATCGCCTCCGTGGCGATGCTTCGGGCCGTATCGAAGCCCAGGCTGACGTCGCATCCCCAGATGTCGTTGTCGATCGTTTTGGGCACCCCCACGATGTTCAATCCCTTCTCGGCGAGTTTATGGGCGATCCGCATCGATCCGTCTCCGCCGAGGGCGACCAGCGCGTCGATTCCGTACTCCCGGAAGGTCTCCATCAAATGGTCCGACACGTCACGGGTTCCCATGCTGCCGTCCTCTTTCCGGTAGGGCATGTCGAACGGGTTGCCCTTGTTGGCGGTGCCCAGGATGGTGCCGCCCTGCATCGTAATTCCGCGCACGGACGATTCGTCCAGCTTCAGGAAGGGCTCGTCGCTGTAGATGGAACCGTAGCCGTTGCGAATGCCGAAGACCTCCCACCCCCTCTTCAGCGCGGCGAGGGTGGCGGCGCGAATGGCCGCGTTCAGCCCGGGGGCGTCTCCCCCTCCCGTATTGATGGCTATTTTCATATCAAGCCTCCCCTTCCAGTACGGCGCCCTGCATCCGGAAGACCTCCTCGGCCTCCTCGGCGCCCAGCCCCCTTCTCAGGATAACGGCGGTCTCCCCGGTCAGGTCCATGACCGTCGATTCCCGGGCCGGGAGCTCCTGCTGGTTGTCGATGATGACGTCCACCAGTTTCTTGAATTTTCTAAGGAAAGGCTCGCGGTCCAGGTTTTTCAGCTCCTCCCGGCCGATCTGCGGCTTTTTGGCCGTAATGGCCAGCAGGGGACGTCCGGTCTCGCGTACGATCCCCTGGCAGATGGGATAGTCGGGCACGCGGATCCCCACCGTCTTCTTTTTAGGATGAACCAGCAGCTTGGGAACCTCCTTGGTGGCCGGCAGAATAAAGGTGTAGGGGCCCGGGATCAGGCGCTTGATCAGCTTGAAGTTGCGGTCCGATATGTGAGCGAAGGTCGCCGCGCCCGACATGGAATCGCACAGGATGGAGAGATGGTCGTCGTCATCCATCTCGCGAATCTTCCGTATCCGTTCAATGCCTTTCTTGTTCTTGTAGTCGCAGCCCAGCGCATACTGGCTGTCGGTCGGAAACAGCAGCACCGCGCCCTGGCGGACTTTATCCGCTATCTCAAAGAGTCGTTTCACATGGGGGTTCTCGGGGTGGAGTTTGATGCGTTCGGCCATAAACAGTTTGCTCCTCGCTGGTTTTGTAAGGTTGAAATTTTCGTATCGGGATCGCCTACTTCGACGGAAGGGAGAAACAGGAATGATCGCCGCGGAAATGTTGTCGGTTTAGACGGGGAGGGAGGAAGGGGAGGGCGATCATAGGCAATGGGTTTGGATTAACGTCAGGCTTGATTTTATTAATAACATATTGCTGAAGAATATTCAACTCACTATCTACAACCGCAATTAAAATCACTTATTGCTATGGACACATCCGTCAAAGCGTTTTGGCTGGGACACTCCGCCTTCAAGTTCGTCAGTCCGGGGGGAAACCATATCCTGGTGGATCCCTTCCTGAAGGACAACCCCGAAACGCCGGACGAATGGAAGGAGCCGGAGCAGGTGGACTACATCCTCCTTACCCACGGCCACGAGGATCACGTGGGAGACACCCTGGAGATCGCCGATCGCACCGGGTGTCCCGTAGTCTCCATCGTGGAACTCTCCGCTCTGCTGAAAAAGCACGGCCTCAGCGACGACCAGGCGGTGGAATTCAACAAGGGCGGGACCCTCTCTTTCGACGATTTCAGCGTGACCATGGTTTCCGCCAACCACAGCGCCTCCTTCAGGGGGGAATACGCGGGGGATCCCGCCGGACTGGTGATCGCGTTCGACGACCTCACCGTCTATCACCTGGGGGACACCAACCTGTTCTACGACCTGGAGCTCTACGGTGAGCTTTATGAGCCGGACGTGGCCTGCGTGCCCATGGGCGACCACTATACCATGGGTCCCGGTGAGGCGGCCATGGCATGCGACCTGATCGGGCCGGATTACGCTGTACCCATCCACTACGGTACCTTTCCCGTCCTCACCGGCTCGCCGGAAGCGTTCCGGGAGCTGACCGGGGAGCTGACCGACACCGAAGTCTGGATACCGGAGGCCGGCGTGGATTTCCTGGCCTGATGAGTCGGGCCCGTCCCGCGGTCAGGCCGGGGGAACGTAGGCCCTCAGCAGGAAAAAGATCAGCACCCCCGTCACCGAGACATAGAGCCATACGGGGAGGGTGAACCGGGAGACCTTCCGGTGCCATTTCAGCCGGCCGGAGAAGGCCAGGTAGAAGGAGGTCAGGATCATCGGCATGACAACGGCCGAGAGGATAATGTGGCTGACCAGGATAAAAAAGTAGACCGGCCGGATCCATCCCTCCCCGGGGAAGGGGGTGTGGCCGTGATAGTTGTGGTAGATCACGTAACTCACGAGGAAAAGCGCGGACGTAAGAAAGGCGGTGAGGTTGTATCGCATGTGGCTGCGGTAGCGCCGCCGCCGCACCGCACGGTAGGCGAGCAGCAGCAGGACGGTACTGCAGAAATTAAGCAGGGCGTTCAGGGCGGGGAGGCTGTCAAGCAGGGCCGACCGGTAGTCGCTCCCCCCCTTGTAATAAATCAGCCAGATCAGGAAGGCCACCGCTCCCCCGCTGACCGCCAGGATAACGGCCATCGCCCGGGCCGGACGGATCTCCCGAAACAGGTCGATGGTAAACGGCTGCTCCCTGTTTCTGTCTGCCATAACAATCCTCTCTGCTTTTTTTCGTGGTCGTTGCCGGCCTCGCAAAATAAGGACTGCGAACCATCATATCCCGGCTTTTCCGAAATTCCGCACTTCCGCTGCGGGCCCACTTACTGGCAGAT
This sequence comes from uncultured Balneolaceae bacterium, assembly GCA_964528445.1. GTDB lineage: Bacteria > Bacteroidota > Rhodothermia > Balneolales > Balneolaceae > JAXHMM01. Next base: position 7,682 of record CAZGSL010000022.1, on the reverse strand, counting down.
TCCTGATTTTACATCCGGATACCAGAAAAAAAGGAGCGGAAATTTTCCCGGCGGCGCCCACCCTATTTTTTAAGCATCTTTTTTTCTCATCTTATATCTTAACGGCCGGGATCGGATCGGGATACGGAATGATAAATGTATCTTATTTAGATCTGATTTAAATATTCAGGGCGGTTTTTTCTGCGGTTCTAAAAAAGGGGTATTTTCCCTACCTTCCTGCCGACCCGGCGTCGGGATTGCTCAATAAGCACCATAAATATTTCTACAGGCTATGGCTCAGATCTTCCCCAGGTGGGCGAACGAAGTACCAAGGCGGATTTTGTTAGGTCTTATCATTTTGGTGACGGCATCGGTCGCCGGGGTCTGGTACTATTTCTCACCCGAATACACCGACGTCGGATACGCCCCCGAACAGCCCGTTCCCTACAGCCACCAGCTGCATGCGGGAGAGCTGGGCCTCGACTGCCAGTACTGTCACTCCACGGTAACCGAATCGAAGCAGGCCAACGTGCCGCCCACCCAGACCTGCATGAACTGTCACGAACAGATCCTTCCCGATAGCGAAAACCTGGCCGAGATCCGCGAGAGCTGGGAGACCGGGGAGCCCGTTGAGTGGGTAAGGGTGCACAACCTGCCGGACTACGCCTATTTCAATCACGCGGCCCACGTCAACGTGGGCGTCGGCTGCGAGTCCTGCCACGGGCGGGTGGACCGGATGGAGGTCGTGTTTCAGAAAGAGCCGCTCAGCATGAGCTGGTGCCTGGATTGCCACCGGAACCCCGAGCAGTACGTGCGTCCCGTAGAGGAGGTCACCACCATGGGTTACGAGGCGGAGAACCAGCTCGAAATGGGGCGGGACCTGGTCGCCAAGCACAATATTCAGCCCCCGACCTACTGTCAAAGCTGCCACTACTGAGCGAGTCAACTTCCCGTAATCTGAATAAACACACCGCAAGGAAATGAGCGACGAAGTACAAAGCCCGAATTACTGGAAGAGCCTGAACGAACTCGCGCAGAACGAAGAGTACGAAAAATTCGCGCAGCGCGAGTTCCCTGAAAACGCCACCGAACTGAAAGACGAGATCTCCCGGCGCAGCTTTCTGCGGGTTATGGGGGCCTCCATCGCCCTGGCGGGATTCGCCTCGTGCCGGCGTCCCGCCCAGAAGATCCTTCCCTACTCCAGGCAGCCGGAGGAGGTCGTGCCGGGCGTTCCCCTCTATTATGCCTCAGCGATGCCGTTCCAGGATGCCCTCACCGGACTGGTGGTGGAGAATCACGAGGGACGGCCCACCAAGCTGGAAGGAAACGAGATGCATTCGGCCAGCCGGGGCTCCACCAGCATTTTCAACCAGGCGGCAATCCTGGGTATGTACGACCCGGACCGCTCCCGATATATAAGGAGGAACGGCGAACGCTCATCGCTGAGTGAATTTCAATCGTTCTGCAGGGAACACTTTTCCGACACCTCCCGCTCCATCCTGTTCCTCTCGGAGGCCACCTCTTCTCCCACCTTCAACCGGATCAGGGAGGAGGCGATGGCCCGGTTCGAAAACGCGGAGTGGGTTACCTGGGAGCCTTTCGGCGAGCAGAACGCCCTGGAGGGCAGCCGCATCGCCTTCGGACAGACCCTGCGTACGGTGAACCACTACGACGAAGCCGACGTGATCGTCTCCCTGGACGACGATTTCCTTAATCCGGCCGCCAACAAGAACAGCGTGGAGAGCAGCATGGAGTTTGCCGATCGCCGCCGGGTGATGTCCACCGACGACGACATGTCCCGGCTCTATGCGATCGAAAGCATGTTTACCACCACCGGTTCCAACGCCGACAACCGCCTGCGAATCAAATCCGGAGAGATCCCTCTTTTTGTGTTTGCGCTCGCGGCCCGTCTTTCGAACGATCTCGACGGCCTCTCCGCTTTCTCCGGCTACAACAGCAAATTCAGCGGACACGAGTGGGTGGAGGCGCTGGCCTCCGACCTGCTCGCAAACCGGGGCGGCTCCATCCTGACGCTCGGCAACGAACACGAACCCGAGGTGCACGCCGCGGTGGCCGCCCTCAACCGGGCGCTCGGAAACGGCGGCGGCACCGTCACCTGGCACGAGGTGCCGCACCTGGACGATGCCGACCAGCGACAGGCCTTCGCAGACGCGGCCGGCCGCCTCCAAAACGGGGAAATTGACACCGTGGTGATGGTGGGAACCAACCCGGCGTTCGACGCGCCGGCCGACCTGCGGTTCGAGGAGGCCCTGGAGCAGGCTTCCCAGGTAATCCACCTCTCCAGCCATTACGACGAGACCTCCTCCCTGGCCGACTGGCACGTCAACCGGGCCCACTTCCTGGAATCCTGGAGCGACGGATACTCCTACCGCGGAGAGCGGTCGGTGGTCCAGCCCCAGATTCAGCCCCTTTTCTCCGGGGTAGGCGAGATAGAATTTCTGAACACCGTCGTCACCGGGGAGGCGACCGACGCCCACGAACTGGTACGGCAGACCTGGAGAGGCTTTCTGGGGGGCAACTTCCAGGATCGCTGGGAACAGGTGCTGCACGACGGGGTGGAGAGCGGGGGACATTTCCCCGAGGTCTCTCCCTCGCCGGCCGGCAGTTTCGCCTCCCGGGTTTCCGACTTCGCGGGGCAGTACGACCCCTCGGAGGAGATGGAACTGGTGATCCGGCCCGACTCCACGGTCTACGACGGACGCTATGCCAACAACGGCTGGCTGCAGGAGCTTCCGGACCCCATGACCAAGATCACGTGGGACAACGTGGCGCTTATGAGCCCCTCCACCGCAGAGGAACTAGGCATCGAGGATAACGGACTCGGGGAAGGTGAAACCGACGTGGTCACCATTACCGTGGACGGGACCAGCGTGGAGATCCCGGCCTGGATTCAGCCCGGCCACGCCGACGGCAGCATCACCGTGACCGTGGGCTACGGGCGCGAGGGGATCGGCAAGGTGGCCAACGGGACGGGTACCGACACCTATCCCCTTCGCACTACCGAATCGATGCTCTACGCCACCGGCGTGTCGGTCTCCCTGGCGGGGCGAAGCTACGAGATTGCCTGCACGCAGGATCACAACAGCATGGAAGGGCGCTCCCTCCTGCGCTACGCCACGATGGAGGAGTACCGGGAGGATCCGGACTTCTCCTCCTACGAGAGCGCCTACGGGGGAGAAATGCCCGGCGAAGCGTTCGCCGAAGAGCGCGGCTCCGATCAGCCTCTCAGCATATTCGACGCCATGGACGAGGCGGACTACCCCGACTACGAACCGCAGTGGGGCATGTCCATCGACCTCAACTCCTGCATCGGCTGCGGCGTCTGCACCATCGCCTGCCAGGCCGAAAACAATATCCCGGTCATCGGCAAGCGGGAGGTTAACAGGGGACGCGAAATGCACTGGATCCGCAACGACCGCTATTTCGAGGGGGACGCGGACAATCCCCAGGCCCTTCACCAGCCGGTGCCCTGCATGCACTGCGAGCTGGCGCCCTGCGAGCAGGTCTGCCCGGTGGCGGCCACCACGCACAGCGACGACGGCATGAACCAGATGGCCTACAACCGCTGCATCGGAACCCGGTACTGCGCCAACAACTGCCCCTACAAGGTACGCCGATTCAACTTCTTCAATTACACCCGTGAGTACCTGACGGGCGGCGACGATCCCGAAGTGGTTCAGATGGCCATGAACCCGGAAGTTACCATTCGCTTCCGCGGGGTCATGGAGAAATGCACCTACTGCGTGCAGCGGGTCAACCGCGCCAAGATAAACCGGGAGATAGAAACCGACGGGCGGACCATGAAGCCCGAAGACGGCTCCGTGGAGACCGCCTGCCAGCAGGCCTGTCCCACGGAAGCCATCTATTTCGGGGACCTGACCGACGAGGAGAGCAACGTGGTACAGACCAAGCTGAACGAGCGCAACTACCTGCTGCTTGAGGAACTCAGCACGCGCCCCCGAACCTCCTATCTCGCCAAACTTCGCAATCCGAACCCGCAACTGGCCTAACCAGAAAACGATTCACGATGAGCACCAACTATTCGTACGTTCCCGAGCCGGCACTGGTCAAGGGGGACCATGACTTCGGCAGCATCACCGATCTTATCGCCAGGACGCCGCTGTCGCCCACGCCCAAACTGTGGTACCTGGCCTTCGGGGTGGCCAACCTGCTGCTGATCACGCTGCTGGGTTCGGTCGCCTACCTCATCTGGGAGGGTACCGGGATATGGGGACTGAACAATCCGGCCGGCTGGGGCTGGGCCATCATCAACTTTGTCTGGTGGGTGGGAATCGGGCACGCCGGCACGCTGATCTCGGCCATTCTCTTTCTCTTCCGCCAGGGCTGGCGGACCGCCATCAACCGCTTCGCCGAAGCGATGACCATCTTCGCGGTATTGTGCGCCGGACTCTTCCCCGCCATTCACGTGGGACGTATCTGGGTGATCTACTGGGTCTTTCCCATCCCCAACCAGATGGGTATGTGGCCCAATTTCAGCTCCCCGCTGCTGTGGGACGTCTTCGCGGTGGGCACCTACCTGACGGTCTCGCTGCTCTTCTGGTACGTCGGACTCATTCCCGATCTGGCCACGCTGAGGGACAAGGCCAAAAGCAAGATCGCCAAAATTTCCTACGGCATCGCCGCGCTGGGATGGACCGGCAGCTTCCGGAACTGGTGGAACTACGAAAAAGCCTACATGATCCTGGCGGCCCTGGCCACGCCGCTGGTCCTCTCGGTCCACTCGATCGTCTCCTTCGACTTCGCCGTCTCCCTCATTCCGGGATGGCACAGCACCATCTTCCCCCCCTACTTCGTTGCCGGCGCGATCTACTCCGGCTTCGCCATGGTGCTCACCCTGATGATCATCGCCCGCAAGATCTACGGTCTGGAAGAGATTATGAACATCGACATCATGGAGCGGATGAACATCGTTATGATGGTGACGGGGATGCTGGTGGCGTTCGCCTACCTCTGCGAGGGCTTTATCGCCTGGTACAGCGGGTACATCTACGAACAGGGTATTTTCTGGCTCTACGCCACGGGGCCCTACGCCTGGGGATTCTGGATCCTGATGTTCTGCAACGTGGTCACACCCCAGTTCCTCTGGAGCAAGAAGATCCGGCGGAACGTGACGCTCACCTTCATTATCTCCATCATCGTCAACATCGGGATGTGGTTTGAGCGGTTCATGATCGCCGTCGCCTCGCTCTCGACCGATTTCATGCCCTCCAACTGGGACTACTACTCTCCTACCCTGTGGGACATCCTGATCTACGTCGGCACGTTCGGGCTCTTTTTTACCTGCTTCCTGCTCTTCCTGCGCTACCTGCCCATGGTAGCGATCGCGGAGGTCAAGGGAGCCATGCCCCAGGCCGATCCCCACAACTACGACGAGGAGACCCGGGAGTTTGACCCGGAGAGGCTGGAGCCGGTTACGGTGGAAGTCGCTGAACAAGGACAAACAGCATAACTACAGACGTCATGAATTCAGACAACCAAAACATTTACGGCGTGCTCGCCGAGTTCCGCAATCCCAGGGAACTGACCGACGCCGCGGAGGCTGTCCGCCGCTCGGGCTACCGGAAGTTCGATACCTACGCCCCCTTTCCCATTCATGGGATGGAGAAGGCGATGGGACTGAAGGATTCTCCCCTGGGCTGGATCGTCCTGGCCGGGGGACTCGCAGGAATGATCGGCGCGTTGGCTCTCATGATCTGGGTGATGGGCTACGAATACCCCATGAACATCAGCGGCAAACCCTACATCAATCCCCCCATCTACGTGCCGATCACCTTTGAGCTGACCGTGCTCTTTTCCGCCTTCGCGGCCACGTTCGGAATGCTCGCGCTGAACAAGCTTCCCCGGCTGCACAACCCGCTTTTCAACGTGGAGCGGTTCAACAAGGCGTCGGACGACGGTTTTTTCATCTGCGTGGAGTCCTCCGACGACCTCTTCGCGGAAGAAAAAGTATCCAAGCTGTTCAGCGACAACGGGGCGATCCATGTCGAAACGGTTTACGAATCGGACTAACCAATGGTAAATATACACAGCCAGCAACTGCACCCGATGAAAGAGACAAGATACCTGATCATAGCGGCCCTGCTGATCCCCCTTGTGATCGTCTCCTGCAGGGGACAGATTTCCGAGCGGGAGCCCATCCATCCCAATATGAACATGGACCAGCAGGATCGCTTCGAGGCGCAGGAGGAGAATCCCTTCTTTTCCGACAACCGCTCCATGCGGATGCCCGTGGAGGGAACCGTGGCAAGGGGCAACCTGCGGCAGGACGAGGCCTACTACGAGGGTATCAACTCCGACAGCTCCTTCGTGGAGGACAGCCCGGTGGAACTCACCCGTCCCCTGCTGAACCGGGGACAGGACCAGTATAACATCTACTGCGCTCCCTGTCACGGCGGGACCGGCGCGGGCGACGGCATCATCATGGAGGGCCAGTTCGGGTTCGTGCCGGCCCCCAGCTTCCACCTGGACCGCGTACGCGACATGCCCGACGGCCAGCTCTATTCGGCCATCGCCAACGGAATTCGCACCATGCCCTCCTACGCCCACCAGGTCGGGGTGGAAGACCGCTGGGCGATCGTGGCCTACATCCGCGCCCTGCAGCGCAGCCAGAACGTGCCCGAGGAGCAGATGCAGCAGTATGATGTGGATATCGCCGCCCTGCAGGAAGAGTATGCTCAAGAGCAGCAGCGCCAGCAGGAGCAGGAGGAAGCCGCCCAGACCACCGAGGAGATCTCCGCGGAGCGCGGCAAGGAGCTCTACGTGGCCAACGGCTGCCAGGGCTGCCACTCGCTTGACGGCAGCGACGGGGTCGGTCCCACGCACCAGAACCTGTTCGGCCGCACCGAAACCATGCAGGACGGTTCCACGGTGACGGTCGATTCGGCGTACGTATACGACTCCATCGTCAAGCCGTCGGCTCAGATCGTGGAGGGCTACCAGCCCGTTATGGTGCCGTACGACTACCTGAGCGAAGAGGAGATCGCCTCAATCATTGAATTCCTGAGAACGCAAAGCGATAACCAGTAAGAGCCCAACTGACGACATGAGCAAGCCCAAAATAATCGATTCGCTGGATTTTCCGTCCGACCTGAACGTGACCCGCAGCCTCTTCGGGGTGGGCATAGCGGCTCTGATCGCCACGGTGGTGGGATACTTCCTGGATCACGGCCAGTTCTTCTTCTCCTACATGGTGAGCTTCTCCTTTTTCTCCAGCATTATCCTGGCCTGCCTCTTCTTCGTCATGCTGCAGCACGTCACCCGCTCCCACTGGAGCGTGGCCCTCCGTCGCATTCCCGAAACCATATCGGCGAACCTCTGGATCTGGGCGCTCTTTACCATCCCCGTGCTACTGGGCATGCATACGCTCTATCACTGGACCCACGCCGACGCTGTCGCGGCGGATCCTGTCCTGCAGGGCAAAGTCCCCTACCTGAACTCGTCCTTTTTCATCGCCCGGCAGGTGATCTACTTCGCGGTCTGGAGCTTCCTGGGATGGCGGCTCTACAACAAGTCGGTGGAGATGGACAAGACCGGAGACTGGGGACTTCAGACGCTGCTTCGTCGGACCAGCGGTCCGGGGCTCTTCGTCTTCGGGATTACCTTCGCATTCGCCTCCTTCGACTGGCTGATGTCGCTGGATCCCCACTGGTACTCCACCATGT
>CAZGSL010000021.1:7500-35644 GCA_964528445.1 uncultured Balneolaceae bacterium | reverse complement strand
CCGACGACCTACGCTTTACGAGAGCGTTGCTCTACCCCTGAGCTACATTGGCATGCGGAGGAAAGGCAAATATAAGGATTGCCCGGCAACGCAATCAAGAAAAAGAACGATGCAGCCGGGCGCAAAACCGAGATATTGGCTTCCCAGGAATCGCTTCTCTATCTTCCGCGTGAAAATAACAGACGGTATTATGGCTGATTTCGAATTTACCTCATCGCTGACGTTCTACCTGATTCTCCTGAACATCGGTGCATCGCTGGCGGCGCTCTACCTCTATCCGCCCATGCTGAAGGCGGGTTACCTGAAACCCTACCGGGTGGTGCGGGAGCACACCTGGTACGAACTTCTGACGTCGGGCTTTCTGCATGTAAACCTGGGTCACCTGTTTGTGAACATGTTTACCCTCTATTTCTTCGGGACGGTGATGGAACAGACGCTCGGGCCGGATTATTTCGGGGGACTCTACCTGTCGGGGCTGGTGATTTCGGGCATCCCATCGCTCGTCAAGTACCGGAACAATCCGGAGTACGCCACCCTGGGAGCTTCGGGGGCCATCGGGGCGGTGCTGTTTGCCTTTATCTTTCTCTACCCGATGGAGGACCTGGTGATGCTGTTTCTCCCCATTCCCATACCGGCGTTTGTTTTCGCCATTCTCTACCTCTTCTACAGCATGTACGAGAGCAAGAAGGCACGCGGGAAGGTCAATCACGAGGCCCACCTCTCGGGCGCGCTCTGGGGAATCATCTACCTGATCATCGTGGTGCCCCGGGCGATGGAGCGCTTTTTGTCCGTTACGGGCCTGGGCTGAGATTTCAGCCGTACTGCCGGCGGAATTCCCTCATGAAATCAACCAGCGCCCTGACCGACTCCTCCGGGACGGCGTTGTAGAGGCTGGCCCGCATGCCGCCCACGCTCCGGTGGCCCTTCAGCGCCATCAGGTCGTTCTGGGCCGCCTCGTCCAGGAACGTCTCCTCCAGGGCCTCGTCGCGGAGGCGGAAGGTGACGTTCATCAGCGAACGGGACCCCTTCTCGACCGCCCCCTCGTAGAAGCCGTCCCGATCGATCTCCTCGTAGAGCATGCCGGCTTTCTTGCGGCTCTGCTCCTCGAAGTGGGAGAGCCCTCCCTGTTCCTGCATCCACTCCAGCACAAGTTCCACCATGTAAACATTGAAGACGGGCGGCGTGTTGAAAATCTTTTCGGTATGCGTGCGGTAGCGCAGCATGACGGGCAGATCCTCCGAACGGGTAGAGCGCTCCAGGAAGTCCCTGCGGATCACCACGATGGTCACCCCGGCCGGGCCCACGTTTTTCTGGGCGCCGGCATAGATCAGACCGTATTTGGAAGGGGTGATGGGACGGGAGAGAAAGTCGGACGAGGCATCGCAGACCAGCGGAATGCCGCCCGTATCCGGTTCGTACGGAAACTGGGTCCCCGCGACGGTGTTGTTGGAGGTGAAATGGACGTATTCGGCCGCCTCGCTGAATGACGGCTCCCCCGGTTCGGGGACGCGGCGGTAGCTCTCTTCGGCACTGCTGAAGGGGACGCGGATCTTCCCGAACCTCCGGGCCTCGGTCAGGGCCTTGTCCGACCAGCGGCCGGTGTCGAGGTAGTCGGCCGACGCGTCCCCTTCCAGGTAGTTGAAGGGAACCATCATGAACTGGGAGCTGGCCCCGCCCTGCAGAAAGAGGATTTCGAACGACTCGTCCAGGTCCAGCAGGCTTCGGAGGCGGGCCTTCGCCTGGTGATCCACCTCGCTGTAGAGGGCGGAGCGGTGACTCATTTCCATGATGGAGCGGCCGCTGTCCCGGTAGTCGAGCAGCTCCTCCCGCGCCTTTTCCAAGACCGGTTGGGGAAGTGCCGCCGGGCCTGCGCTGAAATTGTGCACGCGTTTCATGGCAAGGTGATTTTGTTAGGGATTTCGCCGTAATCTCAAATCAGAATAGGTGGACCAGCATTCCGGAACGTAGTTTCGGCTCGAACCAGGTCGATTTCGGGGGCATAAGTCTCCCCTCGTCCGCCACATCCGCCAGCTCCTCCATGGCGGTGGGATACATGCTGACCGCCAGTTCGGCCTCCCCGGCGTCCACCCGCTTTTCCAGTTCAGCGGTACCCCGGATTCCGCCTACGAATGAGATGTTTTCGTCCCGTCGGGGATCGGAAATATCCAGCATCGGTTCCAGGATGTAGTGCTGCAGGCGGTGGACGTCCAGCTTCTCCACGCTGTCAGGATTTTCGGCCACGGGCAGCTCCAGGGTCCGCCATGTCCCTTCCATGTAGAGGCAGACCGATCCCTTCTCCCGGGGCTCGGGATCGTCGGTTTTCTCCGTCCGAAAACGGGATTTCAGCTTCTCCGGGAGGGCGTCCGGTATCCTGTGTATCAGGCGGTTGTAGGGCAAAATCTCCATCTGGTCCATGGGAAAGACGACGGCTGGGAAGTACTCGTACTCCTCGCCTCCGTCAGGCGACGACGCCCGCTTTCGCCGCTCCTCCGCGGCCCGTGAGGCGCCCTTGCACCGGTGGTGCCCGTCTGCGATGTAGATGCGCGGAATGTGTTCAAAGGCTTCCTTCCAGGGATCGGTTTCCGTAATTTTCCAGAGGGTATGGCGCACCCCGTCGTCCGCGGTAAAGTCGAAAAGGGGCTTGTTCTCTTCGGCTGCTTCCTCCATCAGTGCGTCAACGGATTTCTCCGGTCGGATCGCGAGCATCACCGGTTCGGGATGCGCCGACTGGGTCAGCATGTGTCGGGTGCGGTCGTCCTCCTTGTCCGGCCGCGTCAGTTCGTGCTTCCGTATGAGTCCCCGGTCGTACTCCTCCACCGACACGCATCCGAAAACCCCGGTCTGGCTGCGTCCTTCCCGCACCAGGCGGTAGAGATAGAGCGCCCGGTCCCTCTCCTCGTTCAAAACGCCGTGCTGGATCAGATCACGAAGATTTTTCGCCCCCTGCTCGTACACCCGGTCGTCATCGAAGGACGTGCCCTCCGGCAGGTCGATCTCCGGGCGTATGACGTGCAGGAAGCTGTCGGGATTGCCTTCCGCCATCTCCCGCGCCTCCTCCGTGCTTATGACGTCGTATGGGGGACAGGCTACCCGGAGGACTTCCCCGGGGGAGGGCCTGAAGGCTTGGAAAGGACGGATTTGCGCCATGGGTCAGATTCGCTTGGGTTGAGAAAACCGGCCGTCGGGCCACCGTTCGAGAGATCAAAAGTAGGGTTCGGCCGAGAATAATTAAAGTAAATTATGAAAGTACATTTCGTGTTCTCTATCTTTACCCGAAACAAGTACTAACGCGGAGTTAAACCTGCCAATATCCCCATGGATCAAATGAATATCGACCCCGAACAGTTTTCGGAAGAGCAACAGGACCAGCTTCTCTTTATGATGCTCGTTCAGCAGCACCAGCAGATTGCGATGATGGGCATGGGCAAGATCAAGAATCCCTCGACCGACAAAGTCGAGCGGGAGATGAAATCGGCCAAGTTCGCGATCGACACCCTGGTGATGCTGCAGAAATACACCGAGGGAAACCTGCCCGAGGAGCTCGACGATTACCTCACCCAGACGCTCAACAACCTGCGCCTCAACTATGCCGAGGAGAAGGACAAGGATGAGGAGTCCGAAGCGGCCGACGAAGAGTCGTAGTGGCTGCCCGAATTCTACAGGCTGCGGGAGGCGTGCTCTGGCGGGAGAGCCGCGGAGGGACGGAGGTGCTGCTCATCCGCCGCCGGGGCGTATGGGACCTGCCCAAGGGCAAGCGCGAGGAGGGGGAGTCTCGCGAAATGTGCGCGCGCAGGGAGGTGGCCGAAGAGACGGGACTCTCCCGCCTGCCTGAAATAGCGTCTTATCTTACGGAAACCTGGCACTCCTACGAGGAGGGGGGAGAAGAGATTCGGAAACAGACCTTCTGGTATGCCATGGCCTATGGTGGGGAAGAGGACCTGAAGCCCCAGCGGGAAGAGGGAATCACGGCATTGAAATGGTTTGCTTCCCGCGAGGCCCGCAGTCGCGTAGGTTACGAAAACCTGAGAGAGGTACTTCGGGCATTTGAAGAGTGGTGCTTCCCCTGATCTCTGACCCGCTTGCTAGTTGTTGCCGAGCCGGAAAATGATCGGCAGGCTGAACTGCACGCGGACGGGACTGCCTCTCTGCTGACCCGGTTTGAACTGGGCGTGATTCTGTATGCCCTCGACCGCGGCCTTGTCCAGCAGGGGATGGACGCTACGGATCACCTGGGGATCTTCTATTTCACCGTCCGTATTGACAATGAACTGGACGATAACTTGCCCTTCAATACCGGCTCTTCGGGCCTTCTCGGGGTATTCTATCTTGTCCTGAAGATCCTGAAGGCTCCCGACCAGCTGCGGATCCTGTTCAACGGCAACGAAGAAATCGTCTTCGTCACCTTCGCCTTCTCCTTCTCCCTCAGAGGGCGGAGACGGCGGTTCCAGTCGCTCGTCGAGTTCCATGTCGGCGTCGAGGTTGATGTTCTGGTCCTCGATCACCTCGTCGTTGGGAACTTCAACGGGCACCTGGGGACGAGGGGGAGGCGGGGGTTTCTCCTCCTGTTCGGTCTGGATCACTTCCTCCATTTCGACCACTTCCTGCTCCTCGGAAAGGTCCATGTTATCACCCGTGTTTCTCCATTCCACCCGCATGGCGACAATGAAAATAAGCAGTACAAGGACCAGACCAATTTCGAAAAATATGGTATAGTATTTTCTAAGGTCGGATTTCGGCTCTTTTCTTTCGTTCCTCATAAAAAACCAAGATCTCTATACGGCGTTGGAAATGGTTACGTTCGGAAACTTATCGAGCTTAATGTATGAGTTTTAGTTCTATTATTAAAACCGATTTTAGGATCCCATTGTTCCATCGTTTTTTGGTGCTGAATAAGGGTGTGTTCAGATGCAAGAAGGGGAGCGTTCGGGTATTAAAAAGGGTGGCTGGCTTCTTATGTACAAATAAAAAAGGCACGGTCCTTACGGAGCGTGCCTTTAAAAAGTTAAGCTGCCACCTGTCAGTTGTTCAAGCGGTCAATGTCCAAAGACTATCAGACAGTGCTAGGCTAGTAGTTGTTCAGGCGGAATATGATGGGAAGGCTGAACTGAACCCGTACGGCCTCTCCGCGCTGCTGTCCCGGCTCAAACCGCGCGTGCTCCATAATTCCGTCAATGGCCGCCTGGTCAAGAAGCGGGTGGGCACTGCGGATGATGCTCGGGGACTCAACGTTTCCGTTTTCGTCCACGATAAACTGGACGATCACGCTTCCCTCCAGTCCGGCCCGTCTTGCCTTCGCGGGGTAGTCGATTTTCTTCTGCAGCTCCACAAGTCCACCGATCAGGACGGGATCCTGCTCAACAGCCACGAAGAAATCATCTCCCTCTTCCTCCTCTTCTTCTCCCTGGGAGGGGGGTGGGGGCAGATCCAGGCTCTCGGAAAGGTCAAGATCGGCGTCGAGGTTGAAATCCTGGTCCTCGATCACCTCGTCGTTGGGTACCTCAACGGGCACCTGGGGACGGGGAGGGGGCGGCGGCTTTTCCTCCTGTTGGGTCTGAATAATTTCTTCCATCTCGACCACTTCCTGTTCGCTCGTCAGGTTGAGGTCGCTCTGGCTGGCCTGAAGATTGAGCCTCGCTGCCACGATGAAAACAAGCAGTGTCACGATCAGGCCGAACTCCAGGAAGATGACATAATACCTTTTCAGGTCGGCTTTGGGTTTTTTTCTTTCGATGCTCATAGTTAAAGGCGTTTCGGGTTCAGGTAAAAGTCCTAGAATATATCATTTTCTCCATCGCAAGCAAATTAAATTGCGATTTCGCACATGTCGCCATGGTTCTCTCCATGTCGACAGGGTAACGCACAACCATCCCCTTTTAGCGTGCGGCCCCCGGCACATGATCCCTCGTAACACGCGCTGGCCCTTTTCGTAGCCTAAAATCCGGACGCAATCTGAAATTGGCGGTAACCATGCTGCCTGCCGGCGTAAAAAACCAGAAATAGGAGACAATCACTTTGCGCTATGAAGACGTTTTTCAAATACTTCTCCGCTTTTGTAACGGGCGTTCTTATCCTCCTTGTCATGTTTATTCTTCTGGTGGCCGTGGACCAGGAGCTTGCCTTCCTGGCGGCGGCCCTGCTGCCGATGCTGGCCGGATTTCTCTTTAACGGGGGCAAGATCACGGGTTGGTGGCAATTCGGTCTGCTGCTCTCCCTCCCTGCCATGATCGGTCTCGGTTTATTTGGATATGTGTGGAGTACGGCGATTCTCCCGGTTTTCATCCCCTTTGCCGCCGCAGGTGCGTTCCTGGGAGCCTGGCTGCGCCGCCCGGACGTTCGTTTCCGGTCGTTAGACACCGCCTGGAAAGCGGGAATCTATGGTATTGCCCTACTGATCGCCGTGCTTGGTATCGGACCCCGCCTGCAGATCGACGTGGAGCAGGTGGACGATCCGGCGCCGGCCTTTGAACTGACGACCCTGGGCGGTGAGACGGTGCGATCGGCGGATTTGGACGAGAAGATCGTGGTATTGGATTTCTGGGCTACCTGGTGCGGGGCCTGCCGGGACCTGCTTCCCAAGATGGAGCGGCTGCAGAAAAAGTATGAAGATCATCCGGACGTCTATATGGCCGCGGTTCACACCGGCTGGAACAGCACGCTGCAGGAGGCGAAGGAGTACATCGAGGAAAACCCCAAGGATATGCCTCTGCTGTACGACCGGGATGCCAGGATGACGGAAAAACTGGACATTTCGGGTGTTCCGCGGGTGCTGATCATCGAGGGGGACAGGATACGGGTTCGGAACGGCGGATACTTCCCGAGCATGGACTTTGTCTCTGTGATGAGCGGCCACATCGACCGGCTGCTCGAAGAGAATTAAATCTGGTGGCGGGCCCCTAGTTTCTAAGCCGGAAGTGGACGGTCTGTCCCATGAGGACTTTCACGGGCCGCCCTCGCTGCATACCAGGCTTGAACTTGGTCTCCCTGATCACTCTCAGCGCCTCTTCGTTGCAGCCTCCCTCGAGTCCACGCACCACTTTGGGGTCCTCCACCTCTCCGTTCTTGTTGACGAAGAAACGGACGTGTACGGTCCCTTCAATGCCCGCCCGCCGGGCTCTCTCGGGATAGTTGATCCGGTCGTGAATGCCCTCGACACCGCCGATGGGTTCGGGCATATGTCCCACCGCTTCGAAGTAATCCTCCCCCTCTTCTTCCTCGCCTTCGCCCTCCTCTAGCGGGGGCGGGGTGTCCAGCCTTTCGTCCAGTTCCATGTCGGCATCAAGGTTGATCTCCTGGTCCTCGATGATCTCGTCGTTGGGAACTTCCACGGGAACCCGGGGACGCTGGGGCGGCGGTTTCTTCTCCTGTTCGGTCTGGATTACCTCTTCCATCTCGACCACTTCCTGCTCCTGGGTCAGATCGATGTTCTCGCCGGTATCTCTCCATTCCACCCGCATGGCCACGATGAAGAGGAGCAGTACCAGGATCAGGCCTGCCTCCAGGAATATGGTGTAGTGTTTTTTAAGGTCGGAACCGGGTTTTTTGTGCATAGCGCCGGGGGTTTATTACTCATGAAATTAGTATTATATATTTAGTTATATAACGAAGGTTTCATTGGGAATCAAGGGGACAGGGCTGGCTTTTTATAACCCCACTTTTTTTAATCCCGCAATTTAAACCCGGGAAATTCAGTCGATATCCAAGGTTTTTCTCAGCAGCAGGATGGCCAGAAAGGCGCCTATGGTATCAAACGCGATGTCGAACAGTTCGGCGCTGCGCTCAAAGGGGAGGGCGTATTGCAGCCCCTCGACGACAATGCCGAAGAGCACGCCAACGAGGAAGACGGTAAAGAGACTGGATTGTTCGGGACGCTGGATATGGAGGTAGAGTCCGAAGAGATAGGTCCATGAGCCAAACATGAGCACATGGCCGGTTTTGTCGTATTGGGTTACCCTGTTGCCGCTGATAAAATCGGCCGGTGAGAGCGTCAAGAAAAGTATCAGGAGGGTAAGTGTGAGCATACCTGCGGAGATCAGGTAGGGGTGCTCCGCGATGAAACTGTTGAATCTGTTTTTCATATGAGATCCGGCGGTTCGGGATGGTCGGTCCGGGAATCACGCGTCAGCTTCTCGATGCGCTCCTTGCCCTCCAGCATGGCCAGGGCACAGCTCAGCAGGGCGGAGGGCCCCCTGGTCCAGTAGGCGGCAATCTTACCCGCCAATACGTCCCCGAAACCGGCCCTGGAGAAAACCCGGGTATCGTAGTTGGTAATATAGCAATGGCCCTCCGGTGTTCCGACGATCGAGGGATGTCCTTTTGAGAGCACGGTAATACCGTTTGACTCGCAGTAGCGTCGGACCTTCGCGAGGCGTTTGTCTGCCCTGCCCGCCGGTTCCCCCAGCAGATCGTCCAGTTCCCCGGGGTGGGGCGTCAGAATCCACTCGGCATTCTCCGGTTTGGCTGTCCCTTTTTTCGCCAGCGCGCGGAGGGCGTCCGCATCCACCAGCAGTTCGAGATGGTTGGTTGAGGCAAACTCGCCGACAAAGTCCGCGGTCTCCTCCTCCCGCCCCAGTCCCGGTCCCAGCAGTACTTTTCCCTCTTTTTCCGCAAGGATGTCGCGAACGGCCGCGGCGTGCGATTCCCTGAAATGGAGGTCGCCCTCTTCTCCCACCGGACGCTTGATGATCTGGGGATTCCGGCTCTCCACCCGCGGGAGGAGTCCGCGGGGACAAATCCAGATCACGGCACCCAGTCCCCCGTGCCAGGCGCTGAGGGTGCTCATCAGGGCGGCGCCCGTGAGCCCTTCCGACCCGGCGATCACGTAGAGCACTCCAGCCTCATATTTGTGCCGGGCAGGCCCGGGAGCCTCGGCCCGGGCCCATTTGCGGCTGATGAGAAAGGTATTGACGTTTTTCTTTACAAAATTGGGAAAGGGAAGCTCGCAATAGGTGATGCTGCCGGTGCGGGCCGGCCCCTCGTTCAGGTAGAATCCCTGCTTGACCGCCCCGTACGTGAAGGTTTCATCGGCACGGACCGCATCCCCGAGAACCTCCCCGCTGTCTGCGTGAAGTCCGGTGGGTATGTCAATGGCGTATACGGGAGGTCCGGCGCGGTTGATGAGGCCGGTTGCTTCGAGGTAGTTTTTCCGAAGATCGCTGTCCAGGCCGGTTCCCAGCATGCCGTCGACGATAAAATCAAACGAACGGATGTCTACGCCGAAATCCTCCCAGCGTTCCACGATGGAGAGAGGCGCGGCGGTATCGTCCGATTCGGAGACGGTTTTCAGGAGGGAGAGGTTTTTGGTGGTATCTTCGCTCAGATCTCCCGTTCCGCTCAGGAACACCACCGACATTTTCCGTCCGTGCTGCAGAAGGTAGCGCGCGGCCACCAGGGCGTCGCCCGCGTTGTTCCCCTTCCCGCAGAAGACCAGCCCGGAGTGGCCGGGCTCGGTGCGGTCGACCAGGTGCCGGCCGGTATGGTTGCCGGCGATCTCCATAAGCGTAAAGCCGTCGATGCCGAAGGAGTTGATCGTTTCGGCATCCATCTCCCGGCACTGGCGGGCGGTCAGTACCCAATCGGTATGCGGTACGATTCGGGTGCTCATGGCGGTGTCGGTTTAGACGCTCGCGTATTGGTTCGGATCAACAGGTCCTCAGCAGGCCCGATCAGTAGGCCCGGGCGAACAGCACGCGTTTCTCGGAGGGTTGCCCGGTTACCATGCATTGGCCTTCTTCCCCCTCCTCAAAAGGAACGCAGCGGATGGTGGCCTTGGTTTCATCCTTGATCTTTTCCTCCGTCTCCGCGGTGCCGTCCCAGTGGGCGTAGACAAATCCGCCCTCCTCCTCGATGATTTCCCGGAACTCCTCGTAGGTATCGGCCGTGTGCGTGTTGTTATCAATGCGTTCGCTCGCTGCGTCGTACAGATCCCGCTGGATCTGATCCAGAAGGGTATCCACCCGTTCTCCGATTCCCTCCCGGTCCACGATATTCTTCTCCAGGGTGTCCCGGCGCGCCAGCTCCACGTTATTGTTTTCCAGGTCCCTCGGGCCGATAGTAAGCCGGACCGGAATGCCCGCCGCCTCGTGCTCATTGAATTTCCAGCCCGGGCTGGTGGTCTCCCTGTCGTCCAGCTTGACGCTGACGTCACGGTCCTCCAGCTCTTCAATCACGCCGTCGCAGTAGGCGAGGACTTCGCTCTTCTCCTCCTCGCTTTTCCAGATCGGGACGATCACCACCTGGTTAGGGGCCAGCCGGGGAGGAAGCACCAGTCCCTGGTCGTCGGAATGCGTCATAATGAGTCCGCCGATCAGCCGGGTGGAAACCCCCCAGCTGGTGGCCCATACGTACTCGTGCTCTCCCTCGGAACTCTGAAACTTCACGTCAAACGCCTTGGCGAAATTCTGTCCCAGGAAATGGGAAGTTCCGCCCTGCAGCGCCTTGTTATCCTGCAGCAGGGTCTCGATACAGTAGGTATCCACCGCCCCCGCGAACCGTTCGGAAGCGGTTTTTACCCCGGTTTTTACCGGCATGGCCATATACTCTTCGGCAAACGTGCGGTAGACCTCCAGCATCCGCTCGGTCTCCTCAATGGCCTCCTCCCGGGTGGCATGGGCCGTGTGACCCTCCTGCCAGAGAAATTCCATGGTGCGCAGGAAGAGGCGGGTCCGCATCTCCCAGCGGACCACGTTGGCCCACTGGTTGATCAGGATGGGAAGGTCCCTGTAGGACTGGATCCAGTTGCGGTAGGAATCCCATATGATGGTTTCGGAAGTAGGACGTACAATTAGCTCCTCCTCCAGGCGGGATTCGGGATCCACTTCCACGCCCCCGTCCACGCTCTTGAGCCGGCTGTGGGTAACCACGGCGCACTCCTTGGCAAATCCCTCCACGTGCTCGGCCTCTTTGGAGAGGAAAGACTTGGGGATGAAGAGGGGGAAATAGGCGTTTTCATGACCGGTCTCCTTGAACATTTCGTCCAGCGCGCCCCTCATGTTTTCCCAGAGTGCGTACCCGTTGGGCCGAATGACCATACAGCCTCGAACGGGAGAGTGTTCGGCCATCTTTCCCTCCCGTATCACATCCTGGTACCACTGGGAAAAATCTTCGGATCTCTCGGTAATCTTTTTTGCCATCGGGTGCTTGGAGCTTTTATTAGACGATAAACCGCTAAAATAAGGTGAAATTCAGGAGCCTCAAAAGAAGTTTTGGAGGGAGGGGGAAAATGGGCCGGCCAAGAGTTCACGTTTTGGCAGAAAACCCTTATATTTGGCAACTCTTGAAGGCGTGGTAACTTCCGCCGGTTGGCGGAGTGAGAGCGTCGGATTTTCTATGGCGTGGTAGCTCAGTTGGTGAGAGCGTCGGATTCATAACCCGGAGGTCGGCGGTTCGATTCCGCCCCACGCTACTTATTAAATCCCGCAAGTGATTGACAATATATCACTTGTGGGATTTTTATTTGAGGAAGCACAACATGGGTAAAACTAATTGCTTTTTCTCTCTTTAATCCATTCTATTCCTCTGCATTTTCATCTGATACATAGCTTAATTGCTTATTAAATGCTATATGTAAGATTTCTGGAGCGATATACATCTTTGGCCTGGTGTTTTCTACTTCTTTCAAAATTCCTAATGATTCTAAATACTCGACATCACCTTTTGCTGTTGGATAAGTTACCTCCATCATATCTCTCACCTTAGTAATTGATATCAGGGGTATTGTAAATAGTTCCTTAATGATATTTGCTATTCTACCACTACCTTCGGTGGCTTCGGTCAGGTATTTATTTTTTAATTTACCCAATAATTCACATCTATATATTGCATCCTGGCATTGTTCGATGGTGCCTCTAAGACAAAACCTGATCCATTCTGTCCAGTCACCTTTTGCGCTAACATTAAAAAGGTTTCTAATATACTCGTCCTTATATTCTTCAAAATAAGGACTCATATACAGCCAGGGCATTTTTAGATTTTTATACTTGTAGATCATCAAAGAAAGCAGCACTCTCCCGATTCGTCCATTGCCATCGATAAATGGATGAATACGCTCAAATTGATAATGTATAATGTAGCAATAGACAAGGGGATCAAATCTACTGTCAGGCTCTTTAAGATGGCCTTCAAGGTTCTCAAGCAAATCTGTTAAATACTGGGGGGGTGGGGGAATGTATCTTTTATCTGAACCTATATGTACTTGTGTGGTTCTAAACTCACCTGGATTTTTATGTTGTCCCCGGACTCCATCGGTAAGCCATTTATGTAACTGTCTAATCATCGCTAGGGTTAGTTCTCCTCCCTTGACTAGAAAATTATAACCCTCTCTTAAAGATCTCTTGTAATTTGAGACCTCTAAAGCATTATTGGAAGCAGCCTTTTTACCTTTTTGGGCAGATTCAGAATCAAGTTCAAACAATAGAAGTTCTTGGGGAGTAGAATATGTTCCTTCTAAACTAGAAGATCGAATTGCCTCTCTCCGTTGGAGTGGGTGGAGCAATAACTCGGGATTATCTAATGTCCTTCCAATACCATCAAGTCTACCTAAGGTTTCTTTGGCATCTGAAAGTAGAGGCCACAACTCTTCCGGAAATTCCCAATCAACGGGTAGCAGATCTGGCAGAAAGCCCTTTTCATTAGGTATCTGGACATCTACTAATTTGCCGGGTATATCATCTGTAAATGCTTCTAGTTTCATAAAAGGGGCTTTAAGACAAGGTTTTCAATTTAAATATAAGCATAAAAATTTTAACTTCAACCATACAATTAAAATTTACGGCCGATTATTTTAATTAATGATTATCTTTTAAAGAGGTGGCTACCTGAGGTGGGAAGAGTTGCCGTATTCACGAAAAGGCAAATATTCACGGACAAAAAATTAGCAGCCCTCCAATCAAGGATGGGCTGCTAAATATCATCTACAGACGGCTATTACCCCATTTGCAAAAAGTATTATACAGACGGTTGCACTTTCCGTCAATGGGTAAAAATAGGTAATGGCCTACGTGAAATTACGTAGTACATCAGATCCCAAAGAACGGCCGGTACCGTAAAACCTGCCTAGATCTTGCTTTCCAGGGCATACCGCACCAGTTCCGCGGTATTTTTCATATCCAGTTTTTTCAGGAGATTAGAGCGGTGGGTCTCTACGGTACGGGGACTGATGAAGAGCTCCTCGGCAATTTCCGTACTTGTACGCCCCTTTACGAGAAGGGAGAGCACCTCCCGCTCGCGTTCGGTGATATTATTTTTCAATCTCCTGAACCGCATTTTTTCCGGCGAGTAGCCCTTGGCCATCAAGTTGGCAACCGACTTGCTGTAGACATGCTGACCGTTGTGTATCACCCGGATACACTCCAGGAGATGCTTTTTATCGGTGGTTTTCAGCAGGTAGCCGCTGATTTCGCATTGCATCGCCTCGGCCAGCAGTTCCCGGTCCAGGTACATGGAGAGAATGACGATTTTGCACCCGTCCTCCAGCTCCTTCAGTTTCCGTGCTGTCTCCAGGCCGTTCATGCCGGGCATGGTGATGTCCAGCAGACAGACGTCCGGCTGCTTCTCCCTGAACAAGTCGATGCACTCTTCTCCCCGGGATGCTTCGCCTACGACTTCAACGTCGTCTGCGGAGGATAGGTAGATGCTGATCCCGTAACGAATGATCTCGTAATCATCCGCTATGAGTATTTTTATCGTTTCCATACCGCTCGAACCGAAACTCGAAACCCGGCACGCACGCTCTTTGGTCACTCCCTGTTGCTTCGGATGCCCGCAGGGCCGGACAAAATCGCCACCATCCTTTTAATAGTACTGCCCGGAAATCATCCATGCAAATAATCCGGGGTCATCCACGTAAATAATATGCTTTGTGGCTGTACGAGTAAGCGATTGGTATTCATAATACTTATTTTCCTGCTCAAATTGATTGAAATACTCAGGCAAATCGAAAAAACGAGCGCTGTATGACCTTGAAGCGTACCCATACCTGCGGGGATCTGACGGAGCAGGACGCCGGCGAAACCGTGACGCTGAACGGATGGGTGGACGGCCGGAGGGATCTCGGGGGACTCATTTTTATTGACCTGCGGGATCGCTACGGCATAACCCAGATCGTGTTCCGCGAGCATGACGAGGAGCTGCACGAAAAAGCCGGCCGGCTGCGGGGCGAGTACGTGATTGGAGTCAGGGGAGAAGTCCGCAAGCGCGACCAGCAGAACATAAATCCTGAAATGTCGACCGGCCACATCGAAGTGACGGCCGAGGAGCTGATCATCTATTCCGAGGCCGAGACCCCGCCGTTCGAGATCCGGGATGATATTTCCACAGGGGAGGAGGTCCGCCTCAAGTACCGCTACCTGGATCTCCGAAGGCCGGAGGTCCAGCAAAATATGCTGCTTCGCTCGCGGGTCTGTTCCTCCATTCGGGGCTTTTTCCACAAAAACGATTTCGCAGAGATCGAAACCCCCTGCCTGATGAAGAGCACGCCGGAGGGCGCACGCGACTACCTGGTCCCCAGCCGGGTCAACAGGGGGAAATTCTACGCCCTGCCCCAAAGTCCCCAGACCTACAAGCAGTTGCTGATGATCTCCGGATTCGACCGCTATTTCCAGATCGTGAAATGCTTCCGGGACGAGGACCTGAGGGCGGACCGTCAGCCCGAATTCACGCAGGTAGATGTCGAGCTCTCTTTTGCGGACGAGGAGGAGATCATGAAGATCACGGAAGGGATGATTCGCCGAATGATGGCGGACGTCATGGAGACGGAGGTGGATACGCCCTTCGAGCGGATGACCTACCGCGAAGCTTTGACCACCTACGGTACGGACAAGCCGGACACCCGGTTCGGGCTGGAGATTGCCGACCTGTCGGACCTGGTGGCCGATTCCGATTTTAACATTTTTGCCGACGCCGTGGCCGGGGGAGGGGCCGTGCTGGGAATTGGCGTTCCCGGACAGGGGGATATGGGGAGAGGGGCCCTGGACCGCCTGACGGATAAAGTAAAGGAGCAGACCGGCGCCAAGGGATTGATATACATTAAACATGATGATGGCGGGCTCTCCTGCAACGTAGGCAAGTTCCTCGACGACGATACCGTCCGGCAGATGGCCGAACGGGCGGATGCCGGACCCGGGGACCTTGTGCTGATCCTGGCCGGGCCTGATCCGGAGGTGTACCGGCAGATGGGCAGGACGCGGCTGATCGCGGGACGGGAGTTCGACCTGATCGACACCGACAGCCACCGTTTTCTCTGGGTGACCGACTTCCCGCTGGTGGAGTGGAACGAGGAGACCGGCAGGTACCACGCCCTGCACCACCCCTTCACCGCTCCCCGGGAAGAGGACGTTGACAAGGATGAGCCTTCCGACATACGCTCCCGCGCCTATGACCTGGTCATGGACGGTTACGAAATCGGGGGAGGATCCGTACGTATCCACAACCGGGACCGCCAGCTCTGGATGTTTGATCTGCTCGATATCGATGAGAAGGAGGCGGAAGAGCGTTTCGGCTTCCTCCTGGAGGCCTTCAAATACGGGGCCCCGCCCCATGGCGGGATCGCACTCGGGCTGGACCGCATGGTCATGATACTCTCCAACTCCGGGAGCCTCCGGGATGTGATTGCGTTCCCGAAAAACCAGAAGGCCCAGAGCCTGATGGACAGCAGCCCGGACTACGTGGACGAGGAGCAGCTGGATGAATTACATATTGAACTAAAAGAGGACGCAAGGCCGTGAAAACATTAGGACTGGACGGATGCCGGGCGGGATGGATCGCCATCTCGCTGGACGAAAAGGACGCGGGATACTGGCTGCTGGAGTCACACGACGAGCTCCCCGAATTTTTCGAGGAATTCGACCGGGTCTTCGTGGATATACCCATCGGGCTGAACGAGGAGGAGTATGTACGGGAGTGCGACCGTCAGCTGCGGGAGGAACTGGGCCCCGAGTACCACGGCAGCGTATTCGATCCTCCCATCCGCCCGGCCCTGCACGCCCCGACCTACGGGGAGGCCTCCATGATCAGTTACGAGGCCAACGGGAAGAAAACCTCCATTCAGTCCTGGAACATCACCCCCTATATCCGGGCGGTGGACAACCTGCTCCAGGAGGAAGAGTCGTTTCGCGAGAAGGTGTTCGAAAGCCATCCCGAACTGCTGTTCCGCAAACTAAACGGGGGAAATTCCATCCTCCAGAAAAAAGAGACCAAGAAGGGTCTCCGCCATCGCCTGGGACTGCTCAAGGATGTGAGCGAATATGCCGACGATTTTTTCCGGGACATCAAGGAGGAGTACCGGCGCAACCAGGTGGACGAAGACGATATTGTGGACGCGATGGTGCTGGCGCTCTATGCCCGCAGATCGATTGAAGGGGAGCTCAGGACACTTCCGGAGGATCCCCCCGAGGATTCCACGGGACTTACGATGGCGATACATTACGCCTGATCTTCCCCGCTCTCCCGGTCTTCCAGCAGGGTCCGGTATTTGACGCCGGCCTTGTAAGCACGGTTGAATCCGTTGAAGGCGGCGATGCGGTAGGCTTCTCCCAGGGTAGGATAGTTCATGACATGCCGCGTGAAGTAGCGGATATCCCCCTCGAAAGCCATCACGGACTGCCCGATGTGAATGAGGTTGGTGGCTTCGTTGCCCATGATGTGCACGCCCAGCAGCCGGAGGTCATCTTTCCGGAACACCAGTTTCAGCACCCCCTCCTCGTGTCCGGTCATGTCGGCTTTGGCCACATTTTTAAAATAGGCGCGGCCTACCGTTACCTCCATCCCCTTTTGCTCGGCCTCCTCTTCGCTTACCCCCAGGTAGGAGATCTCCGGGATGGTGTAGATGCCGTAAGGTATCCGGTCGGGAATTTCCTGCTTGGGAATACCGAACATGTTGCATGCCGCCAGCCTGCCCTGCGTGTATGAGGCGGACGCCAGTTGCGGAAACCCGATGACATCGCCCGCGGCATAGACGCCGGGCAGGGTGGTTTCAAAAGAGTCATTGGTCCGGATAAACCCGTCGCCGTCGGTTTCGATACCCAGTTCCTCCAGCCCCAGAGCGGAAGTGTTGGGAGTGCGCCCTCCCATAAACAGCACGTGCTCGGTTTCGATCACCCGCACCCGGTCGCCGTTGTCGATTTCGTTGAAACGGACTTCGGTGTAGTTCTGGAGGGAGTTGAAGGAGATATCGTCCACCCTCACGCCCGTTCTCAGGTTGATGTTTCTTTTTTGCAGGGCCTGCAGGAAATGTTCCCTGATCTCCCGGTCCACGAAGCTGAGAATCTCCTCCCGCTCGGTGAGAATGCTGACCCGCGTTCCAAGGGCGGAGAAGGTGGTGGCGTATTCCAGCGCGTTGACCCCGCCCCCCACGACGGCCAGGCGGCGCGGGATGTGGGTGAGGTTGAGCAGGGAGGTGTAATCCAGCACCCGGCTGTGGTCCACCTCGAAACGGGTGGAGGCCACGGGACTGCTGCCGGGGCAGAGCAGGATATGGTCCGCGGTAAATTTTTGTACGGACCCGATGTGTGTATGGACCTCCACGGTGTGCTCGTCGACCAGTCTCCCGGTACCGCGGGCGACGTCGATCCGGTTCTTGATGAGGTCGTTCTTAATCTTGCGGTTCTCGTTCTCGAGGATCTCGTCCTTGTACTTAAGCAGGTCGCGCATTCGGAATTGATCGTAAGGCTTCTGCGGACTGTCGCCCCCGAACTGCGAATTGAAATCGGAGATGGTTTTGGCCGCCTCCCGCAAGGCTTTGCTGGGCATGGTGCCGGTATTGATCCACGTGCCGCCCAGGTGCTTCTCGTGCGCTTCGACAATCAGGGCGTTCTTGTCGAATTTCGAGCTCTGCATGGCACAGGAAAATCCCGCCGGGCCGCTGCCGATGATAATGACGTGATAGTCTCGCGACATAATATGCAACCGTACTGCCGTTCAGGATGAATGCGTCGATCGCCTGCAAGATAACGTATCGAGCGCTTGTACAATAACGCGCCGGTCGACCACAAAATAGCGTAAATAAAGCCTTTTATCTGCATATATTTGACAGACGATCCGCCGAGATATTCGAGCGCGTCCCGGCGATCGAATCCGCCCGCACATGCGTCCCGCCTTATACCCGCGCCTCCGGGTTCAATGCCGGCCGCATTGGAACGATTCAAACCGGACTATTGATTAAGGGGTGTGGTATCCGAGGAGGATTCGTATCGGACAGCCACACTCTTCCAAAGAGTACCTATTTGAAATTTCAAATTTAAATGTCAGAAATCCATTATGGCTTACACACTTCCGGATCTTCCGTACGACTACGATGCGCTTGAACCTCATATTGACGAGCGCACCATGAAGATTCACCATACGAAGCACCACCAGGGTTATACCGACAAGGTAAATGCCGCCCTGGAGGGACACTCTTTCGCCGACCTGCCCATTGAGAAGGTTTTGCGGCGCATTGACGAGGTGCCGGAGTCGATCAGGCAGAACGTGATCAACAACGGCGGCGGATATGCCAATCACAGCCTCTTCTGGACGGTGCTGTCTCCCAACGGCGGAGGCGCTCCCACCGGTGAAATTTCCGACGCCATCAACGAGCATTTTGGAAGCTTTGACAAGTTCAAGGAGGCTTTCAACAACGCGGCCACCGGTCAGTTCGGATCGGGCTGGGCCTGGCTCGTCGTGGACGAGAACGGCAAACTGGAGGCTACCTCCACCGCCAACCAGGACAGTCCCTACATGGAGGGCAAGACCCCCATTCTCGGACTGGATGTCTGGGAGCACGCCTATTACCTGAATTACCAGAACAAGCGAGGCGATTACGTCAAGGCGTTCTGGAACCTCGTCAACTGGGATCAGGTCAACGAATACTACAACGACGCGACCTGAGGAAGAAAGGCCATCGGAGAGCGGGTCCCGTTTCGGCGGGATCCCCACTCTCCCAACTTCTCAACAGCTTCACATTACGTACTTATCTTGAGATGAACACCACGCCAACGTAGAATTTAACCCCAACTAAGAATCAGGAAGTCATGCAATTTGGATTAGGCAAAGGCCCCGACGTCTCCTGGATGCGCGAAGAACTCACCGAACTGGGAGTGGAAGAGCTTACAACCCCCGATGAGGTGGACCGCGCGATGGAGGAATATGACCGCGGAACGATGCTGATGGTCATCAATTCGGTCTGCGGATGCGCCGCCGGAAACGCCCGTCCCGGCGTCAAAATCGCGCTCGACCAGAGCGAGGCAAAGCCGGATCACATGGTTACGGTGTTTGCCGGCCAGGACGACGAGGCGACCGCGCGGGCAAGGGAATATTTCAGCGAATATCCCCCCTCTTCTCCCGCATTCGCCTATTTCAAGGATGGGGAGATCAAAGCCATGATCCCGCGCCACAGGATCGAGGGACGCACCAAGGCCGAGGTGGCCGACGACCTGAAGATGGTATTTGAGTCCTTCGACGGCGAAGAAACCGAAAAAGAGCAGGCTTCCGAGTAAATCATTGGGAGCCGGATCCCTCGAGCCCGTCCAATGGGGCGTAAGCGTCAGCTATCCTCATGCGAACTGCCCGAAGTATCCGGGGATGCCGAGAGTGGAAGAATGTTCTCCGGCATGCTCCCGACATGCAGCGTGCGCGTGGGGAAGGCGAAGTCCACTCCAACCTTCTGCGCCAGCTTTTTGATCTCCAGGAGGAACTGGTGTCGCTCCGCCAGTTCGGTA
The DNA here is from genome assembly GCA_964528445.1 of uncultured Balneolaceae bacterium. Taxonomy (GTDB): domain Bacteria; phylum Bacteroidota; class Rhodothermia; order Balneolales; family Balneolaceae; genus JAXHMM01. Next base: position 15,956 of record CAZGSL010000021.1, on the reverse strand, counting down.
TCCCAGTCGGGCACATCGAAAAAGAGGTAGACCATCACATCCAGCGAGTGGGCCCCGTAATCGTTGAAGCGGACCTGGTGGAACTCCTGCCAGATGTTGTCGTTTGAGCGTATCAGCTCCCGGATGCCCTCCGTAAAGGCCTCCATCTGTTCGGCCGTGGTATCGTACGTCAGGTTCAGGGTCATCTTGAGCCTGCGGTACCGCCGGAGGCCCAGGTTGTCGATCTCTCCGTTCGTCAGCATGGAGTTGGGGACACTCACAAGCGAGTTGTAAAAGGTACGTACGCGGGTGGAACGGAAGCCCACCTCCTCAACGGTGCCCTCCACGTTCGGCGTACGGATCCAGTCGCCTATCTGGAACGGCTTGTCCATGAAGATGGTCAGCGACCCGAAGAAATTGGCCAGGGTCTCGCGTGCGGCCAGCGCGATGGCAAGTCCCCCGAGTCCCAGTCCGGCCAGCAGCGAAGTGACGTTGATGCCGTTGTTCTGCAGGATAAAAATGACGCCAATGACGACGACGAAGACCTTGAGGGTCTTGCGGAGAAGGGGAATGAGCTGGTCGTCCAGCACGCTTTCGGTTTTCGAGGTCAGTTCCGTGAGATACTCACTCAGCACCTCGATAAAGTTGTAAAAAAGCCATACGAAACTGGCGGAGACCGCGATGTCAAGCGTCGTCGAGAGGTAATAGTTCACCTGGACCGAAAGAAGCAGGTTGGTGTAGGTGACCCAGTAGAAGGACATCATAAAGAGGAAACTGAGCGGTTTGTCCATCTCCCGCAGCATCTTGTCGTCCCATTTGGTGCTGCTTTTGCCCACCAGCTTCTGCCCGTACTCCGCGAAGAGGTACTCGAAAAGCTTGCGCAGCACGACGCCGGCCAGCAGCCAGAAGAAGATGGCGAGGTACTGCCATGCCTGCAGTCCGAGCCACTCCTGGTTGAACGTATCCGGCAGGCGGTCCACCAGCTCGACCATGAACGAGAAGGTTTCGCTGTAGAGCTCAGGAATTCTCTGGATGGTGGTTTCGGAGAAGACCCACTCCCCGTCGGTGCGCTCCAGGTAGATCTGCGGGATGGAAGGGAAAAGAATGTACTGGTGCATCCCCGAGAGGGAGTCCACGTAGGCGGGATCGCCCGGCACCGACTCGTATTCCACCAGCAGCCCCCGGGAATCCAGGATCATGAGCAGCTTGTTGGCCAGGTCCAGTTTCTCCTCCTGTGAGCCGTCGGACAGTTTGAAGGGCCGGACCACCAGCTCGGGGCGCTCGTGTCCCTCCTGCTGCCAGTGGAGGAACGTGTGGACCGCGCGCCGGGGCGATCTCAGCAGCTCCTCGGATTGCGCGGGCTGTTCCTGGGTGAATTCCACGGGCTGCTCCTGGGCGGATGCCGCGGATTGCTCCTGGGCGAAAGCGGAAGGCGATAACATTCCGCCCGACGTCAGGAGGAGGACCATCAGGAGTACCAGGTGTCGGGGGCAGATCTTTGTAAACATGGTATGCTGTGATTTGTTCAAGGCTGTCGACGGGGTAATATGCTGTTTTCGTTGCACCCGTTCCGGATCGGGTACAAGAGGGGCGTATATTAACCATCTGGAAGTGTCCGGGCAAAGAAAAGTGTCCGGTTGAAGAAAAACAGGCGGGCGGGACAGGAGGGCCTAGCGGTCGCCCGCGGCGCTCATCGCCTCCTCCTCCATCTCCCCGATCACCCGGAAGGCGGTTTCCTTGCTCTGGGTGGTGTCTACGCGGGCCCCCAGCTTGATCAGCAGATTATAGAGACCCAGGTGAACGCGGGTACTGAAAATGAAATTCTTGTCGCCCCGGGGCTCGTTCATGACCGGCATCTCCTTGGCGTAGCGGTTGATGGACTCCCTGAATTCCGGCTTTCCGAAATCAAACCGGTCGTTCCGGTAGGGGCGGGCGAACGTAGCCCCGTAGTTTTTGCAAAATTGGTAAAACCGCTCCTCTTTTTCCGGGTTGTCCGGGTTCTCCCGGATGATGCCCAGCTCCCGGTAGATCTCCCTGATCTCCTCGTCGTCCTTGTCCATGTGGGTGGGCAGCAGGAGCATGTAGTTGTGCGTGAAATGGACGGGAAATTTTTTCACGCACCCGAAATCGATCACCCCCAGGGTGCCGTCATCACGGAAAAGGAAATTGCCCGGATGGGTGTCAGCGTGGATAAAATCCCTCTGCGCCACCTGGTCGTGGAAGAAATTCCACAGCAGCTGTCCCATATGGTCCCTCTTCTCCTGCGAGGGTTCACGGGCGAGAAACTCTTTCAGGTGCACCCCCTCCAGGAACTCCATGCAGAGCACTTTCTCCGTGGAGTACCGCGAATAGAGGCGGGGCACCCGAATGCTTCCGCCGGAGAACTGATCGTGGAAGTACTGCAGGTATTCCGCCTCCCGGTGGTAGTCGGTCTCCTCCATGAGTGTGGACTCCACCTCGTCGAAATACTCGTCGAGGTTGGCCCCCTTCTTGACCAGCCGGCGAAGCAGCGTCTTGGCCATCCGAATGTCCGACTGTATGGTGTTCCGGACGTTGGGGTACTGGATTTTGAGCGCCACTTTTTCCCCGCTCTTCAGCCGGGCCGCGTGCACCTGTCCAATAGAGGCGGCGGCAATGGCTTCCAGGTCAAACTCCTCGAACAGCTCTTCCGGGTACGCTCCCAGTTCCTGCTTGATGATGGTGCGGACCAGCGCCTTGTTGATGGGGGGCACGCTGTACTGGGCTTCGCTCATCACCTCCGTAAACTCCTCGGGCAGCACCCCCTGGTCCATGCTCAGGGACTGGGCGATCTTGAGGGCGGTTCCCCGAAGCCTGGCAAATTCGTTGAAGACCTGGCGGGCGTTTTCGGAATGAAACCTGCGGTTCTCCTCCTCCGTCTCCTCCCCGCCGGTCTTTTTCTTGAGGTAGCGCTTCGCGTAGTTGGTCCCCAGTTTGAGGCCCGTTTTGGCAAAGACCTTGCCCCGCTCCATTTTGGAGGATGGAAATTCTTCGCTCATCGTATGTTGATCTCAATCCTGGATTTCAGTTCTCCCAGCAGCGGGATCCGGTCGACGAAGAACGAATGGGCGGCCAGAAAACGGAGCAGGTCCAGTATCCGGTCGGCGGCGGCGCTGTACATAAGCTCCTCGGCCAGCGCGGTCAGTTTGTCGGTCAGCTCCATGGTCTGTTCCCGGTCCTCGCTCTCGTCGCCGAGCCAGAAGCGGATAAGTCCCGTAAACTTCTTCGTCAGGAGGGCATAGAACCAGTCGTTGAGCAGCAGGGTATTGCTGTAGGGGATGAGTTCGTCATCTTCGAAAATTTCCCTCAGCAGGTTCTCCGTCTCTTTTTCGAAACCGGTTTTCCCGATGCTGCAGAGGATGATCTGCCCGTAGGTTTCGCGGACGAAGGCCTCCTTCTCGGCGATCATGTCGAACGTGGAGAACGCCAGGTTGGAGAGCTTCTCGCTGAGCGTAAAGGATTCGTAATCCTCTATTTCGGCGACCATCAGCCGGTAGCGAATGAGCAGGGAAGTGTAGTAGAATTCGAGAATCGACCGCTTGTCCGGGAAATACTGGAAAAGTTCGCCCACCGTAAAATCACATCGGTCCGCCACCTGGTGAAAGGTAAAGTCCTCCCCGTGCTCCATATAGGCGTCCACCGCCGCCTCGGTGATTTCCAGCCGGGCGCCGAAGCGGTCGGCGTCAAAAGATTCCAAATCCATCATAGCGTTGTATTAACGGTTTCGGGCTCGCGGTGTGGTAACGGTTTCGGTGACGTTTTTGGTACTACGGCGCGTATCCCGGGTTCTCGCCCCGGGTGCTTCCACGAGCGCGCATTTTCTCCAACAATATAACGGGCGCGGCCGTTTGGGATATTGCGCTCAGTCCGCCCCGCCGCCGGCATGGCCGGCAGCCTCCCGTACGGCCTCCATCACCTGCTCAGCCTGCCACCGGTGACGGCGCTGGTGGGAGAGGACCAGCCCGAAGCAGTCCGCCAGGCTCAGGGAGATAAAGGAGAAGAGGGGATGGGCGGCGCGGACCTCTCCCAGGTCGAGCTTTTTTTCCCGGGCCTGCTCCAGCAGACCGAGGACCCCCTCCTGCGTCTCCCGGAACGAGGCAAGCACCTTCTCCCGGTCCAGGTGCTCCCGCTCTCCGGGATAGAAGGGGCGGAGCGTTTTGATTTTCATGCGGTAGGGAGGCTCAAAAAAGCGGATGACCCACCGGACGGGGAGTCTTGGACGGAATTCGGAGCCGTCTTCCGGCAGACGGCGGACCTGTTCGGCGGCCTCCCGCATTTCGGAGAGGTACCTGCGGTTGAACTGCACCACGTGATCAAAGCATTCGGCGGCGCACCAGGTGCCCTCAGCGGGACGCATGCCGAAGATCTCCTCGTCCGCCTCCCGTATGGTGCGAACCGCCTCCGCCCGGCTCTCCCGGAACGCCCGCATCAGTCCGCTGTAGGTGTATTCCATGCTTTTCGGGGGTTGCCTCTGGTCGTCGCGAAGTTGCAACTGGTCGCGCGTACGGGTTTCACCCTCCATAATCTAAGCACTCGGCATTGTATCTGAAAAAGATTTCCTGTTTTTTAGTAACAACTTCGAACTCAAAACATCCGGTATGAAATCCCTTCGATCATTCTCTCTCCTGTTGCTCTCCCTGCTCATTGCCGTTCCCGTAATGCTCCCCGCCCAGAACAGTCCGCTGACCTTTGAGGACATCATGCGCTGGGAGGATATCACCGACGAGGAAATCTCCGACGACGGCAGCTGGCTCGCCTACAGCGTCTGGCCCGACCGGGGCGACGGCGAGGTGCGCGTTCGCGATGTGGACGGGGAGACCGTCTATACGCTGGAGCTGGCCGACGATCCCGCGATCAGCGCCGGCGGCACCTGGGTGGCCGCCACCCGCGAGATTCCGTTCGAGGAGGAGCTGAACGACGGGGAGGACCTGGTAGAGGGCATGTACCTGCTGAATACCTCGACGGGGAATGTGCAGGAGATTGACAGCGTGCGGAGTTTTCAGTTTTCGGACGACGGCCGGTGGCTGGCCGTGCGCAGGATGCTGCCCGACTCCGTCAGCGAGGAATACGATGAGAACGACCACCTGGGAGGGCCCGTGGACCTGATGGAGCTGGAGACGGGAGAGCGGCACCGCCTGGCGTTCGTGGATGAGATGGCCTTCGACAGCACCTCCGTGCACCTGGCCTACACGGTGGTCGACACCGGGGGGACGGAAAACGGGCTTTACGTCCGCGATCTGGACGACGGCGGTTCGCAGCGGACCGTGACGTCGGCGGCGGACGGCTATTTCGCCAATCTGACATGGGATCACGACACGGGCAGGCTGGCCTTCACCGGCGCTGAGCTCGATTCGTCGTATGTGGCGGGGACGGCCGACCTGATGGCGTGGGATGCGGGCGACGGCTCCCTCAGCACGCTCGTGGAGGGGGAGAGCGTTCCCGACCGCTGGTGGCTCCGCTCGGAGAACGACCTGGACTGGACGAACGACGGGGAGCGCCTCTTCTTCACGGTGAAGAACCGCGAGCTGATGGAAGCCGATCCCCCGGGCGAAGAGGACGGGGAGGAGCCCGAACAGGAGGTGTACAACACGGAGCAGATCCTTTCGGAAAAGGACGTGGACGTCTGGCACTGGGACGATCCCCTGATCAAGACGCACGAGCGGCAGACCTGGAACCAGCGTCAGAACCAGCTCTACCGGGCGGTCTACCACCTGGAGGAGGGTGAATACGTGCAGCTGGCCACCGAAGAGGTGCCCGAAGTGGACGTGAGCCACAATCCGCGGGTGACGCTGGCCGAATCCGGCCGTCCCTACCGCAAGCAGATGACATGGGACGGGTTCTACAGCGACTACTACCTGGTTGACCTGGAGAGCGGCGAAAAAACGCTGCTTACCGAACGGCTTGACGGCGGCGTGGAGCTCTCGCCGGCCGGCCGGTACGCCCTCTGGTTCCGCGACAAGAACTGGCACCTCTACGATGTGGAGAGCGGGACCCGGCGCAACCTGACCGGCGATATGGAGGTGCCTTTTCACGACGAGGATCACGACTATCCCTCTCCCGTGCCGGGCTACGGCCTCGCCGGCTGGATCGAGGGTGAGGAGCAGGTGCTGATCTACGACAAATACGACATCTGGAGCTTCGATACCGGCTCGGGCGAGGCCGAAAACCTGACCGTCGACGGACGCGAGCGCTCTGTTACCTACCGCATCGAGCGGCTGGATTACGACCGGGAGTATTTCACGTCCGACGAACGGCTCCTGCTGGAGGGCTTCTACGACAAGGAGAAGTACGAAGGGCTCTACCGCTTTCGCCTCGACCAGACGGGCACCGAACCGCTGCTTGAGGAGGAGCTCAACTACGAGATTGAAACGCGTCCCGACGACAGCGGACGGATTTTCTTTACCAAGGAGAGCTACGATCTCTATCCCAACATCTGGGTCAGCGAGGGCATGGATTTCGCCCAGACCCGTCAGCTGACCAGCCTGCACACCGATCTGCACGAGCGCTACAACTGGGGACGCGCCGAGGTCATCCAGTGGACCGACGTGAAGGGGGACACCGTCCGCGGCGCGGTGATCAGGCCGGACAACTACGACCCGGAGAAGCGCTATCCGGTGATGACCTACTTCTACCGTTTCTTCTCCCAGCGGGCCTACCAGTTCAACAACATTACCAACGACGACCGTCCCGTGCTGCCGCAGTACGTCAGCGACGGCTACGTGGTCTTCCTGCCCGACGTCCACTTCACGGTGGGCTTCCCCGGACCCTCCTCGGCCAAGAGCCTGGTGCCGGGCATCCTGAAGCTGATCGACATGGGCGTGGCTCATCCCGACAAGCTGGGGCTTCACGGCCACTCCTGGAGCGGCTACCAGACCGCGCACATCATTACCGAAACCGATATCTTCGACGCCGCCATCGCCGGCGCGCCGGTCTCCAACATGACCAGCGCCTACAGCGGGATCCGCTGGGGCAGCGGACTGGCCCGGCAGTTCCAGTACGAGCAGACCCAGAGCCGGATCGGCGGGAGCCTCTGGGAGTATCCCGAGCGCTACATCGAGAACTCACCCGTCTTCTTCGCCGACCGCATCGAAACGCCCCTCATGCTGATGTTCGGGGACGAGGACACCGCCGTGCCGTGGTACCAGGGCATCGAGCTCTACCTGGCGATGCGCCGGCTGGGCAAGGACGCCATCTTCCTGCAGTACCATGACGAGCCGCACCACCTGCAGCGCTACTCCAACCGGCTGGACTACGCCATCAAGATGAAGGAGTACTTCGACCACTACCTGCGCGGCATGCCGGCGCCGGACTGGATTAGCGAGGGCGTGCCCTACCGGGGAGACGATTGAGGTAACGAGAGCAGCGGCGCCGGACAATACGGACGGTGCGAGCCGGGTCATGTACGGAGAAGCAATTGCTCAGGGGGCGGGAAGCAGCCCGTACTCGCGCTTCAGGTCCATGATGCGCTTCCAGGAGCGGTCGATCCGCTCCCGGGAAACTGTGCCCTCCTCCACCAGCCTGCGGATGATCCGGTGGGCGCGGAGGGCGATGTCGGGCTGGTACACCGAGTTGTTGGCGAAGACCAGCAGGTCCACGCCCGCCTCCAGGGAGCGCCGTATGGCGGTCTCCAGCCCGTACTCGTCGCGGATGGCCCCCATCTGCATGTCGTCCGACACCACCACGCCGCCGAAGCCGAGGCTGTCCCTCAGCACGCCCCCGATGGTGCGGCGCGAGAGGGTGGCCGGCCACTCCGGGTCGATCTCCCGGTTGAAGATATGCGCGGTCATCACCGCGTCGGTCAGCCCCTCATCGATAAGCCGGCGGTAGGGAACCAGCTCCTCCGGGCTCCACGTCCCGGTGACGTCCACCACCCCCAGGTGGGAGTCGCCCGACGAGCTGCCGTGGCCGGGAAAGTGCTTGACGGCGGTGATCACCCCGTGGCGGCGCGAGGCACGGATCCAGGTGCGGGCGCGGCGGTAGACCGTGTCGGGATCGGCCGAGAACGCGCGCTGAAGTCCCCCGATCACCGGGTTGTCCGGGTTGACGTCCAGGTCCACCACCGGCGCAAAGTTGAAGTTGATGCCCATACTGTCCAGCACCCCCGCCGTGCGCCCGGCGTAGAAGCGCGTGGAGTCCACCGGCTGGGAGCCCAGGTATTCGGCGGAGACGGTAGGCGGAAAACCGTTGCGCTCCTTCAGCCGGGAGACGCGTCCCCCTTCCTGGTCGATGGCGATAAAGAGGGGGACGGGCGACCCCTCCTGCAGCTGGCGGGTGAGGTTCCGGAGCTGCCGTGGCGAGCGGATGTTGCGAAGGGCGGTATCCGCCGGCACGTCGTAATCAAAAAGAATCACCCCGCCCAGGCGCCCCTCGCGCAGGTCCTCCGCCACCTGGAGCGTATCCGCGAGCTCCAGTCCCCGGAAGCCGGTCATCAGCATCTGTCCGATGCGCCGGTCCAGTTC
>CAZGSL010000021.1:0-7400 GCA_964528445.1 uncultured Balneolaceae bacterium | reverse complement strand
AGGCTGTCGAGCACCGATTCAAGGTTGAACGAGGGGCGGATGTCGTTGTAGCGCAGGATGTTCCCCTCCGGATCCACCAGGATGTAGAAGGGGATGCCCCCGCCGCGGTAGGCGTCGAACGTCTCCTGCTCAAACTCGTTGCCCCCGTAGAGCTGCGGCCAGGGGTTCTCAAACCGGCGGATGTCCTCCCGCCACCGGAGGCTGTCCTCCGCAATGGAGATCCCCACGATTTCAAAGCGGTCGTCGGGATACTTTTCGTAGAGCTCCCGCATGTGGGGAAATTCGTCCAGGCAGGGAATGCACCATCCCGCCCAGAAATCAAGCAGCACATACTGCCCCCGGAAGTCGCTCATGCTCACCGGGTCGCCCTGGGGATCGGGCAGGGTGAACGGGACGGCCGGCTGTCCCGGGGTCACCTGTTGTATCTCCCCGTAGAAATTCTCCAGGAAGCTGGCGTAGCGGGGGAAATCGGAACGGTACTCCGAGAGGAAGTCGCGGTAGCTGGGCTCGGCGACCTCGAGAGGCATCTCCCCGATGCGTTCGGCGATCAGGTGCATCCGGGCGTAAGCCCGGGCCCGCCGCCCGGGTATGTGCTCCAGTACCGAAACGCGCGCCGAATCGAGGGTTTCGTATCCCAGCCGCTTCACGTCGTACTCCATAAGTTCCTGTCCGTATACCTCCTCCAGGCTGTCGGCCACCCCGAAGGTGTTGGCGAACGCGTGGGTAAAATCGCGAATGCCCGCCCGCTGGTCGACCAGGGATTCGAACGTGAAAAAATCCATCCGTTCGGCTTCCCGGAGCACCGCGCGGCGCTCCTCTTCGGGATCAAAGCCCTCCTGGCCGCGGCGGTAGGTGATCCGCTCCAGTCTTTTCACCAGGTACTCGCCCACCGCCTTGTGGTAGTACGCCTCCAGGGGCGTGTCCGACAGCAGGGAGTCGGCCGTGCGATACCGCCGGCGGTGGAGCTCGACCACCTCGTTCTCTTCGCCCTCCCGGAAGGAGGGGAGCTCCTCGGATATCCGCGCCTGGTACCGCTGCTCTTCCCGCCAGTAGGTGCGGAAGAGCTCGTTCCACGGTCCTTCGTATCCCTCCACCGCCACGGAATCGGGGAAATCCGCCCGGGCCACGTTCACGCGAAGCTCTGCACCCGGACGCAGGACCAGCGGATAGCGGTCCTCCCCGATGTTCAGGTAGGCGAGCCGGGTGGAATCCGCCGGTATATCGACCGTCCAGTAGCCGTTTTGCCGCACCGGACGGTGGTAGTTCGGCTCGGAGTACTTGTAGTGGAGCCGCGGCGTCTCGAAAACGAGCTCGGCCGAGCCCAGGTAATCTATTTCCGTCCGAAAGGTGGCGTGATCCGTGTTCTGGCACCCTGCGAACAGCAGTGCGATCAGTACAAACGGCAAAAAGCGGGCTTGTCTCATGGGGTTCCGGCTTGAAAGAGGTGGCTGCGAACGATTCTCTACCTTAAGAAAATATTAATGAGTATAAAAATTCGCCGTTTGAAGGGAGTGAGGCCATTATTAAAGATTTTTAATAAAAAAATCCAAATTAATTTGTAACAAACGGGCGGTGAAACTCTCTTGTATGTAGAAGGGGGAATTAAAGGAGAGCGTTACTTCCCTTTAATCTCCGCCGGTCTGAGAGGGAACGATATCCCGTTTCCAGAACCTGAGGGGTATCGGGAGAAAGAGTTACCTGGTTTTATTACATTCCCTGGAGGGCCGAAACGGAGCATTATATAACAGGTAATATAAAACAGGACCACCCGATATGAATGAGCGTTCCAGCAAGCGGCCATTGGAAGAACAAATCGAACGATACGTGGATGCCCGGCTCTCCCAGGAGGAGATAGATGAACTTTGGGCGGAATTGATCCAGGACGGTGAGAAACTGGAATACCTGAAAAGCGTCGCCAACCTCAAGGCCGTGGTTCGCCGGAAGCGGCAAAAGAGGAAGCGGGCAAAAATACGCCGCTACGGGGCCTACGCCGCGGCCGCCGTGTTCGCGCTGCTGCTGGGCGTTGTGCTCGTCATGAATTACGCTCCCTTCACGGGAGGCACGGCCGTGGAACCGGTGGAGAGCATTGAGCTTGACTACTACCGCTCGGCGGAGGGCGACCTCACCCGAACCGGCGACAGTACCGTCATTACCCGTGCCATCACGCTGGCGAATACCGGGCAGTTTGAGCAGGCGGTGACCCTGCTGGAACAGCAGCTGGAGGGAGAGAATCCCCCCGCCTGGGAGTCCGAAGTGAACCTCACGCTCGGTTCCCTCTATTACAACGAGAGCCGGTACTCCGAAGCCGTTCCCCACTACGAGGCGGTGATTCAGAACAGCGGCCAGGTGGATGTCCTGACGCTGGAGAAAGCGTACTGGTACCTGGGCAACACCTATTTCCAGATGAACGAACTGGAACAGGCCAGGACCAACATTGAGAAGGCCTACGACCTGAACGGGGCCTACCGGCGCGTGGCCGGAAGCTACCTGGAAGCGCTGGCGGAGTAGAGAGATCCGCCAGTCCGCCAGGAGATACTAGGACGCACGTTCGTCTCCTTTCCCCCCTTCCCCGCGGTAGATATTCCCGCGGTAGTAAAGCGAGCCCCCCACGAAGAGCAGGAAGTAGATCATGAACGTCCCCGCCACGATGCGGTTCCAGGTTTCGTAGGGTTTCACTAAGGGCTCGTTATCGCCGATCAGCATGTAGGGTCCCCAGAAGTGCGGGTCGGCGTTTTTGGTCTTGAGAAAATGAAGTTTGGCGCTTCGGAGCGCTTCCGATTTGCTCTTGCCCGTGTTGGCGGCCCGGTAGAACTCCTCCGCGAATTCCGAGGCCATCATGTCGTTGACCGACCAGAGGTTCAGCAGCAGGGAGCGGGCACCCGCGTATCGCAGCGCGCGGCTGAATCCCATCACGCCGCTTCCCTGCAGGTATCTTCCCGATCCGGATTCGCAGGAGTTCAGCATGATCAGCTCGCTGCTGAGGTCCAGCTCGAACAGTTCGTAGGCGAACACCTGTCCGGGGAACTGCTCCTGTTCCGCCTCCCCGCCGTGGCTCATGTAGATGCGCGAAAACAGCGGGTCCTGTTCGGAGACCTGGCTGTGCGTGGCCAGGTGAATGATCCTGGCTGAGGGCGCGGTGGACTTGAAGACCTCTTCGGTCAGATCGGGTCCGAAATGGGTATCGCGCACCTTCAGATTGCCCAGGGACGAACGGATATTTCGAACCTCCCTGCGGGCGAAGGGGAGGGGGACGAGTCCCTCGTCGGCGTACTCCTCGAACGTTGAGATGCCGTACCCGGCAAAGTCGACTGTGTGGGATCCCGGCGGATGATCCTCCTGCCGGTAGTCGTTCAGAGAGGTCAGGTAGCGCACCTCCATCTCCTCCACCAGGTAGCGCGTATCCCCGTAGCTGTAGGTCTGCTCCGGATCGCGGACAGGCAGAATGCCCAGGGGCAGCTGGTAGAGGTAGCTGTCCGGGATGACCGTAATGCGGTTCACCCTGCCGGGCAGCTTCTCCATGCCCAGCAGCCCGTAAATCCTGTGAAGGAGGTCCAGGTTCGTGTTCTGGCTAGCAACCTGCCGCACGGCCGTTTCAAAAAGGTCCCGGTTGACGCTGTCCAGGGGTACCGTTCGGAAGTCGATGTCGGTCCGGGAGATGGTGGCGATATAGTACCGGTCGTCCAGTTCGGTTACATGCAGGACCCGTTCGCGCGCGTTCAGCCCGGCTTGCACCCGACTTACCGGCAGGGGGGTAAAGTCGGTTTCGGAGGAGAGTTTCCTGTCGAATACCCGCTTCTGGGCGGTGAGTTCGTCAATTCTTTGACGCAGCTGGCCCCGGTTCTCCTCGTCGGAGGCGAGAAGCTGCCTCCGCAGCCGGTTAAGCTGGTCGGTCAGCCGTTTGTACTGGCTCAGCTCGGTCTCCGTGAGAATGCTCGAGCGGACCAGCGGATTCTGGTAGAGGCTGGCGTCGTTGATCGATTTGAGCTGATCCAGGATCTGTAGGGCCTCCGCCGTCCGGCCGGTGTCGATCAGGAGATTGGCCGTCAGGCGAAAGGCCTCCAGGAATTCCGGTTCCACATTCCAGAAACCCGACTGAAGGTCGGTACTTCCCCGGGCCCACTCCATAATCTGCCCGACCAGGGGATCCAGGATCCGGTAGGCTTCCGAGGGATTGCCCGTCTGCAGGAGGTGCTCCGCCTCCGCCGACCGGGCCTGGACCAGCTGGTCGAAACGTAGCGTATTGAGATCCTCCTGCTTGTAAAATTCGATGGCCTGCCCGGCCGCCCGGTGGTTCCCCTGGCTCAAATGGAGCCTGGCTTTTTTGATGTGGCTTTCGATGATGTTCTGCCGGTTGTTGTTCTCTTCCGCCGCCTCGATGATGTGATCGTAGATCTCCAGGGCCCGGCCGTTTGCTCCCTGCCGTTCCCGAAGATCGGCCTGCTCGAATTTCAGTTGTTCGTACGACGCGTAGTTGTTTTCGGCGGAGAGCTGCTCTTCGGCTTTGGCGAAATATTCTTCCGCCCGTGTGTAATCCTGCTCCATGTTCTTATAGAAGGTGCCGGTCAGGAGGTTCAGCTCGGCCAGGTCGTCCGGCCGGTTCTCGGACTGGGCCAGCTGCCTGGCACGGTCGATGTAGAGCAGCGCCGATTCGGCATCCTGGTTATCGCGGTAGTAGACGAAGAGATTTTTAAGGATGGTGAACTGGTTGTCGTACTGGCCGGTAGAGTCCGCGATTTCCAGGGCGCGGAACTGCAGGTTCAGATACTGGTCGTAGTTGCCCATGTTGACGTACGTGACGGCCAGGTTGTTGAAGAGTACCGAGAGGTAGGCCTCAAGGATGTTTCGCTCTTCCGCCTCCGCCAGCACCTGGTGGTATACCTCCTGGGCCGCCTCTATTTTCCCGATCTCGTACAGGTAGATGGCCCGGGTAAGGTTGATGGTCAGCTGGAGGCTGCGCCGTCCCAGGTAGTGTGAGAGGGGAAGCGTGAAGTTCCTCACGATATCGAGGCTGCGGTCGGGATACCCGATCTGGTACATCGAGTAGACCACAAAGCGGTAGATGTTGAATTTGAACTTGGAGTTCGGCAGCCGTTCGTCCTGCGAAAGCTGGTTGTAGTAATCCAGGGTCCGGGAATACTGGTCGGTAAAGTACTGGGCCTGGAAGATGGTGAGTCCTCTGAGGATACGGGTGAGATTCGCGGCATTTCCGTTCTGCCGGAAGGGTATATCGGCGATCCGTCTTATATATTCCTCCGGAAGAATATTACGCACCGAACTGTAGTAGAACAGGAGAAAATGGGGCAATCCGATCTGGTTGGCCGGCAGGATCTCCACGTTGATCTGCTCTCCCCGCAGCATGTGATCCAGCAGGGTTTCGTACCGGATGTTGGTGTCCTCTTCACTGAAATTAAACTCATCGAAAGCCTTGCGCTGGCGGAGGGAGTCCTGTTCGTCGAGCAGGTAGCCCATCAAAAGCTGGGGCGATTCCAGCTGGAACGCCGCTTCGCGCAGCAGTTCGCCGTAGGTACGGGTGGTATCCGTAAACATCTCCAGCAGCCCGTCATCCTCACCCGACGCCCCCAGGTTTCGGCTGATGTACGCCTTGATCTCCCCGTTGCTTCCCCAGAGGGCGGAGAGCGCCCAGAGGTTTTCGGCCGTATTGCTGCGGTCCCGCACATTCCGGATGTAGTATTCGGCCTGGCTTCTGGATTGCTCCAGGAGCTCCGCCTCCCCCGCCACCTCTCCCTCCTGCGGCGGAGAAATAAGGAGAACGGCCAGTAGAATCAGTTGGGCCATGGCAGTCGTAGGATTTCTATGTTCCGTTTGAAAACGTTATAAGCCGTCAACTACCGTAAATGATAATATATTCTCGGTATAATGCCCATTCCGGTATGGGATGTTTACATCCTTTGATGCGCGGTGGCCCAAAAGACCGCCGGGGAAGTCCGCCGTACGGTCGCCCCAATAAAAAAACGGGTGCCGCCCGCTGAGGCGGCACCCGTTTGGTAACTCTTGCCGTTTCGGCGGCATCCATACCCGTGGATCGCCGCCGAACAGGCGTCATTACGCTACCGGTTATTCATCGGTGTCGGGCTTGGGAATGATGGGTTCGATTTCCGTCTCCCCGTTGTTGTCCGGGTTTGGCATCGTGATGTTCAAGTCCGTAGAGATGTTCGGGTCGGTCGGTTGATCAAGACCCGCATCGGTTACGGATGAGGCGCAGCCGGTAACCAGCGCGATGATGAAGACAATGGAAAGTATTTTAGTTGTCAGAGCTTTCATGGTGATACCTGTTGGTTTGGTTATGTGTGGTTGTGTGTGTGTTGTAAGAAAGATCGTGCGTTTCGCGGCAGCGGCAAACGCCGGTTACGGGCATTCAGCCCGGTGTGCATATACCCCTACCTGATTACAAGACAATCTCGATGCCCATTTGTTACAAATTAGATCCAAAAAATTCGCCGGGTACGGGATTTCCACCCGGAAAATTAATTTGTAACAATTATTCCAGAATAAAATATATCCACCCATTCTATTTATGTTTTCCCTTACGGTATATGTGAATATTACCGTTGCGATGCAAGGGGGTTGGGGTAAGTTTAGTATTTAAAGAGGGATATGGTTATTGGGTATTCATTAAAAAATGCTATTTAATTTAATTGAGTAATATTAATTGGTGATGAATAAATTTGTTTGATGAATCATTAATTATATATTCTAAAGCGGGTTCAGCAGTTTATAAAATATTAGGTAGGGACCGGTGGGCCTCTCGCTCGAGTAACCGAATCACGTAAAAAAGGCAGCAGTTGGGTAGTTCCAGACTCGATTTTTCGGAATTGGTGGGTGCTCTGAGGGATCACCGCGAGGGCGAAGCCAACGAACTGCTCAAAGAGCTGGTGCCCCGGTTGAAAGACTACCTGCGTGTGGCCTTGGACGCCGAGGAGGATGACGCGGATGAGGCCGTTCACCGGGCCTTCCTCAATGTCTACGAAAAGATCCTGAACGGGAATATTCGTAAGGAGAAGTACATTTTTCGCTACATGATCCTGGCCTGCAAAAACGAATACATAAACTATCAGGAAGAGAAGGGCCGATTCGACGCCCCGTCGACAGAGAAGGTAGAGTACCTGTCGAGTCCGGCGCAGCAGGTGGACAACCTGATGGACCAGGATCGCCAGCGTATCCTGAGCGAGTGCCTTGATGAACTGGAGGAAGACTCCCGGGAATTTATTGAATACCTTCTTGAGAATCCCGATACCACCACCAGGGAGGCCAGCCGGCTGTTCGGTATATCGGAGGCGAATGTCCGCACCAGGAAAACCCGACTGCAGCAGAGGCTCCATGTCTGTTTCAAGATCAAATGGGAGCGGTGAAGCGGCGCCCCCGTCCGTGTCCCTCGCCCG
>CAZGSL010000020.1:29782-36181 GCA_964528445.1 uncultured Balneolaceae bacterium | reverse complement strand
TCATTCCCTATACGCTGGGCAACTACCTGGCCGACGAGACTCCCGGCGAGGTGGAAGCCGGCCACGGGGCCTTCGACGAGGCGGTCGAAAACGCGCAGTCCCACATCGACCGCATGCTGGGGGTCAACGGAAGCCGGAGCGTGGTGGACATCCACCGGGAGCTAGGCAGAATCATGTGGGACAAGGTGGGGATCGCCCGCAGCGAGGAGGGGCTGAGGGAGGCGATTGGCCAGATCCGCGAGCTGCGCGAGGAGTTCTGGACCAACGTGCGCGTGCCCGGCGAAGCGGCCAACTACAACAAGTACCTGGAATTCGCGGGACGCGTGGCCGACTTCCTGGAGCTGGGCGAGCTGATGGCGGAGGACGCCCTCCACCGGGACGAATCGGCCGGCTGCCACCTCCGCGAGGAGCACCAGACCGAGGAGGGGGAAGCCCTGCGAAACGACGAGGAGTACTCCTACGTGGCGGCCTGGGAGTACAAGGGACTCAACGGCAAGCTGGAGGAGGAGCTCCACAAGGAGGATCTGGAGTTTGAATTCGTGGAACTGAAACAGCGAAGCTACAAATAACATGGCAGAAGAGATGACCATCCACCTGAAGATCTGGCGCCAGGAAGGCCCGGACCAACCCGGCAGACTGGTTGACTATACCGTCACGGACGTCAACGAGCATATGTCCTTCCTGGAGATGCTGGACGTGCTGAACGAGCAGATCGTGGCCGACGGAGGAGTGCCCATCGAATTCGACTACGACTGTCGCGAGGGGATCTGCGGCTCCTGCAACCTGATGATCAACGGAAAGGCGCACGGCCCCAAGGATCTTACGTGCACCTGCCAGCTCCACATGCGCAACTACAGCGACGGCGATACCATCGTGGTGGAACCCTTCCGCGCCAGGGCGTTTCCCGTCATCAAGGACCTGGTGGTCGATCGCAGCGCGTTCGACCGCATTATCGAGGCGGGCGGTTACATCTCCACCAAGACCGGCGCGGCGCCCGACGCCAATGCCATTCCGGTGGACAAGACGGTGGCCGACACCGCTTTCGACTACGCCACCTGCATCGGCTGCGGCGCCTGCGTGGCGGCCTGTCCCAACTCCTCCGCCTCTCTCTTCACCGGGGCGAAGCTGGCCCACCTCAACCGCATGCCCCAGGGAGAGCCGGAACGCCGGCAGCGCACGGTGAATATGGTCGAGCAGATGGAGGAGGAGGGCTTCGGTGACTGCTCCAACTTCGCCGAGTGCGAGGCGGTCTGCCCGAAGGGCATCTCCATCTCCGCCATCGCCGAGATGCGCCGGGACTACCTGAAGGCGGTTTTCGCGGGCGAAGAGGCCTGAGAGGGTTTGTTTACCATTTACTTCCCTCCGTTTTTTATGTGTAGTTTGGGATGCCCGCAATTTATCAATGACACGGAATATGCCCGAAACCTCCCAAAATGCGCTGCAGGCTCTCCGTCGGTATTGGGGATACGACTCCTTCCTGCCCGGCCAGGAGGAGGCGATCGCCTCGGTGATGGAGGGCCGGGACACGCTCGTGCTTTTTCCCACCGGCGGCGGTAAATCGCTCTGCTACCAGGTTCCGGCCACCCTCAGGGAGGGTCTCACCCTGGTGATCTCCCCCCTGGTGGCCCTCATGGAGGACCAGGTGCAGCAGCTGGAGGAGCGGGGCATTCCCGCCACCTACATCAACTCCTCGCTCTACCCGCGTGAGGTGGAACAGCGGCTGGTCAACGCCCGCAACGGCATGTACCGGCTGCTCTACTGCGCCCCGGAGCGGCTGAAAACCACCCTGTGGGAGGCCGAACTTCCCGAGCTGGATATTGCAATGGTGGCCATCGACGAGGCGCACTGCATTTCGGAGTGGGGACACGATTTCCGTCCGGCCTACCGCGAGATCCGGCCCTCCCTGGAGACCCTTCCGGCCGATATTCCCTGGGTGGCCCTGACGGCCACGGCCACCCCGGAGGTGCGGAGCGACATTGTGGAGAACCTGCAGATGGAGGATCCCGCGATCGTCTCCCGCGGATTCGGTCGGCCCAACCTGAAATGGTGGGTGGTAGTGGACGAAAAGAAGGATGAGAAGCTGCTGAAGAGCGTGCGCCGCGGCGCGAAAAAGGGGTCGGGGCTGGTTTACGGGGGGACCCGCAGGAAGTGCGAAGAGCTGGCTGGCCTGGTCGAGCGCCGCCTGGGCGTGGAGGCGCGCCCCTATCACGCGGGCATGGAGTCGCAGCGCCGCAGGGAGATTCAGCAGCGGTGGATCGAGGGGGAGCTGCCCGTGGTGGTGGCCACCAGCGCGTTCGGAATGGGGATCGACAAGGCGGACTGCCGCTTTGTGATTCACTACCAGCCGGCCTACTCCCTGGAGGCCTATTACCAGGAGGCGGGCCGGGCGGGACGGGACGGCCGGGAAGCCTACCCGATCCTGCTGTTCAAGCCGGCGGACGCCGACCTGGCCCGCAGCCGCATCCGGGACTCCTATCCCGGGCGGGAGCAGCTCCAGGCGGCATACGACGCCCTGTGCGATCACTTTGAGCTGGCGGTGGGATCAGAGATGGAGAAGGCACGCCCGCTGGACGTGGACGCTTTGGGGCGGCGGGCAAACCTTCCGGACCGCGTGGTCGGCTCGGCCCTGAAGGTACTGGACCAGCTGGGGGTGGTGCGGGTCATGGACTACCTCGCTCCGCGGACGGGCATTCAATTCGTGGTAGGACGCGATTACCTGCGGGAGCAGGTGAAGGAGATGGAAAACAGCCGGAAAGCCGATTTCCTGGATACGCTCTACCGGCAGTACGGCACCGGGGCGTTCGGAGAGATGAAGTTCCTGGAGACCGATTTTTTAAAGAGGAAGCTGGCGGTGGATGAGAACGCGCTGATGAAGGGACTGCATGTGCTGTCGGCCCACGATCGCCTGCTGCGGTACGAGATGAGGGGAGACCTGCCGTTGGTGCGGCTCTGCGAGGAGCGCGTATCGCGGCTGCCGTTCGGCAAAAAGGAGCTGGAAAGGCACCGGAACGCCCTGCTTAAAAAACTGGACTACCTGCTGGGCTACATCCGTACCGAAGGCTGCCGGGAGGTCTACATACGCACCTATTTCGGGGAAAAGGATCCCGACCCGTGCGGTCATTGCGACAACTGTCTGGCGAACGGGCGAAAGGAGGAGAGATTCGGCGACGGGGACCTGCGCCGCCTGAAAGAGCTGCTGGGGAGCCGCGCGATGACCATGGAGGAGATACGCAGGGAAACCCGCTGGAAACGCGGGCGGCTGCAGGGCGCACTGGCATACCTGCTGCGGGAGGAGAGGGTGGAAACGGAAGGCGAGCGCTACCGCTGGTCGGACTCCTGAGCGGACTCCGCGTCCGCCGGTTCCTCCACCTGGTCGCGACGGAGCCGCTCAATCGCCTCGTCGATGCGTTCTTTCTGCTCCTCCAGGTTTTGCCGGTAGTAGCGGTGACTTCGCCTGAACGCCTCCGGCTGCACGCCGTGTTTGCGGAAAATAGCCGCCCTCAGGGTGTCCGCCGCCACGCTGTCGGGCACGCCGGACCGGTAGGTCTCCAGCAGCTGCAGCTCCACCAGCAGGTCAATGTAGGTCTCCTCTTCAATCAGGTTGTCGGGCGGGGATTCGCTCCCGGAGCAGGAGAGGAGCAGGCCCGCGCTGAGGAAGAGGGCCAGGAGGGTTCTGTTCATCGCTCCTCGGGCGGTTTGGGATTCAGCGGACGCATGGTGATGTCGCTGATGAGAAAATTGTCGGGCGTCTCCAGGGTGTTGATCAGCACCTCCGCCACGTCGTCGGGCATCATCATGTTGGGATGGGTCTCGGAACCCTCGTTGCGGTCAAAGAAACGGGTGGCGATGGATCCCGGGTAGAGGCCCGTTACCTTGATGCCGTCGTAGCGCAGTTCCTGGAAGAGCGCCTGGGTGAAACCGCGCACCCCGAATTTGGAGGCGTTGTACCCGGAGAGCTGGGGATTACCAATCTTGCCCGCGATGGAGGCGATATTGATGAGGTGGCAGACCTCCGGGTTGTCTTTCATATGGGGAACGAGCTGGCGGGTCATGTAGAACACGCCCGAGAGGTTCGTCTGGATCATGGTCTCCCACTCCTCCAGCGGCAGCTTGTCCACATCCCCGAACAGGCCCAGCCCGGCGTTGTTGATCAGGATATCGGGCCGGCGGTTCCTCCCGAACGTATCCGACACCCACTGCTCGATCGACCCGTGGTCGGTTACGTCGAGCACCACGGGCTCAAAGGCGTTCCCCAGCTCCTCCCGTACGGCCTGCAGCTTGTCTTCGCTGCGGGCCAGCCCGTATACCGAGGCTCCCTTGCGGACCAGAGCCTTGCTGAATTCACGTCCTATGCCGCTGCTCGCTCCCGTTACGATGGCCGTTTTGTTCTCTATCTGCATGAGATCGGTTGGCTACTCTTCGTTGGTGGTGAAGTGCTGGTTGTTCTCGTATTCCACTTTGTAATTGCGAATGGCCCGGAAAATGGCCGAGGCTACAATGCTCTGGCCGTAGTCGGTGGTCAGGTAGCGGGCCTCGCTGGGGTTGCTGATAAACCCGGTTTCGATCAGCACGGCGGGCATCGAGGCGTGGAAGAGGACGATGAAGCCCGCCTGCTTGACTCCCCGGGACCGGCGCTGCGCGCGATTTTTAAACTGGTCCTGTATCATGCCCGCCAGTTTCTCGCTTGAGGCGATGTAGCCGCTGTTGAGCAGTTCGTAGGTCAGCAGCTCTTCGGAGGTCAGCTCCTCCCGGTTCTCCCCGTTTTTCAGGTTGACCACGCTGTTCTCCCGTTTCATGGTTTCCAGGGCGGATTCCGACCGTGCCATCCCCAGGAAGTAGGACTCGGTACCGTGCGCCTGGCGCGAGGCGCTTGCGTTGCAGTGGATGGAGACGAAGAGATCTCCCTCCGCCCGGTTGGCGATGCTGCCCCGCTCTTCCAGCTCCACGTAGCTGTCGTCGTCCCTGGTAAAGACAACCTCCACGTTCTTCATCTGCTCGCTCTGCCGGATATACTCCCCGATTTTCTTGGCGATGGCCAGGGTAATATCCTTCTCCTTGATGCCGCGGTATCCCACCGAACCGGGTTCCCATCCCCCGTGGCCGGCATCGATCACCACCCGGTCAAATTTGATCTTGTCCTTCATCTGCTCGTAGGTCTCGTCGAGGGGCAGTTCAGACGAGTCGTCCCGGGCCAGCAGGTTTTCGGTGCGAACGGTGGCGCGGGACCAGATCACGGGCCGGCGCCCTTCTGCCATTTCACGTACTTCGCCGGCGGACGATTCGGTGAACGCCAGCAGCATATCCTCGCTTCCCCGGTCGGGATAGGCGTCGGCACGGTAGGTGCGTTCCCTGGGAATGTAGACGTCCACCCCGATACCGGAGGGTATGCGGTGGAGGCTCACCTCGTCAAAAACCTCCCGGATCCCGTCCATCTCTACCCCGGACGTATCCAGGTCCTGCCCATAGAGGGCCATCTGAACGAGGTCCGCCTCCGGCTGGAACACCATGAAGGAGTCCGCTTCCTGGGAGAGGTGGAATCGGATCACGTGCCCCATTCCGTCGCTGCGTTCGGAGGCGGAAATGCGGTTCAGCCGGTTCTCCTGGGCGCCGGCGAGCAGGGGCAGAAGTGCTACCAGGATGCAGCAGAGCGTTCCCCTGAGCAGAGGGGCCATGCGAATCCTTTTTGTGTTGAGAGCCGGCAGAATGCGTTTCACGTCCATGGAGTATGGTATAGAGCGCCGTGCAGTTCATATTTATACTGCTTCACTAACTTAGCTAATGTATCAATAATTTTAAAAATTATTTTTTGTTCTTTAAGGATTGGATTATTTCATATTCTAAGAGCCATTTCGACTTTGAATCGTTTTCCGGTAGATCTTCGGTCGCGGTTCGGCCGGATGGGACAGGGAAATCCCTGAAGGGGGGGACGGTTTGATTCTGGCCCCGCAAAGAATTACCATTAGGAAGACCCTTCCCCCAACCAAATTCCGGAGGACGAGCCCATGAACGAAGACTCCTTTCTTGATGCGGCAGAGAGCGGCGACATCGATATCGTAAGCAGGCTGGTTGAAGAGGGTATCGATGTCAATACGGCCGATGAACACCGGCGTACCGCCCTTCTGAAAGCGGCCAAACACGGCCATCTCAACATCGTTCAGTATCTGCTGGATAACGGGGCCGATGTCAATACGCGCGACAACCGTGGAACCAGCGCCCTCTACTGGGCGTCCGACAAAGGCCATAACGAGATCGTGCAGCTGCTGATCCAGCACCAGAGCGACGTGGACGTGATGGACGACCGCGGCTGGTCTGCCAAGGACCAGGCGAGCACGCATCACCACGATGAGATTGTGAGCATGCTGGAGGAGGCCGGCGCCTGACGGATTCCGCTCAGGAAGC
>CAZGSL010000020.1:0-29682 GCA_964528445.1 uncultured Balneolaceae bacterium | reverse complement strand
TAGCCGTGAAAACAGAACTGCTGTCCCCCGAACCCGCTGGCCGCCAGGGCCAGGAAGATGGAGGAGGGACCGGTCAGCGGTACCACGCGGATTCCCCGTGCGTGCGCCAGGCGAACCAACGTGGAGCCGGGGTCGGCCACCGCCGGCATGCCGGCCTCCGAGAGCAGGCCCACGTCGTGGCCCTCGAGCAGGGGAGTTACGAAGGAGGCGATCTCATGCTCCGGCGTCTTCTTGTTGAGCACGCGGAACTGGATCTTGTACTCCGGCCGCGTTTCGCCCACCCACTGCAGGTACCGGACGGCCGACTGGGTGTTCTCCACCACCAGGTACTCCAGGGAGCGGATAACCCGGAGCACGTACTCCGGGATGGTGTTGTTCTCCGGAGTCTTCCCGAGGGTGTTCGGGACCAGGTAGAGCGTGCCGCTGGATTCGGCCATGTCAGTCGACGCGTTCGATTACGATTTGCTCCTCTCCGCCCTCGATTTTCCTGCGGGCGAACCGGTGAGAAAACCAGGCGACGACGAGGGTGATGAGAAAACCCACCATCGACATCCCCATGTTGGTCAGCGCCAGCCCCTTCTGGGTTTGGAATGTGGGGACCATCACGATCTCCTGGAAGGCGCCGGGCCGGTAGCGCACGGGGATTACCCGCGTCTCCTGGATGCCGGCGGCCATCTCCACGGGGAGGGAGAGCCGCCGCCGGATTGCCTCTCCCTCTTCTGTCTCAAAGCGCAGGATTACGTAGCCGTTGGTCTGGGCCGCGATCTGCTTGATCTCAAAATCCACCACCTCCGCCGTATAGCTGCGCCCGTTCTCGAAGGTGTCCGTCACACCGTAAAAGACCGCCGTCTGATGGAGAAAGAGGAAAAGCAGGTAGGCGGGCAGCAGCCAGATCAGGTATATAAAGTGATATTTCGTCATGGTTGGTCTTCCGTTTGTGTTGTATCGATAGGGGGATTGTCCCCGGTTTCCACCGCCCGGCGGGTGGCGGTGCGCAGCGCGGGATCCCATATCAGGCGCTGCTGAAGGTCCTGGTGCATCAGGTTGCTGCTAAGGTGAAACCAGAAGGCGACCTGCAGGGGATCGAAAAAGAGCGCCTGCGCATAGGACCTTCCCGTGTAGGAGGAGGTGCCGTAGTCGATCCCGGCCGCCATCCCCAGACGGCTGTCATATATCGCCCCGTACCGGGAGAAATCCCTCTCCAGCCGCCCCTCCAGCGGCCACTCCATAACGGCCTTGATTTCGCGGGAGACGCGGGGAGATATAAGCCGGTCGCGGCTGAGCTGCTCCATCAGCCGGGACATCTCGGCGGCGGTGGATTTGGGAAAGAGCACCAGCGCGTCCCGCCGCTCCGCGAATCCGACGCCCGGCCCCTCATGCTCCCGGAAGCTCTCCAGTACCCGTTCGCGGTAAGGCCCCTCCCTGCTGAAGCGGCGGGCGGCGCGGATCGCCCCTTCGGCGAACTCCTCCCTCGGAAGGCGGACGAGGCTGTCGATATGCGCGGCAAACGATTTCCCCTCCAGGTGCGGGTTCATCAGGATATAGAGTCCGCTGAAGGGCAGGGGCATCTCGGTCTCCTCCAGTTCCATCTCCTCCATAAGGCGGTCCAGCGGTTCCCCGCCGGGTGAGCTCAGCCGGAACCAGAGGTAGTCCGCCGCGGCCAGGTCGTTGAACTCCACGGCCGCCCGCACCAGCTTCCGCAGGTCGGTTTCTCCGCCGGCCGCCCCGCGTTCGCGCAGGGCCCGGACGGCGCTCCGGTGATGGGAGGCGTCCACGTACGGAAGCTGGAACCGGTCCACTTCCTCCAGGGAGACCGTCTCCTCCGGATCCAGCCCGCCCTCCTCCACGCGGCGAACGTACTCGGCCAGCAGCAGGACGTTGGAGAGCGTTCCCATGGTCCGGGGCGCGTGGGAACCGTAGCGGATGGTGGAGTCGGGCTCGTCGATGCCGGCGGAGACAAGGGAGACCCGCCCGGGATGGGCCCCCATGTACTCCGTGAGGCCTTTCAGCGAGGTGGCTTCGGAGACCCATTCGGACCCCTCCTGCAGATCCCCGCTGTTTTCGACCAGGGTGGTGAGCGCCGAGAGATTGAACCCGAAGACGATCAGCAGAACGACGAGGAGGGTGCCCAGGAAGGCGCCGATAAATTTGAGGATGCGAAGCATGGTGCGGGTGGTTTTATCGCCGGAGCAATATACGCAGTTCCTCCCCCGAATTCAGCTTCGAATTCACGGCTCGTTCAGCTTACCATCCGCATCAGTATGGCGCAGAGATAGGCCCCATAGGTTCCCAGGGCGTAACCCAGTACGGCCAGCAGCACCCCGACGGGCGCCAGGGCGGGATGAAAGGCGGAGGCCACGATGGGAGCCGAAGCCGCCCCGCCGATGTTGGCCTGGCTTCCCACCGCGATGAAGAAGAAGGGAGCGTTGATGATCTTGGCCACCA
The DNA here is from genome assembly GCA_964528445.1 of uncultured Balneolaceae bacterium. Lineage (GTDB taxonomy): Bacteria > Bacteroidota > Rhodothermia > Balneolales > Balneolaceae > JAXHMM01. The sequence goes on along the minus strand of CAZGSL010000020.1, from coordinate 27,237 downwards.
CGAAGAGAATGATCACATGAATCAGAATCCACGTGAGTCCGATGAGAAAAAAGCCGGGGGATTCGAAGATGGCCAGCACGTTCATCTGCATGCCGATGGTGGCCACCAGCATGTAGAGAAAAAGACTGCCCACCCTGGAGGCGCCGGCGCCCTCCAGCTTCCGGGCACGGGTGAAGGAGAGGGCCAGTCCCGCCGTGGTGGCGATAACGATGATCCAGAAGAAGCGGGAGTCGAGGCTGAGGCGGCTGAGCTGCGGGGCGTTTTCGGCGATCCACGGCGCGATGGCGTCCGCCCCCAGGTGACCGAGGGCGGTCATGACGAACGCGACGGCGCAGATGGTGGTCAGATCGGCCAGGGTGGGTATTTTGGCGATGCTCGCTTTGTAGTCCTCGATTTTCTTCCGCAGTTCGGTGATGGGGGAGGCATCGGCCTTGAACCAGGCGTCGATCCGTTCGGAGATGCCCGCCCCGTAGAGCAGGAAAGCCAGCCAGATGTTGGCCACGATGATGTCTACCGTCACCATGGCCGAGAAGAGATCCGCGCTCGGGTCGAAAACCTCGAACATGGCCGTCTGATTGGCCCCGCCCCCGATCCAGCTGCCGGCCACGGTGGAGAGCCCCCGCCAGACCGCGTCCGCCCCGGTGCCCGCGAGCACATCGGGTGCTACGTAGGAGAAGAGAATCACGGCCAGGGGTCCCCCGATCACGATCCCGACGGTACCTGCTACAAACATTATGACGGCCTTGGGGCCCAGTCCCATGATCGCCTTGAAGTCGATGCTGAGTGTGAGCAGTACCAGGCTGGCCGGCAGAAGGTAGCGGGAGGCGACGAAGTAGAGGTTGGACTCCTCCCCGGAGATGAGACCCGCCGAATTGAGGATGGAGGGGATGAAATAGCAGAGCAGCAGGGAGGGGATGAAGGTGTAGAACTTTTTCCAGAAGGGCTTGTCGCTGCTGGAGGTAACGAAAATAACGGCAAGAATCAGCAGCAGGATGCCGAGAACCACGGCGTCGTTGGTGAATATGGGGGCGGCGATGACAAGTGATTCCATGGGCGCTGGTTGGTTGAAAGTAATGCAGGGAATCTAATTGATCCCCCCGCAACAGTGCAAGTGGGTCCGGCGGGCGCCCGAACCTGAATATCCTCACCGAAAAGCTTATACTAATGTTTTAAGCAAAACGGCGAATATCATGGACTCGAAGCTGAACATAGCGGTCATCGGCACCGGCAAGACCGGCGGGGAGGTCCTCCGCCTGGTGGACGGGCAGCGGGTCGTGGGGCCCTTCGACAGCGGAAATCCACCGACGGCCGCGGCGCTGGAGCCGGCCGACGCGGCCGTGATTTTTGTGCCCGGCGGTGCGGTGGACGATATTTTCGATGCGGTACTGGAGTCGGCCGTGCCGGCCGCCTGGGGCACGACCGGCTACGACTGGCCGGACGATCTCGACCGGCGGCTGCGGGAGCGTGGCGTCAAATGGCTGAAGGCCTCGAACTTCAGCCTGGGGATGAACGTGGTGCGCCGCTGCCTCCGGGTCCTCTCCGAGGGGAGCGAAGTGCTGGACCGCCCCTCCTTTTCCATTCACGAAGTGCATCATACGGACAAAGAGGACGCTCCCAGCGGAACCGCGCTCTCCTGGCGGGAGTGGCTGGGGCGTGAGGCGGAGATCACCTCGGAGCGAAAAGGGGACGTCAAGGGAATTCACCGGCTGGAGATCCAAACGAAAAGGGAGTCAATCTGGTTAAAACATCAAGCCCGCGAACGGTCGGTATTCGCCGAAGGCGCCCTCTGGGCAGCCGGGTTGCTCGCGAGCGAACGCACCGAACCGGGTTTTCACGATTTTTCCGAACTCTTTGACCGCGCTGTTTCCGAAGGCGGCATAACCACCAATTCTGAACGGCATGAATGACACAAACCTCTGGACCGCGCTGGTAACCCCCATGAAGGAAAACGGGGAGGTAGACACCGAAGACCTCGCCGGACTGCTCCGCAGGCAGGAGGAGGCCGGCAACGGGGTGCTGCTTCTTGGAAGCACGGGCGAGGGACTCGCCCTGGGGAGGGAGGACAAGGAGCGGGTGATCAAAACGGCGGCCGGGCTGGACCTGGACATTCCCCTGATGGCGGGTGTGGGAGGATTCAACCTGGATCAGCAGCTCGAGTGGATGGCGTGGTGCGGGGAATTTGACGTGGACGCCTTCCTGCTGGTAACCCCGCTCTACGCGAAGCCGGGGCGAAGGGGACAGGCAAGCTGGTTCCGGGCGCTGATGGACGAGGCCGCCCGTCCCTGCATGCTCTACAACGTTCCCTCCCGGACGGGGGTCAAGCTCGACCCCCGGGTGCTGGAAGACCTGGACGGCCATTCCAACCTGTATGCCCTCAAGGAGGCCAGCGGCAGCATCGACGAATACCAGCAGTTCCGCAAGGCCGCGCCCGGACTGAAATTTTTCAGCGGGGACGACGGACTGACGCCTTTTTTCGCCATGGCCGGCTGCGACGGGCTTGTATCGGTGGCCGCCAACGTCTGGCCCAAAGCCACAAGCCGCTACGTGGAGCTCTGCCTGGAGGGCAGGGGACCGGAGCTGCTGCCGCTGTGGGAGGAGTGCGCGAGCGCCCTTTTTGCCGGACCCAATCCGGTGCCGGCAAAAGTGCTGCTGAAAGAGAAAGGCTGGATCGGCACCAGCGTGCTGCGCGCCCCCCTCACCGACGAGGATGCGGGAGATGTTGCCCTTCTGAAAGAGGCCGACCGGCGCATCGCCGATTGGTACGGGGGATGAGCGTACCATCTGCGGACACCCGGCGGCGTAGAGGCCGTTTTTTAACACCTACTTTAAAACAGGAGACATGAGCGAAGAGAACTGGGAAGAGATACTCACACAACTGGAAACCGGAAAAATCCGGGCGGCCTATCCCGAGGGGGGGGAGTGGACGGCGAACGTGAAGGTGAAGGAGGCCATCCTGGCCGCGTTTCAGGCCGGCCGCAACGTGAACTACTCCGGCATATACGAGGGATTCGTGGACAAGGACAACCTGCCTCCCCGCCGTTTCCGGCCCGGTGACGGGGTGCGGCTCGTGCCCGGCGGCTCTTCGGTGCGCCGCGGCGCCTACGTGGCGCCCGGCGTGATCATCATGCCCCCGGCGTTCGTCAACATCGGGGCGTACGTGGATGCGGGCGCCATGATCGACAGCAACGCCCTGGTGGGTTCCTGCGCCCAGGTCGGGAAGAACGTCCACCTCTCGGCCGGTGCCCAGCTGGGCGGCGTGCTGGAGCCCGTCGGACTGGCGCCGGTGGTGCTCGAAGATGACTGTTTTGTGGGAGCGGGATCGGTGATCGTGGAGGGCGTCCAGGTGAAAGAGGGAGCCGTGATCGCCCCCGGCGTGACCCTCTCCCGATCCGTTCCGGTATACGACTGCGTGAACGAGGTGCGCCTGGAGAAGGGAGCGCCGATTCCCTCCCGTGCGGTGGTGATCCCCGGCACACGGCCCGTCAGCGGCGCGTGGGCGCGTGATCAGGGCCTGGGCATGAACTGCCCGCTCATCGTGAAATACCGCGACGAGCAGAGCGACGCTTCCCTCGAGCTCGAGGAGGTGCTGCGCTAAACCTCCTCTCCGCTGACCCCCTTGGTGGCGATCGCGAGACCCTTGACAAACGCCTGCACCACCGCCTCCAGGGTATCGGGCGAGGCCCCCTTGGAGACCCACTCGCTGTCGTCCCGCGCCAGGGTGAGGGTGACCACCACCAGCGAATCGGTGTCGGGACTCAGGATCTCCACTTCGTGGTCTTTTACCTCCAGCGGGAAAAGGTTGTCGGTCTCCGACTTGATGGCCGACAGGATGGCGTCTATGGGGCCGACGCCCCGGGCTTCGGTGACGGTCTCTTCTCCCTCCATGTGCAGCTTGACCGCGGCGTGTACCAGCCCGTGCTTGCGCATGGTCAGCTTGTAGTCCAGCACTTCGGCGGGATACTCCAGGTCCAGGTCCTCGTTGAAGATGAGCGACTGCAGGACCTCGATTTCGTTGTTGCTGAGTGTCTTCCCCTTCCGGTTGATGTTGGCGACGAACTCGTCGTAGAGCTTCTCGTGGTCCTCGTCCATTTTCAGGTTGGCCATGAACGTCTCCCGCGACTTGCCCCAGGACTCCTTCTGCATCTTAATGAAACCGGAGTTGATGTAACTTACCACCTTCTCAAGGTCGGGTGACAGCACGGGTGAGGAGAGGGAGTGCTTGGCGACCACCTTGGTGTCCTTCAGCCCCGACCCGGTCAGCACGAACAGGCACTTGCTTCCGCGGAAGGTCTTCAGGTTGTTCTTGAGGGCGGCCAGCGGGAGAGAGCAGGCCGGTTCTGTGAAATGGCCCTCCTCCACCGCCATCTCCTGCAGCGCCTGCAGGATCTCGTCTTCCGTCACGGTGTAGGCCCGTCCGTCGGTGTCGTCGATGCCCTCCAGCACCTTGTGAAAATCCACCGGGTCGGAGGCGGCAACCGACTGCGCCATGGTGTTCACCTGCTTCTTGACAATCTTTTTCTTCTTGAATATGCCCTCCACCACGGGCGAGCTCTCCTCGGGCTGAATAGCGACCAGGCGGGGGATGTGCTCGAGGCGCCCCGCGGCCTTCAGCTCCCGGAATCCCTTGTGGATCGCCCCGAAATTGGTGCCGCAGCCCACCGGAATGAAAATATAGTCGAAGTCGCCGCCCCCCTGCTCCAGCAGTTCGTAGGAGAAAGATTTCTGTCCCTCTTCGCGAAATACGTAGTCGCCGGCCAGGTAGTAGTTTCCGGAGCGCGCGAACTTGCGGCAGAGCGCCTCGCAGGTGCTGAAATCACCCTTGATGCGGATGATGTTGGCGTTGTAGATGGTGGCCTGGGCGATTTTGGCGTCGGTGGTCTTCTCCGGCACGAAGACGAAGCAGGGCAGCTTGAAATAGCAGGCGTAGGCCGCCACGGAGGCGGCCATGTTGCCGGTGGAGGCGAGGCAGATGGCGTCGGCCCCCAGCTCGAGGGCCTTTTGCACCTCGATGAAGCTGCCCCTGTCCTTGAAACATCCCGTGGGATGCTCGAACTCCAGCTTGGCCCAGAGGTCCGCCCCGTAGCGATCGGAGAGCCGGTCCAGCCTGGTAAGGGCGGAGGGCCGCGTCTTGAGTGGCTCCTCCCGGAGCTCTTTCAGGGGATACTGGATCTGTTCGGACGCTTTCTCGTAGTGTACCCGGAGTACGCTCTCGCACTGTGTGCAATAGGTCGTGGTCTCGCTCTCGGAGTTGAGGTGTCCGTTGGCGAGACATCGAAGGTCGTAACCGGTATGGGGGCTCTCCATCATGGATCGGGGTCATAACGTTATGATGCTTCCCGTAAAATAGGAATACCGTTCAGCCGGGACAAGCGGGAGAAGGGGCGCTCAGCCCAGGGGAAGGAGCCTGATCTCGTCAAAGTCCATGTCGAGCTCCTCGAGCACGGGGGCGGCCACCTCGGAGATCATCTCCTCGTCGAGTGTCTCCAGTCCATCTATCTCCACGAAGAGCGCGTTCTCTTCTCCCATGACGTGGTAACGTGCCTTTTCCGCCCCGAAGCAGCGGCGGAGGGTGTCCACCAGCAGTTCCAGGTCCTCCTCGGACTCCTCGGAGGAGTCGTGTTCCGATTCGTTTAATTGCCCCATCTTTGTTACTCTTAGATTTGAACGGTTGAACCGCAAGATATCCGAATGGAACAGCATGAACAAGTCGCTCTCCCTGCTCAGCCGCATTTCCGGCAAGCCGGTCAGACGTATCGCCGGACTGATGTCGGGGACTTCGCTTGACGGGCTGGATATCGCCCTCTGCCGGCTGGAGGGGGCCGGGCAGGAGACCCGGCTGGAACTGGAGCGGTTCCGGACCGTGGAGTATCCCCCCGAGGTGGCGGAGGAGCTCGGGCGTGTGGTCTCCCGGGAGGAGGTCTCCCTGCGGGAGCTCTGCGTGACCCATACCTGGCTGGGGGGGTACCACGGGGGGCTGCTTCTGGAGGCGCTGCAGGAGTGGGGGATCCGCCCGGAGGAGGTCGACGCGGTTGGCAGCCACGGGCAGACCGCCTATCACGCCCCGGCCACCCACCACGGGAGGAAGTCCCGTCCCAACGCCACCCTGCAGATAGGAGACGCCGACCACCTGGCGCGGAAGAGCGGCATCGTGACGGTCAGCGATTTCCGCCAGAAACACACCGCCGCGGGCGGCGAGGGGGCTCCGCTGGCCGCGCTGGTCGACCGCCTGCTGTTTCGGGACGAGGCGGAAGACCGGCTGCTGCTTAACATCGGGGGGATCGCCAACTTCACCTGGCTTCCCTCCCGCGACACCGGGGAGCGCGGATACAGTACCGATACCGGACCCGGCAACACCCTGGTTAACCGGTATATGGAGCGCCATTTCGGTCGGCCGTACGACCGCGGCGGGGAGACCGCCTCGCAGGGAAAGGTGGACGCCCGCCTGCTGGAGCGGCTCACGTCGGACGAGTGGTTCCGGCTTCCGCCTCCGCGGACCACCGGGCCGGAGCGGTTCAACCTGCAGTGGGCGGAGGAGCGAATGCGGGAGGCGGAGTTCGACGGGCCGGCGGAAGACGCGGTGGCTACGCTCACCTGGTTCACCGCGGAAACGATCGCGGAGGCCGTGCGGGAGCTCCCGGGGGAGGAGCTCCCGGTGATCTACGCCAGCGGGGGAGGCATACATAACCCGGAGATGATGGGAGCGCTGGAGCACCTGCTTGACGCCGGACGCATCCGGACGCTGGATGAGCTGGGGCTGGAGCCGGACGCCAAGGAGGCGGCCTGCATGGCGGTACTGGCCAACGAACTGCTGGCGGGAGATGGGTTCCTGATCCGTCCGCGGGGAGGCGGGGGACGCCGCGTGAACCTGGGCAGAATCTCTCTGCCCGCCTGAAGAGGCCCCGGGCGGGATCTGTCAGGCGGCCGGCACCCCCTTCGCGAGAGCGGAGAGGCGCTCGTACTCGCGGATCAGGGCGCGGCGGACCGGCAGACTTTTCTCATATATTTCGCGCTGTTTCTCCACGTAGGTCCGCCGCCCCCCGGGAGTTTCAATCCGGATCGGTTCCAGCTCCCACTCCCGAAGGTCGTAGGGGCTCGCCTTCATGTCGACGATCCGGGCCTCCATGGCCAGTTCGAAACTCTCCCGGAGAGACTCACCCGAAATCCAGGGGTGAAACTTGAAGGACCATTTGTAGAGATCCATGTTGGTATGAAGGCATCCCGGCTGCTCGTGATCGGCGAACGTCTCGCGGCTCAGCCGGTGACGGTTTCGGGGTTTCGCCTCGTCGGTAAAAAACCGGAACGCGTCGAAGTGGGTGCAGGCCAGGGGACGCGATTCCACGAATTCGGCCAGCTCGTCCGGCTCCATCCGCATGGGGATACCGGGATGGCGAACCTCACCGGCGCGGTAGACCATGGCCCACTCATGCATGCCGAAGCAGCCGAAGGAGGGAGACCGCTCCGTGCTGGCCCGGAGCATTCCCAGGATCCATTCCAGGGAGGATATTCGGTTCTGCGGAAAGCGGTCCGGATCCAGGAAGGAGACCGGTTCCCCCACCGCAAGTTCCCGGAGTTCCAGTTCAGAACGGTCGCGCACGCCCTCGAGGCCCACCCCGAATCCCGGGGTCCACCGCTTCAGGTGGGAGGGGGCAAACGCGTAATAGTCGAAGAGAAAATCCATGACCGGATCTTTCTCCTGACGCTGTCTCCTCTCCAGATAATCGTCGATCAGACCGGAGATACGCCGGCGGTGATGCCGCTGTCGCTCGCGCCACGCTTCGCGGGAGAGAATTTTGCGGGCCGGTATGGCGATGTCGGGGCGGAATTTCATGAAGAGCACAATATAGCGTTTCGCGGGGATGGAATCAGGCGGGCAGCCGCTCTTCTGGAATGGGAGGGATTTAATCGCTATGCTGTCTCTAGATGCCTGTGTCCAACGGACATATCACGCCTTTGCGGCAGCTTTGGCACTTCTTGGTGCACCTGCGATGGCACTACCAGGTAGGCATTCTCTCCGGCGGATACCTGCTGGGCGGCGTGCTGGCGGACGCGATGCAGTGGGAGACCTACCTGCTGCAGTACGGGAACGTTCACCTGCTGCTTTTCGGCGGGGCCACCGCCTACAACTCCTACTGGGACCGCGACGAGGGTCCGGTCGGGGGACTGCGCCGGCCGCCTCCCATGCGGCGCTGGATGCTGCCGGCTTCCCTGGCCCTGCAGTTCGCCGGCTGGATCCTGGCGTGGAGCGCCGGCATTCCCTTTGCCCTTGCATACGGCGGCAGCTTGCTGCTGTTCTGGCTCTATTCCACCCCCCATGCCCGATGGAAGGCCTCTCCCCACAAGAGCCTGGTGGCCATCGGGCTCGCGACCGGGGCGGGCTCGATGCTGATGGGTTATTTCGCCGCCTCCCCCTACGTCACCGACTGGCGGGTGGCGGGACCGGCGGCCCTGGGTACCGCCCTGGTGGTGCTCAGTCTCTACCCGCTTTCCCAGGCCTACCAGCTCGAGGAGGACCGGCGGAGGGGCGACCGCACCTTCGCGATGACCTACGGCCCGTCCGGCGTACGGCGCTTTTTCCTGGGGGCGTTTCTGTCGGGGATCGGCCTGGTATTCGGGGCGCTCCTGCTTCTGCACCCCGAAGCGGCCTGGATCTTCCTGTTGGGGGGAGTGGCGGGCGCAGCCGCCATCCGTGCGGCGGTAAAGCCCGTTATCTTCGGGCGGGAGGGATACCGCACCGTGATGAACATCAAATACGGTACCTCCCTGCTGTTCGTCTGTCTCCTCGCGGCGGCCCTGCTGTTCAAACACGGCCCGTTCAGTTGATCAGGGTCATTTTCTCCGACTGGACAAACCGGTTTCCGCCTGTCGACGGTTCGGCGATCACCCGGTAGATGTATACCCCGCTGGCCTTGTCGGAGAAGTCCACCGGGATGCTGTAGGATCCCGCCGTAAACAGGGTATTGTGGTGGGGGCGGTAGACCTCCCGACCCAGGATGTCGTAGATCACGAGGGTAACCCTGCTCTCCTGCCGGAGGTCCAGCGGTATGGCGGTGGTGCCCCGGAAGGGATTGGGATAATTCTGGCTAAGCACGTTTTCGTCGGGCGGAAGCAGCCGGAAACCGGTGAGCAGCGTCTGGTGGTCGGACGTGACCCGGAGGGTGGCGCGTCCCGTCTCCTCCTGCGGGGAGATCGCCCCGCGGGGGACCTCCACGCGGAGCTCCGAGGGTGAGGCGCTGAGGATGCGACCGGGTTCCCCGTTGAAGAAGATCCGGAGGCCGTTCGCCGCCGTACCGAACGCAAAGTTTTCGGAGGTAACGGTGATCTCCTCGCCCGCCCGGGCTTCCGCAGGCTGCGCCGCGATGGAGGGCGCGCCCGTGCTGCCCGCGAAGCTCCCTAAATACATACCCCGGCCGTGGGTGCCCGCGGCCACGGTGCCGTCCGCCACCCTTGTCTCAAGGTGGTCGGTCACCGCCAGGCCGATCTGACCGCCCGCCTCCTGTCCCCAGATCGTCTCCCCGCCCTCCAGCGATTCGGTCCGGTAGAGCCCGGTGCTGGTGGCGAGCAGGTAGACGGTACCCTCCGTAGAAGGCACGATGGCGGCGGAGCGTATGGAGGGGCCGGGGCTGCCGGAATCGCCCGTCAGGTTGCCCTCGATCGCCTCCCAGCTCTCCCCGCTGTCGCGCGTGTGAAAGACGCCGGTAATGTTGTAGTTGGACATGACCACGATGCCCTCAATGCTGTCGGGCGAGGCGTTAACCGGGTTGAGGGCGATGTCTTTAACCCAGGCTCCCTCGGGCGCGTCCGGTATGGAGATGTCGGCCGGCTCTTTGTCGGACGACTTGGCGCTGTCGAGGCGCCGGATCAGCGGCTTTTGTCCGCTGGAATCGGGCGAGGCGGCGTAGAAGAGGATGTTGCCGGGGAACCGGCTTGCCTCAAGGGCGCTGATGGTGTATTCCGCCGGGACGAAGGCGTTGTGGAGGGTCTCCCAGCCGAGTGAGGCGCCGGGGCATGTCGGATGATTGTTGTCGATTTGATCCACCATCGTATTTCGCAAGAGACGGTTTTCGTCCGGATAGTACATCACCGTCTGGTCGTTGGGATCCACCGTGTAGGGATGAATGAAAATCAGGTTCTCACGGTTGACGCCCGACGGGTGGACGCAGTCGAAGCGTGCGGGATTTCCGCCTGCCCCGGTACGGTATTTCACCACGCTGCCCCGCTGGCGGGAGACGTAGAGGAAATCGGGGGTGAAGAAGGCGTAGCCGCCGTCCCCCAGGGAGATGTCGGTGGACCCCATACCGGACAGCCCCCCCGGATGCCGGAAAAATGGCGTCCCGTTGTCCTGTGTACCCCCCATCAGCCGGCCGTCATCCTCCAGGGGGGCGATAGCCGAGGTGTAGAACTGGGAGGTGACATAGCCGCTGTTTCGCGCGGTCCATGACACTTCGGAGGCGGTGAGGTTGCCGGTCACGGAGAGTCCCCCGTCGTGCCCCATCCAGAGCCGGTCGGGATCTGTGGGGTCGAAGACCGCGATGTGCTGGTCCGGGTGCTGTTCCGGGTAGAGGCTAAAGCTGTTGTCCTGGTCGTATCCCCCGATCCAGTACCGGTCCACGATCTGCCCGTTGTTCGGATCGTAACCGGAGTCGGGCGTGGAGGCAAAACCGTCGGTGGAGCGGAAGAGGTTGGTGGCGCCCACCAGCACGTAGTCGGGATCGTCGGGCTTGACCGCCACCACCATATTGTATCCTCCCTGGAGATCCATGTAGCCGGATCCCTCCCCGCCCGACCGGAAATCGGGGAGGTGCTCTGAACGGTCTTCCGTTTCGTTGCTTCCCAGGTCGATCTTGTGAAAGCTTACCCCCTGGTGAAGCTCCGATTCGAGCCTTTCGGTGAGTACGTAGACGATCTCCGGATCGGAGGGGGCGTAGGCGAGGACGCTGCGTCCGTGCTGGTCGGGGTAGGTGACGGGCGTGATGTCGGTCCAGCTCTCCCCGTCGTCCGTGGACATAAACACACCGCTCCGGGAGGGTTCGTTGGCCTGGGGAACCACCTTTTCGCTGGAGAGGGCGGCGTAGAGGGTCCCCTCGGGGGTGACGGTGATGTCGCAGTGTCGCTGGCTGACCGGGTCGCCGAGCACCGCGCTGTCCCCGAAATGCTCCCCGTCGGTCGATTTATATACCCCGTATCCGTTACTGCAGATGAACACGCTGCCGGTGGCCGGGCTGATGACCACCCGGGACATGATGTCGAAGGGGGTGTCGAGTACCGTGGGATCGTCGCTGCCGGGTGTGATGCGGTTCCAGTTCTCCCCGTTGTCGGTCGACCGGAAAATTCCGTTTCCGTAGTAGAAGGCACCCACCGCACTGGCCGAGTTGCCTGAGATCTCGCCGGAGACGTAGTACCAGGTGTCGGGCCGGTTCGGATGCTGGACCAGGTCGGTGACGCTGAAATTTTCGGCCTGGGGAGTTTTTAGGTCCCAGCTCGTGCCCCCGTCGGTGGATTTCCAGACGCCCCCCGAAACACCGCCCGCGATCAGCACGTTCTTGTTGCGCCGGTCGATGCCCAGCGCGCGGGTGCGTCCCCCCACGTCCGCCGGCCCCGCCGACGTCCAGTCGTGAACGGCCGGCGCCTCGCCTCTGCGCAGCTGTTGTATGGAGGGGATATCGCGCGCATACTGCAGCTCACGAGATCGGATATCGTCGGGAATGGCGTTGGTGGCGGGATCGCGAAGAAGCCGAAAAAAGTAGTCGGAGCGCGGGCGCCGGAAGGCGTCTTTCTCCTCTCCCGTCGTATCCCGCAGAGCCGTCTCCGAGAGCGCGGGCTCGTTATCCGGCCCGGCCGTGCCGCTTTTCCCGCCGCCTGTCATGTACCACAGACCCAACAGGATAAACACGGCCGCCAGCAGGGCCCATACGTAGGTGAATTTGCCGTTTATGCCTGATCGATCCATGGGGTAATGGCGGGATTGTTACCTGTAATACCGTTTGTCTTTTGGGGAGAACCTCTCCATGGCGGAAACTTGCCGATATTTTGGAAAACACACAATAACCGGTTGCAGGCCGGCCGACCCGTCTGCGTTCACTCCCCGGGCACGTCGATCACGACTTCCGGGAGGGGATCCATGCTGCAGGAGTGCGGCTCCTCGTCAAAGCTTATGTTCTCCGGAAAGTCGTCGGTCAGGCGGAGGTTCGCAAAGCGGGAGCCCGAATTGTTTTCCAGGCAGATCCCGCCGGATTCCCCGCTTTCCGGGGCGAAAATACCGTCCAGGAGGATGTCGGGTATGGGGTCCGTACCGAACGCCTGATGCAGCAGGGAGCCGAAGAGGGGCTGGCGGTCCGGGTCGGGGTAGAGGTTCTCCCTGCTGAAGGTGTTGCCGTGGATGTACACGCCGCCCGGGTACGGGTTGTACTCCGGGTCCTCCGCCTCAGGAGAGATTCCCAGCTCCGCGAAGGCGCTGTAGCTGGCCACGGCCGTGCCGGCGACGTTGTTCCCCGAGAGGGTGTTGTCAAAAATCTCCGCCTGCCGGGCGCTGAGGAGGAGGATGCCGGTTCCCGCCGGCACTTGTGCCGCGATCTCCTCCTCGTGGGCAAAATTCAGCCGTCTGTTGTTCTCCACCCGGTTGTCAAACACCCTCGTACGCTCGCCGTAGCGCGAGAGTCCGGGCAGGTTGAGCACGATGATCCCCGCGGTGTTGTCCGCCGCCCTGTTCCCGTAGACGTCCACGTTTGCCGCGTTGGATACCTCTATGCCGATCACGTTGCCTTCCGCTACGGAGTTTCGGATGACAGCCCCGTCCGACTGTCCCACGTAAATCCCCGCGTCGGTGGCTCCGAAGGCGTAGCACTCCTCGATAAGGATGTTGGTGCTTAAGATGGGGTAGAACCCGTACTCCCCGTTGTCGCCGCCGGGCTCCCCGCTCCATTCCGCCCCCATCCTTCGCATGGCGATGCGTTGGCTCTCGACGAACACGATTCCGCTTCCCGAAGGGTCCCGGATGGTGAAATCCCGTGTGATAATGTCTTGTGAACCGGTTACAAGCATCCCCGCCTCGTCCGGACCGCCTCCCGCGAAGGAGAGCACGGTGCTGCTCCGTCCCCTTCCCTCCAGGGTCAGTTCCGATTTGCCGTCCACTCTCAGGGTCGTGTCAAGCTCGAAGGTCCCCTCTCCGAAGGCGACGGTGCAGCCCGGCTCCGCCCGGTCAAGCGCGCGCTGGATCTCCTCCCGGGTATCGGAGGGGACGAGCTCGATGCGGCAGGAAGGCTCGCTCACCGGCATGCACGACACTGCCGTCAGCAGGGAGAGCAGCAGGACGGATGATGGACGGAAGAGGGTGTTAAATTTCATGTGTTCCTCTGAATTATTGGGACCAGGTTTCTTATAATATACCCCTGTCCGGGAGACAAACGAAAACATTGCATCATTAAAACGATCCGGGTAAACGCGTTTTGAATCATCGCCAGCAGTTTTACGACCATGTGGCCCAGACCAGCGATTCTCCCGCCGGACTGGAGGTCGACCGCGCGGAGGGACCCTTTATTTTTACCGCCGGGGGACGCCGTTACGTCGACTTTATCTCTGGCATCGCGGTGAGTTCGCTGGGACACTCCCATCCCGCCGTGGTGGGAGCTGTGAAGGAGCAGGCCGGACGCCACATGCACGTGATGGTGTACGGGGAGTACATCCAGGAAGCCCAGGCGGAATATGCCGGACTGCTGACGGGGCAGCTTCCGAATGCGCTCGACCGGGTCTATTTCGTGAACAGCGGGACGGAGGCGGTGGAGGGTGCCCTGAAGCTGGCGAAGAAACATACGGGGCGGCATAAGCTCGTTTCGTTCCGCGGGAGTTATCACGGGGATACCCACGGATCGCTCAGCGTCACCGGACGGGAGATCTACCGGGATCCCTATGAGCCGCTTCTGCCGGGCGTCCGCTTCCTGGACTTCAACGGATACGGTGAGCTGGATGCCATCGACGGGGAGACGGCCGCGGTTATCCTGGAACCGATCCAGGGAGAGGGGGGCATCATACCCGCCGAAAAGGAGTGGCTGGAGGAGCTGCGCGGGAGATGCCGCGAGAATGGGGCGCTGCTTATCTTTGATGAGATCCAGACCGGCTTCCGGCGCACCGGGCCGCTGTTCGCTTTTGAGCACTACGGCGTGACCCCCGACATCCTCTGCCTGGCGAAGGCGATGGGCGGGGGAATGCCGCTGGGAGCGTTCGTCTCCTCGTCCGACCTGTTTACCGCTTTCCGGCGGGATCCCCCGCTCAATCACGTCACCACGTTCGGGGGACACCCCGTCTCCTGCGCGGCGGCCCTGGCAACCCTGCGGGAGCTGCTGGGGGAGACGTACGCCGAACGGGCCGCGGAGATCGAGCGTCAGGCGCGAAAGGTGCTGAAAGGGGAGGGCATCGTGGAGCTTCGGGGGAGGGGGGCGATGCTCGGCATGGAGCTGGAATCCCCGGAGCTCTGCCGGCGCGCCGTGAGCCTCTGCCTGGAGCGGGGAGTGATCCTGGGATGGACGCTGCACTCCGAGACCCTCGTGCGGCTGGCCCCGCCGCTGATCATCGGCGACGACCTGCTCGCGGACACCCTTGATACGATCCTGGAGTGCGTGCGCCAGGCGGCCGCCACCGGCACGTAGCGCCCTTTTTTGGGCGGGGAAGATGCCCGACAGACACGATAAGGCGAACGACACACGTTGGAACACGTTCCATGAGCGACAAAAATCCCATACGCGGACGGGGCAGTTCGGACAATCCCCCCAATCGTTTCGAGGGAACCTATACCGACTACGACCTGGACGAGGAGACCGGCGAGAAACCGAGTCCCGACACCCGGTTTTACGCGGACGACAGCAAGCAGATCATCGCCACCAACGACAGCCCGGACATCCCTTTCGATGCGAGCGTCAACCCCTACCGGGGATGTGAGCACGGCTGCATCTACTGTTATGCCCGCCCCACCCATGAATTCCTGGGTTTTTCGGCCGGACTCGATTTCGAGTCGCGCATCATGGTCAAGTACGAAGCCCCCGAAAAGCTGCGCCGGGCGCTTTCTTCTACCTCCTGGACGCCCCGGACCATCGTCATGAGCGGGGTAACCGATCCCTATCAGCCGGTCGAACGGGAGCTGGAGATTACCCGGGGATGCCTGGAGGTCCTGGCGCGCTTTCGGAACCCGGTGAGCGTTATCACCAAGAACTACCTCGTTACCCGCGATATCGACCATTTGAAAAAACTGGCGGATGCGGGCGCGGCGCAGGTGACCCTCTCGGTGACCACACTGGACCGGGATCTGGCGCGGGTGATGGAGCCGCGTACCACGCAGCCCTACCGCCGCCTGGAGGCGATCGGGAAACTGCGGGAGAACGGCATCCCGGCGGGAGTGAACGTGGCCCCGATCGTGCCGGGGCTGACCGACCACGAGGTGCCGGCCATACTGGAGGCCGCGGCGGAAGCGGGGGCGACCCATGCCGGCTACACCCTGGTCCGCCTCCCTCACGGGGTGAAGGATCTGTTCGGTGAGTGGCTGGAACACCATTTCCCCGACCGGAAAGAGAAGGTGCTGAACCGCATTCGCGGGATGAGGGACGGCAAGCTGAACGAGCCGGAATTCGGCAGGCGTTTTCACGGGGAGGGAGACTTCGCCGAACAGATACGATCCCTGTTCCGGCTCCATGCGAAGAAGCTGGGCCTGGAGCGGAAGCCGGCGGAGCTGAACAGGGACGCCTTTATCCGCCGCAGCGGGAGCCAGAGGGATCTTTTCGGCGGGAAGCCGGGCGGGGAGTAAAAGGAAAATATCCCCTCGAAAGCGTGAAACAAAAAGGGCTAAGATTCGTTTACTATCTGTCGATAAAAATTTTACGCCCGATATCTACAAAATCCTACCTAGTTTCCGACTAGATAGTAGCTTTCTAAGCATAAACACCTAACGCTTGTAGATATCGGGCATTTTATTTTGCCCCTCTTCCGTTTTATCGGACACCGCCCGCGCAGGGAACTGTTTATCCCGTTACTTTGTAGTTTTAATCCGGCGCGATCCTGGCCGGCAGGAAATCCCAACCAAAAGAAATACGCAATACGTTATGTCCAGCACCCTTTCCACGATGCTTGAACTGGGGACTCGTGCCCCGGATTTTACGCTACCTGATACGGTGGACGGCGGCAGCGTGTCGCTTTCCGATTTTGAAGGCGCCCGCGCGCTGCTGGTTATCTTCATGTGCAACCACTGTCCCTATGTGCAGCACATCCTCGAAGAACTGGTGGATGTTGCCGCGGAATACATGGACAGGGGCGTGGAGGTGGTCGCCATCAGCTCCAACGACGTGGAGAACTATCCCGACGACCATCCCGACCGGATGAAGGAGGTTGCCGAGGAGTACGATTTCCCTTTTCCCTATCTTTACGACGAGTCCCAGGAGGTCGCCCGCAGGTACCGCGCGGCCTGTACGCCGGATTTCTTTCTCTTTGATGAGAACCTGGAGCTGGTTTACCGCGGACAGTTTGACGACAGCCGGCCCGGCAACGGGGAGCCGGTCGACGGAAGCGACCTCCGCGAGGCGATGGACCTGCTGCTGGAGGAGGGCGAAACCGTCGGGGAGCAGAAGCCCAGCATGGGCTGCAACATCAAGTGGAAAAGCGGCAACGAACCCGGCTATTTCGGATGAAGATAAAAGGCCGCAAATCGTCCGGGGTATCCGACAGGGTGGAAGCCCTGCGCCGCGAATATGCCGGGGCCCCTCTCAACGGAGAGAGCGTGGATCCGAACCCCATTTCCCAATTTGCCCACTGGTTTGAACAGGCCCTCTCGGCCGAGCTGGTGGATCCCAACGCCATGACCCTGGCTACCGCCTCTTCCGATGCCGTTCCCTCCGCCCGCATCGTCCTTCTCAAGGGATTCGATGAGCGCGGATTCCGTTTCTACACCAATTACGAAAGCCGGAAAGGAAGGGAGCTGGCCGAAAATCCCCGCGCGGCGCTCTGCATCTACTGGCGCGCTCTCTCACGGCAGGTGCGCATGGAGGGCACTGTCGAGAAACTCACCCGCAAGGAGTCGAGCAACTATTTCCGCCAGCGTCCCCGTCCCAGCCAGATCGGCGCCTGGGCCTCCGAACAGAGCGAGCGCGTGGATTCGCGGGAGGACCTGGACGAGCGTTTTGAGCAGTATCGCCGGCAGTTCGAGGGAGAGGAGGTCCCCCTTCCAGACCGTTGGGGAGGATATGTGCTGAACCCCGGGAGCATCGAATTCTGGCAGGGCCGGGAGAAACGGATGCACGACCGGCTGCTCTACCGCCGGGAGGAGCCGGGGTGGGAGATCATCCGCCTCGCTCCCTGATGGTCACCCGCGGCGGACGTCAAACCTTACCTGAGTTACGCAATCCCCCATGGGCAAGAACAAACTGGAACGATTCGAAGAGATCGGCCGCTTCCGCAATGTGCTCGAACTGACCGATTACCAGGGCAGGGAAGAGGAGAAGCCGGCCGGTTCCTGGTCCGACGAAGTCTTCGGGAACGGGAATCCCGTAACGCTCGAGCTGGCCTGCGGGAAGGGCGAATACACCCTGGATCTGGCGCGGCGATACCCGGACCGGAACTTTGTAGGCGTGGACATCAAGGGTGCGCGGATCTGGAAAGGGGCCCGGCGGGCGCTGGAGGAGAAGCTGGAGAACGTCCGCTTCCTTCGCATCTATATCGATCACCTTCACGAATATTTCGGACCGGGAGAGGTGGAGGAGCTCTGGATTACCTTCCCGGATCCCTATCCCCGCTCTCCGGACCGCAACAAGCGGCTGACCGCGCCCAAATTCCTGGAGATCTACCGGCGCGTCCTGAAGCCGGGCGGTCCCATACGGCTGAAAACCGACAGCAAGATGCTTTTTGACTATACGCTGGAGGTCATCGAAGAGGAGGGATGCCTCCTCGGCGAAAAAGTGGACGACGTCTACCGGGAGCGCCCGGACCACGATCTGCTGACGGTCAAAACCTACTACGAGCGGAAACACCTGGAGAACGGCAAGTCGATCAAATACCTCGACTTCCGGCTGGCCGGCGAGTAGTGGATCCTGACGCGGCCGTTGCAATTGAGAGCAGAATTCTGTAATCATGAGTTAACACCGTTAACCGACGACCGCGATGAAGAAGGATCAGGGAAACGGACTGAAATCGGAACTGCTGGACGCCTGCAGGAAACTGCTGCTGGAGAAGGGCTACCGCGGGTGCTCGCTGCGGAAAATTGCCGCGGAGGCGGGGGTGACGGCGACCAGTATCTATCTCCATTTCGAGAACAAGGACGACTTGATCCACTCGGTCATGGAACAGAGCATCGAGGAGCTGAACGACCGGCTGGAACGGGTGGCCCGCGGGACCGGGGAGGCCGTTCAGAAACTTGAAAACCTCGCCCGGGAGTATGTGGACTTCGCCCTTGAGAACCCCCGCGAGTACCAGGTGATCTACCGGGTGAACTCGGACGATATGGCGCGCTATCCCCGGGAGAAATTCCGGAAGGCCCGGCGGGGCTACCGGATCGTGGGGGAAGTCATCGAGCAGGGGGTGGCCGAGGGGGCGGTGGATGAATCCCGGCCGGTCCTGGCGGCTTATGTTCTCTGGGCTCAGCTGCATGGCGTGCTCTCGGTCCTGTTCTCCCGCCGGCTGGACAGCCGCATCGACCGCGAGCTGTTCATCGAGGAGGCGGTCGACCGTATCTTGCAGGGATACCGCCTGAGAACGGCGATGGAACTGTCGTAAACGTACCAACCGAAGAAGAGGCATATTATGGAATGGCTTACCGAAACCCTGGGCTTTCTCAACGCATACCCCACCTGGTGGGTGGCAGCCGGCGTGCTGCTGGCTGCCCTCGCTTTCGGCTTTTTCGGGGCCCCGCTCTGGCTCTGGTCGCTGGTGGGGCTGGCCGTCCTCTGGGGTGTGGAAGCCCCCTTCTGGCTGCTGGGGATCTATCTGCTGGTCTGCCTGGTGTTCAATGTCAGGCCGGTGCGGCGGACCGTGGTATCCGGGCCCATCATGAAGCTGCTGGACGCCCTCAATTTTCTGCCCAAGATTTCCGAGACCGAGCGCACGGCGCTGGAGGCGGGCAACGTCTGGGTGGACGGGGAGCTCTTCTCCGGACGGCCGGACATGAAGAAACTGATGGAAGAGGATTATCCCGAGCTGACCGAGCGGGAGCAGGAGTTCATGGACGGGCCGGTGGAGGAGCTCTGCCGTATGGTGGACGACTGGGAGGTGTATGTGCGAAAGGGTTTCCGGGATGAAGTGTGGGACTACATGCGCTCGGAGCGGTTCTTCGGGCTGGAGATCCCCGAGGAGTACGGGGGATACGGTTTCTCGACGCTGGCGCACAGCGCCATTATTGCCAAACTCGCCTCGCGCTGCGGCCCCCTGGCCATCACCGTGATGGTGCCCAACTCCCTGGGTCCCGCCGAACTCCTGGTGCATTACGGCACCGATAAGCAGAAGGATTACTACCTGCCGAGGCTGGCGGAAGGGGAGGAGATCCCCTGCTTCGCCCTTACCGAACCCACGGCCGGCTCCGACGCGGGATCGATGACGGCGCGCGGGGAGGTCTTCGAGGGGGAGGACGGCGAGCTCTACCTGCGGCTCAATTTCACCAAGCGGTATATTACGCTGGCGGCCATCTCCACGGTGATCGGCCTGGCATTCAAACTGCGGGATCCCGAGAACCACCTGGGCAAGGGAGAGTCCCCCGGTATTACCTGTGCGCTCATCCCCAGCGATACGGAGGGGATCAAACTGGGAAGACGGCACGATCCGCTGGGCATTCCCTTCTATAACTGCCCCATTGACGGGGAAGATGTGGTGGTTCCCGTGGATGCTATCATCGGGGGACCCGAGCAGGCGGGGAACGGATGGCGCATGCTTACGGAGTCGCTCTCCGTGGGGAGGGGCATTTCGCTGCCGGCCGAGAGCGTGGCCGGGGCCAAGACCGCGACCCGTGCCATCGGGGCCTATACCGCCTTCCGCCAGCAGTTCGGCATCAATATCGGCCGATTCGAGGGGATCGAGGAGCCGATGGCCCGTATCGGCGGATTCACCTACCTGATGGAGGCGGCCAGGAGGTATACCTGCGGGGGACTCGATCGGGGGGCGAAGCCGGCCGTCATCACCGCCATCGCCAAGTACAACTTCACGGAACTGGGGCGGCAGATCATCAACGACGCCATGGATATCATGGGCGGCGCGGGCATCTCGCGCGGGCCCCGAAATATTTTTGCGCACGCCCATATGGCGGTTCCCATCGCCATTACGGTGGAGGGGGCCAATATACTGACCCGCAGCCTGATCACTTTCGGGCAGGGGGCGATCCGCTGCCATCCCTACGCCTACCGCGAAATCGACGCCCTGACCCGGGGCGACGCCGAGGCGTTTGACGGGGCATTCTGGAAGCATATCGGTCATGTCGTCCGCAACGGCTCCCGGGCGCTGCTGCTGAGTCTCACGCGGGGATGGCTCTCCCCCTCGCCGGTCGGCGGACCCGCGGCGCCGTATTTCCGCAAGCTGGCCTGGACCTCCGCCTCCTTTGCCTTCCTGGCCGACCTCGCCCTCGGTTCGTACGGGGGGAGGCTGAAGATCAAGGAGAAGATCAGCGGACGTTTCGCCGATATCCTGAGCTGGATGTACCTGGCCACCGCAACCCTGCGGCGCTTTGAAGCCGAGGGGCGCCGGGAAGAGGACCTGCCCTTCCTCCGGTGGTCGCTCGATTACGCCTTTCACCGCATCCAGGAGTCGTTCGACAACATCTACAGCGAAATACGGGTCCCCGGACTGAGCTGGCTCTTCCGCGGTCCCATCGCGCTCTGGTCACGCATCAACCGGATCGGATCGCGTCCCTCCGACGGGCTGGGCCACCGGATCGCCCGGGCCATGCAGACGCCGGGAGAGCAGCGCGACCGTCTGACCGAGGGCATGTACCTCACCGAGGATACCGACGAGGCGCTTGGCAAGTACGAGAATGCCTTCCGCCTCAAAACGGAAGCCCTTCCGCTGTACAAGAAACTGCACGAGGCTGAGAAGAGAGGAGATCTGCCGGATATGCAGCCGAGGTTCGTGGTGGATGAGGCGATTGAGAAGGGCATTCTGACCAAACAGGAGGGAGAAGCGGTGCGCAAGGCCGAACTGGCCCGGGTGGATGCCGTGCAGGTGGATGAGTTTACGCTGGAGGAGTATTTGAACGAGACCCCCTCTCCTCCCGTTTCGCGGTCCGGCGCCTAGCCCGTCCGGCGGGGAACATATCACCAGCCCCCGCTGGCGCCGCCGCCGCCGGATCCGAATCCGCCTCCACCGCTGAATCCGCCGAATCCGCCGCCACCTCCCCCTCCGCCGTGGCCGCCGAAACCGCCTCCACCCAGGAAAATAAATCCGCCGGGTCCCAGCGTCCTTTTGCGGTTTTTACCGTTGCCCTTTCCTCCTCCGCGCCGGGAGGAGACATACACGATATAGATCAGGAAGAGGAAGAAGATGATCGTTGAGCGGTCGATCCCCTCCGAGCTCTCCTCACCGGACGAGGCGAGGGTTCCCTCGTACTCTCCGGCGGCCAGATCGATCATGGCCGAGGTCGCCCGGTCGAATCCGTCGTAATAGCGGCTCTCCCGGAAAGCAGGGTTGAGAATCTCCCGGATGATCCTTCCGGCCATAATATCCGGAATGGCTCCCTCCAGGCCGTATCCCACCTCGATGCGTATCCTCCGCTCTTCGCGGGAGACCAGGATCAGCGCGCCGTTGTCGCGGTCGCCCTCCCACATGTTCCACTCGTTGAACATGCTGGTGCCGACCTCCTCGATGGAATGTCCCTGGAGATTCTCCAGAGTGGTGACGACAAGCACGGTGGTCGTGGTATCCCGGTAATTGCGCAGCTTGGTCTCGAGGCGGCTCTCCTCCTCGGCGTTCAGAAAATCCGCGTAATCGTTGATATGCCCTTCCGGTTCGGCGGGATACAGCTGCGACTGGGCCGTGAGGCTGCCGGCCCACAGCAGAGCGGCCATAAACAGCAGGAGGAAGCGTGGGAACCTCATATGGGGGACGGAAGAGGTGAAAAACATTTTTATTCTTCTTCTGTTTCGCTGTTTTTCCGGTAGCTTATTTCGTTGCTCAGCTCGTTGACGTACTGGTCGGCGCGGGGATAGAGCTCGCGGAGCTTGTCGGCGGATTTCCGGACGGCGTTGACCAGGCCCTCCGCCCGTTCCCCCCGACGGAAATGTTCCAGGATGATCTCCAGCACGTCGTTCCAGAAACGGTTCTCCACCTGTTCGTGAATGCCTTTCCCCGCGTACACCGCCACCTTGTGGTCTTCCGTGGCTACGTAGATCAGGATGCCGTTCCGGCGCTCGGTCTGGTCCATGCCCAGATCATGGAATATCCGGGCGGCCCGCTCCAGGGGATCCCCCGGGCAGTGCTCTTCCATATGGATCCGGATCTCGCCCGAGGTCTGCTGCTCGGCCTCGGCGATAGCACGCACGACCTTTGCTTCCTGCTCTTCGGTCAGAAAAGGGTTGGATGCCATAATCCTGTGATTTTGGTTGGCGGCCAGGCTGCCGGTCAGTTGAAGTTCACTTCGGGAACCTCCTCGGCACCCTCATCCGCTTCGAAATAGGCTCTCTCATCAAAACCCAGGAGCCCCGCCATCATGTTGGTCGGGAAACGCTGGATGGAGGTGTTGTAGCGCTGAACCGCCTCGTTGTAGCGCTGCCGTTCGGTCGTGATGCGGTTCTCCGTACCCTCGAGCTGGGTCTGAAGGTCCCGGAAGTTCTGGTTGGCCTGGAGTTCGGGATATTTTTCCACCGTCACCATCAGCCGGGAGAGAGCGCCCGAAAGCTGGTTCTGCGCCTGCTGAAACTGCTGAAGCGCCTGCGGATTATCCAGGTCGTCCGCTGAAATCTGCACGGACGTGGCCTTGCTTCTGGCCTCGATCACCTGGGTGAGGGTCTCCTGTTCGAAGTCGGTAGCTCCCTTGACCGTATTCACAAGGTTGGGAATCAGGTCGGAGCGGCGCTGATACTGGTTCTCCACCTGCGCCCACGCCTGGTTGACGCTCTCCTGCTGTTCCACCAGGCTGTTGTTTACACTCACCCCGTAGAAGCCGATGAGAATCAGGATTCCGACGATTACGATGGTCTTGATCTTCATAAAAATGGAAACTGGTTCGCGTTGGTAAAGCGGTACAATATACGAATTGTCTGCCATTATGATGCAACTGGGATAGGGCGGATTCACGGGGCCCGGTTCGGGTGACGGGTTTTTACCTGAGACCCCATTTTCCTATCTTTGCCCCGGGATTGTTTCACCCCCATTCGCCGCATGTTACTTACCATCCAACCCGAAACCGAACCATGTCAAACGACGCATCCAACGAGCCCGAAGTCACCCTGGACCTCGCCGTCGAGCACGGCCTGAACGAGGAGGAGTACGAGAAAATACGGGAGTTCCTGGGACGCACTCCGACGTGGACCGAACTGGGGGTCTACTCCGTGATGTGGAGCGAGCACTGCTCCTACAAGAATTCCATCCTTGAGATCAAGAAACTGCCGCGCGAGGGCCCCCAGCTCCTGGTCGGCGCCGGGGAGGAGAACGCCGGATTGGTGGATATCGGGGACGGGCTGGGATGCGCCTTCAAGGTGGAGAGCCACAACCACCCCTCGGCGATCGAACCCTACGAGGGGGCCGCGACCGGGGTGGGGGGCATACACCGCGACATATTCACCATGGGGGCGCGTCCGGTGGCCAGCCTGAACTCTCTTCGTTTCGGCAGCATGGAAGAGCCGAGGGTCCGCTTTCTCCTGGACGGGGTGGTGCGGGGCATCGCCGATTACGGCAACTCCTTCGGGGTGCCGGTGGTGGGCGGCGAGATCTATTTTGACGAGCGGTACGAAGGGAATCCCCTGGTGAACGCCATGAGCGTGGGAATCGTGAAAGAGGGGGAGACCGTCTCGGCCGTCGCGAAGGGAGCGGGAAACCCGGTCATTATCGTGGGCTCCAGCACCGGCAGGGACGGCATTCACGGGGCCACCTTCGCCTCCGAGGAGATCGACGAAGAGAGCGAGGAGAAGCGTCCCAGCGTACAGGTGGGAGACCCTTTCACCGAGAAGCAGCTGCTGGAAGCCACGCTCGAGGCGATCAGGAACGGGGGAATCGTGGGCATGCAGGACATGGGCGCGGCGGGCATCTCCTGCTCTTCTTCGGAGATGAGCGCCAAGGGGGGATGCGGCATGCGGATCGATCTCGACAAGGTGCCCGCGAGGGAGAAGGGGATGACCGCGTACGAACTGCTGCTCTCCGAAAGCCAGGAGCGCATGCTGGTCGTGGCCGAAAAGGGCCGCGAGAGGGAAATCATGGATATCTATGAAAAATGGGATCTCAACGCCGTGGTAATCGGGGAGGTGATGGACGGCGACAAGGTGACCTACTGGAAGGACGGGGAGGTGAAGGCGGACATTCCGGCCGACAGCCTGGTCCTGGGCGGCGGGGCGCCGCAATACGAGCGGGAGGCCGAACGCCCGGCGTACCTGGAGGAGACCCGGCGGTTTGACTTTGCGGCGCTCGACCATCCCGCCGACCACTCCGATACCGTGCTCAAGCTGCTGGGCTCACCCAATATCGCCTCCAGGCGATGGGTCTACGAGCAGTACGATACCATGGTGCGCACCAACACGGTCAGCGGACCGGGCGCGTCGGACTCCGGCGTGATCCGCATCAAGGGCACAGGCAAGGGGCTGGCGGTCAAGACCGACTGCAACGGGCGGTACGTCTACCTGAATCCCCGGAGAGGCGGGCAGATCGCGGTGGCCGAGGCGGCCCGCAACGTCGTCTGCAGCGGCGCCCGTCCCATGGCGATCACCAACTGCCTCAACTTCGGAAATCCCTACAAACCGGAGGTGTACTGGACCTTCAGGGAGGCCCTGGCCGGCATGGGCGAGGCGTGCCGTGTCTTTTCCACGCCGGTGACGGGGGGCAACGTCAGTTTCTACAACGAAAATCCCCGCGCGGCGGTTTTCCCCACGCCGGTGATCGGGATGCTCGGGCTGGTGGAGGATATCGAAAATCATCTCATGACACCGGGATTCAAGAATGCCGGGGATGCGGTGCTCTACATCGGTGCTCCCCGCCGGGGACTGGGCGGCAGCGAATACCTGCACGCCATACATGGTCAAACGGCGGGGGACGCCCCGGCGCTCGACCTGGAGTTTGAGAAGAAGCTGCAGGACGCCCTGCTGGAGGCGATCCGGAAGGGAGTGGTCAACGCCGCACACGATGTGTCCGACGGCGGACTGGCGGTGGCGCTGGCCGAAATGTCGGTATTTTCCGGACTGGGGGCCACCGTGGAAACGTCCGACCTGGGGGACGATCACTATGAAATTCTCTACAGCGAGGCCCAGTCGGGCGTCGTCGTCACTGCCCCGCTGCGGGAGGCGAAAGAGGCTACCGGCTATTTCACGGAGGCAGGCGTTCCCTGCTATACCCTGGGTACGGTGGAGGGAGACCGCCTGGTGATCCGGGAACTCGCCGAGCTGAAAGTGGCTGAGATGAGGGAGGCCTACGAATCGCTCTTTCACGGGGTCATGGACCGGCAGGCGTTGCAGGCGAGATAAGGGCTCGTTGCCGGCGGGTATATCCGGCTCAGGAGGCGACCGACGAGACGGCCTCTTCCAGGATATCCAGTCCCTCGTCGATATGGCCGGGCATTGCGGTGAGCGGGGGACGAAACCGGATGGTGCGTTCCCCGCATCCCAGGATCATCATCCGGCGCTCGAAACAAGCTGTCCGAACGGCGTCGCGTGTCTGTCCGTCGGGCAGGTCGATCGCGCAGAAGAGCCCGCGTCCCCTGGGATTGCTCAGCATCTCGTGATTTTCCGCCAGCTCGCGAAGTCCCTCCAGCAGGTATTGTCCCGTCTCGGCCGCGTTTTCCACAAGCTCCTCATCCTCGATGACCTGCAGTATCCGCCCGAACCGCACCATATCCACCAGGTTGCCTCCCCAGGTTGAGTTTATGCGGGAGGAGACGTTGAAGCAGTTCTCCGGCACTTCGTCCACACGCCTGCCCGCCAGGATGCCGCAGACCTGTGCTTTTTTCCCAAAGGCCAGGATGTCGGGTTTCACGAAGTGCTCGTGGGCCCAGAATTTGCCCGTGAGCCCGACCCCGGTCTGGACCTCGTCGTATATCAGCAGGGCCTCGTGCCGGTCGGCCATCTCCCGCAGCGCGCGGTGAAACGCGGGACGAAAATGGTTGTCGCCGCCCTCTCCCTGTATCGGTTCGATCAGGATACAGGCGATTTCGTCTTTGTGCGTATCGAAGTGCCGCTCCGCCTGGGCCAGCGCTTTCCGTTCCAGCTCCTCGGCCTGTTGGACGTGCTCCGGGGTTTCGGGATAGCGCATGACGGGGGCGATAACGCGCGGCCAGTCGAATTTGGGAAAGAACCGGGTTTTCCGTGGATCGGTGTTGGTCAGCGAAAGCGTATACCCCGAGCGCCCGTGGAACGCCTGCTCGAAATGGAGCACCTTGTGCCCCTTCTCCGTGCGGTAGCCCTTCTCGAAATTCTTTTGCACCTTCCAGTCGAAAGCCACCTTCAGGGCGTTTTCCACCGCGAGAGCGCCTCCCGCGATAAAAAAGGAATAGGGAAGATAGTCCGGTATGGCGGTCCTGTCGAAGTGGTCCATGAATTCGGCCATCTCCCGGGTGTAGACGTCGGAGTTGGAAGGCTTGTTGAGGGCTACGCGCCCCATTTTCTCCCGGAACTCCGGATTGTCCAGGGCGGGGTGGTTCATACCGAGCGGGCTGGAGGCGTAGAAGGTGAAGAAATCCAGGTAGGAAGTCCCGCTGCGGGCGTCATGAAGGCGCATCCCCTCGCTCTTCTCCAGGTCCAGCACGATGTCGTACCCATCGGTCAGCAGATGTTTCCCGAGTATCTCGTGGACCTCTTTCGGGTCTATAAGGGAAGCTTGCTTCATGGATCTCAGGGATTTCGCGCGGGGGATTTGGGCGTGTAGAGCATGGTATAATATATCGGGCTCGCCATCAAACGGAAAGCGAATTTACGGCGGAAACAGGTATTGACAAGTACCCGTATTTAGCCGTATCTTAGGAATCGACATCGCGGGGTGGAGCAGCTGGTAGCTCATCGGGCTCATAACCCGAAGGTCGCAGGTTCGAATCCTGCCCCCGCCACTAAACACAAGGCAGTTCGTCACCAGGCGAGCTGCCTTTTTTTATTTACTCAT
>CAZGSL010000019.1:3115-36255 GCA_964528445.1 uncultured Balneolaceae bacterium | reverse complement strand
TTCCCGGGCTGCCCCGATTTAAGCAGCATATCTCCCAGAAGCTCCCGGGCGGGCAACACATGACCCGGGGTAACCGGGTGTTTCCCGACTGAGTCCTCCGTGTCCGCCGCCTTACTCATCAGGTCAAGGGCTCGCTCCGTCTCCCCCTCCCCGTAGGCTATCCAGGCGGCTATGGAAGTGCGCTGGGCATCCGTCAGCGCAGCCCAGTATTCCATTTCCGAGTCCATCAATGCCTCGTGCAGTCGGTCCAGTTCCCGGACGGATTCCGCGGCACCCGCTAGGTCGCCCGAAAGGGCCGATCCGATTCCTCGGGCATAATGAACGATGGACTCCGCCGGCGGGAAGTCCTCCAGCGGAAAACCGTTCGACGTCCGTGTCGCAAGACCGGCGGCCGCTTCCCACTTTCCCCGCTCCAGGAAGTAACGCGCCTCGGCGGCGGCCACCGCATAGGCGGAGGCCAGTTGCTCCTGCAGGTTGCCCACAGTGACGGTTTTCTGTATGACCTCTTTTGCCTTTTGATCTTTCCCGCGCTGCAGGTAGGCGTAGGCCAGGTAGTCGAGAGCGTGAACGTAATGGAGAGAGACCTGCTCACCAGACTGGCGGAGAGCCGCCTCGGCGGATCGCAGGTTCCATTCTATCACATCCGCCCATAAGCCCTGGCGGACGAAGATGTGGCTCGGCATGTGGAGGGCGTGCGGCACGTCGGGGGCCAGTTTGTCGTATGCCCGGGCCACCGGTACGGCCCGCTCCGCGAGCGTCGGGTTGTCGTAGGCGTGAATGGTATAGTGAAAAAGTCCCGGGTGTTCGGGCGCGCGTTCGAGCAGCTCTTCCAGCATCGCCCCGGCCCTTTTCTGATGGGAGAGGGTTTCGTCACTGGGTGAGGCGGTAGCCAGGTGGGACAGCGCGTAGAAGGCTGCTGCGTCCACATCCTCCGGATGGGCCTGGTACAGCTTTTGATATCCCTCTTCAAAAGCAGCGAGCTGTTCAGAGTAGGACCGGTCTTCCCACTGCTCGTAAAAGGCTCCGACGGCCGAGATGTAGGCTTCCTCCCGGTCGGTTGCCGGGTCCAGGCGCATGGCCCGGGCGACGGCCTTGTTTCCACTGGCCAGGGCCTCATCCGA
The DNA here is from genome assembly GCA_964528445.1 of uncultured Balneolaceae bacterium. Lineage (GTDB taxonomy): Bacteria > Bacteroidota > Rhodothermia > Balneolales > Balneolaceae > JAXHMM01. Next base: position 35,134 of record CAZGSL010000019.1, on the reverse strand, counting down.
CGGTCGTTCTCCCCACAGGGGATGGATATAACTCATCGCGATTCCCCAGTGAGGCATCGCGCAGCCGGGATCCGACTCTGCCGATTGCCGGAATTGCTCCCTGGCCTGCTCATACATCATGTGATGCAAGAGCGCCAGCCCGGTGCGGAATTCCTCACCGGCTCCCTCGCTGCATGAGAGTTCAAACGCTATGGTACCGTATTCGGTCTGTTGCTGGGCCGTGAGTTTCTGAGCGGTCAGCATCAGAAACAGGGCGACGGTAGACAGTATGGCTTTTTTCATGATGATCACCTAGTGTATCTAGAATATTGAATTCGAGTCCCGGGATGGACCACCCGGGAGTCTCCCGGGTGGCGGGTGCTATCCTTTCTTTCCTGTCAGGACGATGGTGTGAGCCCCCAGGTTGTCGGCGGCGTTGCGGGTGTCCTCGTTGGAACTCCGGGCGAAGTAGTCAAGCCGGTCTATGATACTGACGTTTTCAAAACCGGCCGATCGCACCAGGTCAAGGTACACTTCCACCGGTTCTGCTCCTACAATGCACTCGGCCCAGAGCTGGGCGTTGGATTTCGATTTCTCCGAAACCGGCTTCGAGAGGACGATGTCCGAGATCTGTATACGCCCGCCCGGGGTGAGAATGCGGTGAATCTCCTCAAAAGCTCTCTTTTTGTCGGGCACCAGGTTGATCACGCCGTTGCTGGTTACCACGTCCGCGCAGCCGTTATCCAGGGGGATATCGTCAGCGCGTCCCTCCGTTACGCGGACGTGATCTACGGCCGCTTGTCGAATGATTTCCCGGGCCTTTTGTATCATGGCCGGCGTAATGTCGATACCCACGACTTCTCCTCCCGGGCCTGTTTTCTGAGCCGCTACGAGCGCGTCTACGCCCGAACCGGATCCGATGTCCACCACGGTATCTCCCGGGCGGATAACGTCGGCCAGAAAAGGGTATCCAACCCCTGCGAACGGTTCCACGGCCTCGGGAGGCAGGGCGTTCAGCTCTTCCTCGGGATATCCCAGGTGAAGACAGGAGTCTCGTCCGGTAGGGAAATGAAACTCCTTATTCGGACAGGCCGCTACCTCATCGTACATCTCTTGTACTGCCTGTTCTACCTCTTGCTCGTCCAGTTGTGTTGTTGTCGTACTCATGGTGATTATCTTGGGTTTGTTGGGTTTCCTGCGTTTTCTGTTCCCAATGTAATCACCGCCTCTTCCCGACCTCTTCCGTTTTTCTTCCGGCCCGACGAAAAGCTATAGTAAGGGAATAGTAGGAGGCAGGACCGGGCGTTTTCTGGCGGAGAGTGGTCTAGGCGAGCTGCTCCTGCTGTTCGGTCATACGGTCCAGGTAGTGTGCCACCGGCGAGTGTGCGGTTTCGGGAACGGCCTCCTCCAGGATACGATAGGCTTCCCGGACTCCCTCTTCGGCTCGCTCCAGTTCCGCATCGACAACAGAAAGGCTGGATTTTATGATGGCGGCGATGACCTTGCCCACGGGATTACCGGTCTTTTCGGCAAGATCAGAGACCGCCTCTCCGCATTTCCTGGCGCGGTCTATCCGGCCGTTTTTCAAGTAGTAATAGGCCATCCAGGGGTAAAGCTCCAGCGCGCATGCCGCACATGCCCCTTTTTCTTCCAGGAGCTCCTCGCTTTGGTATACCAGGCGGCGTGCCTGTTCGGAGTCCCCGCTCTCCAGGCGATTCCAGAGGCCCACTCCGAGGAGCCGCTGCAGGCAGTGATCGCGTACGGCCGCCTTCCCGGCGTAGTCAAGACCCTCCTGCACGGCCTGCCAGCCGAGATCGTTTGCCCCTGCCAGTGTGTGGAGAACACTTTTCCGGGCGAGGGAGTAGGCCATTCCAGCCGGTGAGCCTACGCGGTCGTGCAGTTCGAGGCTGGAGGTGAGTTCCCGTACGGCCCGCCGTCGCTCTCCGCGCCACAGGAACATGGTGCCCAGGGCATAATGGCATACCGCGACGCAGCGGAGGTCACCCACCTCCGCTGCCTGTTCGGCAATTTCCTCCATAAAAGAGCGGGCCCGCTGCAGGGGCTGGTCGCCGGTGACGTGGTACTCCCACAGGCAGAGATGGGCGTCGGTCGCCACCACAATTTCGGGGGACCAGTCCGCGTAGTACTTTTCCTTCTCGTATTTCAGTCCCTCCTTCCAGCGGCCTAGCGGCAGGCAGGTCATCGCCAGTATTTCGCAGGCTTGGGAAGCTTCCACCCTGGCGTCAGCTTCCCGGGCCAGTTCCAGCCCCTCTTTCGCGGTTTCGTAGGCCTCCTCCAGACGGTTCACATGCCACAGGTGCAGCGCACGTGTGATTTGCAGGCGGGCTCGGGAGCGGGCGTCCCGGCCGGAAAGATCAAAGGCTTTTTCAAGGAACGTTTCCGATTGGTCGATATCGGTGCGGAAGATGGAGACAATGGCCAGTCTCCGGTTCAGTTCCGCCAGGTCGGCATTCTCCATCGCGTGTTCCTCCCCGAGCGAAATAGCCTGTTCATAGGCCTCGTAACTCATTTCCAGCCGGCCGCATGCACGGTAGACATCCCCGATGCGCCGGTGTATTTTGGCCTTCTGGGAGTTGGCACTCTCATCGTCGGATTCCTCCAGGACCTGGCATGCTTCGCGGTAGCGATTCAGGGCATCTTCGTGTGCATAGGCACTTTCCGCCCGTTCTCCCGCCCGGACCAGCAATCGCGCTCCCTTCATGTTATCTCCGGCTCCCAGGTAGTGCCGGGCCACTTTCTCGACCGGCAATTCCGTCTCTTCGCCCGATGTTTCAACCAGCCGGTCGGCGACCTGCCTGTGAAGTATCCGGCGGCGTGCCCTGGAGATAGAGCCGTAGATGGTTTCCTGCACCAGGGCGTGCCGAAAGGAGTAATCCAGTCCCTTCTCCTCCAACAGCCTCGCCCGGATAACTTCCTCCAGGGCCTCGAACAACTCCTGTTTTTTTCCTCCTTCCTCTCCGCTCCAGAGGTAAGCCAGCAGATCGTAGGGGACCCTCCGGTCGATCACGGCCGCGATATTCAACAGGTGGCGGGCCTGCGGAGAGAGCTTCTCCAGTTTCTCGTCCACCAGGCTGCGAAGCGTGGAGGGGATGGATTCCGACTCGGGAGAGGGCGAGCCGTCCCTCGTTTTCCTGCTTCCTGAGAACCCGGCAGGCTTGTTCTCCACATAGTGACGCAGAAGTTCCAGCGCGTAAAAGGGATTGCCTTCGGCTAGCTGGAAAATCCGTGCGGAAGTGTCCGCCCCGATAACGGCATCACCCGCGTTCTGCTGCAGCAGGGCCGTATGCTCCTCATAGGTCAGCGGTGAGAGTTCCAGTATTTCCAGGGATTCGCCGGACTGATCGTTCGCAAACTCCGGCAGGGGCTCGCTCTCTTCTTTTCGCAGTGTTGCGGCAAAGAGGACGGGCAGCTGATTGAGGTGCCTGGTCAGGTAGGAGAAGAGCTGGCGGCTGCCGCGGTCGGCCTCGTGGAGATCCTCAAGGATAATCACAGCGGGTTCGTCTTTCGCGAGCGTTTTAAAGAGCCGGTGAACCTGGGCAAACAGGTGGCTCTTCGCCGCAAGCTTGTCGCCGTGGGGGGCGGGCTCGCCATCCTCCTCGAATCCCGGAACAAGCCGGCCCAGCTCTACCGGCAGCTCATCCTGAATCTGCGGCCGCCTGTTCAGCATCTCGTCAAACAGTTCAATAAACGGTTCGTAAGCCATATTCCCGCTGCCCGAACTGCTGTGGCCTGCAAAAAACAGCAGGTTGCGGCGCCGGGCTCTTCGGATGAGTTCGCGAACCAGGCGGGTCTTGCCGATTCCCGCCTCTCCACAGACCAGGAGTCCCCCGCCACGGCCATTTTTGTCAAGCTCTTCCAGCAGGCGGTCGATGCGGCTGCAGGCCTTGCTGCGTCCGATCAGGGGCGAAGCCGAGTCTGTAATGGGTGTGTGGCTGTCGCGTTGTTTATCTACTCTCCCGACGTTGCCCTCCCGAATATCGTCGAGGGTCTTTACCGTTTCGGATGAGGGACGTATGCCAAGGTCATCTCCCAGTCGTTTTCTGCAGACTTCGTACTGGTGGAAGGCCCGGGTCGGCTGACCTTTTTTCGCGAAAATGCGCATCAGTGTACGATGGGCGGTTTCCAATGCAGGTTCGTTCTCCAGCACCCGCCGGAGCGTCTCGGCGGCCTCGGAGAGGTCTCCGTCCGCTTCGTAACGTTCAGCCAGGGCGATTAGGGCGTCAAGATGGAGTTGACGGTAGTGCTCACGGGGCGGCGCAGCCCATTCCGCGTAGCGGTTCATCGGAAGAAATGCCCCGGAATAGATGGAAACGGCGCGTTCAAGCAGGGAGCGGTCCTCTTCGTTGATACCGTTGCGGGCCGCCTCCTCAAACAGCCGCACATCGGTAGCCAGTCCGCCGGGCGGATCGATTCGTATCAGCTCATCCGTGATCGTTAACCACTCGCGCGCCTCTTCGGTGTGGGATTCAAACGCTTTTCTTATGTGGTGTAGGGCCTTGTAGAGTTGCCCGTTGGCTGCTTCCCGGTCAAGATCCGGCCACAGTTTGTCGAGGGCCTTTTCCCGGCCCATCTGAGCGTTGCGGCGGTATGCGATCATCTTGAGCAGGGACCGCGCCTTCCGGCCTTTTATTTCCGATTCATCCAAGGGTTCTCCCTCTACAAATACCCGGAAGCTTCCCAAAAGATGGATCTCCAGCCGTGAGGATGTATACTGTTCGGTGGATTTCATAAGCCCGGTCTTTCCCGCATTATATCGAACAGAATCATAGCCTTCAAAATATATATGCCGGTAATTACGGCCACAGGGTTTTCTTTACCCGTCATACTTTGCCGGTCGTTCATCCTGTGGGGGAGGGGCTGTTTGAGGGAGTGTGAATTTTGATGTACTATTCACTTGGAAGAATTGAAATTGTGCAGGATAATCCTCATACATTTCACCCTGTCATGAAAATTCGCCATCCCATTCTGCTGTCGATCGTATTGCTGTTCCCGGCCCTTTCGGCTTTCGGACAAACCACCGACGAGCCTCTTGAACCCATTGACACCGACGATCCGGTGGTAGTCGACGTCGTGGAGTTCGCCGAAATTCCTTCCGTGGACGGGCAGCCGGCGAGGATGATGCGGCTGGTGGATGAGCCCGGAACCGGCCGGATGTTTGTAAACGGCATGCGCGGGCCGATCTGGAGTGTCAGCTACGACGGGGAGGAGGTAAGCCTCTATGTAAACATCGACGACCCGCAGTGGGGAGTCAATGTGGAGTCCGGCGGGAGGGAGCAGGGATTTCAGAGTTTCGCCTTCCACCCGCAGTACGGCGAGCCGGGAACGCCGGGATACGGGCACTTTTATACCTGGACCGATGTGGCGGCAGATGACTCCGAAGCGGATTTCACCACGCCGCAGGAGGGAGCCTCCCATCATACCGTGCTGTATAAGTGGGTGGATCCCGATCCTTCCAGCGATACCTACGAGGGCGATGCGCCGCGCGAGATCCTCCGCTTTTCCCAGCCCTTCGGGAACCACAACGCCGGCCATCTCGCCTTCAACCCCGTGGCTGGAGAAGGGGACGCGGATTTCGGCAATCTGTATGTCGGCGTAGCCGACGGCGGCGCGGGCGGTGATCCCATGGACCTGGCCGAGGATACAGGTTCGGGTTTTGGAAAGATATTCCGCATCGATCCCCTGGGGTCGGATAGCGAAAACGGGCAATACGGAATACCGGACGACAATCCCTTTGTGGGTGATCCAGGTGCCCTGGATGAAATTTACGCCTACGGCATGCGCAATCCGCAGCGGTTCGGCTGGGATGCGGCAAACGGGAATATGTTCGTGGCGGACATCGGACAGAATACCGTCGAGGAGATCAGTCCCGTACCTCGTGGCGGCAACCTGGGCTGGAACGAGTGGGAGGGCAGTTTCCGGTTTGAAGGCCGCGGTGGAGTGGACATTTCCGATCCGCGGTCCGACCCGGGGGCAACCTATCCCGTGGCGGAATACGGCCATTCGGATCCGCTGCTCGGGGGGCGAGCGGCCGTGACGGGCGTGGTGGCCTATCGATCGGGTGATATTGCGCAACTCGCGGGCCGCCTGATGTTTGCCGATTTTCCCAGCGGGGAGATCTTTCTTATCAATGCCGACAACCTTCCCGATGGGAGATCAGACGGTATACGGCGCATGCTTCTTCGTGACAACGAGGGAGAGACCCGTACTTTCCTGGGGCTGATTCAGGAGAAGAACTCCGAGCAGGGCCGGGAACCGGCACGGCGGACCGACATACGGATGTCGACCGGGGCGGACCAGCGCGTGTTCCTGCTGAACAAGCACGACGGCACCATCAGGGTACTGGTGCCAGGGGAATAGCATCATAAAGCCCGGAGGGATTACTTCTCCCTTCCTTTCCCGTACAGAAAAGCGAAAAGGATAATCCGGTTGCGAAGGAAAGCACTCTCTTTTCACGGACAAGAAAGCGCAGAAAATTCACGGTCTCAGGCGCAATTCACACACGTGGTCGTCCGGGGCATGAATTTCAGCCGGCCCATGGGAATCTCCTCGTCGGTCTCCTCGGTTTTTTCGAGGAGAATCTGCCTCATCTCTTTCTGCTCTTTCCTTTTCATATGAAATCGGAACGGTTGTATAAAACGACCCTCTAAAATAAGACTACGAAGCCTATATCTAAATGGTTATTTTCAGGACACGAGTTGCACAGACCATTCGCAGTGTGCCTGTTGGTGTTGCTGCCCATGGCTCTTTTCAACGGGCGTGAACAAGGAAACCATCTACCGGATATCAGAGAATATTTATGCCTGTTTATACGATTGTAACGGGGGCCAGCAAAGGCATTGGCAGGGCAATGGCAACGGAATGCGCCAAGAGGGGCCGAAACCTGATATTGGTCTCTCTCCCTGGTGAGGAGCTGGAGGAAACCGCCCGGGCGCTCTCCGAGGCTCACGGCGTATGTACTGAATTTTATGAAACAGACCTGACGGCCGACGGTTCGGTCGATAAGTTTTACGGCTGGTGCCGGGAACGGGAGGTTCGGGTCGATATGCTGATTAACAACGCCGGGCTGGGATCGCAGGGGAAGTTTGAACACTCCTCGCCGGATTATTTCCGGAAACTCATGCAGTTGAACATGAATACGGTCGCCTCCATGTGCTGGAGCGGGATCTCATTTCTGAAGGAACACGACCGGAGTTACATACTGAACGTGGGAAGCATCGGAGCGTTTACTCCCGTGCCCTATAAAACCGTTTACTCCGCGACGAAACATTTTGTGCTGGCATTCTCGGACGCCCTCTATTACGAATTGAAGGACTCCCCCGTATTTGTAAGCTGCCTCTGTCCGGGACCCACCCTGACCAACGACAAGCAGATAAAGAAAATCAAGGAGCAGGGGCTGAAAGCACGGCTGATAACCAAAGGGGCGGATGAAGTGGCACGAACCGCCATTGACGGGATCATGCGTGGCAAGAGGATTATTGTACCGGGTTTCGGCAACAAACTCATCATGAGTTTAAGTAGAATGCTCCCCATCCGGTTGAGGCTTAAACTGGCCGCTGCCGCGTTCTCAGGCTCTTCGTTCAACTATACGTGAACAGGATCGTATAACCGCTTTCCTATGAAGATATTCCTGACCGGGGCAACGGGTTATATCGGTTCCGTGCTGATGGAACAGCTCCTCGAGGAGGGGCATACGCTTCACGCGCTGCACCGGCCTTCGTCTGAGAAGAAAGTCGACTTCTCCCGTCCCGGGGTTCGTCCCTTTGAGGGCGATCTGCTGAATGTATCCAGCCTCGAGCGAGCCATGGAGGGGTGCGGGGCCGCGTACCATATGGCTGCCTACGCGAGCGTCTGGGCACCCGATCCCACGGTGTTCTACGAAGTGAATGTCACCGGAACACGCAACGTCCTGAATACGGCCCGGCATCTTGGGCTGGAGCGGGTGGTGCTCACCTCGTCAGCGGCTACACTGCCCTCCTCCCCCGACGGAAATCCGGTGGATGAGGCGGCTGAAAAGGAACATTTTGAAACCGAATACGCCCGCACCAAATTCCTGGCGGAAGAGGAGGCGAGGAGATTCAGCAGACAGGGGCTTTCGACGGTAATTGTCAATCCCCCGCGGGTTTACGGGCCGGGCCTGCTCACGGAGAGCAACGCGGTTACCCGGCTTATCAAATGGTACCTGGAAGGAAAATGGCGTTTTCTTCCGGGGGACGGCACCTTTGTAGGGAATTACTCGTTTGTGGAGGACGTAGCCCGGGGACACCGCCGGGCTATGGAGCGGGGAAAGCCGGGCGATCGGTACATTCTCGGGGGAGAAAACTGTTCCCTGAAGGGTTTGCTCCAACGGTTAGCCCGCGTCTCCGGGATAAACCGGAAACTCTGGAGAATTCCCATGCCGCTTGTTCGGGGCCTGGCCAGGGCGGAGCAGTGGAAGGCGGACTACTTGGGACTCGACCCCCTCATTACCCCGGAGTGGGTGAACAATTATCGAAAAAATTCATCACTGGACTCCCAAAAAGCGGTGCGAGAGTTGAACTACGAAATTACTCCGCTTGAGGAGGGCCTTAGAAAAACCGTTCGGTGGCTGGAGTCGGAGATTCTCACCTGAGCTACATTTTAATCGCACGGATGGTATCTTTGCAGCCATGGGTTCGCCGACTCAAACAGGAGCAGTGAATGACTTTCATGCCCGCTCTTGTTGCGATGTTACCCCAAACGAATAACTCCTCACGAATAATCGTTGATTCATGAATTTTCTGCAGCGCCCCGCCCTCTATACCGATTACTACGAGCTGACCATGGCTCAGGGATACTTTTTAAGCGGCAAGCACGACCAGAAGGCCAGTTTCGACTATTTTTTCCGGAAAAATCCGTTTGAGGGGGGATTTACCATATTCGCCGGCCTCTCCGAGTTTCTCCCCCTTCTGGAATCCCTTCGTTTTCACGAAGATGAACTGGAATACCTGAGGGAGCAGGGGTTTGACGAGCGGTTTATCGATTACCTGGACGGATTTGAATTCGAGGGGACCATATATGCGCCCCGTGAGGGAGAAATCGTATTTCCCGATGAGCCGGTTATGATGGTGGAGGGTACGCTGCTGGAAACGCAGCTTATTGAGACCCTGCTGCTCAATCTTATAAATTTTCAGTCGCTTATTGCCACCAAGGCCGCCCGCATGCGACTGGTCGCAGGAGAGGGAAAAAAGATTGCGGATTTCGGGCTGCGGCGCGCCCAGGGATACGGCGGCATCCTGGCCTCAAAGGCGGCCATTATCGGGGGTGCCGACAGTACCTCCAACACCTATGCCGGGAAGGCTTACGGCCTGCCGGTAACGGGCACGATGGCTCATTCCTGGATACAGTCGTTCGGCGACGAAATCGAGGCGTTCCGTGCTTTTGCGAAACGGTATCCGGACAACACCATCCTGCTGGTGGATACCTACAACACGTTGAAGTCGGGCGTACCCAACGCCATCAAGGTTGCCCGGGAGATGGAGAAGGAGGGCCATAAACTGAGGGGTATCCGGCTTGACAGCGGTGATCTCGCCTATCTGTCCAAAAAAGCCCGGAAACAGTTGGACGATGCCGGGCTGGAATATGTGAAAATTGCGGCTTCCAATCAGCTGGACGAATATCTGATCAGGAGCCTTTTGCAGCAGGAAGCGCCCATCGATCTGTTTGGAGTGGGGACCCGGCTGGTCACCGGAAACGAATCGCCGGCCCTGGACGGGGTCTACAAGCTTTCATCCATAAACGGGGAGCCAAAGATGAAATACTCTGAAAACATAGAGAAGACCAATCTGCCCGGACAAAAGAAGGTGCACCGATTTTTAAACGGCAAGGATGAGTTCTACCGGGACGGGATATTTTTGCGCGGCGAGGAGGAGCCGGAATCTATTCAGGACCCGTTCTACCCGGCGAGATCAACAGATATTGGCAAACTGGAGTCCACACCGCTGTTGACCAGGGTGATGTACGAAGGCGAGCTGACCGGAGAGCTGCCGACCGTGGCCGGCGCCGCGGAGTACGCCAGGCGGCAGCTTAGGAAACTTCCCGTGGAGCACAAGCGCTTTGAAAATCCCCATATTTACAAGGTGGGCATCAGCCCGAATCTTTATAAACTGAAACAGGATCTTTACACTTCTTTTTGAGCGGTTTCATTTTTCCCATGCCTACATGCCTGATGGTATGAGGCACGGATAATGCCCAGTTATCCGGTTCATTTCGAAAATGTTTTGCTATGCCCTCACAGCAAGAACAGGCGCTTCGTAAACGACTGGTACGCCATCTGAAAGGAGGCGAGGCTTTTTCAACCGTCGACGCGGTGGTGGAGAGAATACCGTATGAGAAAACCGGTTTGGTTCCCGACGGTTTGCCTTACTCCTTTTACCAGCAGTTCTATCACATAAGATTTGCGCAATATGATATCCTGGAGTATTGCAGGAGCCATGCCTACCAGGCACCGGACTGGCCGGAGGCTTACTGGCCCGACCGTCCGGAACCGGAAGAGAGGCAGGTGTGGGAGAATCTGGTTGCCTCCTATTTTGAGGAGCGAAAGGAGTTCAGCGAATTCATTCTGGATCCTTCCAACGGCCCCTTCCAGGAGGTATCCGAGGGCTCCGGCCATACCCTTCTCAGGGAGGTACAGCTGGTCATTGAGCATACGGCCTATCATACGGGGCAGCTCTATGTTATTGAGCGGCTTGTCGGATAACGAGGCGGGCGATTCGGTTTGCCTCTTTCGTAATACGAGGCTCCGCTACTCCTTTCCCTTAAGCTTTGATGGATTCAGCATGGCAAAAATTTTCCGGATTCTGCTATTCCGGATTTGAAAGGTCCAGATGCTGTGGAGCGTACCGTCAAGATAGGCTATAAAGCCCGGCCTGTGGTTTACCATGGTCTCCCTGATACGGATTTTGCTGTCGGTTTTCCCGGCTATGCCTATCAGGAATTTACTGACTTTCGAGAGGCCGAAAACCGGCTTCCGGGCCGCGACAACCTCCCCGCCCCCATCCGATATCATTACGGCATCATTGGTCAGCAACGCTTTCAGGGTATCCATATCTCTTTCCTGAAGGGCCGAAAGAAAAGAGTGTATCAGCTCCCGGGCATTTTTGTCCGGTGGCTGTTCAGGCAGTTTGTGATTTTGGATAGCTTCCCTCGCTCTCTGGGCCGCTTTACGACAGGCGGCGGGTGATTTTTCCACCATTTCTGCAATCTCCCGGAAGGTATAACCAAAGATGTCGTGTAAAAGAAGGATGGCACGCTGATCGGGAGACAGATGTTCAAGCAGATGAAGCAGGGCTACGGAGAGCTTCTCATGGAGTTCAATCTGGCGTTCGGGGGAAGGAGCATCGGGAGATGTTACCGGTTCGGGCAGCCAGGGACCGATATATTCCTCCCTGCGTTTTTTTGCCGAACGGAAACGGTCAATGCAGAGGCGGGAGACGATGGTTTTCAGGTAGCGTTCGGGATGGTTTATATCATCTATAGAAATGGTCTCCCATCTCAGGTAGGCATCCTGTACCGCATCTTCCGCCTCCGCCATGCTTCCCAGCATGCCATAAGCGATATTGAGGAGATGCTCGCGGCTCTCTTCGAATATGATATCCTTTTGCTTCATGACAAAGATGATGGCAAGCGGCAAAGATCGTCCGATTCGATCCTCAGAGGTCGGTTGATCAGGTTGTAGTAGTTCTCCAGGGCATTCAGCCAGGTAATCTCTACGATTTCCCTTTCGCTGTAGTAACGCCGAAGTTCATCGAACGTCTTCTCGGACACCTCTTTGTTTCGGGTGGCTTCATCCACATATTGGAGTGCAGCTTTCTCGGACCGGGTAAAGGAGTCGGACGACGCAAAATTTCCGAGTTGGCCGAAATTGTCAACGGCCTCCTTCTCATCGGACTGCGCTTTGGCGATATCCACGCAGAAGGAACAGCCGTTCAGTGAGGCCACATAACTTTTTATGTAAAATATCAAATCTTCCGGCAGCGAGAGCTTATCTTCGGACCGCATCATATTCCATGCAAGGCCCAGCGTATACGGCATACGTGCCTGAACCACTTTCATGGGAGTGATGACCTTGCCCAGTTCTCTGCGAGTAAGCCAGTAGGCCAGGCGTAACCTGGGGCTGGATGGTTTATCGATCGGTTTGATTCTGGGAGTTTTTGGTTTCGTCTCGGCAAGGTGTGTCTTACCCTGAACTTCGGACGTTGATTCCATAAACTTGTTAATTTTATTTACCGTTTACATTAAGAGACGAAATCATAGGGCGAAGTGTGACATTTTTGTCGTACCGGCTATCCTCTGCTATCAGAACCGGTATAACCAAACGATAAAAGCGGGAAAATTGTCCAATGGAAACGAGAATTGGGAATAAAGCTGGAAATGCGAATAGAGAAAGATGTCGCCCGACGGTATGGGTAACGTATTGATCAGCGGACTTGAAAACCAGGAAGCCGGGGATTTCGGAGGGGAGGTGAACGAGTATGTGGAACACTTCACCGCCCTGGTTGGACTGGAGCGCGAAGAGGAGATGCGCGAGCATGAGGAGAGTATACGCAGACTCAGCGGATCGCAGCGGGAGGCCGAGGGCAAGGCACTGCTGCATCTGCGCGGCCGCGACGAGGGGCAGGCGCTGGAGGGACAGCTTGTCAAGTTTATGCGGCAGAGAAAGGGAGAACCACTTCCGGATACGGAAATAGCGGTAGGCGACCTGGTGATGATTTCGAAAGATGATCCGCTGAGAGATGACAATCCCTCCGGGACGGTGGTGCAGAAAACCAACTATTCGATCACGGCGGCCTTCGATCACGCACCCGGTTTTCTCTTCGGCAAGGGATTGCGAATGGACCTCTACGTGAACGACATCACCTATCAGAGAATGAAACAGTCGCTCTTGGCGCTGGATGAGGCCGGGGGACGACTTGCCGAACTGAGAAATCTCCTTGTCGGCAGGCGATCCCCGGCAGAATACGGGAAGGCGACGGTGGACCGCTGGTTCAACCCGCACTTGAACAAGTTCCAACAGAATTCGGTAAAGCAGAGCCTGGCAGCGGAAGACATACACCTTGTCCACGGCCCGCCCGGCACCGGCAAGACCACGACCCTCATCGAGGTGATCCGCCAGGCCGTTTCGGAGGGTAAGAAGGTGCTGGCCACGGCCGCTTCCAACGTCGCGGTGGATAACATCCTGCAGTTCCTGGTGGAGCAGGGAGTTCAGGCGGTCCGCGTGGGGCATCCGGCGCGTGTAACGCCCGGGCTGAAAGAACAGACGCTGGACAGCCTGGTTATGCAAAACGATACCTACCGCCGGGCGGACGAACTGCGGGAGAAGGCTTTCGCGCTGAAGGATCAGCAGGAAGAGTACACGCATCCCTCTGGCCGGTGGCGAAGGGGAATGAGCGATGAGAAGATCCTGTCACTGGCCGAAGAGGGGAAAAGTTCACGCGGCGTATCCGCCGATAAGATCAGGGAGATGGCCGAATGGCTTGAAATCCAGGAAGAGGCAGATGCCCTGTTCGAGAGGGCGGACGCCCTGCGGGAGGAGGCCGTATCCGAAATACTGGATGCCAGACAGGTGGTCTGCACCACCAACAGCACGGCCGGAAGTGATCTTATGGAGGGAAGAAGGTTTGATCTGGTGGTCATTGACGAAGCCACCCAGGCCACCGAGCCGAGCTGCCTGATTCCCCTCATCCGCGGCGATAAGGTGATCATGGCAGGAGACCACAAGCAGCTTCCGCCCACGGTCAAGAACCTGGAGGCGGCAGACCGCGGATTGGCTAATACCCTCTTCGAGCGGCTGGCCGGAAAGTACGACAGGTGCCGCAGCTTGCTGGAGATCCAGTACCGTATGCACGAGACCATAATGAATTTCTCCAGCAGGGAATTTTACGACGGGAGGCTGGAGGCTCACGAGAGCGTTCGCTTCCATACGCTTGAGGACCTGGGAATGGACCGGGAGGTCTGGGATCACAGAAGCCGGCCGATCCTGGAGCCTGCCGAGCCCATGGTTTTTGTTGATACCACCGAGACGGAAGCCGCCGAACGCAGCCGGAAAGGATCTACCTCCCGGGAGAATCCCGGTGAGTCACACCTGGCCGCGCGGCTGGTGGAAAACCTGCTGATATCAGGGATGAAGCCGGAGGACATTGCCGTGATCAGTCCCTACAAGGATCAGGTGGATTTGCTGGATCGCAGCATCGGCGAGGAGAATCTGGAGGTCAAGTCGGTAGACGGTTTCCAAGGGAGGGAGAAGGAGGCGGTCATTCTTTCGCTTACTCGCAGCAACCCGTCGGGGGATATCGGATTTCTGAAAGATGTCAGACGGTTGAACGTCTCCCTGACACGGGCCCGCCGCAAACTTGTGGTGATTGGCGACCGCTCCACCGTAACCGCTCATCCGGTCTACAAACGTTTCGCGGAGTATGCCGAAACGGAGGGCACCGTGGTCAGAATATAAACCACCCTGCCTTGTGAAGGCCGGAGATTCTCCGGACTCCTACATCTCTTCCTGTACTATAAACTTGCCGGTCATGCCCGCGGCAAAGTGTCCGGGAAACGTACAGAGGTAGTCGTACTCACCGGTCTCTTCGGGCACGGTAAACGTAACCTCGGTAGTTTCACCGCCTGCCGCCATACCAGTCTGCGCGATGATTTGATCCGTCATGTCAGGCGCCACGTAATTGTTGTCTGCCGCACCGGCCGAGGCGTCGGCGAATGCCTGCAGGTCCGCTTCCAGCTCAAGCAGCAGCCAGTTGTGGGCCATGGCGTTGGCGGGCATGGTGCTGCGGGTGGTCAGGCGAATGCGAATCGTTTCGCCGGGCGAAGCGGTGATGCTTTCCAGGCGAATAAGCTCCTGTTCCTGCGGCAGCTGATCACCGACCGTGATGCCTTCGGCTTCGCTTTCAACACCGAACTTCATGGAATTGGTCCCCACGAGCTCAATGGTGCGGACGTCGTCCGCCGCCTCCATCTGTTGTTCCTGCTCTTGTGCCGGTTGTTCGGATTCCCCCCCGCACCCGACCATAAAAGCCAGCGCGATGACGGATAACGTCTTAATAAATTTCATATCGGTTATGATCTTCGTTCAAAATTTTTCGAATGTACTTTCTGAAACAGGCCTAATCTCCGAATCATTCATGAAGGAGAGGTGAATTGTAACAAATAAAAAAGCCCGCCTCCCCAATGATTCCGGAAGAGGCGGGTGCCTGGGATTGGTGAGTTGGAAAAATTGTCTCAGTGGAAATTCAGCCGAACGGTTCCGCCGGAAGTACGGGCGAAAAGCCGGGCTCCCCCTCCGTTTACGGTACCTTCTACTTCGTCGCGTTCAAGCTGGCCGGAAAAGTTGGTCAGATCGCTTCGGACACGGCTGCCTCTCAACTCCAGGTCGTATCCCACACCACCGGGCACGCTCACGGTGACATGTCCACCGCTGGTGCGAAGCTCCACCGATTCGGTAATGCTGGTGATATCGGCTTCGATGCTTCCGCCGCTGGTGGAGGCTTCAATGGTGCCGCTTACCCTGGCCAGTTCAATATGTCCACCGCTGGTCCGCAGATGGATGGTGCCGTTGGCGTTGCGAGTGTTGATATGACCGCCGCTGGTCCGGGCCTCCAGATCCCCCTCGAAGCCGTCAATAGAAATATGTCCCCCGCTGGTTCGCGCGGCTACCGTCCCCTGGAGCTCGCCCAGCTCGAGGTGTCCCCCGCTGGTTCTAAGCTCCTGCGTACCTTCCAGTCCCGTCACCTCGATATGACCTCCGCTGGTCCGCAGGGTGCTCTCCATAGCCCGAGGCGTGTAGACCACGAAAGAGATGGAGATATTGTCGTTTCTCCAGAACCGCCAGTCGTTCTCCCGTTCCCCTTCGGCGGAGGCTGTCACCCGGTCGGCCGACTGGCTGATATCAATTTCGTAGTCCTCCAGTCCGGTATCTTCCGGCGTGAGATAATTTCCCCCCTGCCGTACGTACATCTCAACACGGGTCTCGTCGGTATCGGAGCCTCGCACCGTGATGTGGCCGCCGCTGGTTCTAACGTCCAGCATTCCTCCGCCGGGCTGGCTGAAGCGCTCTACCCGGTAGGGTTCCTCGTCCTGTACCGTCGTTGCGGAGTATCCCTTCATCGGGATAACCAGCAGTATCGTCATGATAAGCGAGAGGCATAAGGCGAGTGCGATGGTGAGCAGATAATTTTTCTTCTGGGTCATGTCGGATTACATCGATATTTATCGTTGGTTAACAGGGACTGTTACGAGGGAGTATAGAAACATGTTACAACGAAAGGGTGCGGAAGGAGCCCGAAAGCAGGAAGGGAACGGGAAGAGTGCGCCGAGTAGGAGAACGGAAATCTATTGCTTATTTTCATCACCTTTATTTTAACATTTTGCAGAACCCGTAAGCAGCTGTCCCCTATGAAGCTCCCGTTTTTCCTTGCCCGCCGTTTTGTTGCGGGCGAAACGTTTGAGCAGGCCGTACCGAAGATGAAACCCCTTAATGAAAAGGGCATCCACCTGACGCTTGATATGCTGGGAGAGAATGTGACCGACCGGGATACGGCGGAGGAGACGGTGGAAGGGTATGTCCGGCTGTTCGAACAGATAGAGGAGGCGGGACTGGACAGTTCCATCTCCGTCAAGCTTACCATGATGGGTCTGGATATCGACCGGTCCTACTGCCGCGACAACCTCTTCAGGCTGCTGCAGGCCGCCCGGGAGCGGGATCAGTTCGTCCGCATAGACATGGAGGGTTCGGATTATACCCAGCTCACCCTCGATCTGTTCAAAGAGGCTTTTTCGGAGTACGGCCGGCACGTGGGCATTGTTATCCAGGCCTATCTTCACCGAACCGAGGAGGATATCGCGGAGCTGGCGGAGATGGGGGCCGACGTCCGCATCTGCAAGGGCGCATACAAGGAACCTCCGGAACTCGCCCTCCAGGATATGGATGAAATTCGGGAAGCCTTCAAGCGTTATACCGCTCTCCTTATGGAAAAGACCTCCTATCCCCGTATCGCCACCCACGACGATGAATTGATTTCGTGGACTCTCAATCATACCCGCCGGAATGGAATCGAGCAGGGAGATTTCGAATTCCAGATGCTCTACGGACTCCGGCAGACCACCATGGAGGAGCTTGCCGACGAAGGCTACCATACCCGTATCTATGTGCCCTATGGAACCCGATGGTTTCCCTATTTCAAACGCCGCCTCACCGAACGCAAGGAGAACATCTGGTTTGTACTGCGGACCATGTTCAAGAAGTGACGAACCCTCGGTTGAGCGTTACATTACGGGCGGGAATTCCCTATATTTACCGGTCGTCAGTAACAAACACGCCGAAGTAACAAACACACCGACCCATGAAAACGTCCCGATTTTTTACTTATGCCGCCCTGATCCTTCTTTTGGGAGGCGGCGCCATATGGTATATCATCAGCAACGCCCGGGGGGAGATCGATCCTGCCTCGGCCGACGCGGACGTGGTGATGTACCGGAACGAGGGCTGCCAGTGCTGCGAACAGTGGGCCCACTATATGGAAAGCAACGGCTACAGCGTAGCCACGGTCAACTCGGATAATCTCCAGGGGGTCAAGTCGAAATACGACGTACCCTATACCGTGAGCGCCTGTCACACGGCGGTTATTGAAGGCTACGTGGTGGAGGGACATGTCCCTGTTGAAGATGTCAAACGACTGCTGGAGGAACAGCCCGATGCTATTGGAGTGGGCGTGCCGGGCATGCCTGCCAGTTCTCCCGGCATGAATACCGCCGACAACGTACCTTTTGAATCCTACCTGATACACAACGACGGCAGTACCGAGGTATTCGGACGACACTAGCAGTGCGAGCGCATTTTTACATACCGGCTGTGCTCCTCTCCCTTCTTCTTGGGGTGCTGGGAGGCTGCAACTCCGGCGGTCCGGAAAACGAGGGAAGGCCCTCGGCTACCGAACCCCTGGAGAGGCTGGATCCCAACTCCGTACCCCTCTATCCGGCGAATCGGCAATCTGAAGCTCCCGATTTCGAGGTGACCCTGGTGAGCGGGGAGGAGTTTTCTCTCTCGGCTCAGAAAGGGAAGGTGGTGCTGCTGAACATCTGGGCGACCTGGTGCGCTCCCTGCCATACCGAAACGCCGCACTTTGTGGATCTCTATGAGGAATACCGCGGGGAAGGGCTGGTTATCCTGGGAGTTTCCCTGGACGAGCGGGGGACTTCGGTGGTGAAGCCGTTCATGGAGAAGTACAACGTGGAGTACCCCATTGTGATCGACAAGGATGACACCGTCATGGATAAATACGGTCCCACCATGGCCGTGCCTACCAGTTATATCATCGGCAAGGGGGGGAATATCCGCTATTTTGCCACCGGCGCGCTGACCCTCCGGGAACTGGAGCCCCGGCTGCAGGACCTGCTTGCCGAATAGGGTCGACCGATGACCGATTTCCTCTCTCTCCTGGCCCACTACCACATAGAGTCGGCCATCCTGGCCGCCATGGCGGGAGCGTTCTGGGGAGGGTGGAGGGCTGCAGGTTCTCCGGCCGGAAACGACGTCCGCCGGATGATACGCATACTGGGTTTGGTCCTGCTGGCGGGAACTCCCCTCCTGGCATGGGACCTCCTCAGGGGCTGTTTCAGCGTACACGGTCTGGGATTCTGGCTCGTTTATCCCATCCCTTCCGTATTTTTCGGTTACAGCCTCGGGCGTCTCTTCCGCACGTGGGAACTCCCTTTTGCCAGGGGATGGACGGTGGCCGTTCTGCTGGCCGTGGGAGTGGGAATCTTTTTCGTGGAACTGTTCACGCTGCCCCAGGTTTATTTCCACAATCACGTCTGGGGAGGCTGGCCGGGGCCGTTGTACGACGAGGTGGTCGAGCTGGACGAAAGTACGCTCTATTTTCGGATGCTGACGCTCTGCTGGGCCCTGCTGCTCTGGTTTTTGCCCGGTTTGCGCACCGACCGGATCAGCCGCGGCATGGTGGCGGGCTCCGCGCTGATGCTGTTGCTGGGTTACGTCAATCTGGCTGATATGGGAGTGGCAACGCCGACGGAACACCTGCGGGAGCGGCTGGGAGGGGAGCACCGGACCGATCATTTCGAGCTCTATTTCGACCGGGAGGCCTACGATGACTTCGAGGTGAAGTTGCGGGCGGCCGAGCTGGAATTTCACCTTTCGGAGCTGGCTGACACCCTCAAACTGGCCGGTGATTTCAATATTCACGCCTACCTTTACGCCCACCCCTGGCAGAAAAAGGAGCTGACCGGGGCCAAATTCACCAGCTACGTTCCGGTCTGGCTGACGCAGGACCAACTCCATATCGCCCGGGACCAGCTGGGCAGCCTCCGTCACGAACTGGTGCATGTCGTCGCCAAGCGATTCGGGAATCGCCTGCTGAACGCAAGCTGGAGTATCGGACTGGTAGAGGGGACAGCTGTGGCCCTGGCACCGGATCCGCAACAGGAGTCTACCGCCGACCAGCTGGTGGCGGCCGACCCCCCCTGGCCGTCGGCCGAACAGATCAAGGACTCCTTCTCCTTCTGGGGATTTTACGGGGGGCGTTCGGGAGTGAATTATACGGCGGGAGGCTCTTTAGCGGGACACCTGCTGCGTTCGTACCCGGTTCACCATTTCAAGGAGGCCTACCGGTCGGGGGATATCGAGGGGGCCTATCCGGTTACGCTTGACAGCCTTGTGAGGGGCTGGCACCGGCACCTGGAGAAGGTGGAGGTGGATTCGTCGGACCACAGGCGGGCCGAGCGTCTCTTCGGCATACCTTCCATCCTGGAACTGGATTGTCCCCATGTGGCCTCCCCGGCGGAGTCGGCGAGGGACCGTTACCAACTGCTTCTGGCGGAAAGAGACACCCTCGGAGCGCTCAGAGCCCTGGATCGCCTGGCGGCCGCGGCCGACAGCGCCCTGCCGGTAATGGCCGAATGGAGCTACCGAAACCTCAAGGCGGGCCGTACGGGCAGGGTGAGGGAGCTCTCGGCCCTAACAGATTCGCTCCCCGATCTGCAGATGCTTTACGCGGACGCCCACCTTCTCTCCGGGGATACGATTTCGGCCCGCAGGCACCTGGAGAGGGCGAGGGAATTAGCGGATTCGACGGACCGCCGGACCCTGGAGCGGGCCTTCCGCACCCGCTCTGATACAACCCAGTGGATTCCCTACCTGGATCTGTCCTACCGCGACATCTTGCCTGAAGCAGAAAACTATGGAATCCTGCTCACACGCACGCTTGTGCAGGCGGCGGACCGGGCGATGGACCTCCGGGAATGGGAAGATGCGGAACGACTGGGCGAAGAACTCTTCCGCAGAGATACCGAACCGGAGTTTCGGGATACCTACCTGCGGCTGGTGCACCTCCAGGCCTTCAGGGGAGGAGTTGATCAGAGCCGCAAATGGCTGGCCCGGCTGTCCGCCGGCCCTGAACCGGGGGCGGCTTTACGGGAGAGGATCTCACGCGAGAGCAGGTGGATCGCTTTTCTGGATAACGTGTCCCGGGACAGATACACTCTTCCGTCCCTCTACCAATAATGTGGAATGAAAAGGTTCCATAACGGTGTTTTAAAGGATGTAAACTCTCCGTTGAGCGGATGTTGCAACCATCAATCTCCGCAAATGCAGTTTAAAATGTTTTTCAGGAACAATATTTCCTGATTGATATATAAATAAGCAGATTAACGGCGTGAATTTTAGCTATCTTGTACTTACAATATAAATTTCAAATGACATAAATATTATGAAACGTTTACTATTAATTACCTCTGCGTTACTCTTCTTTATTGGGGCCAATGTACTGCAGGCGCAGACCAGCGAGCAGCCCTGGTCCCTGGATATGGTGGTGGGAAGCCATTCCTACGACGGTGACCTCGGCAATGAGATGTTCGGCACTTCCGAATCGGATTACCTCTGGGGAATGGGACTCTCCCGTTACCTTAGTTCCTCTTTTGACGTCGGACTCCAGTTTTCCAAAATGGAGCTGGATTTCTCTACCAACGAACATGCCGGCGAATTGAGGGGAAAGGAGTTCAGTACCGACAATCTCAATATGAACCTCATGGGCCGTTTCAAATTTAACAACGGCGCGATTATCAGGGAGGATATCGGAATCAAGCCCTACCTTATGGCCGGACTGGGCGTCAACTTCCTGAAGCATGAGAACGGCAAAAATTCGAGCGCGTTCGAGATCCCGTTTGGCGGGGGTGTGCAGTATGAACTCTCCGAGAAGGTGGGATTCAAATACGAAATGACGTATCACCGTACGTTCAGCGATGAGATAGACACCTATCCCTCCACGCAAGGCGAGTTCGCCCGTATTGGCGAGTGGCCGCGTCCCGATTACGACGGAAAGGATCACGACGATTTTCTGACCCATACGTTCGGAATCGTGTTCCGTTTCGGGGGTGAAGACCAGATGAGCAGCCGGGAACAGATGCACCGCCAGATGATGAACGAAATGCAGGCCACGCGCCGTGCGGCGGAAGATGCCCGGTCGGCCTCCAGTGAGGCGCGCAAAATCGCGGAAGAGAACCGCGAGCTGAGCCGGGAAAACGTGGAGCTCAACGAGGAAACCCTCCAGGCCCTGGAAGAATTGAAAGAGGCCCGCGGCCAGACGGACCGTGTGAGCGAGGAGCTGAGGGATATGTTGTTGAGTATCATCAACAACATTCACTTTGAATACGACGAGGCGACGCTTCTGGAGACCTCCCTGGATCAACTGGACCTCCTGGCCCAGGTGCTTCAGGATTATCCCAGCCTGAGAGTGCGCATTGAGGGCCATGCCGATTCCCGGGGCTCGGAGGAGTACAACATGGATCTTTCCGAGCAAAGGGCCGAGTCGGTCCGCGAGTACCTGGTCAACCAGGGAATATCCGAAAACCGGCTGGAAACCGTGGCGCTGGGCGAAAACAGCCCCGTCCTGCAGGGTGATAGCGAAACGGTCCATGCCATGAACCGCTACGTACGGCTGGTCTTCAGCTATGCCGGCGAGAGCAACTGAGATACATACCGCTTGACCGGCGGCATGCAACGCGAATAAAAAAATTCCCCCGTTCCGGATATAACCGGGCCGGGGGATTTTTTATGGGCTTCTGATAAATGGTGTTACGGAAGTCGCAGGGTGGCCCGAATCTGGAGGAGCGTGGATTTTTCCGCTCCCAGCGGATGCATGCGCACTTCCGCGCCAAGCATATTCTGAAGAGAGATCTGCAGGGATAGCCGGCGATTCCAGAACCACTTTCGAGCCCGGAACTCCAGGTCCAGCCAGGAGGGGGTCTCCGTCCGAAAAATTCCGGTCTGGCGAGGAAAGAAAGGGACCAGGGAACGGTACTCCCGTCCCTCCACCGCCTCGAACTCCCTCCAACGGGTGGGGGCGTTGTACCGGACCCGGATTCCAATTCGGGTATGGGGAGCGGCACGCCACCGGAGGTTGTAATGAAAACGAAGATTGGGAATTTGGGCGAAATAGTCCCGGTAGCGATTTTCCCCACCCGAATGGTGCTGCAGCAGTATTCCCCCCTCCTGTCGCCAGGAAGAGGCCTCGTGGATAAACGTCACCTGGTTTTGCATGCGGTTGCCGGAGTGATAAGTGAACGTATATTCCCCCGGCCGAACATCGTAGCTCAAATCCGGTTCTACCTTCTGCCAGGGAATACCCAGGCGGAGATGACGGACCCAGCGGTGTTCAAGGGAGATGGTCAGGCTGGGAGAGAGCCGGTAGCGGTGAGTCAGCTCAGCACCGTTCAGCCTTCCGGTTTTCAACGGGTGAACCGGGTCGGGACCGACGGGATCTCCGGCTGGAAATTCGTAGCCCCGGCTGCTCCACCATGCGAAGGCGTTTCCCCGCCAGGGTGGAAGTTGCTCATGAAACAGCCGGGATTCCAACGTCAGGAACGGAAAGGGAGAGATCCGTGACCCCAGGAAAAATGAGATCCCCCGGTCTCCGTAGCCTTCCTCCACCGTCCCTCCTGTTTTCAGCACCATATTCTCTCCGATCATGTATGTTCCCCGCAGGTAGAGGGTGGAGATGAGAGCCGGTTCTTTCCGCAGGCCTCTCCCGGCGCTGCTGGTCCTCCGAAAAATGACGCCGGGATTCAGCTTCAGCCGTCCGCCATCCCACGTGGTCTCGAGGGCGGCCTTATGGCTGGAAGAGGACTGCTCCAGGTCGTACCTGAGGATGTTGGCACGATAGCCGGCCTCTTTGTGGTCGTATAGATACCTGGCCGACCAGCTCCAGGGGCCTTCGGCATGGGAGATCTCCGCGGCAAGCTGCCGGTAGCGGATGTCTGCCGGCACCTCCCGTCCGAAGAAGGGAAGGAACAGGAAATCCTCGTTCCGGCCGTAGAGCCCGCGTATTCTCAGGGTCCATGTACGGTTCCGGTACCCGGTTTCCAGGAGGGCCCCTCCCGATTTGGTCACTATGTGATGGAAGGTGTCGGTTTCGGGAAGGTAGCGCTGGTTGTTCAGCCTGCGCATGGAAATCAGGTCGGTGGGGTGATTTTTTCGCCGGGCTCCCATGCCGCGGACGTACCAGCCGCCCCCTGCGTAGGATACGGTAAGCGATGCGTCCGGTCCCCACCGATCCACATTCGGGGTGACCCGGCCGGAGTCGTATGCCCAGGGGCCGGGATCACCGCCCTCGTTACCCAGGTAGGCGGACGCCCCGGCACTCCAGCCGCTGTCGGGAGACGCGAGTTTAAAATCCAGCCAGCCGGCGCCTGTTCGGGTCCCGCGGTGAATACCGGCCCGTGTCGAATACCGGACGGACGACACCTCCTCGAGGAAAAGGGGCAGCATGTTCAGGTTCAGCCAGCCGAACATCTCCGCATCCGCTTCAAGGCCGTCAATAAAAATTTCGGGCTGCGGCCCGTAGTAGCCGTACAATCCCCCATCCATCCAGCCGCTGAACAGGTCGGGAGAGGCAGCGTTCCAGGGAAACAAGGAGCTGGCTGCCTGGAACGGCCGCATCGCGTCCGCCGTGGATATCGGTCCGGCCCGGGCGGAGTCGGCTTTCTGCTGTCCCATGGCGAGAGAGGCCATCAAAAAAAGCAGTATGGTACCGGCCGCTGTTCTCATTTCAGGAAATTCCTCAGCCAGCGGGGGCTCTCCAGGCTGTGGGAGATACCGGCGGTCAGCATAATTTGACGGAGGGGATGAAACGTGAGGGTACGATTATAGGCAAACGAGGCGTGCAGGGACCAGGTCGGGTCCAGACGGAATTCCAGGCTCACTGTCCCTTCCCAGGCGATCTCGCTTTCGTTCCGGTCGAAGGTATGCGACCAGTCCGCGCCGGGACGGGTGTAACTCGCAGCTCGGTCGAATCGCATGTAGCTGTTACCGAGGCTTATAACCGGCCGTAAGAGCAACCGGTCGCTCAGCGAAAGCGGGTATCCCCAGCCGATCCGCACGTAGAAAGAGTGAAAATCCGAAAAACGTTTTTGGGCCCTGCTTCTGAAGCGGGTATATCGGAGTCCGGCCTGCAGCTCACCCGCGTAAAACGGGGTGGCGAACAGGATACCGGCAACCGGGGCGGCCCGCCAGTTTTGTGTGAACGAATTGTCCGCCAGCTGCAGGGCTCCCTCCGCCTGAAGCCGCAGGGTCTGAAAAGCCTGGGATTGTGCCGGTGCCCGGAGGGGCAGGCCGGTAAGAAGCAAAAGGAGTAAAAAGGTGCCGGTCTTTCTGATCACAGGGGAAGCTGGGTTCGTCTGTTATGGATGACCGATCGGTCCCGCCTCAGGCAAAACGGTCCGCGAGCCGGTTTATCAGGTAACCGCTCTCTTGCAGTGCCTGGGAGGCGAAGCTGCCAAAAAAGTCGGTAACGGCCTCGAACTCCCGGATAAATCCCTCCTTGTCGTCTGCCTCAACCAGTTCGGCCAGCTTTTTATGATGCTCGAAAAAGTTCAGCAGCAGCTCCCTCCGCTCCTCGTCGGCGAAGACGATGTCGGCGTACAGTTCCGCACTCTGGGCAAAAATCCGTCCCGTCATCATCAGTTCGGCCCGGTAGATGGGACTGCTGTATTCGAGCATGTCCCTCGGATCCAGGTCGTAGGTTTTCATGAATGAGCCGTGAAGCAGGGCCACGTAGTGCCGCAGTCCCTGTACCAGGTGCATGACGTGATCGTGTTTTTCTGGCTCCGCCTCGATCACGCGCATGCCCCACAGCCGGCACTGATCGACAAACCACTCCACCGCCCCAGGCTTCCGCGCCGGACAGACCACCATGAGCTGCTTGGAGAGGTTCTGTACGCCCGGCCCGTGCATGGGGTGCAGACCCGCCACCGGACCCTCGTGCTCTTCCAGCATGGCGCGGATGGGCCTGGACTTGTTGCTGGTGAAATCTGCCAGCAGCGTCCCGGGTTTCAGTTTAGGCGCCAGCCGCCGTATGACTTCCACCGTTACGTTGATGGGGACCGAAACGATGGCCATATCCAGATCCTCGGCCATCTCCTCCAGTTCGTGCCAGTTGTGCTTGTCGATGCGCCGGACCCGGTGGCCCGTCTGTTCGGCGACGCGCGCGTAAAGGCTGCCCATGCCCCCTTTGGCTCCCACAATAAGAATCTCTTTGGGTTGGTCGGTGGCGGTGGGGAAACGGCTGGTGGACTGGCTGGCGCGGGAAGAGGACATGATCATGCGCAGAAAATCCTCCGCCCAGTCGGGATCCAGTTCCCGTTTTTCCGCCTCCCGGCGGAACATCTCCGTTTTCTGTTCCTCCCTGCCGGGAGCGTAGATGGGAAGTCGTTCGCTGATCTTTTTTTCGATCACCTGACGAATAATGTCGTTTCTCTCGGAAAGCAGATCCAGTATCCGGCGGTCGATCTCATCGATCCGTTCCCGCTGGGGGTCAAGGGACTCTTCTTTTGGGGTCATGAATGGTGGCAGACTGCTCTAGTGGGATTACCGCTCTGAATGGAACGAATATAACCAGTTTTTAGGCGAATTGTAGGCGGACGCCCCCGCATCGGGGTTAGGTTGGCCGGGGGACGGATTATACGGTAAGAAAAAGGAAGATTATTGTTGTCAACTCCCGGGAAAATGTGTGATTTTAAAAGAATGATAGGGGGCGGCAGGACGTTTTGGAATGATGTCTACCACCACGGCGGCAACGGGCCAACCGAACGGCGCCCGACCGGTTCGGGTAGAACAGCAGCGGCGGAACGATAAAAAGAAGGAAGAGACCCTTTTATGTCCGATTTTAATTTACAGTCACCCTGGCCCCCGGCAGGCGACCAGCCGGAGGCTATCAGGGAACTCGTGGAAGGTGTGGAGGCGGGAGACCGGTACCAGACGCTCCTCGGCATTACCGGGTCGGGAAAAACCCGGACCGTATCGGGCGTCATCGACGAAGTGCAGCGTCCCACCCTCGTGATGAGTCACAACAAGACGCTGGCGGCCCAGCTCTACCGGGAGTTCAGCGATTTCTTCCCGGAAAACCGGGTGGAGTTTTTTATCTCCTATTACGACTACTACCAGCCGGAGGCGTACCTCTCCACACAGGACAAATACATCGAGAAGGATCTCTCCATCAATGACGAGATACAGCGTCTCCGGCTGCGCGCCACCAGTTCGCTGCTCAGCGGACGCCGGGATGTGATTATCGTCTCCTCGGTGAGCTGTATCTACGGCATAGGCTCGCCGTCGGAGTACGAAAAGCTTATCATCACGCTTGAAACCGGAAACGAGGTGCCCCGCAACAGTCTGCTCTATGAACTGGTGGACCTGCACTATACGCGGGACGACCGGGAATTTACACGGGGGACTTTCCGGGTGCGGGGTGACGTGGTTGATCTCTACCCGGCCTATGCGGAGGAGGGACTCCGGATCTCCTTCTGGGGTGACGAGATCGAAAAGATGGAGTTGTTCGATCCGGACACCGGCGACGTGAGGGAGACCGTGGAGGAGTTCCGAATCTACCCCGCCTCCCACTACGTGACTTCCAAGAGTCGCCTGGAGCAGGCGGTTGATCAGATCCGGGAGGAACTGAACGACCGGGTCGGCACGCTGACCGACGAGGGCAGGCTGATGGAAGCCAAACGGCTGGAACAGCGCACGCTGTTCGACCTGGAGATGATCCAGGAGATCGGCTACTGTTCGGGCATTGAAAACTACTCGCGCTACCTGAGCAACCGCAAACCGGGTGAGCGGCCCTACTGCCTGTTTGACTACTTCCCGGACGATTTTCTGCTGATCGTGGACGAGAGCCACCAGACCGTTCCCCAGATATCGGCCATGTACGGGGGGGACCGCTCCCGGAAAATGGAGCTGGTGGAGCACGGCTTCCGCCTGCCTTCGGCACTGGACAACCGCCCGCTCACCTTCGAGGAGTGGGAGGAGATGGTCAACCAGGCGATCTTCGTGAGCGCCACGCCCAGCGATTACGAGCTGGAGAAAAGCGATGGTGTGGTGGTCGAGCAGATCGTTCGTCCCACGGGACTGATGGAGCCGGAGGTGGAGGTACGTCCTGTGGAGAACCAGATTGACGACCTGATCGGGGAGATCCGGGACCGCGTGGAGCGTGGCCACCGCGTGCTCTGCATCACGCTCACCAAACGGTTGAGCGAAGAGCTCAGCGAGTACCTGAAAAGCATCGGCATTTCGGCGGCCTATATGCACAGCGAGCTGAATGCCATGGAGCGGGTGGAGGTACTCTATAAATATCGCCGCGGTGATTTCGACGTGCTGGTGGGGATCAACCTCCTCCGTGAGGGAATCGATATTCCCGAATTGAGCCTGGTGGCTATCCTGGACGCCGACAAGGAGGGATTCCTGCGTTCCGAGACATCGCTTTTCCAGATTATCGGCCGGGCGGCCCGGAATGTGGAGGGGAAGGCCATTTTGTACGCCGACAAAGTCACCGACAGCATGCGTACGGTGATCGAAGAGACCGAGCGGCGCCGGCGCATCCAGAAAGAGTTTAACGAGGAGCACGGCATCACACCGAAGACCATCGAGAAGGAGCTGAAGCCGCTGGTCGATCCCACCCTGATCTCCAAAAAGGATTTCGATCTGGAGGAGGGAGCCCCGGAGATGGAAGACGGCAGCGAACCGCTGGAGATGGTGAAAGTGGCCGAGGAGGGCATAAAATACAAGGCAAATCCCGCCATGAAGGAGATTACCTTCGAGAGCAAGGAGAAGTTTCTCGAATATCTGAGGGATTCCATGTATACTGCGGCGAAGAATATGGAGTTCGAAGAGGCGGCCCGGATCAGGGATCAGATCGAACAGCTCGAGAACGAATTGTAGCAACGGGGCGCAGGGGAGTCCCGGAACGGCATGAGCACATTCACCTACATCAAAAGTTTCCTGAAGGACAAGGATGTGGCCTCGGTTACGCCCACTTCCCGGTTCTGCATCCGGAAGGTCTGCAGTCCCGTCAATTTTGACGAGGACGTCACCATCATGGAGTACGGGGCGGGCACCGGGGTCTTTGCCGACTACCTGCTTCCCCGCTTGAGTGAGAATTCGCTGCTGATCCTCTTTGAAACGAACCGGAACCTGTTCGAAAAACTGCGGAAACGTTCCGATCCGCGGCTGAGGCTTTACAACGAGAGCGTGGAGATCGTGGATGAAGTAACAGAAGCAGGCATGCGGGGGACCGTGGACTATATCATCTCGGGAGTTCCCTTCTCATTTTTCAGTGATCGGGAAACCCTGCGTATTCTGAAACAGAGCTTTGAACTTCTTAGGGAGGGGGGATGGTTCCTGGCCTACCAAACCTCCGACCATCTCAAGAAGCCATTGGAGAAGGTGTTCGGGTCGGTGGAAACGGAATTCCAGATTTTGAACATTCCGCCGATGCTGATCTACAAAAGCAGAAGATGGTCCGCCGATGAGGTTCCCGGTGGTTCCTGACTACTTTTTCTCCTCGTCTGTCTCCCCGTCCTCTTCCGCCTCCGGCGCTTCTTCCGTCTCTTTTTCCGCGGCAGTTTCGGAATCGGTATCGGAGACCTGCTCCTCGGCTTGATCCTCTTCGCCGGCAGCCTGCGTCTCCGTTTCGGCGGTTTCCGCCGTCTCTTCCGCCGCAGGTTCCTGCTCCGAGGCTTCCCCGGCCGCTTCGGCCTGTTCCTTTTCACGGGCGGCTTCCTCTTCGGCCGCAGCCTCCTCGCGGGCCTCCTTGCGCTCGCGCTCGCGCTCCTCAATTCTCTCCGTGGCGTCGCGGTCCTTCTCTTTGATCCTTGCAGATTTGCCCTGGCGTTCGCGCAGGTAAAAGAGCTTTGAACGCCGGATGTCCCCTCGTTTCTTGACCTCTATTTTGGCAATAAAAGGTGAGAAGAGCGGGAATATCCGTTCCACACCGATATTGCCTGCGGAAATCTTGCGAACCATAAACGTCTGGTTGGATCCCGACCCCTTCCGCGAGATTACCGTACCCTCAAATTGCTGTATACGCTCTTTCTCGCCTTCGCGGACACGGTAGTGTACGTTTACGGTATCTCCCGCTTCAAATTCGGGAATATCGTCCGTTATCAGCGCCTGTTCTGCTAGTTTTAACTTGTCCATTATGCTTTCCTCTGACTACTGTTCGTTTCTGAATTTTTTGAATAAATCGGGACGCACCTGCTTCGTGCGCTTCAGCGACTGTTCGTGCCGCCACTTCTTCACCTTTTCATGGTCGCCGGACCGCAACAGCTCCGGGACCTCCCGTCCCCTGAATTCCGCCGGCCGGGTATAAATGGGACCTTCCAGCAAGTGATCCTGGAAAGAGTCGTTCAGGGCACTCTCGGCGTTGCCGAGTACGCCCGGCAACAGCCGTACGATCGCGTCGGTCATAACCGCTGCCGGCAGCTCGCCTCCGCTGAGCACGTAATCTCCCAGGGAGTACTCGCTGGTAACCAGCGCTTCCCGGACGCGATAATCAACGCCCTTGTAATGCCCGCAGAGAAACATGAGGTTCGTTTTGAGCGAAAGCTCGTTTGCATGTTCCTGCCGGAACGGAACCCCGTCGGGCGCGGGAAAGATGATTTCATCGTACTCCCGCTGCTCCTTCAGCTGCTCAATGCAGGAGAAGATGGGCTGTGGCGTCAAAACCATGCCCGCTCCCCCTCCATACGGGGAATCGTCCACTTTCCCGTGCTTGTCGTCCGACCAGTCCCTCAGGTCGTGCACGTGGATCTCCACCAGGTCTTTCTCCCTGGCGTTGCCCACGATGCTATGGGAAAGAGGACTCTCCAGCAACTGCGGAACCGCCGATATAATGTCTATTCGCATCATGACTTACAGTCCGGCAAGTTGTTCCATGCGCCGGCAATGAATTATGCGGCCCTCCTCCTCGATCGACGCCACATACTCGTCGACCAGCGGAATGAGATGCTGCTCCCCGTCGTCCGCGGTAACTTCCAGGATGGGATGCGCGGGATTTTTCAGTATCCCGGTAACGCTGCCCAGGGTCGAACCTTCCTCATCCCTGGCCGTCCAGCCGAGATAGCGCGTGAAATCCGGTTCCTCACCCTCCTCGACATGCGCGATTTTGTCGCGATGTACGAACAGGGAGCAGCCCCTGATCTCCTCGGCCTGGTTGCGGTCCGAAACGTGCTCAAATTTTACAAAGAACGACAGACGATTGCCTTTTTCCTGGGCCCGAACCCGCTCCAGGCGGGCCGGCACCAGTTCCCTGCGTGCATTCTCGTAATGCACCAGCTGCAGATCGTCAAAAAGGCCGCGATCGACAAATGCCGGCTGTACCACCACTTCGCCCTTTATACCGTGAGAACGGATCACATCTCCGATTACGATATACTGGTCTTCGGCGGGTTCCAGCATGGTCCGCGGCTCAGTTCAGGAGATCGCTATTCTTCCTCATCTCCGTTTTGCTTGCTGTCCCAGGCCCGTTGAACGGTCACCCGGTCTTCATCTTCAGGTACAAATCCTTCGAGCTCCTCGAGGTCGGTATTCCGTATATGGGATATCGCCTCCTTGGCGGTCATGTCGGTGGAGACCGTCCCGTCTTCCTCCTCAGGCTCCTCCTCGGCGGTTGCTTCTGTCTCTTCTGTTTCTTCTTCCTTCTCGGCTTCCGCTGCCTCGGCTTCGGGCTCCTCTTCGGCTTCCGGTTCTTCATCCGGCTGATCCTCGGGCTCCTCCTTGGCTTCCGCCTCTTCCTCAGCCTGTTCCTCCGGCTCTTCCCCGGATTCGGGAGCCTCTTCGGCATCCCTGGCTTCCAGCGCTTCGGCGGCCTGCTCGTCGGCGGCGGCCTCGGTCTCCTCTTCGGTCTCTGCTTCTTCGGCAGCCGCCTCCGGCTCCTCTTTCTCTTCTTCTGCTTTTTCTTCCTTCTCTTTTTCTTTCTCCTCCTCTTCGGCGGCAGCCAGGGCTTCTTCCTTGGCCTTCTGCTTGGCGGCCTCCTCGGCCTTCTTCTGAAGTTGCTTCTGATACTCTTTCTCCTCGGCCTCAAGCATGGCCTGCTGCTTCTCTTTGCGGGTGGGTTCCTTCTCCTCCTTCTCTTCCCGCTTGGCGCGCCACTCTTCCAGGGCCTCTTCGATCTCCTCTTCCGACTTGCCCAGGCGCATCAGGTGCATCCGGTACATGATGCCCTCGTCCTTGAAAATGGATCGAACCGTGTCGCTGGGCTGTGCTCCCTGCTGGAGCCAGTGGATGGCGCGTTCCTGGTCCAGTTTCAGTTCGTTGCGTGCTTTCAGGTTGTCCAGGCGTCCCAGGTCTTCCACGATACGGCCGTCCCTCGGGGAACGGCTGTCGGCGACCACGATATGGTGTATGGGCCGTTTTCTTCGGCCTCTGCGTTGTAATCGAATCTTAAGCAATGGTAATACCTTGTTTGGTTAATGTGATGTTTGTTTTCAATAGAGGTTTCTGTCTTTGCATCCTCGGGACTGGCGGATTCAGATACCTTTGAACTGCTGCATGAGCTGTCCCATCTTGCCCATGCCCCCGCCGGAGAACGATTTCATCATCTTCTTCATCTGTTCGAACTGTTTCATGAGATCGTTGACGTCACGCACCCGGGTACCGGAACCTTTGGCGATCCGCCGGCGCCGGCTGCCGTTCAGGATATCGGGGTTATGGCGCTCCTC
>CAZGSL010000019.1:0-3015 GCA_964528445.1 uncultured Balneolaceae bacterium | reverse complement strand
AACTTGATCGGTTTCTGAACGACCGTTTTGATGGAGAGGGCCGCACCGCCGCGGGTGTCGCCGTCAAGCTTGGTCAGTACCACCCCGTCGTAATCGATACGTTCGTTGAATTCACGGGCCGTGGTGACCGCGTCCTGTCCGGTCATGGAATCAACCACGAAGAGGGTCTCGTGGGGCTCAACCGCCGCTTTAATTTCGGCCACCTCGTTCATCATCTTTTCGTCGACGTGCATCCGGCCGGCCGTGTCGATGATTACGGTATCCAGGGCCAGGCTTTTGGCCATGGAGACCGTTTCCCTGGCCACGCGAACCGGATCCTTCTGCTCGATCGAATATACCGGGACGTCAATCTGGTCCGCGAGCGTCTTGAGCTGGTCAATGGCGGCGGGACGATAGACGTCGGCAGCCGCCAGCATGGGATTTCGATTGTTCTCCTTCTTCAGATACCGTGCCAGTTTGGCGCTGAACGTGGTTTTGCCCGAACCCTGCAATCCGGCGATCAGGATTACCGTGGGAGGGGTATGGGCTACGCTGATATCCACCCGTTCCTGCCCCAGAATTTCAGTCAGTTCGTCGTATACGATCTTGGTGAACTGCTGGCCCGGATTGACGGAGGACAACACCTCCTCTCCCATGGCCCGCTCCTTCACTTTTTCGGTGAAAGATTTGGCCACCTCGTAGTTGACGTCGGCGTCCAGCAGGGCGCGGCGGATTTCCCGCACGGTCTCCGCGATGTTTACATCGCGGATCTTCGCTTCGCCCTTCAGCGACTGAACGGCGCTGTCCAGTTTTGATCGCAGATCTTCAAACATTTCGAGGTGTCGGCTTTCGACGTGTCAGCGGTGCTTCCGCCCAACGATAATATTGGTTCAAAGTCTCGCAAAATAAGGACAAATGGCGCTATTATCAATAGCTGTATACCGTATCTTAACCTTTCCATAAGGGGCTGCGGGGAGAACGAAAATGGGGCGGGAGCGCATACGCCCTGTCCATATTTTTATTATCTTCGGGCAGCATCCACAGAATACCAATCAAACAACATGGAGCATATGTCGGATCAAAAAGGATACGGACTGCTGGAAGGCAAGAAAGGTTTGATCTTTGGAGCGCTTGACGAGCGCAGCATCGCCTGGCGCATCGCCCTGGCATGCAAGCGGGAAGGGGGCGAATTCGCGCTTTCCAACGCGCCCGTGGCCCTGCGGCTGGGCCAGCTGGACGATCTGGCCGAAGAGACCGGCTCCTCCATTTTCCCCTGCGACGTTTCGAAGGAGGATGAAGTGGAGGAGCTCATGGAGAAAGTGAAGGAGGAGCAGGGCGGCATCGATTTTATGCTGCATGCCATCGGAATGTCGCCGAACGTGAGGAAAAACCAGGGATACGAGGAGTTGAACTATCACTGGTATCAGCAGACGCTGGACATCTCCGCCGTTTCTCTCCACAAGATCCTCCACTTTGCGGATGAGGCCGGCGTGTTGAACGACGGGGCGAGTATCGTGGCCCTCAGCTACATAGGGGCACAGCGCATTTTCTCCAAATACAGCGACATGAACGACGCCAAGGCGCTGCTGGAGAGCATCGCCCGAAACTACGGAAGCCGGCTGGCCGAACGGGGCATCCGCGTGAACACCATCTCCCAGGCTCCGACCAAGACGTCGGCGGGCAGCGGCATCAAAGGCTTCGACGGGATGTACACGTTCGCCGACAAACTGGCGCCCCTGGGCAATCCGACGGCGGACGACTGCGCGGATTACTGCGTGACGCTCTTTTCGGATCTGACCCGTATGGTCACCATGCAGAACCTCTATCACGACGGGGGATTTGTAACCGCGGGCATCAACGAAGAGATGATCGGCGACCTGGCAAAGCTCTACGGAGAAGACGAGTAGGTCCCGCCTTTCCTCTTTATACTTCTGTCGAAAAACGGTTAATTACAGCTCACTGACTCAACTCAAAACCTCTGCCTCCCATGCTACGACGATTCGCTTCGCTCACGCTTTTACTCTGCCTGTTAACCCTGGGCGTCAACGGGCAGGATGTTCCCACCATCGCAGAGAAGACCGAGGGAATGGAACGGGTGGAGGGCTATTTCAACTATTACTGGAATGCCGACACCGGAAAAATCTGGATGGAGATCGGCCGCTTTGACACGGAGTTCCTCTACGTAAACTCCCTGACGGCGGGACTGGGATCCAACGACATCGGGCTCGATCGCAACCAGCTGGGGGGCGAGCGGATCGTCTCATTCCAGCGTCGGGGTCCCAAGATCCTGATGATGCAGCCCAACTACGAGTACCGCGCCACCGATACCGACAACCCGCGGGAGCGGCAGGCGGTAGAGGACGCCTTCGCGCGCAGCATTATCTGGGATTTTGACGTGGCCGCGCGGGAGGGTGACACCGTGCTGGTGGACATGACGCCCTTTCTGCTGCGCGACGCCCACGACGTCTCCCAGCAAATCGGGGGATTGAGCGTTGACCAGGGGCGCTCGTACATCTATCCTGAAGGCACCATGAACTTTCCGCAGAACACCGAGTTCGAGGCCACGCTTACCTATACCGGCGGGGGCGCCCCCGGCGAAGTCTACTCGGTGGCCCCCTCAGCCGACGCGGTGACCCTGCGTCAGCATCACTCCTTCGTGAAGCTGCCGGACGACAACTACGAACCGCGGGTCTTCGATCCGCGGGCCGGATACTTCAGCATCAGCTACCAGGACTACACCACGCCTGTCGGCACCTCCATCACCAAACGCTACATTACCCGTCACCGGCTCAAGAAGGAAAATCCGGGTGCGGAAATGAGCGAGCCCGTGGAGCCGATCGTCTATTACCTGGATCCGGGAACTCCCGAGCCGGTTCGAAGCGCTCTGCTGGACGGGGCTCGATGGTGGAACCAGGCTTTTGAAGCCGCCGGTTACAAGGACGCCTTCCGGGTGGAGATGCTGCCCGACAGTGCCCACCCGATGGACGTGCGCTACAACGTGATCAACTGGGTGCACCGCTCCACCCGCGGCTGGTC
>CAZGSL010000018.1:0-37649 GCA_964528445.1 uncultured Balneolaceae bacterium | reverse complement strand
TTCATCCTGGCCGGTTTCGGCGGCTCCTTCCTGCCCGTGGTCCCCGGTCCCCCGCTCAGCTATGTGGGACTGATTCTTCTTCAGCTCAGTTCGCGCGCGCCCTACGACGCTTGGTTTTTCGTGATCTGGCTGCTGATCGTTGCCGCGGTCATGCTGGTGGATAATTTTGTGCCCGTGTACGGGGCGAAGAAATACGGCGGTTCCCCCTACGGCGTGTGGGGAAGTATCGCGGGACTGGCGGCGGGCGTTTTTGTCTTCCCGCCTGTGGGCATGGTCGTGGGTCCCCTGCTGGGGGCTTACCTGGGTGAGCTGGCCGGGGGAAAGAGCCGTGGTCAGGCGTTAACGGCCGCCAAGGGATCCTTCCTGGGATTTCTGGCGGGCACCCTCATCAAGGTGATCGCCACCGGTGTTATGGGATATTACTTTTTCACCGGGATCTAGCTCTCCGGTACGGCGGTCGCCTGCCAGTTGACCACCTTCCACTGCCCGTCCCGCAGCACGAAAGTGCCGCTGTTGAGGTACTCTGAAATCTCGGTCCCCTCTTCCGTATCGCTGGTGGCCACCAGGCGGAAGGCCACCACGGCCATGTCGCCGTACTGCTGCACCTGTATCTCCTCCGCCGTGTAGACGGTGGTGGCCTCCTCAAGAGTCATTTCGGGGGAGGAGCGCACGCCCTCCATGGTCTGCTCCTTGTCGCGCCGCACGCCCGAGGAGCTGGTATAGATAAGGTCTTCCGCCCAGAAGCGGTCGTGCATTTCGTGGTCATTGATCGAAGCTCCCTCCAGGAAATCGCGCAGGAGCTGCGTCAATTCCTCTTCGGCCGGGGCGCTGCGTCCCAGCGCGGAGCGGTTGGGGTCGGGCTGGCTGCAGGCCGCAAGAATCAGCACAGAAAGGATAAGAATGGGCTTTTTCATGGATCGGGGAATTGGGTTGCGAAGAGCGCGCGCTCGGGACCTGCTTCGTCCATCGGCGCGGGTGCATCGTGAATATATAGGAGCTCTAAGTCAATTTGCAATTGGATTCGCAGTCCACTTTTTGTATTTCTTAGATGTTCCACTTCAACAAAAGCTACGGTATCATGGACTTAGGGAAAGGGTTACAGCGGTTATTTTCAATCCTGTTTGCGGCAGGCCTGCTTGTGGGCGCGACCGCCTGCACCATCGGCGGGGGAGAGGACTCCGAGGTCAAGGTGCTGCGGGGAGCCACCCTCTTTGACGGAACGGGCGGCGAAGCCGTTGCCGGCAGCATGATCGTTGTGGAGGGCGACCGTATCACCTGCGTCGGGGCGGAGGGCGAATGCAGCGTACCTGCCAACGCGGAGGAGGTCGACGTGAGCGGGAAATACATCACGCCCGGACTGGTGGATGCCCACGTGCATTTTTTCCAGACAGCCTATTTTGACAGCCGGCCGGATGCCCTCGACCTGCGCGACAGTCTCCCCTACGTGGAGACGATGGCCTACCAGCAGCAGCATCCTGAGCGCTACTATGACGCCTACCTCTGCTCGGGCATAACGGGAGTGTACGACGTCGGGGGCTTCCCGTGGTCCGTGGGCCTGCAGCAGTCGGCGGAGGCCGATCCCGCCGCCCCCCACGTGGCGGCCGCGGGTCCCCTGGTCACCCCCTCCACCATGCAGCTTCTCAACACGCCGGCGGACAAAACGCTGGTTACCCTCGATTCGGAGGAGACCGGACGCAAGACCGTGCAGTACCTGGCCGGGCTGGGAGCGACGGGCGTCAAGCTCTGGCAGCTGCGGGCGGACAGCGAGGAGTACATGAACAGGGTGGAGGCGGTGGCCGACGAGGCATCGCAGCACGGCATGCAGGTTATCGCCCATGCCACTTCCCTTTCCCAGGCCAAGGCGGCCATGCGCAACGGCACCCGCCTGCTGGTACACAGCGTCTCCAATACCGACGTGGACCAGGAGTTTCTCGATCTGGCTGGCGAGCAGGGCACCATATACACACCCACCTTGGTGGTGGGCAGCGGCTATATGCTGGCCTACCGCGCCGCTGCGGGGGTTGCGGACTTTCCCATGAACGATCCCATGCAGTGCGTGGACTCCAGGACCCGGGAGCAGCTGGCTGGTGCCGACCGGTTCAGCGACCACCCGCGGTTTACCGAGGGATTTGTTGAGCAGCTGGAAAATTTTGATCCGTCGGAGGATCGCCTCAGCGAGCAGGACCTGGCCAACCTGAAGGCGGTATACGATGCCGGCATTCCCATCGCGGTTGGAACCGATGCGGGCAACCCGGGAACCCTGCACGGGCCGTCGATTTTTGACGAGATGGAAGCGATGCAGCAGGCCGGGATCCCGGCGGAGGACCTGCTCGTCATGGCTACGCGGAACGGGGCCGACGCCATGCGCCGGCTGGACGACTTCGGAACGCTGGAGGAGGGCAAGCTGGCCAACCTGGTGATCGTGAACGAGGATCCCTCCACCGACATCGCCAACATGCGCTCCCGTGAGCAGGTGATGATCAAGGGGAACCTGCTGTCCGTAGAGGAAATTCAGGAGCAGTAGGCATCAGGGGCGGTAGTCCTTCTCCGGTTCCGGCTTGTTGTCCAGGATCTCCTCGATACGCTCCATCACCTCGCCTGTGAGTTTGTCCATCTGCTCGACGGCGCTCATGTTCTGGCGAACCTGCTCCGGTTTGGAGGCGCCGGTAATGACGGTGCTCACGTTGGGATTTTTCAGGCACCAGGCGAGAGCCA
This sequence comes from uncultured Balneolaceae bacterium, assembly GCA_964528445.1. Lineage (GTDB taxonomy): Bacteria > Bacteroidota > Rhodothermia > Balneolales > Balneolaceae > JAXHMM01. The sequence continues at coordinate 34,934 of CAZGSL010000018.1, read as the reverse complement.
GTTCCGGCATGCTGATGCCCAGGTCCTCCGCCACGGGCGCCAGCTTTTCCACCTTCCGCAGCTTCTCGCGGCCGCTTTCGGATTCCAGCAGTTTTTCCCGGAGCCAGTCGAACTGCTCCAGGTCGAGCCGGCTCCCTTCCGGCACGCCGTCGTTGTATTTTCCCGTCAGGAGACCGCTCGCCAAGGGGCTCCAGATGGTGGTGCCCAGTCCGATTTCGTCGTACAGCCGGGTGTATTCGGCCTCCACTCTTTCGCGTTTGAACATATTGTACTGCGGCTGCTCCATAAGCGGCGGCCTGAGATGTTCCCTCCGCGCGATGTGCCAGGCTTCCCGTATCTGTTCGGCCGACCACTCACTGGTTCCCCAGTAGAAGGCCTTGCCCTCGTTGATGACCTGGTTCATGGCCCTCACAGTCTCTTCAATGGGGGTGTGCTTGTCCGGCCGGTGACAGAAGATCAGATCCACGTAAGGGGTCTGCATGCGCTCCAGGGCCGCGTCGGTGCCTTCCATGATGTGCTTGTAGGAGAGCCCGCTCTCATTCGGTCCCTCACCACCCCAGAAGATCTTGGTTGAGAGAACCAGGTCGGAGCGTTTCCATCCCTCTTTCCGGATGACGTTTCCCATGATCTTCTCCGCGGCGCCCTGGGCATAGGCTTCGGCGTTGTCAAAAAAATTTACCCCAGCGTCGTAGGCGATCTTCATACATTCCCGGGCCAGATCCTCGTCGATCTGGTTGTCGAAGGTGACCCAGGAACCGTACGATAGTGCCGATACTTTCAGTCCCGATCTGCCGAGAAAACGGTACTCCATGATCTTCTTGTTTGGTGCTTTTACCGTGTTAGTTAGGATATATAACGGGCTGAGGTCCGGCAACGTTCTGACTCCTGCAACCGCTCTTCTCCTTCCTCATGGTCTGCCGCCCGGCACGAACCCTGCGCGGCAGGCCGGAGCCATTAAAATTGGCGAGCAGGTCTCATTCTGCTATCTTTCACGAACATCGGCAATCCGCCAATTGACCCCTGGAACGTGGAAATATCGGTAAAAAACCTGTACGGGAATCTCTCCGAGAGTTTGTCGCGGCTGAAAGAGGACAAAAGCTCTCTCCGCAATTCCCGCAATATTGTGGAACAGGCGCTCCAGACCGGGGAGGCCTACTACGGCATCAACACCGGATTCGGCGCTCTTTCCGACAAGCGGGTGAGCGACGAACAGCTCACTCGCCTGCAGCGAAACCTGATTCTCTCCCATTCGGTGGGCGTAGGCGACCTGGTTCCCAGGGACGTCTCCCGCCTTATGCTGCAGCTCAAGATCCATGCCCTGGGCAGGGGACAGTCCGGCATATCGGAATCCACGTTCGACCGGCTTCTCTATTTTGCGGAGAACGATCTGATCCCCGCCGTTCCCGAGAAAGGCAGCGTGGGCGCGTCGGGCGATCTCGCCCCGCTGGCGCATATGGCACTTCCCCTTCTGGGTTACGGCGAGTTCTGGAATGAGGAGGGAAGCGATACCGTCCCCGCCGAAAAGGTGCTCGAAGAGCATGGACTGGAACCGATCGAGCTGAAACCGAAGGACGGGCTCTCCCTGATCAACGGGACCCAGCTCATGAGTGCCTACGGTGTGTATGTGATGGAAAAAGCGCTGCACCTGTCGAAGGCGGCTGACCTGATCGCGGCCATGAGTCTGGAGGCCCTGCAGGGTAGCATCAAGCCCTTCGATGAGCGCATTTACAAGATCCGTCCCCACAGGGGACACGGGGAGGTGGCCGAAAATGTCCGCCTGCTGCTGGAAGAGAGCGAAATACTGGAATCCCACCGCCACTGCGGGAAAGTACAGGATCCCTACTGCCTGCGCTGCGTTCCCCAGGTGCACGGGGCGAGCCGGGACGCGCTGCGTCATGTCATTGAGGTGCTGGAGACCGAGGTGAATTCGGTAACCGACAATCCGCTGGTTTTTGATGACGGTGATATCATCAGCGGGGGGAATTTTCACGGACAGCCCCTGGCGCTGGCCCTCGACTACGCCAAGATAGCCCTGGCCGAATTCGGGGGAATCTCCGAGCGGCGCACCTACCTGCTCCTGGAAGGGCACGACGGACTTCCGGAGCTGCTGATGGAGGAGACCGGGATCAACTCCGGCTTCATGATTCCGCAGTACACCGCCGCCGCCCTGGTATCAGAAAACAAGGTGCTCTGCCATCCCTCTTCGGTAGACTCCATTCCTACCAGCCTGGGCCAGGAAGATCACGTAAGTATGGGAAGCATCAGCGCCCTCAAATTGCTGGAAGTGTTTCATAATGTGGAGCAGGTGCTGGCCATCGAGCTGTTCACGGCCGCCCAGGCGCTGGATTTTCGCAAACCGCTGCGTCCGGGACGCGGCGTTGAGATCGCCCATCAGGCGGTCCGCGAGGCGATTCCGCACGCCGACACCGACCATTATTTTAAGGACGATATCGGCAGAGCGACCGCCCTGTTGCAGGACCGGGAGCTGGTCGGTCGGGTGGAGGAACAGCTGAGTAATCTCAACTGAACAAACCAATATTTAACGAGCTATGCCCCTGCTGAAAGAGATCTCATACCTGGCTACCTGCCGAGACAAGGGCGGGCAGGGCGACATCCATTCCATATCCGATGCCGCCGTGGCCTGGCGGGACGGCCGCATTGCGTGGGTGGGCCGCGAGGAGGAGCTGCCGGCGGAGTACCGGTCCGAGCCCGTCTACAGCGCCGGGGGACGCATGGTGATACCCGGCCTGGTGGATTGCCACACCCATCTGGCCTTTGGAGGATGGCGTCCCCGCGAATTCGCCCTTCGGATGCGGGGAATGAGTTACCTGGATATTGCCCAGGAGGGCGGAGGCATCCTCTCAACCATGAAGGCCACCCGGGAGGCTGACGCCGGGGAGCTGTTCCGGAAAGCGTCGGGTTTCCTGGAAGAGATGATCCGCCTGGGCGTCACCACGGTGGAGTGCAAGAGCGGATACGGGTTGTCGCCGGAAGAGGAGCTGAAACTGCTGAGGGTATACCAGCGCCTCTCGGAGGAGGGCCTGCAGCATATCGTGCCCACCTTTATGGGCGCCCATGCCATTCCACCGGAATACGAGGACGACCGCGAGGGATACCTGGACGTGGTATGCGAAGAGATGATACCGGCCGTAGCCGAAGAGGGACTGGCCGATTTCTGCGATGTCTTTGCCGAAGAGTCGGCCTTCACCATCGGGGAGGCCCGGCGCGTGCTGGAAAAGGGAAAGGAAAACGGTCTGGAACCCAAGCTCCACGCCGATCAGCTGAGCTCCGGCGGGGGCGCCGAGCTGGCCGGGGAGCTGGAAGCGGCCAGCGCGGATCACCTGGAGTGCGTTACGGAAAAGGGTATCGCCGCCATGGCGGAGGCCGGCGTAGTGGGGGTGACCCTGCCCCTTGCCTCGCTTTACACCCGTCAGCAGCCCCTGGACTGCCGCAGGCTTGTGGAGGCGGGTGTGCCCCTAGCGGTGGCCACCGATTTCAACCCGGGCTCAGCACCCAGCTTCGATCTGCACCTGGCGATGATGCTGAGCTGCACACAGGGCTGGCTGAGTCCCGCGCAGGCTCTGAAGGGCGCAACGATTTACGCGGCCCGGGCCCTGCGACGGGAGCGTGAGGTGGGTTCTGTGGAAGAGGGAAAATGGGCCGACCTGGCGGTGGTCAACGCCCCCGATCCCGAGTTCTGGATGTACCATTTCAGGCCGGGGACCGTCACACAGGTGTTCCAGCGCGGCCGGCCGATGCTGTAGGGCCCTGGCCGGACGCGAACGGGCTTCTGGCTTTCGCTACTCTTCGCATGCCGGTGCCGCCTCACCGCCCTCCTCTTCGTACTGGCTGCTCATGTGCTCAATAACCGAGGGAATGCGTCCCGGCTCCTCTCCCATCGATTCCGCTTCGTCCCGGATGCTGCGTACGTTCGACAGTACGTCGCAGGCGTTGCCGTACTCTTCCACCTGCATGTAGGTGTCGAAAAGCCAGTTGTAAGCATGGTAGTCGCGGTCACGCAGCGGCCGGTCGCTCTCCTGCTGCCACTCGATGGAGGCTTCCCAGGCGGCGATATTGGCATCAATGACCTCCTGCCACATGCCCAGCTGCCGGTAGATGTGGCTGGGCATGTGAATGGCGTGGGAGGAGGAGTAGGCCACGTCGGCGTAGTCGTCGGCCGGCCGGAGTCCCAGGGGCGCGAAGGTATCGTTGTCGTACACGTGAATAAGATAGTGCATGGCACCCGGATGCTGCGGGTTGCGCTGATAGAGGTTTTCCAGCTCGGAGGCGATGGCCGTCACCTTCTGCGGCTCGGGATCGTCGTAGTCATGGCTGGGCAGAGTCATCTGTGCCAGCGCGTTGAAAGCCAGGGCCTCGTCGTCCTCCGGGTGGGCTTCGGTGATGGCCCGCGTCTGCTCGGCCCAGGCCACCCGCCTCTCCTCCATCGACAGCTCGGGGTTGAAAAGCGCTCTCGCCGCTTCCACGTACATGCGCTCGCGCCCGGTCCAGTCGACGCCCTCCCCGGCGATCTGTTCGTCCAGCGCGTTCAGCACCTCCATGCCCGCCTCCTGGTCGTGCTGCTGCCAGAGCGGGTGGTCGTGGGTCATCGTCTCGCCCCAGTAGGCGATAGCCAGCCGGGGATCCAGTTCCCGGGCGCGCCGGAAGTGGTCGCGCGCTTCCGGATACCAGAAGCTGTGCAGGGCGAGCACGCCGGTGAGGAACTCCTGCTCCGCCTCGCCCTCGGCGGAGTTCGGGAAATCAATGGATCCCAGCGAGAGCGGATCGCCGGAGTCCCCGGTTTCGTCGGACTGTTCTCCCTGCGGGGAGGAGCAGGAGATCAGAAGCAACAGGGAGAGAATCAGGAGAGCAGGAGATCGGGAATGCATAATATGGAAATACCGTGGCCTGTAATTTGGCGTTTAATGTAAATCAATAAGAGCAATATGCGCCTGATATCAAAATGCACAGGTGCTTTTGGATAGCACCTGCGCTTTGTACTTTACCTGTCCTGACAAGCAAACCGAAGTCCGCCGCTCATGTCCTCTATTCAGCTTGCTGACATACCGGTTCCCGAAACGGCGGAGGACGATCCGCGCGTGGGACATCTTCTGGCCGGGGAAGAGGTGCCGGACAACGACCTTCGTGCGGTAATCCTGGGATTTCCGTCGGACGAGGGGGTCCGCCGTAACGGGGGACGTCCCGGCGCCTCCGAAGGACCGGATGCCATACGCCGGATGCTCTACGGAATGACTCCCGATGCGGAGAGGCCGGGCGAGCATAAACACCTGCTGGAGCATACCCGCGACCTGGGAAACGTTCAGCTGGAGGGGAACCTGGCACAAAGCCAGGAGGCTTTCGGGGAGATCATCGCCGGATACCTGCAGAACGGAACGATACCCGTCATCTTGGGAGGGGGACACGAAACGGCCTTTGCCCATTTCTGCGGATACGTATCGGGACGACTCAAAACCGCCGTTCTGAACTTCGACGCTCATGCAGACGTACGTCCACTGAAGGAGGGCAAGCCCCACTCCGGCTCTCCCTTCCGGCAGGCCATCGAGCATCCCGCGGAAATCTGCGACCGTTACCTGGTGGCCGGACTCCAGCCCTGCGCGGCGGCCGCTTCCCATGTCGCCTACATCCGCGACAACGGGGGCAGCTGCATCTTCCGGGAGGACACCACCCTCACTTCGGTGCCGCAGATTTTTCATGATCATTACTCCGACCGCCTGATGGTGACGTTCGACATGGATGCGGTGGATCAAGCCTACGCGCCCGGCGTCAGCGCGCCTTGTGCCAACGGACTGCATCCGGATCTCTGGATGACGGCGGCCTACCTGGCGGGAAGAAACAAAAAGGTAACCTCCTTCGATCTGTCGGAAGTGAATCCCCCGTACGACCGTGACGGACAGACGGCGAGGCTGGGCGCCTTGACCATCTGGCATTTCCTGCTGGGCCTGAGCCATCGAGGCCTTTAGGGTTTGATCTTGATATCGACCTTTTCGGTCGGCTCCTCCTGCTCATTGCGTATCGCGAGCTGCTGGATGGTATTCTGGGAGAGTTCAATAAAGGCCTGCTTTGAGAGAGAATCATCTTCCCGGAGTACCATCGGCGTACCGCTGTCGCCGCTCTCGCGCAACTCCTGCTCCAAAGGGATTTCTCCCAGGAAGTTAATGCCCATTCGTTCGGCCAGGTTGCGCGCACCGTGCTTGCCGAAAATGTAATATTTCTTCTCGGGCAGTTCGGGAGGTGTGAACCAGGACATGTTCTCTACAATTCCCAGTACCGGTACATTCACTTTCTTGAACATGGCCACCCCTTTCCGGGCGTCGTCCAATGCCACGTTCTGGGGAGTTGAGACCACAATGGCGCCGGTCAGCGGCACCGTCTGTACAATGGTAAGCTGCACGTCACCTGTGCCCGGCGGGAGATCCAGTATCATATAATCCAACGTACCCCACTCCACTTCGCGCATGAATTGCTTGACGGCGCTTGTAACCATAGGGCCCCGCCAGATCATCGCCTGGTCGGGATCCACCAGCAGTCCCATGGAGAGAAACTTCACGCCATGCTTCTCAAGAGGAATGAGTTTCTTGCGGGTGGTAATGTTGGGCCGTTCGTGACTGTCCATCATCGTGGGAATACTGGGTCCGTAGATGTCGGTATCCAGCAGTCCCACATTGGCGCCGGTGCGGGCAATACCGCAAGCCAGGTTCACGGCAACGGTGGATTTGCCCACTCCGCCCTTGCCGGAAGCTACGGCAATAATGTTTTTGCATCCGGCCAGGATCTCCCCGGGCTCCTCTTCCTCCTGTTTCTTTTGGCGGTGGCCCTGACCGGGAAACTCCGGTTTGCCGTCGTCTTGCTCGCTGCTCCACTTCGAGATGTTCACGGCGGTAGTGATATCCATAACCGCCTCCTCGTCCACATACTTCCGGATCGCTTCGGAACACCGTTCCTTGAGCTCGGCTTCGAGTTCGGCGTTTTTTTCGGGCAGCTCGAGGGTGAAGGTGATAAATTTGTCCTGCACGACCAGGTCCTCCACCATATCGAGGCTGACCACGTCTTTTTCGTTGTCGGGGTGCATGACGTGGGTCAGAGCCGTGCGGACCTGTTGTTTTTTGATACTCATGGGATCGTTAATTTACGAATAGTGACGGGAGCCGTTTGGGACTGACTGTAGATTACAGACTCGTTAAGATAAGGATTTACTCTGAGATGCTAAACGATGTCCGCGGCAGAAATTCATTCTCCATTCTATCCATAAATGGTTAACTTTCGACTTTTTGAAGGAGCCGCCGTGCCGGCTCCTTCTTCGCGGAAACCTCAACCGACCCTGTTACCAACCAGCGTCCATGGGAAAGCGAACCCCCTTTTACGATATTCACGAGCGGGCCGGCGCCAAAATCATCGATTTCGGCGGATTCGACATGCCCGTTCGGTACGACAGCATCCGGAAGGAGCATAACGCGGTACGCGAGAGCGTGGGCATCTTCGACGTCTCCCACATGGGCGAGTTTTTCGTGGAGGGGGAAGAGGCGGGCGACCTGATACAGTACCTGACGGTGAACGATATAACGGCGATCTCCCCCGGCAGGGCGCAATACACCTGCATGTGTTACGAAAACGGGGGGATCGTTGACGACCTTATCGTTTATATGCTTGGGGAGAATCGTTACATGATGGTGGTGAACGCCTCCAATATAGAGAAAGACTACAACTGGATCGTCAGGAATAATCACTTCGATGCCTCGGTGAACGACCGCTCCGGCCGCATCTGCCTGCTTGCCGTACAGGGGCCGGACTCGGTCAAAACCCTGCAGAAACTGACCGATATCGAGTTGGATGAAATCTCCTTCTACGCGTTTGAAAAAGGGCGTTTTGCCGGTTTCGACAACATACTGCTTTCGGCGACCGGCTATACGGGGGAGAAGGGATTTGAGATCTATTTTGATCTCGAGGACGCCGACCCCGAGGCGGTCTGGGAGGCGGTGATGGAAGCGGGGGAAGAGTTCGGCATTGAGCCGTGTGGCCTGGGAGCCCGCGACACCCTTCGGCTGGAGATGGGATTCGCCCTGTACGGCCATGACATAAGCAGGGAGACCCATCCGCTGGAAGCGCGCCTGGGCTGGCTTACCAAGCTTGATAAAAACGATTTTATAGGAAAAGATGCTCTCCTGAAAGTCAGGGAGCAGGGGTTGCAGCGCAAACTTGTGGGTCTGGTGATTGACGACCCCCGTTCCATACCCCGCGAGGGCCATGCGATTACGGACGGAGAGGGCGAAACCATCGGCGAAGTGACCAGCGGGTCGCGGTCCATTACCCTTGGAAAGAACATTGCCATGGGATATGTCCGAACAGATTATGCCCGGGAAGGTGAGACGGTGTTTGTTTCCATCCGGAACAACAGGGCGGAAGCGAACGTACAAAATCCTCCTTTTGTACAGAAATAGAGCGCCGGGCCGGTACCGTACCGTTCTCCTCATTCCCCAAATATTCAAACCAGCACACCTGCGTCAATGAACCATCAAATGGAAGTATATACCTCGGCGGATGCCTTCCAGGAAGAAGAACTACGGGGCAAAACCGTGGTCATGATCGACGTGCTGCGTGCCAGCACCACCATTACGGCGGCTCTTGAAAACGGGGCGAAAGGAATTATCCCGGTGGGCGACATGGACGCGGCAGGACGCATTTCCCAAAACCTGGACTCCTCTCACTATCTGTTGTGCGGTGAGAAGGACGGGGTTAAAATCGAAGGCTACGATCTGGGCAACTCCCCGCTTGAATATACTCCCGAAGCGGTAAAGGGACATACCATCATACTCAAAACCACCAACGGTACCCGGGCGCTCAAGCGATCCTCTCTGGCCGGCGAGATCTATGTGGGCTGTTTCCGTAACTTGGGAGTCCTGGCCGATCACCTGGGGAAGAGCGACAATGAAATTGTACTGGTTTGCGCGGGCTGGAGGGGGCGCCTCTCCATGGAAGATTTACTTTGTGCCGGGAATATTATTTACGAACTTGGCGATGGAAACCTGCCCTCGGACGCGAGAGACGGGGCCAAGGTGGTTTTTGGTCTTTATGAAAAATTTGGTAATGATATTGAAGAGGCAGTGTTTTCATCAAATCATGCGGCACGCCTGAAGGACGTCGTCGGCGAAGAGGACCTCCGGTTCTGCTCCCAGGTCAGCGCAAGCGACGTCCTGCCGGCCATGCATGAGGGAATCATCTCAAATATCCATGGCAAAGAAGAATAGTTCGTCTTCGTTTTTCGGGGGAATCTCCTCTGACCGGAAAATGGAGATCGCCGGCATCCTGATCGTGTTGATTGGAGCCCTGACGGGCCTGAGCATCATCTCCTATCACCCGGCCGACTACAGCGTGCTCCGTTCCCTCTCCGCCGACAGCCTGCTCTCGGTCGACAGCGGTCCCTCCCTTCGCATACAGAACTGGCTTGGAGTAGTAGGGGCGTATATCTCCCACTTTTTTGTCTTCCGCCTCTTCGGTTACGTCAGCTTTATCGTTCCGCTGATCATACTGGGAATGGGCTGGGTGACATTTCGCCATCGCGACGCCCGGGAAACATTATGGCCGATGGGCGTCGGATTGTGGAGCATGGTGTTGCTCTCCACTACCCTGGGCTGGTTCTACAACCAGTACGAATGGTACAGTTCCGCCTGGGCCGGCCATGCCGGCATCGGCTCAGCGAGCATTCTTCAGAATGTTACCGGAGTGGGTTCCATCATCATCCTTGTAGCCCTGCTCGTGGTGACGGTTATGATGGTGGTTGACCGCGACCTGCAGCGATCCATCGACCGGGTCTCCTCCTGGGCAGCCGGCCTCAGGGAGAGCTGGGAGCGTAAAAAGGAAGAGCGCGAAGAGCAGCGCAAAAAGCGCCGGCGTGAGCAGGAGGTGGAAGACCGCCAGCAGGCCGAGAGGCGGGAGAAGGAACAGCGTGAAACCGCACCCGCCCCCTCCTCACCCGGCGAAACCGGGGCCTCTCCTCCCAGCATCGACGAAATCGTGGAGCAATCCCAGAAAGAGGATGAACAGCGCCGCAGGGAGGAACAGGAGGAAGTTCAGTCTCTCGATCAGCGCCCCCGTGCGGTACTGGATAAAAGCGAAGCCCGAAAAGTCGCGGAGGATGAGGAGGATGACGTGGATATCTCCGTCTACGTAGGCAAGGGCGACGAGGAAGCCGACGAGCGGGAGCTGGAGCGGATGAACAAGGACAAGGCCCGGGAGGTGCCGGAGATCAAGTACAAGTTCCCCACCATAGACCTGCTGGAGTCGCCCCCCGAGGAGGGCAACGAGGTCGACCTGGAGGAGATCAAGGAGAACAAGCGCATTATCCTCGACAAGCTGAAGCGCCACAAGATTGAAATCCTGAGCATAAATGCCATCGTCGGCCCCACCGTTACGCTGTATGAGCTGGAGCCGGCGCCCGATGTCAAGATCAGCAAGATCGAGAGCTATGCCAACGACCTGAAGATGGCCACGGCATCTCACGGGCTGCGTATCATCGCCCCCATTCCGGGCCGCTCGGCGGTGGGAATCGAGGTGCCCAACGGCGCGCGCGAGACGGTCTACGTGAAGTCGGTCATCAATACCAAGAAGTTCGTGGAGACCGACCATGAGCTGCCGGTCGCCTTCGGGAAAACCATCGAAAACGAGGTGTTCCTGGTGGACCTGACCCGGCTGCCCCACCTGCTTATGGCGGGCGCCACGGGATCGGGAAAGACGGTCGGCATCAACACCATTATTACCTGCCTGCTCTACAAGTGCCATCCGGATAACCTGAAGTTTGTAATGATCGATCCCAAGAAGATCGAGCTTTCCCTCTACCGGCATATACAGAATCACTTCCTGGCCACTCTCCCCGGCGCGGAAGAGCCGATCGTTACCGACACCTCCATGGCGAAGGATACCCTTGAAAGCCTGACGAGGGAGATGGATGAGCGTTACGACCTGCTCAAGATGGCGATGGTTCGGGACATCAAGGACTACAACAAGAAATACGATGCCGGGGAACTGGATGACGAACTGGGGCACCGCCATCTTCCCTATATCGTGGTGATTATCGACGAGCTGGCGGACCTGATGATGACGGCGGGAAAGCAGATCGAGGAGCCCATCGCCCGACTGGCCCAGCTGGCCAGGGCCGTAGGCATCCACCTGGTGATCGCTACCCAGCGTCCCTCGGTGAATGTGATTACCGGCACCATCAAGGCCAACTTCCCGGCGCGCATTGCCTACCAGGTGGCCTCAAAAGTGGACTCCCGGACGATTCTGGATGTGGGGGGCGCAGACCAGCTCATCGGGCGCGGGGATATGCTCTTCACCAACGGAGGGGGCATGACCCGCCTGCAGAACGCCTATGTGGCGCCCGAAGAGGTCGAACGCATTACCGCTTTTATTGGAAATCAGCGGGGATTCAAACATCCTTACCACCTGCCCGTTGTAGAGGATGAAGAGGCGAGCGGCGACATCCCCGATCCGCTGGAGGAGATCGATGAGCTTTTCGAGGCGGCGGCCAAAATTGTGGTTCTGCACCAGCAGGGCTCGGTCTCGCTACTGCAGCGCAAACTGAAGATCGGATACAACCGGGCAGGCCGCATCATCGACCAACTTTACAACGCCGGAGTCGTAGGACCCTATCAGGGGAGCACCGCCCGTGACGTACTGGTGGATGACGAGGAGGAACTGGAGCAACTACTGGATGAACTGGATGAATTTGACGGATAGCGAGGCAAGGGGCAGGCAGCCTGCCGGAGGTTTATCCCGGAGCGGGATCACCGATGGTTCGAAAGGGGGGATGCGAACCCGTCTGCTGGCCGCGATTTTTTTGATGGGTTTCGTTTTTCCCGGTCTTCTGGTGGCCCAGCAGGATACGGTCTCTCCACCCGGCACGGAACAAAAGGCTTTCGAGCAGCTCAAGGAGCGTTTCGAAGCGGGAGAAATATTCCGGGCTCAGTTCACCCATACGTACATGGACTCCTTTACGGGCGACTCCACCTCCGACAGCGGGCGCATCTGGGTAGGACGGGAAGGATACAAGGTCCAGACCGACAATGAGACAGTGGTGGTGGACGGAGAGACCTCCAGGGTGTACGACAGCAACCGGAACAGGATTATTATCAGCCGATATTCGCCCGAAGACGATGATTTTGCCCCCTCCCGCCTCCTCCAGGGAGTAGACTCCAGCTACGTGGTGGAACAGCAGGAGTGGCGGGATGACCACTTCTACATTCGACTCGAATCCGGGGATCCCTTTGCGCTCTACCAGCAGGTAGAGATCAGGTTGACCAGGTCGCTTGTTCCCCTGCGCGTTCGTGCAACCGACCCGGCCGATAACATTATCTCAACTGTATTCGGCGACGGTGTCTTTATGAAGAGCGGTGGTGAAGACATCTTCGAGCTGGACCCTCCCGATGACGCGGAAGTCATCGACATGCGCAACTGATCCTCATGGCCCGTAAAACCATCAAAGTGATTCTTACACTGCTGGTGGGAGGGGTTTTCCTCTGGCTCGCTTTCCGGAACGTCCCCCTCAGCGAGGTCTGGCAGTACGCCAGGCAGATCTCTTTCTACTGGATTCCCCCGTTTGCCCTTACCCTTCTCGCGGGTCATTTCCTGCGGGCCGAGCGCTGGCGGCTGCTGATGGAACACGACAAGGAGGAACTGGAGCGTTCCACCCTGGTAGCCGGCGTTCTGACAGGATACTTGCTGAATATCGTCGGTCCCAGGCTGGGAGAGGTGAGCCGTCCCGTCTACGTGGCCAGGCGAGAGGGTCTGAGTTCCTCCAAGCTCATGGGAACTATTGTGCTGGAGCGGGTGATCGACATTGTCACCATGGCTTTTTTGCTCTTCGGAGTGTGCATCTACCTGATTACCGACCTGGACCTTCTGAGTCAAATTTTCGGGGAGGAGACCGTACGCCTGTTTTCAGAGGGGTTCGCACCCATGGAGGTGGTATGGATTGCCGGATTGCTGCTGCTGTTTCTGGCCGGCGGCTTCGCGGTCTGGTGGACGCTGTTGCGGCTGGGTGAGCGCTTCGAGATGGTTCAGCGCTGGGTCGACAGGATACAGCATGCGCTTCGGATGTTTCGCGACGGACTGCTCTCGGCCCGGAAGGTTAGTCGCTGGGGACTCTTTCTCACCTACACTTTGCTTATCTGGCTCTGCTACACGCTGATGTCCTATTTTCCCTTCTGGATGTTTGACATGCAGGAAGCATACGACCTGAGCCTGCTGGACGCCCTGGTGGTGACGGTAATTTCCGCCATCGGCATCGCCATACCCTCGCCCGGGGGCATTGGGACCTACCACTATTTTGTTAAACAGACCCTGCTGGTCCTTTTTGCCGTACCGGCGGTCACCGGACTGGCCTATGCAACCGTCACCCACGCGGCCACCGTCCTCTTCGTTGCCCTCTTTACGCCCATCGCCCTGGCGGTGGACAAATACCTGTCCGCCCGAAAGGGAAAATCACTGGTCTGAAATCCATACTGCGAACGGCCACTGTCCGTTAATGGAAACAGCAAGCCTTCCCCCGTGTATAAATACCATTAATGGTTGTTGAAAATTTAGTACATTTAACCCAGTAAAATCCACCTGACAAAGTACCCGTATGCGGCTATCCATACCGGCTTTGATACTCTTTTTTTCGGCTTTAACGGGCATCGGGAGCATCGCACATGCCCAGCAGCAAGAGGAGCAATCTACGCTTCTGCCTGAAATAGATCCCCAGGATATTGAGATCCGGAGCCAGTTCCGGGCCCGTTTTCCCGGATTGAACCGGCAGCCGATACTTGGATTTGACCCGCAGCCGCGTGTCTTCCAGATCGACCCCGAACGCATGCCCTTCATGGAGTCGCGGGATGATGTCATTGCCAGCCTTCCTGTCAGCCAGCTCACCCGCCCCTCCCCGCCCGGCTATTCGCCGCTGGAGTATGCCGACCGGCACAATGCGTTCGGCCGCTTCGGTTTTGGAAACTACCTTACCTCGGAGGCCCAGATCTGGGGGGCCTACAAATTTAACGAAAACAAAAGTTACGTGGGGGGAGACCTGGATTTCAGCTCCGCGGCCGAGGGACACCTGGAAGGGGTGCCAAGTACCTACCGAAATTTGCGTGCCCATGCCGAATTCGGCACCAAGCTGGATCCGAGGACCCAGCTGGATCTTTACGGGGGAGGACGGGGCGATTTCAACTACTCGCCCGGTTTCCCCGCATCGACGGGCAGCGACGGTACCAACCTGGGCCGCAGGCACGTATCCGGCCTGAACTTCGGCGCGGAAGTAAGACGAATGCAGAGTGGCGTGCAGGGATGGAAGGTCGGCGCCGATGTCAGGCGGTTTTATACGGAAAAAATCGAACGCTCCGCCGAGCCGTGGGGCAAGTCGTCCGTATTCAGCGGAAGTGCCCGTTACCAGTGGGCGGGAGGTAATCCGAGCGAAACCTGGCAGCTGCGCGCATCGGCACGCGGCGGATCCCATACCTCCGCAGACAAGGATCGGTACCCCTGGCACACCCTGGGCGCGGCCATGGTATACGACCGGCTGTTCAACTATCGTACGCAGGTATCCGCCGAGGCCGGCATATACGGCACCTACAGCCGCGCGGAGGAGCATCGCCTGCTTTTCGGCGGACGGCTGGACGTCAAGCAGTGGCTCAGCGACCGGTTTACCCTTGAGGGGGAGGTGGAAGCGGTCCCCCGTATGACCACCCGCGAAGAGTATTTTGAACGCAACCGCTTCTTGAGAGTCGATCAGGAGCTGGCGCATAACTACCGGGTTGGAGCTTCTGTGGAGCTGTCGTACTCGCTGTATGATGAGAGTTCCCTGTACGGAGGCATCAGCTATCATATGGAAGACAACCACGCGGTGTTTGTCTATATGCCGGATACGGCGGTCGACGCACGCCCTCCCGACGCCGGGGACTACAGGATTGGCTTCGAGGAGGTTACGCTTGCCCGGATCTACGGGGGCATTACTCATGATCTTCTGCCGGAAAGGATCTGGTTCAGCGCCGACGGATACTTCCAGATCCCCAAACTGAAGGAACATGTAGATTATCACTCCTCCGACCGGGTGCCGAACCGGGAGCTCTGGGGCATAAACGGCAGCATGTCGTTTCGTCCTATAGAGCGCCTCACGGTGGAAGGCTGGGCCGATCTGATGGGGGGACGGGAAACGGCCTCCGGCACGGATAACCTGGATCCCATATTCCTGGTGGGTGCCCAGGCTGACGTGGAGTTTACCGACGGCTTGGGGGTCTATGCGAAAATTGTGAACTTGTTGAACCAGCGGTACCAGCGGTGGTACGGTTTTGAGGAACGTCCCTTTCAGATTATGGGCGGAGTCACCCTTAAATTGTAAAGAGGGTATGGATCAGGCGTTCAAAGAGGCATTCAGGGAAGTCATACGGGAGCAGGTCGTACGTAAAAATGAGGTGGAGCTTGATGGGTTGGGCACGTTTCGGTTTGAACATCGGAACCAGTTTCAGCGCCAGTACGATAACGGACGGGTGGTCATGATGCCCCCGAGGGATACGATTACCTTTATTTCGGAGAGCTGACAGTGATGAAAATCGACAGGGAACAATTGATCTCGCTACTGGCCGAGAAATCCGGCCTGGACGAGCAGAAGGCGGCTTCCCAGCTCGATTCTCTGGTGGAACGCATCCGTGAGGCGGCCGAAGAGGGCAAAAGTTTTGAAATTGAGGATTTCGGTACGTTCACGATGGAAGACGAGGAGCTGGTCTTTGATCCCTCCGAGACCCTGCAGACCGAGATCAATCAGAAATACGAGGGGATGAAACCGATTGAACTGATGGGGGCCTACAGGGGTTCAGGCGCTCCCGGTGAGTTCACGGAGAGCGGCGAGCAGGTGGTTGAGGCGGACGAACCGGGGGATGACCGCCGGGAAAGAATCAAGGCCCGGGCGGAAAAAGCACGGGAAGAGGCCGAGCATCGTGCCCGTACCGGGGAGGAATTGAAAACCCCCGCCGCCGAAGCCGAAACCGAAGAGACGGAAGAGAAAACGGGAGATACCGCTGTCTCACAAACGGGAGATACTCCCCTCTCGCGAAAACGCTCACGCGAACCGATGTCGGCACTGACGAGCCGGATCATCTCCATCGGGGCGATATTGATCGTTTTTACCGCGGGGGCTTGGATGGCTTGGGACGCCGGTTGGTTCGGCGGGGACGCCGACACGCGGCAGCCGATGCTGCAGCAGCCGGACAACCGCCCCTCGATGAGCCAGGAGGAGCCTCCCCCGGAAGCAGTTTCGCCGGAGGATGAAGAGGCAGCCGCGGAAGAAGATGCAGCGGATGTGTCGGAACAAAGCGGGCAAGAAACCGTTTCCGGTGATGAGGAAGGCACCGCCGGAGAAGCCGAGCCGGCACCATCCGCCGAATACGGCCTTCGCGGCGAATTCAATCCGGAACCGGAGAGCTTTTACACGATTGTCGTACACTCCATAACGGAGCGGGAGCGGGCGGACGAGATGGCCGGCGAACTCCGGCAGGACGGGTACCGAGTGGTGGTACGCGCGGCGATGGTGGACGGAACCGAGTATTGGCGGGTGGGAATCGGTCAATTCGAGTCGGTCTCGTCCGCCCAGCAATCGGCCGCCGACCTGCCCGAACCGTACAGCACCGAACACTTTATCAGAAATTTTCAACAGTAAATCACGATTATATCCATCATGCTTGATCCTCTCCTCCTCTTTTTCTTTCAGCAGGTCCCGTCGGATACCGCCGCGGCCGATACCCTCGGCCTGGCTGAGCCTCAGCAGACCATGTCCTTTTTTGAACTTCTCGCCCAGGGGGGCATTTTGATGATCCCCCTCTTTCTGCTCTCCATTCTGGCCATATTCGTGATTGCCGAACGGTGGCGATCGCTCAACAACTCGCGTATGGAAATAGACGGTTTCCTGAGGACGGTAGAGAGCATGCTGAAAGACGGGGACCGGCAGCGGGCACTCACCTACTGCGACGGTATTGACAAGCCCCTGGCCCGTATTCTGAAGGCGGGCATCCGCCGCCTGGGACGGCCCATTCGAGATATCGAGGACGCCATCCGAAATGCCGGCAAAAAGGAGATATACCACCTGGAGAAGCGGATGAACTGGTTGGCCACCATTGCCGGAGTCGGACCGCTCGTCGGCTTTACGGGTACGGTTACGGGCATGATCGAGGCCTTCATGGATATTCAGGCCCTCCAGGGGAACGTAAATCCAAGCGTGCTGGCAGGCGGTATCTGGGAGGCGCTGATCACCACGGCAACCGGTCTGATCGTCGGTATTATCGCCTACGGATTTTACAACTTTCTCCTGGGCAAGATCAACCGCATGGTTCATGAGCTGGAGAATGCCTCGGCCGATTTTGTGGACATGCTTCAGAGTCCCTCGGCCAAGAAAGAGCTCAAAACGGATTAGGCCATGGACTTTAGAAAAGACGTAGACCGGATGGAGCCCCTGACGCTGTTTTCGCAGTCGTCGTTGACCGATATCGTCCTGCTCCTGCTGATATTTTTTCTGCTGACCTCCTCGTTTGTGACCAATTTCGCCATCCAGGTGAATTTGCCGGAGGCCGAAACGGCCGCCCAGACCGAATCACAGAACGTGACGGTGGCCATCACGTCGAAGGGTGAGTACTTTGTGGACGGATCGCAGGTAAGCAGTGGCATGCTGGTTTCGGCCATTCGGGAGGCCCGGAGCAACAAACCGGGCAGTGCGCTCGTTCTGCGGGCGGACAGGGAGACCATACTGGACAATGCGGTGCGGGTAATGAACGTAGCGAACGCGCTACAGATGCGGGTATTGCTCGCGACGGAACGAAATGCTCCCTGAACGGTATAAATGAGGCTTATGACGGAGATGATCGAAAAAGATAAAGAGGAGATGAGAGAAGAGGACCGGTTCGCCCTCTGTGTGAGCGGCGGGCTGCATGTCGTGCTGGTGCTCTTTTTCCTTATCTACACCTTCAGCATCAATGACAATATGCGCACCGCTTTTGTGGAAGTGCAGTTCGGGGAATTTCAGCGGGGCACCCAGGCCGAATACTCGCAGGTAACGGAAGAACAGGTGGCCACACAGCCGGATCCCCCCGAGGTGGAGCCTGAGGATCCGCAGCCCGATGAGCCGGAACAGGAAGAGGAGCAGCAGACCACCACTGACGAGACGGTAAAACCGGTGGATGCCCCCGACCAGCAGGATGTCCAGGACGAAGAGAAAGTCACCACACCGGACACCGACAAGGTGGACCCGGAGAAGCAGTCGGCCGATGAGCAACAACAGGATGTGGTTATACCTCCCAAAACACAGCAGGCCGACACCCGGCAGGAGGGGGCGGAGACCAGCGGGGATCCGGAAGGAACCCAGGGCGATGTCGATGCCAGCCAGGGAGAGGGGAACGAACAGGAGAGTTCCTCTCCCTATGAGCTGGAGTGGGAGGGAGATATCGAACGCGCCCCAGTTCAACAGCCTCTGCCGGACAACGTGGCCGACGTGGAGGCGACCATCACCGTACGCTTTGAAGTGCGCCCCGACGGGAATATCGGACAGATGGTGCCGGTTCGAAAGATGAATCCGGAACTCGAACGGGAGGTGCTCAGCACCCTGAGAAGCTGGCGGTTTTCCAGGCTTCCCTCCGGAGTACCCCAGCAGTCGCAGTGGGGGACCATAACCTTCCGGTTCGTACTTGAGTAGCCGGAAGAAGCCATATCTATGAGCTCCCTCCGTTCCATCGCTGTTATCGGAGCCACCGGTATGCTGGGCAGATACGTCGCCAGACAACTGCATGCCGGGGGATTCGATCTCCGGATCTTGGCACGAAATCCCGATAAAGCTCGCGGCCTGCTGTCCGGGGACGTGGAAGTGGTTCGGGCTGATCTGAGGGATCCCTCCTCTCTGCGAGCCGCTCTTCGGGGAATGGAGGGCGTGTATGCCAGTCTGAGTACCGATCCGCACGAACGAAACGCCGAGTTCAGAACCGAGGTGGAGGGGGTACGCCATTTGATTGAAGCGGCCCGGGAATGCGGCGTTCGGCGAATCGGATATCTCAGCGCGCTGGTCACCCGCTACGAAGGGATCGACTGGTGGGTCTTCGACTGCAAGCGCGAAGCCTGCCGCATGCTTCGGGAATCCGAAGTGACTGCCACTATTTTCTACCCGTCGAATTTCTTTGAAAACATTACCGAGCTGCAGATGAGCGGGCGGAGAATCATGCTGGGTGGGACCCAGCGAACGCAGAGCTGGTGGATCGGAGCGGAGGATTTCGGCCAGCAGGTGGCGGCCTCTTTCCGGCTGGAAGAGGATCGAAACCGGGAATACACTGTCCAGGGACCCGAATCATTTAATTTCGAGGAAGCCGCCGAGGAGTTTATCAGAAACTGCAGAGGAGAACGGCTCAAGACCATGAAGGCGCCGCTCTGGCCTTTCCGGCTGCTCTCTCCCTTTTCCTCCACCCTGGATTATCAGTACCGTATTCTCTATGCCATCAACCATTTCGACGAGCAGTTCGAATCGGGTGATACCTGGGAGGAGCTGGGTAAACCCCGGACCACCCTGGCGGAATTCGCAGAGGCATATTGCGGGCGCCCCAACAATTGATATTCCCCTTCTTTTTTGCATATTAGGGCAAACCCAAACCAAATCGGAGGCTCTCTATGTTTGCCCGTACAATCAGAAGTATCTCTACCGTTTTTCTCGCCTTCGCACTCTTTTTCCTGTACGCGGAGGATTCCTCTGCGCAGCTGCCGACCGGCTCTGATGACCGGTTTAACCTGGAAAACGTTTTTGACCTTGAATCTGTTGGCGATCCGCGCATATCTCCCTCGGGCCAGCAGATCATCTACGTACGAAATTCCATGGACATCCAGAACGACCGGGGCCGGAACAATCTCTGGACCATCAATGCCGACGGCAGCCGGCATCGTCCCCTGACCAGCGGCGACGGTTCCCAGTACTACCCGCGCTGGTCTCCCTCCGGCGACCGCCTCCTCTATGTCTCCTCTACGGAGGATGAGGGATCGGAACTGTTTGTGCGATGGATGGATACAGGAGAGACTGCACAGGTTACGCACCTGGAACGCTCGCCCGGAAGCCCGGCCTGGTCGCCCGACGGCGAAATGATCGCTTTCACCATGTTTGTACCCAAGTCCGATCCGCCCATGGTTACCCTCCCCGGGAAACCGGAAGGAGCTGACTGGGCGGAACCCGCCCGCGTGATTGACAAACTGGAGTACCGTGCGGACGGCGGTGGCTACCTGGAGGACGGCTACACGCATCTCTTCGTGGTGCCGGCGAAGGGAGGAACGCCCCGGCAGCTGACATCGGGGGATTATAACCACAGCGGCACTCCCCGGTGGTCGCCGGACGGTGGATACATTTATATTTCGGGCAACCGGCACGAAGATCCTCAGGAGGAACCAAGCAATTCTGAAATCTACCGCGTGACGGTAGAGGACGGTTCTGTCATGGCTTTAACCGACCGGCTGGGCCCCGACGGTGATCCGGCGGTATCGCCGGACGGGCAACAGATCGCCTACACCGGTTACGACGAGGAGTACCTGGGCTACCAGCAGGACAATCTCTACGTCATGAACAGCGACGGCAGCGGCAAGCGGGTACTGACCGAATCGTTCGATCGCAGCGTGAACGACCCGCGCTGGAAAGGAGACGGCAGCGGCCTTTATTTCTCCTACGGCGACGAGGGTAAAACGAAGGTAGCCTTTATCACCATGGAAGGTGATGTGAGAGACCTGGCCGCTGACGTGGGGAGCGGAGGCAGCCGCCCCTACAACGGGGGAAGCTACACCGTCTCTCCCGGCGGTACCTTTGCCTATACGCTCTCGAGCCCGACCCGTCCGGCCGAGCTAGGCGTGGGCACCATCAGCGGTTCCGGAACCGGCATCTCCGCTTCTACCCGGCAGCTCACTTCGGTTAACGAGGATCTCTTCGGGCACAAGACCCTGGGAGAGGTGGAGGAGATCTGGTACGAATCCTCCCACGACGGCCGGCAGATCCAGGGCTGGATCGTGAAGCCCCCAAACTATGATCCTTCCCGCGAATACCCGCTGATCCTGGAAATCCACGGGGGTCCCTTCTCAAGCTACGGTCCTCATTTTTCATCCGAGGTGCAGCTCTACGCGGCGGCCGGTTACGTGGTGCTCTACACCAACCCGCGGGGCAGTACCAGCTACGGCCAGGAATTCGCCAACCTGATCCATCACAATTATCCCAACAACGACTACTTTGACCTGATGTCCGGCGTCGACGCGGCTGTTGAGAAAGGATACGCGGATCCCGATAGCCTCTACATTACAGGGGGAAGCGGCGGCGGCGTGCTTACCGCCTGGAGCATAGGGATGACCGACCGGTTCCGCGCGGCAGTGGTGGCCAAGCCGGTCATCAACTGGTACAGTTTCGTACTTACGGCCGACGGCCCCTCTTTTTTCTATCGCTGGTGGTTCCCGGGATACCCGTGGGAGCACCGCGATCATTACATGGACCGCTCGCCCATCTCCCTGGTCGGAAATGTAACCACGCCTACCATGCTGCTGACAGGCGAGGAGGACTATCGCACGCCGATCTCCGAAACCGAACAGTACTACACCGCCCTCAAACTGCAAGAGGTGGAGTCGGTGATGGTTCGAGTTCCCGGGGCGGGGCACGGCATTTCCTCGCGCCCCTCCCGCCTCATGACCAAGGTGGCGCATATCCTGGAATGGTTTGGGTCCTACTGATGTGATGGCTATGGACAGAACGAATCCGTTTCTCTTAAAGGTGCAGATGATTTTTCGCTCCCTTTTATCTTTGTTGCTTGCGGCATTGATCGCCGGACTCCCCTACGGGGTCGTACGGGCACAGTCTTCTGCCGCTCCCCTGGAAATTGACCGGCTGCAGGGAGAGATTACCCTGGACGGAGTGCCCGACGAGGAGGCGTGGAACGCCCTGGAACCCTTCCCGCTGACCACCTATGTGCCGGAGGCGGGAAACAAACCGTCCGAAAGGTCGGACATTCGCATCGGCTATACCGACGATCATCTCTACGTGGGAGCCCGGCTGTATGACTCCCGTCCCGACCGAATCCGCGTGAACTCCTATCAGCGGGACGATATGAGTACCGGGAACGATATTTTTGGCATCGTTCTCGATACGTTTAACAACAACGAAAACGCCCTCTCATTCTTTACCACGCCGGCCGGCATACGTACCGACTTTACCGTTCTCAACGACGCTGAGGGACGTCCCCCGTTCAACGCCGACTGGAATACGTTCTGGGATGTGGAAACACGGCAGAATGAGGAGGGGTGGACGGTGGAGATGCGCATACCCTTCTCCAGCCTTCGGTACCAGGTAGACGGCGGCAGGGTCACCATGGGAATCAACGTTCTTCGCTGGATCGCCCGCAAGAGCGAGTCGGCTGTCTATCCCGCCATCCCGAACAACTGGGGTTTCTACGGCCAGTTCAAGCCGTCCCAGGGAAGGGACGTGGTATTCCGGGGAATGCAGAGCAGGCAGCCCCTGCAGATTACTCCCTATGTGCTGGGGGGCGCCTCTCAGCAGCATACGCTTAACGAGCAGGGGACGGAGTATGTCCGCAGGGATGATTTCACCTACGATATCGGCGGGGATCTCAAAGTGGGACTCTCCAGTAATTTTACCCTGGATTTGACCGTGAATACCGATTTCGCACAGGTGGAGGCCGACAACCAGCAGGTGAATCTGACCCGTTTCTCCCTGTTTTTCCCTGAAAAGCGAAAGTTTTTCCAGGAGCGGTCCAGTCTCTTCGATTTCCCCCTGGGTTCCCGGTCCCGTCTGTTCTACAGCCGGCGTATCGGAATCAACGGGGGGAGGCAGATACCGATCCTCGGGGGACTCCGTCTGACGGGCACCTCAGGCGAGTGGGACATCGGACTTATTAACATGCAGACCGGAGCTTCCGGGGACATTCCCACCGAAAACTTTGGAGTATTTCGGGTGAGACGCAAAGTGTTCAATCCCAACTCCTATGCCGGAGGTATGTTCACCAGCCGGGTAGACGGCGAGGGTGGATACAACTACGCCTATGGTATGGATGGAGTGATTCATCTCGGCGGACAGGATTACCTGAGTTACAACCTGGCCCAGACGCTGGACAGCGAACGGGAGATTAATCCTTTCTCCCTGGATCCCACTTTCATCCGCGCGAGGTGGGAGACCCGGAAAATAGAGGGATTCGGCTACAGCCTGGGATTTGCCCGTTCCGGAAACCGGTTCAATCCGGAATCCGGCTTTCTGACCCGAAGCGACTACACCCGGATCGGCGACAATTTCTTTTACGGATGGTTTGCCGATGACTCCTCCCCCGTTCAGAACTACCGAGTTTCGATCCGGGCAAACGGCTACCTGCGCAACTCCGACGGATCGGTGGAGTCGTCCACCCTGGGCTCCCGTCTGAATGTAAACTACAATTCGGGAGCTTCCCTCAGCCTCGGCCCCTCTCTCGATTACGAGCACCTGCTTAGGGAGTTTGAACTGCCGGGCGGCATTCCCGTCCACGCCGGAGGATATCACAACTACGCGATGGGCATGAGTTACCGGACTTCATCCTCCCATGACATGACGGGAAGCGCCTCCGTGGATATCGGAGAATTTTACGACGGTCGCCGCTGGACCGGCAGCGTTTCTCCGAGCTGGAGTGCCAGTTCTCACCTGAGTCTGGGCGGCCACTACCAGGTCACCCATTTGAACTTTCCCGAACGGAACCGCTCCTTCACCGCGCATATCGCGCGACTACGGCTGCGATACTATTTCAATACGGAGCTGTCGGTTTCCACGTTCGTTCAGTTCAGCAACGCCGCGGAGCGCGTCACCTCCAACTTCCGGCTGCGTTACAATCCGCGGGAGGGCAACGACCTCTACCTGGTCTACAACGAGGGGTTGAACACCGACCGGCATTCGCACACTCCTGCTCGTCCCCTGAGCAACCGGAGGACGATACTGGTCAAGTACACCTATACGTTCAACTACTGACCGTTTCCGTTTCGGCGAATAGCTACACCGACTTCAGCATCCAGCACATCTCCCGGGCGATTTGGCGGCATCGCTCGTCGTATACCAATTCTGCCGCGGGGGTGCCGTCGGCCGTTTTCGGGTCCTCGTAAGGAAGGGAAACGCGCAGGGCGGCGCCCGGTATCGCAGGACATTCCCGGTCGGCCGTCGCGCAGGTCATCACCGCCGCGAAATGCTCCGCCGGATTGTGCGGGTCGTCGTAGGGTTTGGAGAAACAGTTGAGAGGGCAGGCATCCTGATCGTACCGAATCAGGTGGGACGGATTTTCCCCGTTCCCCTGCCGCTCAACCGTAAAGCCGGCGCGCCGCAAAGCTGCGACGGCGTTGGGATGGAACGCTGTGGCTTCGGTGCCGCCGGAGTAGGTTTCTACCCCGCTTATCCCGTAGTGCCGGGCAGCTGCAGCAGCCCAGACCTGGCAGAGGAGGCTGCGGCGGCTGTTGTGGGTGCAGATAAAGGTAATCCGCGCGGGATCCGGATCCGACCTGCGGATGAATTTCACGACTTCCCGCAACTTCTCTCTCCGACGTTCGGGAATGGATGCGAATTCTTCCGAAACATCCTCGATGTAGTCGATCAAGGGTTGATTCATGACGGGGGTTTTCGTGCGAACACGGTAATGCTGTAGATGCCCGTGGACCCGTTTTTGAACGCCTCGACTTCTGAATCCGAAAGATAGCGGTCCAGGATGTCGTCCGGCAGGACGATCGGCTTCTCCTTTTGAATGCGGAGATCCTCAAAACCCAGCTCCCGGATATGTCCCAGGTACTCCTCCTTCTGGATGGCTCCCGCCACACAGCCGGCGTACATTTCGGCATCCTCCCGCAGGGGATCCGGCAACTCGCCGACAAGGACGATATCGGAGATGCTGAAATGTCCCCCCGGTTTAAGTACTCTCATGATTTCTGAGAAGACGTTTCGCTTGTTCGGCACAAGGTTCAGCACGCAGTTGCTGACGATTACGTCCGCCGTACTGTCCGGGACGGGCATCTCCTCGATATCACCGTGACGAAATTCGACGTTACCGAAATCCAGCTTCTCCGCATTTTCACGGGCTTTGGTGACCATCGGTTGGGCAAAGTCGATTCCGATAACCTTGCCATCAGGCCCGGTTTCGTGACGCGCCACAAAACAGTCGTTTCCGGCCCCGGAACCCAGATCTATGACCGTGTCACCTTCCCGGATCCTGGCGAATTGCGTTGGCAGCCCGCACCCCAGACCAAGGTCTGCGTCCGGGTTGTATCCTTCGACGGCGCTGTAGTCGTCGCTCATGATGTTGTAGACCTCGTCGGAGCAGTTTCCCGCCCCGCAGCAGGAGCCTTCGTTATACTCCTTTGACTGTTCGCTGATCCGGCTGTATTTATCGCGCACGGTGTTTTTCAGCTCTTCGTCGCTCTGTTTTCGGGTATTCATATCAGCACCAATTGTATTCGGTTGCGTTTGAAAGATTGTTGATGAGCGGAAGGAGGTATTCGCTCAATTCTGTTATCCCCTCCTCGTCCAGGCAGTAGCAGGTACGCACCCCGTCGATTTCTCCTTTGATGATTCCGGCCTTCTTAAGGGCCTTCAGGTGCTGGGAGACCGTGGATTGTGCCAGGGGAAGCTCTTCGGCAATATCCCCGCAGATGCAGGTCTGTCGATCCGCCAGCAATTCCAGTATGGCTACCCGGGCCGGGTGCCCGAGGGCCTTCATAAGCTCCGCTGTACGATTTCGGGCGGTATTGAAGCGTTGTGACTTGGTAATTGCCATTGCTTTAATCGTTTATCGTAGATTTACGATATAAAGTAATCAAAGATCCGGTGGGTTTCAAGGGCGTCAGGGGATTTATTTCCTGGTGCCGGGCGAATCATCACGCGTCTCCCGGTAACCGTCTTCGCGTTTTCCCTTTCGCCGCTCGTTTACCAGTCGGTGGGCCGTCCGGGTTGTTTCGGGCAGTTTGTATTTGCCGAGAGCGCTTTTCACGATTCGGAGGGAGCCCTCAAAGTCCATTCGGTGTCCAGGCGAGACGTAGATAGGGTTTACCTTGGTCCGGCTCCTCAGGGCCATCCCGATCTTCTCGTTCTCCTCGATTAGCCAGCTGTAGTTACCCTTCTGGATGCCCGGCTCCTTGTAATCTCCCGTGAGCACGTTTTTGGCGCATCCAACCGTCGGGTGGTCGGCCAGAACGCCGAAATGGGTGGCGACGCCCATGCGCCTCGGGTGCGCCAGGCCGTGTCCGTCGAGAATAAGCACATCCGGTTTCTTTCGGCACAGCTCCCACGCTTTCCACAGGGGAGGCAGTTCCCGGAAGGCAAGCAGGCCCGGGACGTAGGGAAAGGAGACCTCGGTGGTGTAGAGCGACCAGCTCCGCAGTTCAAGCCCGGGAAGCGACAATACCGTGATTCCGGCATGCACCCGGTTCGAACCCCGGTCGTAGGATAGGTCTGCCCCTCCCACGGTTTTTACCTCACCCTCCAGGGGAGCCAGCTTGATCTTCTGCCTTAGGGACAGCTGAAGTTCAGTCGCCTTCCGCGGATCAAGATCTTCGTACCGTTCAATGTCGGGATTTCCCGCCGCCATTACTCTTGTCTGATGGAATCAACGGGATTCATGAGAGCGGCTTGCAGCGAACGCGTACCGGTAGCGAGAAGGGTCACCAGCACCACCGACAGTATAGCGAGAAGATAGACCATGGGACCAATATCAATGCGGTAAGCGAAATTTTGAAGCCATTGGGAGCCGGCGTAATGAATGACCGGGAGGGAAATGATCGTAGCCACTGCAATCAGTTTCCCAAAATCCTTGTAGAGGAGAAAAATGATATTGCTCACGCCGGCGCCCAATACCTTCCGGATGCCGATCTCTTTCCTTCTCTGCTGGACGGTATATGAGGCCATTCCAAACAGTCCCATGCAGGCAATGAGGATGGACAGGGTGGCAAAGACCCCGATCACCCGGACGGTGCGGCGTTCGTTTTCGTATTGCTCCTGGATCTGGTCGTCCACGAACTGGTAGCTGAGAGGCGTGGAGGCACCCAGTTCCAGCCAGGCCGATCGAAGATCGTCCAGCCCCTCGCTGATGCTTCCTCCCGCAAGGCGGACATTGATCGTGTAGGCCCGTCCAAAGGGATTCCGCATCAAAATGGCAGGTTCGATTTCGTTTTGCAGGGACTCCATGTGGAAGTCTTCCATCACACCCACAATACGAAACCGATTTCCCACCGTCTCGCCCAGGATCGCCTCCGGGTTCGGATATCCGAGCGCCCGGTATCCTGTCTGGTTGATAATCCCTTCGGAACCGGGTCCGCTGTCATTGGAGGAGGGAGATTCGATATTGCGTCCCGCCACCAGGTTGATACGGAAGGTCTCCAGAAAGTCTTCGTCCACCCTTGGCGTGGTGACGGCGAAGGTCTCGTCGCTCGAAGTGTCCGGCTCAAAGACAAATCGCACTCCCGCGAATCCTCCCGTGGCCGGTGCAGAACTGGCGGTAGCCGCCTCTACCGAGGCCATTTGGAGGAAGCTCTCTTTAACCCTTTGTGGCTCTCCCTGGAGGGTAGGATCGTCGACCGAGACACTGACCACCCGGTCGGTATCGAATCCCAGGTTTTTTTCCTGTACGTAGTTCAACTGTTGGAGAATGAGGATCGTGATGCCTACCATGACCAGGCTGGCCAGAAACTGGAAGGCGACCAGCCCTTTGCGGATACCCGCCGATCCGGGTCCAACGGAAGCGCTTCCCTGCAGAACCTCGCTCGGCCGAAAGCCCGAGATAAACATGGCGGGATACGTTCCGGCCAGCAGTCCGGTCAGCAGAATTACGCCCGCAACAGCGGCGGAGAAGACGGGATTGGACAAAAGGGAGAGTGCAATTTCGGTGCCCGCATAGGTATTGAACCAGGGAATCGCCCCATAAACCAGGATGAGAGCCAGCGGAAGCGATAGGATGGCCAGAAGCACCGTTTCCGTAAAGAATTGCCGGGCAAGCTGGGAGCGGTAGGCTCCCATTACCTTCCGGATGCCGATCTCCCGGGCCCTCTTGGAATATCGGGCGGTAGCCATGTTCATGTAGTTGCCGCAGCCAATGATGAGAATCACCAGGGCAATGGCCGAAAGGATCTGAATGTATTGCCAGTCCCCCTTTCGCGGCGCGTGCAAGCTGGAGAAATGAACCTCGTCCAGGGACTGAAGCCCGATTTCCTCCACGTAATCCTTCCCGTCGATTTCCCGCACGTGGTTAAGGATGTTATCCGTCAGGGATGCTGTGTCCGCCTCTTCTGAGAGCACAAGGTACTGCGACTGACCTCCGCAGTCCATGCACCGCCCGGTGGTTTCAAGGGAAGGGAGGGAGAGGTAGATGTCATGCCGGAAGTGGGTATTTGCCGGAATATCCTCCATGACCCCGGTAATCTCAAAGGTTTCCGTCCCCCCCTGGTAACCCCAGGGCATCCGGAAGGTACGTCCGACCGGATTGTCCTCTCCGTAGATGCGGTCAGCTGCGCTCCGGGAGATTACTGCGGTGAAAGGAGCTTCCAGCAGATCCTCTCTGGATTGGGAGACCAGCGGAAACGTGAAAACGCTGAAGAGATTGGTCTCCGTACAGTAGGTATCGAAACCTGTATGGCGTTCCCCGTTTACGGTAAGCTCTCCTCCCCCGCAACTCATCATCCTAACCCCGTCGGTTACCGTGGAATAGTTTTCCCGCAGTTCAGGGACAGGGTCGCCCGGGGTACCGGCCCGCCAGGAAGTTTCATCCAGTCCGGCGTTTGCGGTGATCCGGTATATACGGTCCTTGTTTTCATGGTACTCATCAAAACTGAGCTCGTGCTGCACATAGAGAAAAATGAGCAGGACCGACCCGATCCCCAGTGCCAGGCCCACAATATTGATGAGCGAATACCCGAAGCTCCTCCGGAGATGCCGCCAGGCAAATTTGAGATATGAACGAAGCATACTACTGCCCTACCCGTTGCAAATTATAGAAGTAGTATGGTTTATTTCTATGGGACTTGCAAGTAAGCGTAAAAGCCTGCGACGTATCCTGTACCTATACGAGGACTATTCGATATCGAAAGACTCCACGTGGACGTTCAGGCGGTGATTAATCCGCAGTCCCGTGATGCCGTCCGTTACGATGTCATCCGCGGGCATGGAGTGGACCTCGGTGCCGTTAACGGAGAAGCTGAGATTGCCCCCTGTCCGCTCTACCGTGAGCGTGTTGGGGACGGACGACTCCGTGGTATCGGTATAGGTGTTAATCGCGTTATGCTGCGTCCAGGGAACCAGCGTCTGGGTCTCGCTTCCCATACGCTGTTTGATCAGGTACTGGCTGCCGTTGCGCAGCAGGAAGTAAGTGTAGGCCTGGTCCTCGGAATTGAGATTTCGTCCCCCGAAAAAGACTCCGAAGGCCTCCCTCAATTCACCCGGATCAAAAAGATGGATGGTGGAGGATACCTGGAAATCTCCCGAAACGGTGTTTGTGGAGTCCCAGTAAATCGCGGCGGGGCCGCTGGTGATATGCATGCCCGGCGACATGTTCGCAAAATAGATGTCGGCCGTAGCGGTATCGGCGCTGATCTCTACTGCGGAATCCGGACTGTCCAGGCGTACCTGCCAGTTCTCAGGAACCTCGCCATCCTCGCCGCCGCCCAGCGTGGCGGAGGTCTCGGACTCCATGGATTCCTGTTCGGTATCGCCCGAGGTGCACCCGGCGGCGCTCAGGCCGACTAACGCGAAGATAACGGTATAGAGTAATAGGCGTTTCATAAGAGCTCAATCCATTGAAATTAGGGGTAACCGGGAGCAGGATAGGAAAAATTTGGGTGAAATGGTATTGGTTTACGCCGTATAGGACGCAGGACAGCTGGCCAAAGAATGGCTTTGCCTATCCCAGTGGAATAAAGTGCAGATGGTACGCCGACCAGACCGCGGTGAAGAGTGTTGTCAGCAGCACAAGGAAGGTCATCAGGGAACGAACCCATATGTGATTTCGGTTCAGCGATTGCTCTTCCGATAAGGCCAGTTTCCGAATACGGGCAAGCGTATGGTTTTCCGCGGCGTTCAGGCAGTGCGGCCCCATAGGGTTCTCTCTCATTTGAATTTTGAACAGTGTGGATGCGTACCGATGCCGGCTTCCGGTGAACCGGGCGGCCATTTCGTCGCAGGCGTGTTCACGCTCCCGGTCCAGTCGACTGTTCAGCCACCAGAATAGCGGCTGAAAAAAGATAAAAGCACCGAGAAGTCGCTGCAGGAAGGCTGCTGCATAATCCTTTCTTTTGATATGCAGCAGTTCATGCGCGAGCAGGATGCTGGTCTCCTCTTTTGAGAGGGCCGAAGTCAGCCTCGCCGGAACCAGCAGACAGGGACGGAAAATTCCGCAGACGGCGGGACTGTGATAATGTTCGATCTCTTTGATGCGGTACGGTGCGGAAATGCCCAGTTCGGCGGACAACCTGCGGATTTGCCTGCAGATACCGGATTCTTTCAGTGGGGGCAGCATCCGGGATCGCAGTGACAAGAGGAGGCCAGAAATCACATAATATGCCGTCATGATAACGACACCCAGCGTCCAGAGAAGCCCTGTCCAATAGTATAGCAGGGGGCCGTATTCCCCGAAGTCCAATCCCCTGAGTTTGGGCAGGTCTTGAAAAAGAGGTTGTTTGGAGATACCGGTGGACGGATTCTGTGCGCTCCAGTCTGCCATACCGATGGGAGGCATCAGACCTGTGTGTTCCATCCAGAGAAGCACGGGCAGGATTGCCAGCGGCAGCAGGGCACCCATGGCAAGCCGGTAGCGATATCGGGACGGGTAGCGGTCCATCAGCCTGAGCGACAGAACGACCGAACCGATCACCATTGTGCTTATCCAGAGGTACTGCAGGACGGTCCAGCCGATCCGGGTAAAGGGCCAGTCTGCGAACCAGGAAAGCATGGCAGGAGTTTAGTTTTCCTCTTCTTTGGATTTCATTATTTCCAGCAGGTGCCTAATCTCGTTGATCTCATCCCTGTCCAGGTCTTCCGAGGTGATGGCCCGCTGGATGAGTTGTCCCATGGATCCCCCAAAGAGCCGGTTCGTGAATTCATTCAGCAGGGAGCGCTGTATTTTTTCCCTTTCGACCAGGGGATGGTAGCGATGGGCCCTTCCGTCTTTCTCCCGGTCCACCAGTCCCTTCTCAAACATGATCTGCATCAGTTTCAGGATCGTCGTATATCCCGCATCCCTATCCAGGATGTCCCGAACTTCGTGTACGGTCGAGGGACCCTCGTTCCATAGCACGTTAAGGATCGCCAGCTCGGATTCGGTGGGGGAAGGATTTGGAGTCATATTCCTGCCAATTACGAACAATTTCGTTTTGAAACTACAAATAGCACCGCTCGTATCAAAACAGCCCGTTTGACAAGCACTGCCTAATTATTATTATTTACGAATTGATTCGTAATTAGTAATTTCAAATGCAGGCTTTTGTATGAGTTGTTTGATCCGGTTCCATTCGTTCTCTTCGAGATTACTTGTCATCCTGTTGTTCATTCCCTTTGCGGAAACCCTGATTATTCCAAATTCCCATGGCCAGTCCGCTCGCTCCGGTCTTGAAAGGGATGTGCAGCAATACAGGGTGAATAAGGCAACTGCTCCCCCTGTCATCGACGGTTTGCTGGATGATCCTGCCTGGGAGCGTGCCGTTCGGATTCCTCTCGGTCATGAGCTCTATCCGGATCCCAACGCTGAACCACCGGTGGAAACCAGGGCCTACATCACCTACGACCAATCGCACCTCTACGTGGCCTTCAAAGCAACCGACCCCTCACCGGATATGATACGTTCGCACCTGATGGACCGGGATCAGTCTCAAAAACTGAACAGGGACGACCACGTGGGCTTTACCATTGATCCGTTCAACAACGGTCAGTGGGGATTCCGGTTCCGGGTTAATCCCCTCGGCGTGCAGGCCGACGCGGTCTATTCCGACCAGAGCGGGCAGTCCAACTACTCGTGGAATGCCATCTGGGAATCGGAGGGTGCCATTACCGGCGAAGGATACCGGGTGGAGATCAGGGTGCCCCTTTCCTCCATCAACGTTCCGGCCGAAGGACGGCAGACCTGGCGTTTCCAGGCTTTCCGAAATTACCCCAGAAACGTGCGCCACCGCATCCTCTCCCACCCCGTTGATCTTGACAACCGCTCGAGCATGGCACAGTTCGACCGCCTGCAGGGCTTCGAGGACCTGTCCAGCGGGCTGAACCTGGAGGTCAATCCCGTCCTGACCGCCAAGCGCACCGACCGGACCGGGCAGGGCGAGGCGGCGGGCCTGCAGCAGGGACCCGTAACCCTAAATCCCGGCGGCTACCTTCGCTGGGGCATCAGGCCCAACATGAACCTGAGCGCCACGGTCAACCCGGATTTCTCGCAAATCGAGGCCGACGCGCTCCGCCTGCGCGAGAACGAACGCTTCGTGCTTTCCTTCCCGGAAAAGCGTCCCTTTTTCCTGGAGAGCTCGGAAATTTTTGATACGCCCTTCAACGCGGTATTCACGCGTTCGGTGGTCGATCCCGACGCGGGGATGAAATTCACCGGGAAGTCGGGTTCCCACAGCTACGGAACCTTCGTCACGCGCGACCGCAGCAACCGGCTGCTCTTTCCCTCCAACCAGGGCTCTCGGCAGCAGGTGCTGGACCGGCCCAGCTACAGCGAGATTGTCCGCTACCGCAACCGCCTCTCCGACCGGGCCTCCGTCGGGCTGCTGGCGGAGGGCAGGCAGGCGGAAGAAGCCTCGTACCATAACTACGTGGGAGGCGTGGACGGGAATTTGCAGTTCCTGGACTCCAACACACTGCAGTTCCAGTACCTGCACTCCTCCACCGACTATACGGAGGATATCGTGCAAACCTACGACCAGCCAGGAGATGCCTTCGCCGGCGACGCCCTGATGGTGCAGCTCAACCACAGCAGCACCAACTGGCAGGGCCAAGCCGTCTACGGCTTCATCTCCGATGATTTCCGAAATGACAACGGCTTCTTTCCACGCGCTGATATCCGGCAATATACCGGGCGTGTCAACCGGGTCTTCCGCGGGGACTCCGACAGCTGGTACAGCTCCATCAGCGTGGGACCGGCCCTGCAGGTGTCCACCGACCTGTCGGGCACGGTCACCGACCAGTCCTATTCCCTGGGCGTCTCCTTCAACGGCCCCCTCCAGAGCCACGTCTTCACGGAGCTGAATCAGAGCATGCAGCGATTCGGCGGGAAAATATTCGACGGCATGCAGACCGGGGTGCTCTTCTTTCGCCTCCAGCCCGGCAGCTTCCTGACACGCTTCCGCCTCTATTCGGCCTATGGGGAGGAGGTGGACTTCACCAATGAGCGCATGGGACGCCAGCTGGTCGTCCACCCGGGCCTCACCTTCGATTTCGGGCGCAGCCTGAACCTGGAGATCGATCCCAATTTCCAGCGTTTTACCTGGCAGGGCAGGACCACCTTCACCACCTACCTGCTGGGCACGAGGCTGATCTACCATTTCAACCGGCGTACCTTCCTGCGCGTACAGACGCAGTACCGGTACGTGGACCGCAACCCCTCCCGGTACAGCAATCCCGGGGAGGTGGCCTCCTCCGACGAGTCCTTTTTCTACCAGCTGCTTTTTTCCTATAAGATCAACCCCCAGTCCAAGCTCTTCCTGGGCTATTCCAGCGGCTACGGCGCGTCGGAGAACCGCCCGTTGTCTATACGAAGCAGGACGGGCTTCCTGAAGGCAGGATATGCCTGGGTATTTTGAATAGGTCTAAAGATGCCTCACTCGCTTTTACCCCCTTGGAAAGGGAAAGAGCATGGCGACCCGCTCGCGGTACTCCCGGTATTTTTCCCCGTGGTAACGAATGAGGTCACGCTCCTCGAACCAGATACCCACGAAAATATAACCGGTGGTCGCGATTGAAAAGACCAGGTGTCCCAGCGTCATATGAGGAGTCGACCAGAAAGCGATCAGGAAGCCCAGCATAAGGGGATGGCGGACGTACTTGTATAGTCCGGGTTCCTGGAATTCAACCGGGGTGATCTCCTCGCCTTTCAGGTGCAGGTACACCTGCCGCAGTCCGAACAGGTCGAAATGGTTGATCATGAACGTGGAGAGCAGTACGATTCCCCATCCTGTCCAGAAGAGAACTTCAAGCAGGTAGTACCCAAAACCGGGTTCCAGGCTCCAAACTTCCTGGGTAAGAGGGCGCCATTGCCAGAAGAGAAGAATCAGGATAAGGCTGGTGAAAAGCACGTAGGTGCTTCGCTCAACCGGCCGGGGAATGATTCGGGTCCACCACTCTTTGAATCCCCGGCGGGCCATGACCGAGTGCTGCACGGCAAAAAGCAGGAGAAGTCCCGCATTGACGGCCAGGGCCTGTAGCAGGCCGGCGGCCTCCGGTCCGGTATTGATCGATTTGGGAACCCAGATGTCGCCGACAAAGCCAATGGCATAGAGAAAGGATCCCAGGAAGATGATATAGGCTATTGCTCCGTAGATAAAGGAAATCAGGCGTCCCATAGAAATGAATGCTTTTTGTTCAGGTTTGAGGTTGCATGATTTTCAAGTCTTCCGGCATGGTCGTTTCACCGTTACGCGTGAACAGATTACATGGCCCTTTCATGGCCGGTTGTTTGCGATGAACGATTTGGCCCGTGCCAGCTCTTCACGGTCTCCGGCCGCACCATCCGCTGTGATTTCAACCAGCTTCCGATAGGTGGAGAGGGCCAATGCGGTATCGCCCGCCTCTTCGGCTGCCCGCCCGAGCCCGTAGAGGCTCCGGAAGCGATTTTCCGATATATCCAGGCTGGCGCGATAGGCTTCCAGCGCTTTCCCGGGCTGCCCCGATTTAAGCAGCATATCTCCCAGAAGCTCCCGGGCGGGCA
>CAZGSL010000017.1:40631-41769 GCA_964528445.1 uncultured Balneolaceae bacterium | reverse complement strand
CCATGTCGTCCAGGTAGATCGAGCATTTGATCACCTTGTCGAACCCGGATCCGGCCTCCTCCAGGACGGCCTCCAGGTTCTTCATCACCTGCCGCGCCTGGCTCTCCACACCCTCGCCGGCGAACTCCATGGTGTCGGGCACGAGGCCGATCTGGCCCGAGCAGTAGACGATACCCCCGTGAACCACGGCCTGGCTGTAGGGTCCGATGGCCTGGGGAGCTTCAGTGGTGTGTATAATCTTCTTCATGGGCATGAATGGTTTTTTCGTTGGGGGATTCGTTCTCCAGTCGTTTCAAAAAATCTTTCATGTGGCGGGCGAAAGGGACCGGGCGCTCCATCATGGGGGCGTGACCGCACTTGTCGATCCAGACCAGATCGGCCGCCGGCATCAGCTCCTCAAACATCTCTCCCACCTCCGGCGGGGTAATCTCGTCCTGCCTGCCCCATACCAGCAGCGTCCGGTGGCGGATCTCCGGGAGGATATCCTCCATGTAGTACGCCCGCGTCTCCCGGGCCAGCGAGAGCAGCTTGACCATTTTGGAGGGATTCAGCACCACCTCCTGGATCTCGTCGATCATCTTCTCGTCCACCAGGTCCTCGTAAAAGGTGAGGGAGGCCTGCCGGCGGATGTAATCCCGGTTGCTTCGCTTCGGAAACGAGGTGCCGAAGTCCTTCTCCATCAGCCCGGAGCTTCCGGTCAGCACCAGGGCCCGCACCCGCTCCCCGTGCCGGGAGGCCAGGTCGAGCGCGATGTGTCCGCCCATGGAATTGCCCAGGACCACCGGTTTTGTGATCTCGAAATGCTCCATAAAATCCCGGGTCCAGTCCGCCAGCTCGGGAATGTCCAGCTCCGACCGTTTCATCTCGTACAGGGGAATGCGCGGCACCCAGATACGGTGGCCGAGGCCCTCCATTTCCCGAATCAGCTCGTCAAAATTACTGAGTCCCCCGAACATGCCGTGGAGAAAGAGCAGCGGCGGACGCCCGCTCTCCGGGGCGCGGTTGACATCGATGTAGGTATAGCCGTCTGAGGTGTACTTGTCGAACCGGGTCTCGCTGAACATAATGCCCTGAACTTTTTCAATCGACTGATTAAAAATACAATATAAGAATACGGAGAGCCGAATGCAGAGCGGGG
>CAZGSL010000017.1:0-40531 GCA_964528445.1 uncultured Balneolaceae bacterium | reverse complement strand
GGCCGGTGCGTCGCCCCGGGAAGACTCCGGAGCGCCGGCGGGCTCCACCCGCCTATTGCGGAAGGATCTATATATGGTTACTTTCTATGGCATTATCGGATACCAAACGTGAACTCTACAGCATCCAACATCATGTTCAGGAATTTTGTAAAACTGTTCGCCCTCATCTTTGTCATCGGGCTTGCGGCTGCATGCAGCAGTACCAATCCCCTTGTAAGCGATGCACAGGATAATATCGAATCTCAAAATTTCCAGGCCGCCCTGGAGGCAGCTGAGCAGGCCATCTCCGAATACCCGGACGATCCCCTCGGCTACTACTACAAGGCGGTCGCCCTCGGCAACCTGGGGGAAGAGCAACCCGCCACGGAGCGCCAGGATTACTATCAGCGGATGAACGAGACCTTCGAGAAGGCGCGTGAGGTGGCCTCGCAGATAGAGGAGCAGGGGGACGTGCCGGAAGAACTTAACAACATCACGTTCGTGAAAGACGCCATCTGGCGGACCGAGCACAACGATGGAATCGCCTACGCCACGGACGACAGCCTGATAAACGCGACCGAGAACCACCTGGAAGTCTCCATCGCCCATTTTCGGAACGCGACCACCATCTGGCCCGACAGCCTGCTCTCATGGGACATTATGTCGCAAGTTTACGCCATGCAGGGCAGCCTCGACCAGGCCGTGGAACTCAAGGGCAAGGTGATGGACGACCCGGACTTTTCGGCCGATTCGCTTGACTACGCACTGTACGGGCAGTGGCTCTACCAGGCCGGCAGGCTCCAGGAGGCCATCCCCGTGCTTGAGGAGGGTAACGAGCAGTATCCCGAAGCCAGGCAGATACGCCAGCTGCTCGCCGATCTCTATATGGAAACCGGACAGGCGGACCAGGCCATCTCCACGGTAAGGGACCTGGTCGAGGAAGAACCCGACAATCCGCAGTACCGGCTCTCGCTGGGAACACAGATCTACCAAGCTGCGCTGGCTTTCAGCGATTCGCTCGACGCCAACGTGGAGGAGGTTTTCAACATACGCCAGCAGGCGCGGGACCAGGAGATCACCGCCGATGAAGCCGACAGTATGATTACCGAGATCGAGCAGAAGAACAAGGAGCTGCGCCAGATCCTCGAGGAGCGCAGCGAGCAGGCCATCGAACAGCTGGAGATGGTCCTGGAGCAGCAGCCGAACAACGAGCAGGCGCTGAACGCCATGGGCGTCATCCACCAGAACTGGGCCGCGGCGCTCTTTGACGAGCGGAACCTGGCACAGGACAGCGACCGCGTCTCCGAGCTGGACCAGCAGGGCCGAAATCACCTGAAGGAGGCGATGGGATATTACGAAAAGGCTGCCGAGATCAATCCCAGCGAAACCTCCTACTGGGAGAGCCTCTTCAGCATTTACACCACCCTCGGCATGGACGAGGAGGCCCAGGAGGCGGCCGAGAAAGCCGGCATCGGGAACAACAGGTAACGCCGCCAACACCAATCGGGAAAACAATTCCCCCTATAGCAGCGCCATGACCTATCGCATTGCCCGGATGACAAGCCTCGTGCTTGCATTCGGGTTCTTTTTTGGCTGTACCGCCTTTGAAAATATAACCGGCAGCGGGGAGACCGCGGAGGAGGATCCGGACAGCGGCCTCCGAACCGAGCTGGAGTCGGTCAACCGCTCCCTGGAGGAGGGGGATACGACGGCCCGGCTCTACTTCCGGAAGGGACAACTTCTTCGTCAGCTGGCCGCGGAAGAGGAGAATCCGGCCGCGCGGACCCCGCTCTACCGGGAGATGCGCTCCGCGCTGGCCAGCGGCAGGGAGCTGGCCGGCCCGGACGGCGGGGAGACCACGGAAGAGATCAGGGAGCTGCTGCAGGTCTCCTGGAGCAACGAGCACAACAGCGGACTGCGCCATATCGGGACCGACACTTCGGGCAACGGCCTGGAGGACCCGAATTACGGGCGGGCGGTGGACCACTTCCGTAACGCCATCGCCATCCTGCCCGACAGCCTGGTTACCTACCGCATCAAGGCGGAGACCCACTACCGGAACGACCGCCCGGAACGGGCCATCTCCACCCTGGAGGGCGCCCGGGAGGCGGCAGGCGAACTACCCGCGGCGATGGTGGAACAGCTGGGATTTCTCTACTTTGAACGCGGAGCGTACGAGCGTGCCATTGACGCCTACGAACAGGGACGTCCGCGCGAGAGCGGACATCCGGAGCTGGCCCGCGGGCTGGCGAACGCCTACATGCAGGCGGGCCGCCACGGCGAGGCGCTGGAACTGCTGAACTGGCTGCGGGAGAGAGACCCGGAGAACCGCAACTACCGCCTGGCCGCGGCCACGGAACGCTATTTCGCGGGCCGATCCCTCCTGGATGGAACCGGCTCCGCGCAGGAAGCACAGGCCGACAGCGCCCTCTACCGGCAGGCGGACGACCATTTCCGCCAGGCGGAAGAAATCTATGAGGATCTGGCGGAGGAGGAGCCGGAGAACGGGGAGCTCCGGAGGCAGATCGCCGATTTTTACCAGAACGTCGCCTCGCTCTACCGACAGCGGCTCCCGGGCGGGGAACCGGCGGGGGAAGGCCCCTCGCCCGACTCGCTGCTGAACGAATTTATCCGACACTACCTCACCGCCTCCCTTCCCCACCTGGAGGAGCTCTCGTCCGACGAAGAGGGCGATTCGTTCTATACGCGACGGCTTCTCGCCGTCTACCGCTACCTGGGAATGGAGGAGGAGGCGCAGGCCCTGCGCGACAATCGCAACCTCTAAGAAGCGTATTCCGATGAAGTTTCACACGAAAGCCATTCACGCCGGACAGCAACCCGAGGAGACCAGCGGCGCGGTGATGCCGCCCATCTTCCAGACCTCCACATACGCGCAGGAGGCCCCCAGCGTGCACAAGGGACACGAGTACGCCCGCGTCAGCAATCCCACGCGGTCCGCCCTGGAGCGCATGATCGCCGGACTGGAAAACGCGGAGGAGTGCGCCTGTTTCGCCAGCGGCTGTGCCGCCATGGACGCCGTGATCAAGATGCTCGAAAGCGGCGACCACGTGATCGCCTCCAACGACCTCTACGGGGGGACCTACCGGCTCTTCACGCAGGTCTTCCAGCCCTTCGGTGTCGATTTCACCTTTGTGAACATGACCGACACGGACGAGGTGCGCGCCGCGCGCCGCCCCGAAACCCGGCTTCTCTGGATCGAAACCCCCACCAATCCCCTGCTGCGGGTCGTGGATATCGCCGAACTGACCGGTTTCGCCCGGGAGCATGCGATACGGACGCTCGTGGACAACACCTTCGCCTCTCCCTACCTGCAGCAGCCCCTGGAGCTGGGCGCCGACATGGTGCTGCACTCCACCACCAAGTACCTGGGGGGACACTCGGATGTGATCGGCGGGGCGGTGGCCACGTCCGACCCGGAGCTGATGGAAAAGCTGCGGTTCCAGGTCAAGACCACGGGCGCGGTGCCCGGGCCGATGGACTGCTACCTGACTCTGCGGGGAATTAAAACCCTGGCCCTGCGTGTTCAACGTTCGGTGGACAACGCCCGGGAGATCGCGGAGTTCCTGGAGGGGCACCCGAAGGTCGGCAGTGTAATCTGGCCCGGCCTCCCCTCCCACGGGCAGCACGAGATCGCCGGGAAACAGATGAAGGACTACGGTGCGATGGTCTCGTTCACCCTGGCCGAGGATACGGAAGAGGCCGCGAGGAAATTCGCGTCCGACACCACCGTCTTCACCCTGGCCGAATCGCTCGGAGGGGTGGAGTCCCTGATCTGCCATCCGGCATCCATGACCCACGCCTCCATCCCCAAAAAGGTGAGGGAGGAGAGCGGGCTCAAGGACTCGCTCATTCGTCTCTCGGTCGGCATAGAAGACGCGGACGACCTTATTGAGGATCTCGAACAAAGTTTTTAACCCAAAAAAGGAACATTCATGAAAGACGTCGTACTGGTAGAAGCGAAACGGACTCCCATCGGCTCCTTCAACGGCTCCCTCGCCTCGTTCAGCGCGCCCGAGCTGGGCGCCATGACGGTGCTGGAGACCTTGAAAAGTGCCGGCGTCGATCCCGACGACATCCAGGAGCTGGTGTTCGGCAACGTGCTCACCGCGGGCATCGGACAGGCCCCCGCGAGGCAGGTGGCCATGAAGGCGGGCCTCCCGGAGAAAACCCCCGCGACCACCGTCAACAAGGTCTGCGCCTCGGGCATGAAGGCCATCATGGTGGCGGCCGACCAGATCAGCCTGGGACAGGCCGACATCATCGCCGCGGGGGGAATGGAGAGCATGAGCAACGTCCCCTACTACCTCCCCGATCACCGGTTCGGGTCCAAGCTGGGACACGGCAGGGTGATCGACGGCGTCATAAAAGACGGGCTGTGGGACGTCTACAAGGATTTTCACATGGGGAACGCGGCCGAGATCTGCGCCGAGGAGTGCGACATCAGCCGCGAGGAGCAGGACGAGTACGCGGTCACCTCCTACAAGCGCGCCATCCGGGCCCACGAGGAGGGCTGGTTCGACGACGAGATCGTGGAGGTCAAGGTCACCGACCGAAAGGGGAACGTGACCAAGGTAAAGATGGACGAGGAGCTCAAGAAGGTTAATTTCGACAAGATCCCCCAGCTGCGGCCGGTATTCGACAAGGAAGGCAGCGTTACGGCCGCCAACGCCAGCAGCATCAACGACGGGGCCGCCGCGGTCCTGCTGATGAGCGCCGAAAAGGCCAAGGAGCTGGACGTGCAGCCTATCGCCAGAATCCGCAGCCACGGCAGTGCGGCCAAGGCGCCCGAATGGTTTACCACGGCGCCGGCGGACGCCATTCCGATCGCTCTCAGGCGCGCGGGCGTCGACAAAAAGGATATCGGGCTCTGGGAAATCAACGAGGCCTTCTCGGTCGTCTCCCTGGCCAACAACCAGATCCTGGAACTGAACCCGGAAAATGTGAATATACATGGAGGAGCCGTCAGCATCGGCCATCCCATCGGCTGTTCGGGCGCGCGGATCGTCGTAACCCTCCTGCACGCCCTGCGGAAAACCGGGCGGGAGCTGGGCTGCGCGGGCATATGCAACGGTGGTGGCGGGGCCAGTGCCATGGTGGTCGAGATGATCTGAAACGGCTCCCGCAGCAACATTCCAGTTGCATTACTTCATCTAAATGATGACATTTTATTACCTACAGGACACTTAATGCCCCGTAATGCCTTGTGTGCGGTACGGCTTGAGCTAATTCACCCGTTATGATCAGAAAAAAACTGCTTTCGCTCTCACTGGCGCTTCTCGTCCTTCCGCTCTGCGCAAACGCCCAGGTGGGCATCACTTCGGTCCCCTTCCTGCAGATCGAGCCCGACTCACGGGCCGCCGGCATGGGGAACACCGGGGTTGCCATCGCCGACAACGCCTCCGCGGTATTCTGGAATCCCGCCGGTCTCGCCTTCCAGCGCGGCACCCAGGTCAGCATCACCCACTCGGAGTGGCTGCCCAAGTTCAACGCCGACCTGTTCTACGACTACCTGGTCGGCCGCAGCTATATCGAAAACTTCGGCACCCTGGGCGCCCACATCACCTACCTGAACCTGGGCGAGCAGATCAACACCGATTCGGGGGGTGAGACGCTGGGACGTTTCAACAGCTACGAATTTGCCGGGGGACTCTCCTACGGTGCCCAGCTCAGCGAAAACTGGTCCGTCGGGACGGGCTTCCGCTACATCTACAGCAGCCTGGCCAGCGGCACCACCGTCAACCAGCAGGAGGTCAACCCGGGATCCAGTTTCGGCGTGGACCTGGCCGCCATGTACCGCTCCAGCCCCTTTGGCTTCTTTGGCAACCAGGCCAGCCTTAACATGGGACTCAACATCTCCAACATCGGGCCGGGCATCAATTACACCGACAACGCCACCAAGGATCCGCTTCCGACCATGTTCCGGATGGGATGGGCGCTGACCACCAACCTGGACGACCAGGGCATCAATACGCTCACCCTCTCCAACGACATCTCCAAGGTGCTCGCCCGCGTGAACGAGGATGGCAATCCCTACGGCCCCTTTGAGTCGCTGTTCAACTCATGGGACACCTTCCAGCGGGACACCGGCCAGGGTACCGCCACCCTGAACACCTTCCAGCAGCTTATGTACGCCATGGGCGTCGAATACTGGTACAACCAGCTCTTCTCGGTCCGGGGCGGCTACTACTACGAGGATCCCCACAACGGCGACCGACAGTTTTTCACCCTCGGGGCGGGAATCCGCTACTCCTTTATCGGGGTGGATTTCAGCTACATCTACACCCTCGAGGAGGAGCACCCCCTGGCCAATACCATGCGCTTCAGTCTGCTGCTTAACATGTGACCAAGAGCGTGAAGTTTCCGAACCTGTTCAAAAGCAAATCCCTCTATCTCAAAATCGCCGGTTTTTTCGCCGGCTGCGCGCTGATTCTCTTCCTGCTGGACGTCTGGATCATGCCGGCCTACACCAACTACGACGAAGGGGTGACGGTGCCGGACGTCAGCCGGCTCTCCCTGGCGGAGGCCCAATCCCTGCTGACCTCCTACGGCCTGCGCTACGAGGTGACCGACCGCCGCTCCAATGCCGCCTTCCCGGCCAACTACGTCATCGATCAGACGCCCTCGCCGGCGGAGATCGTCAAGCCCGAACGCAAGGTCTACCTGACCGTCAACGCCGTCTCCACCCCGACCGTGGTGGTGCCTGAGGTGGTGAACCTCTCTCTTCGCAACGCCCGCATACAGCTCCAGAACTACGGGCTGGAACTGGGCACCGTCAGTTTTGAATCTTCGCGCTTCAAGAGCAGCGTGCTCCGGCAGTCGATCGCCCCCGGCGATACGGTCGCCAAAGGGACGGTGGTGGACCTGACCGTGAGCGACGGCCTGGGCGAGAGGATGGTGAAAATTCCCGATATCGTCGGACTGCCCCTGACCGAGGCGCAGCAAAAGCTGCGGGAGGCCGGACTGCGGGCCGGCGAACTTCGATTCATGCCCTCACGCGAGGAACCGCCCAACGTCATCCTGGACTACAGTCCGCGGGAGGAGGAAGTGGTGGAGGGAGAGACGCTGATGCTGATCGTCTCCGAACAGCCCGATACGCTGGAGGAAGGTGAAGGAGGCTACATCGACACGACGTCCGTCTCCCCTCCCGACTCAACCCGATTCAACCCGTAGAACCCGCATGGACTTCGACCTTCCCATTCTCGCTCCCTCCATCCTGGCGGCAGACTACACTCGCCTGGGAAAAGAGATCGGCCTCTGCACCGAAACGGGCATCCGGTGGATTCACTGCGACATCATGGACGGCCATTTCGTGCCCAACATCAGCTACGGCCCCGACATCGTGGAAGCGGCCGGCCGCGCGGGCGACGTCTTCCTGGATGTGCACCTGATGATCGAGGATCCCGATTTCTATGTCGAGCCCCTCATGGACGCCGGGGCCGACCAGGTTACCGTCCACCAGGAGGCCTGCCCCCATCTCCACCGGTCGATCCAGAACATCAAGCAGCACGGCCTCCACGCCGGGGTCGCCCTCAATCCTGCCACGCCCCTCTCGGCGGTGGAGCCGATTTTGGAAGAGGTGGACCTGGTGCTGGTGATGAGCGTGAACCCGGGCTTCGGGGGACAAAATTTTATTGAGTCGACCTACCGGCGGCTCTCCGAACTGCGGCGCATCCGCCAGGAGAACCACTACGGTTTCCTGATCGAGGTGGACGGCGGCGTGAACCTGGAGAACATCGAGAAGGCGGTCCGCAGCGGCGCGGATGTGCTGGTGGCCGGCAGCAGCGTGTTCGGGGCCGAAAATATCCCGGCCCGCATAGAGGAGCTGGTCAAGAGAGCCGGCGCGGGGCTCTCCGACTGGGCCTGACCCTTCCGGCCGGGCGCGGGCGGTGTACGTCGACTTGTAAATTCCTTATTTTCAGGTGTGACGAGCAGCAAACCTTAACAATCAAGGAGGTACGTCCATTACTGAGCAGAAAGCAATCGGAGAGGAGTCCATTCAGATCGAGGAGGTCGAGCCGGTCCTGATCCTGGGTTTCCAGGATGAGCACCTGGGTGCGCTCGAGGAGGCCTACCCCGATACCACCATCACCGTACGGGGCAGCAGCATCAAGCTCAGCGGCCCCATGAAGGACCGGCAGGAACTGCGGGAGATCATCGGGGAGCTGACCCGCATGGCCGCCCGGAACGGGGACCTGAAGGGGTCGGACGTGGAGACGGTCATCGCCGTTCACAAGAGCGGGAAAGAGACCCGCAAGCCCAATCCCCTGCGCGACACGAAGGTGGACGGTGATTTCATCCTCAACACCTACGAGGGGGACTCCATCACCGCGAAAACTCCCGGACAGAAGCGGATCATGGACGCCAGCGCCACCAACGACATCGTCTTCGCCATCGGTCCGGCGGGAACCGGGAAAACCTACACCTCCGTCGCCCTGGCGGTCCGCGCCC
Organism: uncultured Balneolaceae bacterium; assembly: GCA_964528445.1. Taxonomy (GTDB): domain Bacteria; phylum Bacteroidota; class Rhodothermia; order Balneolales; family Balneolaceae; genus JAXHMM01. The sequence continues at coordinate 32,083 of CAZGSL010000017.1, read as the reverse complement.
TGAAGGAGCGGAAAGTGAAAAAAATCGTGCTGGCCCGGCCCGCCGTGGAGGCGGGCGAAACGCTGGGCTTCCTCCCCGGCGACCTGCGCGAGAAGATCGATCCCTACCTGCGTCCTCTGTACGACGCGCTGGAGGACATGATCGAATACGACCGCCTGGAGCTGCACCTGGCCAAGGGGACCATCGAAATCGCACCGCTGGCCTACATGCGCGGGCGGACGCTCAACAACGCCTTCGTGATCCTGGACGAGGCCCAGAACGCGACCAACATGCAGATGAAGATGTTCCTCACCCGCATCGGCTTCAACAGCCGGGCGATCATCACGGGAGACATCACCCAGACCGACCTTCCCCGCAAACAGGAGTCCGGGCTGATCTCCATACAGCATATCCTGAAGGATATCGAGGGGATCTCGTTCGTCTACCTCGACCAGAACGACGTGGTCCGCCACAAGCTGGTCCGCCAGATCATCTCCGCCTACGAAAAATTTGAACAGGAAGAGGGCCGGTAGTTTTGGACAGAACGGCCATCGCAGCCCCTCTTTACGAAGGCACCTTTTCGGTCGGACTCGACAAGAGATTCTGCCGCATCAGCCGCGACGACGATCCCGCCCGGGGCGCCCTCAAAATCTCCCTCAATCCCTTCCTGATCCGGCACCGCGCGGACGACCGAAACATCCTGTTCGACGCCGGCATCGGCGGTTTCGGGGAGGATACCTCCACCGACGCCATCAAGGCCAACCTGGAGAAGGCGGGCCTCTCGGAGAGGGACGTGACCGACGTCTTTGCCAGCCACCTGCACTACGACCATATCGGGGGACTCGCGGGAAGGGAGTCGGGCTACTGGGAGCTGACCTTTCCCGAGGCCCGCATCTGGGTCAGTCGAAAGGGCTGGGAGAAGGCCACGGGCCTGGAGGAGTACTACGACGAGGAGAAGACCGAATTTCTGCACTTCCTGGACGCCAGGGCGGACCTTCGTCTCCTGGACGAGGAGGCCGAGCCCATACCCGGCGTGCGGGTGCGCAGGATCGGGGGACATACCGAGTTTTCCCAGGTGCTCTATTTCGAGGGCGCCGGGGAGAAATACCTGATGGCGGGCGACGTGCTCGCCACGCGGGGCGAGGTGAACCGGAAATTCGCCGCCAAGTACGACTACGACGCGGAAGCCAGCATGAGGGTGCGACGGGAGCTGGTAAAACAGGCCTGCGAAGAGGGCTACACGGTGATGGGATACCACGACAGCTATCACCCGCTCTTTCGCCTGACGGAGTACCATGAAAAACAGGGATACACCATTGAACCGGTCGAATAGCAATAGCCCGCCGGAATACATCGCGGAGACCGTCTCCCGGTTGGAGGAGAGCGGCATTTCGGGCCCCTTTGAGGCGGCCGTCATCCTGGGATCGGGACTGGGCGACTTCGCCGGGCGCATCGAAAACCCCGTTCCCCTCCCCTATCCCCAGATTCCCCGCTTCCCCTCCACTTCCGTGGCGGGTCACGCCGGCAGGCTGGTTGCGGGCAGCGTGGCGGGGCGCCGGATCGTGGCGTTCGGGGGACGATTTCACTTCTACGAGGGCTATTCGTTCGAGCAGACCGCCCTGCCGGTCTACCTGGCCGCCGCCCTCCCCTGCCGGAAACTGATCGTCTCCAACGCGGCCGGTGCCATCAACACCTCCTACCGGGTAGGCGACCTGATGGTGGTGGAGGACGTTATCCGGCAGAACCTGCGCATCACGCCCCCCTCCGCCGCGTGGCACCGCTACACCCACTATCCCCACGCCGAAACGGCGTACGCGACGGCCCGGGAACTGGGGCTGCCGGTACGCAGGGGCACCTACCTCTACGTCACGGGGCCGAATTACGAAACCAGGGCGGAAATCCGGGCTTTCCGGCGGATGGGAGGGGACGCCGTGGGGATGTCCACCGCCCCTGAACTCTTCGAGGCGGCCCGGCTGGGGATGCCCGCGGTGGCGGTCTCCCTCATCAGCAACATGGCCACGGGCGTGATCGCCGGGGCGAGCCTGGACCACGCCGAGGTGGAGCGGGCCGCACGGGCCCGAAAGGAGGATTTCGCACGGCTGGTCACCCGGCTCATCGAGAGGGAGTGGTAATTGGAACGGTCCCGCTCCCGCCGTTGTAAAGAGAAATACGCTGTCCGTCACAGGGCAGGAACCCTTTTAAAAAAGAAGAATACGACATGCTCTCCCAGGTGATTATCGGCGTGATGGGACCCGGCGGCGCCTCGGAGGCCGACAAACAGGCGGCCGAGTCGCTGGGTGAGCAGATCGCCCTCAACGACTGGATCCTGCTGACCGGGGGACGTCCCTCGGGGGTCATGCACGCCGCCTCGCGCGGCGCCAAATCGGCCGGGGGACTCACGGTGGGGATCCTTCCGGGCGAGGACCCGTCGGAGGCCTCCCGGTACGTGGACATCCCCGTCTGCACCGGCATGGGCAGCGCGCGGAACAACATCAACGTGCTCACCTCCAGCGTCGTGGTCGCCTGCGGCAGCGGCGCGGGCACCCTCTCGGAGATTATGCTGGCCATCAAGGCCGGCAGGCCCCTCATCCTGCTGAATCCCTCCCCTGCGGTCGCCCGGTGCGCGGAGTCGCTCGGCCCCGCCGACGCGGTATGCGACTCGGCGGAGGAGGCCGTACGCCATATCCGCACCCTCCTGGAAGCGTAGCAGCAGAACACAAATTGCAACTTGCTTTTTAATACTTAACTAGTTATTTAGTATTAAAAGCACCAATAATACATACGGAGATACCATGAAAAAGTCACTCACACCTTTCGGAGAAACGGAAATGGAAGTATTGCATCATGTCTGGAATTTTGGGGAAGCTACGGTCAAACAGGTGCAGCAGCGCATCCTGGAAGACCGCGAAGTCGCCTACACCACCATCATGACCGTCATGAAGAACCTGGCCGACAAGGGATACCTGAAATACCGCAAGGACGGCGTCACCTACGTCTACAGTCCGGCGGTGGAGCCCGAATCGGTCCGCTTCAGCCTGATCAAGGATCTGGTCACGAAGGTCTTCAAAGGGTCGCCGAAGGAGCTGGTCCAGACCCTGGTGCAGGGCGAAGACCTCTCGGACAAGGAGAGGGAGGAGATCAAACAGATGATCGAGGAACTCGATGACTGATGATGACTGAAATAGCCGGTGCGCTGAAATCGCTGGGAAGCGCCAGCCTGGAATTCTACTGGCTTCCCCTCGCCCTCTGGAGCCTCATGGGCCTGCTGGTGTACGCCCTGCTGAAGGCGGGCAGGGAAGCCAACATCGATTACCAGTACCACGGCAGGACCGCGCTTCTGCTGGCCCTTCCCGTGGGACTGGCGGCCTCCTGGATCACCTCCCGCCTGCAGGACGCCTCAGGAGCCGCCCAGAGCGAGATCGGCGCCCGGTTCATCGTCATTGAGAGTCCCATTCACCTTCCGGCCGTGGTGGAGGGTGCCTCCGCTCCCTCCCTGGCGGTCGACTGGAGCGATCCAACCCTCTGGATCGGCCTGCTGACCGTGCTTATCCTGCTGGTCTCCCTGCAGCAGCTCCTGCTGTTCGGCATGAACCTGTTCGGGCTTCGCGGTTTCGCGCGCTCCCTGGAAACACAGCCCCTCTCCACCCAATTTCGCCCGCGCCTGCAGGAGCTTCGGGCCGTGCGGCGGGTGCGCCTCGCCTACTCACCGGATACCGAAGTCCCCTTCACGTTCGGTTTTTTCCGGCCCCTGATCGTACTGCCCGGCCATCTCCGGCATGAAGAGGAGAAACGGAGGATGTCCATCAGGCACGAACTGACCCATATCCAGCATGGCGATTACGCCATGAACGCGCTGCTCATGACGGTGAAAGCCCTCTTCTGGTTTCACCCGCTGGTCCACCTCCTGCAGGGCGAGTCCCGCCGCTACCGGGAACTCGCATGCGACCGGGAGGTGCTCTCGCACTCCGCCATCTCCCGGAAACGTTACGCACGGCTTCTGCTGGAGCTCGCACCCGGGAGGGTGTTCCACCGCAAGGCCTCGGTGGGCATGTCCGTCGAACGAAACGCTCTTAAAAAAAGAATAGAGATCATGAAATCGCACAAGCCATCCGACACCAACATGAGATCGAATCTCATCCTGGCCCTCGTAACGGCCCTTTTTGTCACCGGCATCATGGCCTGTACCGACCTGCAGCGCTCCGAGGTGACCGGGGAGCATCTGCTGGAGCAGCAGCTCACCTTCCAGGAAGCCACCATCGAAATCAACGGCGTTCCGTTCGCGGGAGACGAAGAGAAGGCATCTCCCGTGCTGACGATGAGCGGGCCCGCCAACGGGATTCTCTCCCTGACGCTGGGGCGGCACGGCACGTTCCTGCTCAGCGGACAGCAGTTCGGGGAGGCGGAGGCCGGCGCCACCATCGAGGGGAACACCCTGACCCTCCGTCGCGGCGGTACGGAGGTGGTGATCCGGTCGGACACCGCCATCACCGGGCGGGAGAAGGCCACGCTCTGGGTGGATCACGATCCGGAGCTTGTCTCGCCGGCCCCCGGCGACGCCCCGGTCATACAGACCCATCTCTCGACCTCCCATGAGGAGTACCTGGCCTTCAAGGAGGAGCAGCTGGCACGGATGGAAGGAGAAACCGGAGACGGCGGAGAGCAGCAGGATTTTTTCGTAGCGGTTGAAAACTCTCCGCAGCTGGTCGGGGGACTTCAAGCGCTGCAGGCGAAAATTTCCTACCCGCAGGAGGCCCGGAGAGCCGGCATCGAGGGACAGGTGATCGTGCAGTTTATCGTTGACGAAAACGGGGAGGCGGTAAATCCCGAAGTGATCCGGAACGTCCATCCCATCCTCGACGAGGCCGCCGTGGAGGGCATCCGGGAGCATGCCGAATTCAAGCCGGGGATGCAGCGGGGCCAGCCCGTTCGCACCCAGTTCTCCCTGCCCGTCGTATTCAGGCTGAGCGGCGGTTCCGGGGCCTCCTCCCAGCCGCCGCCCCCGCCGGAGCCCCGGCCCGAAGGCGAGGATCTGTCGAAGGAGGAGCTGCAGGAAGCAGCCGGCGAGGCCCTCCGGCAGCTCCGGGAGCAGGGCGACCTGCCGACGTTTGAAATAAGGAGCCTTGAGATATCCGAGGGGACGGTGAGCGGGAAACTCGTGGAATCCGGCACCGGGGACCCGCTCCCCACGGCCAACGTAGTCGTCGTGGAGCAGTCAAGGGGGGCGGCCACCGATATGGAGGGCGAATTCACCATCGACGGACTGGAGCCCGGAAGCGCCACCCTGAGGGCCTCCCACGTGGGATACGAGAACCTCAGGCGGAGCATCCGGATCGACAACTGAGGTTTTTTCAATCTTTTACCTGAAGCGGGACTTCGCAGGTTCCGCTTTTTTTATTTTATTATGATCTCGTTTTCAGCTTATCACATAATCACCGGACCATCAGAACACGTATTTTGGCATACGGGGTGCATCTCTTTACCGCTCTGGGGGCGGCTCTGGGCATGTGGGCGGTCATTCTTACCCTCAACGGCTATTTCCAGGAGACACTCTGGGTCCTGGCCGGGGCGGTGCTCATCGACTCGGTGGACGGAACGCTGGCGCGCCGTCTGAACGTAAAGCGGCACGCCCCCCTGATTGACGGGGACCTGCTGGAGAACATCGTCGATTTCGTGACGTGGACCGTAGCGCCCCTCTTCTGGGTCTATGCCCTGATGGGGATCCCGGAGTGGGTGATTCTGTCCTGCACGGCAGCCAGCGCCCTGCAGTTTTCGAACGTAACCGCCAAGTCGGACGACCATTTCTTCACCGGGTTTCCCTCCTACTGGAACATTGTGGTGCTCTACCTCTACCTGCTGGATCTCTCCCCGGAGTGGGCGTCGGCCTGCCTGCTGGTCTTCGCCGTGGCCACCCTGCTGCCGGTCCGCTTCGTCTATCCCACCCGGACCCCCCATTTCAGGAGGATCACCCTGGTGCTGGGAAGCCTCTACTTCCTGCAGCTGCTGGCCCTGATCATCCTGTTTGACGATGCCCCCGCGCTGCTGGTCTACAGCTCCTTCCTGTTCCCCTTTTACTACTTCGGACTCTCCTTCTACCTGAACAGCGGGGAGGTGTGAAACAATGAATTTTCGATTACGTAAGGTTACTGTTGAATAGTATAGTCAACTTGCCAAGGGATTTTCCATATGGGAGCCAGACTGAAAAAATCGAGAACCGATAAAATGATCACCGGTGTCTGCGGCGGCATTGCGGAGTACCTGGGATGGGATCCCACCATTGTGCGGATCATTTTTGTCATAACCACCTTCCTGGGATGGGGCAGCCCGGTCCTGCTCTATTTCATACTGGCCCTCGTCATGCCCGACTAGCTCCCTTCCTATACGCCGCTCCCCCCAACGCGAAGTCCCGTTCCCTGCCGCGGCCATTCTGTATTCTATCCCGAATATTCTATATTCCGTTTCATCCACGCGCAACTGAGCAGATCCCTATGAAAATCGGCATCATCGGCCCGGCCGACCGCGCCGCGGCGTGGGAAGAGCACCTTCGTCCCCACAACTCCGTATCGGAGGTGATCATCACGCCCCGACTGAAAGACGTCGGGGAGGTGGACGGATGCCTGCTGCTGGATGAATCGGAGAACCGGATGGAGCTGCTCCTGGAAGCCATCAAAACGGGACATCACTCATTCCTGATCTCCCGCCTGCCTACCCACACCCCCTCCGTAGAGAAGATCTATCACGCCGCCGAAGAGGCGAATGTGCTGCTGCAGTTCTCCCACTGGCCCTCGATCGCTCCGGCTACGCAGTGGATGATGCAGAAGATCGAGCATCCCCGGTTCGTCCAGATCACCCGCGAAATAAGTTACACCACCTTCCTGGAATCGGAACAGGATTCCGAGTCGATCTGGATCGACGAGCTGGCGTTCTGCCTCAAGTGGTGCCGGGGCACCGTCCACCACCTGGACCTGAACAACGTGCGGTTTACCGGGGAGGACTCCCACGCCATCCAGATCTCGCTGAGGTTCGACAGCGGCGCCACCTCCAATATCTTTATCAATACCTGCTCCACCGGGCAGCGTCACATCCGGTTTGCCTCCGACGCGGCCCGGCTGATGGAGTGCAACGTGGCGGAGCAGAGCGTCCGTATGGGTAAGGAGGCCCGGGGAGGACACCTGTTTTTCGACAAACGCTCGTTCGACGCCTCCCGCGCCGCGGAGCTCTCCGTCTCCCACTTCCTGAAAGCCATCCGGCTGCGCCGTGCCACCCTGTTCAACGGGTACGACCTGATGAGGCTCTGTCGGACGGCCGACCGTGTGCGCGGCCGCCTCTCCTGAACCGCTGCCGGGCGGCGCTCCCGTATTTGACCCTTTCCCCCCGGAGGGCGCGCTTCACGCACAATCTGTTAACATTAAGTTAACATTGGAACAGGGAATTAAGGATCATATCCCTCTTTATTGCAGTATAAGTATATGTTTTTAATATACTTATATATCTGTTAACAATTTGTTAACATTAAAAACATTTTTTCCGATTCTCTCGTTACATTAATCGACCCGGCAGCCCGGCATGCTTAAGACGCCGAGGCGACCGGGCGATAACAGACGAACGATTCAGAGATGCGGGGAATACACGCCATGAAAGAGAACACATTCGAACCCTATTACAAACGCGGCTTGGGCCATTTTATCTTCAAGAAACTGCTGAACCTGGGACGGCCTACCAATGAGATCCGTCTGTTTTACCTCTCCCTCATAGGCATGATACTGGTGGTCTCCCTGCTGATCGGCTAGTCCTCCTTCCTCTTCATCTGGCTGAAAAACTCCTTCAGCTTCTCCCGCGGTGCGAGGCGATCGATAAAGTTGAACTGTCCCGCGCCCAGCCGCTCGCCCCCGTCGATAACCACGCACTCCCCGGTCATATAGCGGGCCATGTCCGACATGAGAAACGCGGCCAGGTTCGCCAGCTCTTCCGGCTCGCCGAAGCGTCCGGCGGGAATCTTCTCCAGGAAACGCCGCTCGGACTCCTCGTCCGGCACCAGGCGGCTCCAGGCGCCCTCGGTGGGGAAAGGCCCCGGGGCGATGGCGTTGAGGCGGATGCCGTAGGGCGCCCACTCGTACGCCAGGGAGCGCGTCATGGCCAGCACGCCCGCCTTCCCGCAGGCGGAGGGGAGCACGAAAGCCGAACCGGTGCCCTCCGCGTAGGTGGTGACCATGTTCAGGATGTTTCCGGGCCGGCCCTCGTCGATGAGGTAGTTCCCAAAGTGATGGGTGCAGTTGAAGCTTCCGTGGAGCACGATATCGACGACCGCTTTGAATCCGCCCGGCGTAAGGTCTTCCGAGGCGGCCAGGAAGTTTCCGGCCGCGTTGTTCACCAGCCCGTCCATTTTCCCGAAATCCCCCGTTATCCGCGAAACGACCTCTCCTACACGTTCGTAGTCGCGGACGTCGGCCACGTAGTGCCGCACCCGGCCGGGACCGGCGGCGTCGATGGCTTCCTCCGCTTCCTCCAGGGTGGACTCCGTCCGTCCGCAGATGGCGATATGCGCCCCCAGCGAGGCGAACGTCTCCGCCATCTGCCGGCCCAGTCCGCTCCCCCCTCCCGTGATGAAAATGACCCGATCCTGAAGCGTGTCCTCCGTAAACATGGATGGCCTATATATTTTCAAATATTCCCGCGGCGCCCATGCCGCCGCCCACGCACATCGTCACCATTCCGGTCTCCGATCCGCGCCGTTTCATCTCATGGAGGATCTGGGTGGTCAGCTTGGCCCCGGTGCATCCCAGCGGATGGCCCATGGCAATCGCCCCGCCGTTGACGTTGACGATCTCCTCGTCCATCCCCAGCTCCCGGATGACCGCGAGGGATTGCGAGGCAAACGCCTCGTTCAGCTCGATCAGGTCCACGTCTTCCAGCTCCATGCCGGCCAGCCGGAGCGCTTTCGGCACCGCCTCCACCGGACCGATGCCCATGATTTCCGGGGGCACGCCCGCCACGGCGAAGCCCCGGTAACGCGCCAGCGGCTCCAGCTCCAGTTCGTCGGCCCTCTCCCGGCTCATCACCACCACGGCCGCGGCCGCGTCGTTCATCTGGGAGGCGTTTCCGGCCGTCACGGTTCCCCCCTTCTTGAAGGCCGGATTCAGCTGGGCCAGGATTTCGGGGGAGGTATCCCTCCGGGGACCCTCGTCTTTTTCAAAGATGTACCGCTCCTCCACGGTCTCCCCTCCGGGCGTCACCCGTTTCTCGGTTACCTCCACCGGGACAATCTGCCCCTCAAAAAAGTGCTCGTCCCATGCCTCGACCGCCCGCCGGTGGCTGCGATAGGCGAAGGCGTCCTGATCCTTCCTGTCCACCCCGTAGCTTTCGGCCACGTTTTCGGCCGTCAGCCCCATATTGATGTAGATCTCGGGGTAGTTCTCCACCAGGTCGGGGTCGGGCTCCACCACGTAGCCCCCCATGGGTACCATGGACATCGATTCCACGCCGCCCGCGATGATTACCTCCGCCGCTCCCGCCTGGATTCGCTCGGCGGCCTGGGCGATGGTCTGGAGCCCCGAAGAGCAGAACCGGTTGACCGTGGCCGCCGGCACCGACGGAGGGAGTCCCCCGTACAAGGCACACTGCCGGGCCATATTCAGTCCCTGGGAGGCTTCCGGGAAGGCGCAGCCCAGGATCACGTCGTCCACCTCCCCGGGCTGCAGGGCGGGAACCCGCTCCAGCAGGTCCGCGATCACCTCCCCTCCCAGGCGGTCGGGATGGACATGGCGCAGGGATCCCCTGTTCGCTTTTCCGGTTGGTGTTCGCGCCGCGGCTACAATCACAACTTCCTTCATGAGTATCGGTTTACGGTTTGCATTGCCTCCGGTTCGGAATGAGGGAAACGAAGCAGGTCAGTTTCGGAGCGGCTTCCCGGTCTTCAGCATGTGCTCGATCCGGGCCATGGTACGCTCGTCCTCGAGCAGTTCCATAAAAGCCTCCCGCTCCAGCCGGAGCAGGTACGACTCGGGCACCTCCTGCGGCTCGCTGAGCTCGCCCCCGCTGAGCACCCGGGCGATCTTCTCCCCCACCACCCGGTCGTAGTCCGAAATGTAGCCCGCCTCGTGCATCATGTAGAGCATCAGTTTCAGGCTGGCCAGCGCCTTGCGGCCCAGCACCCGGATGGACGGCTCGGGCGGGGGACGATATCCGCGGTCGGCCAGTGCGCGCGCCTCCTGCCGTGCGGCCGAGAGCAGCAGGTCGCGGTGCATGATCACGGGATCGGAGGGACGCAGGATTCCCAGCTCGCGGGCTTTCGGGGCGCTGTCGGATACCTTCGCCATGCCGATCGTCTTGAACACCTCGCGCAGGTACGGCAGCGGATCAACCTGGTCGTCGTCCATAACCCGCTCCATGCAGCGCAAAAGCATCTCCTTCGTTCCGCCCCCGGCCGGCAGCAGTCCCACGCCCGCCTCCACCATGCCGGCGTAGAGTTCGTGGTGGGCCACCACCCGGTCGGCGTGCAGCAGAAGCTCCACGCCCCCGCCCAGGGTACGCCCGGAGGGAGCCGCGACCACCGGGAAGGGCCGGTAGCGGAGCCCCACCACCGTCTCCTGGAAACGACGGGCGGCCTCCCGGACCCTCCCCTTCTCCCCGTTCTGCCAGGTTCCCGCGGCCTCTCTCAGGTCGGCGCCGTAGGTAAAATGGTCCCCGTCGTGGCCGATGACCAGCGCGTCGAATTCCGCCTCCACCCTGTCGCACGCCTCCGCCAGGATCTCCATCAGCTCAAATCCCAGGGTGCGGCGGCGGGTTCGGAATTCAAAGAGGGCCACGCCGTCGCCCATGTCGTAGAGCGCCCCGCTCTCGCCGCCCATCACCTGCCTGCCGTCCGCCCGGAGTCCGGCGACCCTCAGCGCGCCCTCCGCCGGGGGAGCCAGCGGTTCGGCCTCGCCCGTGGCCAGGTTGTACACCGTCCCCTCCCCGCGGTCGTAAAACCGGTCGCGGCCGCCCTCAAGCATCTTCTCGACCGAGTCCGGCACGTCCAGGCCCTCCTCCTTCATCCGCTGCACCGACTCCGGCACGCCGATGGCGTCCCACCGCTCGAACGGGCCGAGCTCCCAGTTGAAGCCCCACTTCATGGCGCGGTCGACCGAGGCGACGGAATCCGAAATTTCGGGCATCCGGCGGGCGGCGTAGAGAAGCAGGTCGCAGTGGATCTTCCAGAGAAATTCGCCCGCCTCGCCCTCGCTGTTCACCAGGTAGCGGAGCCGTTCGGCAGCGGTATCGAACTTCTCCTCGGCTTCGTCGGCCGCGTCAAACTGCGGGTCGTCCTGCGATTCGTACTCCAGGGTTTCCGGGTCGATGACCAGGTACTCCTTGCCGGAATCGGTCCGCACCTTTTGGTAGAATCCCTTCCCGGCCTTGTTGCCGTGGTGCCCCTCCTCCACCATGGTCCGGAAGGCCTCCGGCAGGCGGAACACCTCCCGACGCTCGTCGTCCGGGATGGCGGGGTAGAGATTTTCCGCCACGTGGCTGATCACGTCCAGCCCGGACATGTCGGCCGTCCGGAACGTGGCGGCCTTCGAGTAGCCCGTGAGGGTGCCGGTCAGGTAGTCGATCTCCTCCGCCCGGAAACGCCCGTCAAAAAACCAGGGCATGATGCTGGCCATGGAGAAGATCCCGATCCGGTTGGCGATAAAGTTGGGAGTGTCCCGGCAGACCACCACGCCTTTTCCGAGGACGCGCTCGCCGAAGCGCTTCATATGAGAGAGCACCCCGGGGCCGGTCTGGCCGGTGGGGATCAGCTCCAGCAGTTTCATGTAGCGGGGGGGATTGAAAAAGTGGGTGCCCAGGAAGTGGCGGCGCAGCTCGTCGGAACACTCTTTCCCTATTTCGGAAATGGGCAGGCCCGAGGTGTTGGAGCTGACGATGCTCCCCTCCCGCCGGTGCTCCTGGATCCGGGCCATCATCTTTCGCTTGACCTCCATCTTCTCCACGATCGCCTCGCAGATCCAGTCGGCATCTTTCAGCGCCTCCTCCATGTGATCCTCGAAATTCCCGGTCTCGATGCGTTCGGCGTACTCTGGCAGGGCCAGCGGGTTGGGATTCATATCGGCCAGCTTCTCCACGTTCTCCTCCGCCAGGCGACTGGGACGCTCCCCCTCCTCCTTCAGGTCCAATACCGTAACGCGAAGCCCGGCGTTCACGCAGTGAGCGGCGATCTGGCTGCCCATGGTGCCGGATCCCAGGATGACCGCCTTCCGAATGTCGTATCGATGTTCAGCCATGAAATCGTGTCTGCCTTACCCCTCTTCGTCTTCATACATTGAATCGATCTCCTCCCTGTAGCGTTCGTTCACCACGGAACGCTTGACCTTGAGGGTGGGCGTCAGCTCGCCCTCCTCGATGCTCAGCTCCCGGTCCAGGATGACGAACTTCTTGACGGTCTCCCAGGGACTCAGCTCCCGGTTGACCTTGTCCACTTCCTGCTGGATCAGCTCCCGCACGGCGGAATCCTCCGAAAGGGGCTCCCCGGGCGACTCCCCGCGGCTCCGGAGGCGCTTCTTCACGTTGGAAAAGTTGGGGGCGATCAGGGCCGAACAGAACTTGCGCTCGTTGCCGATCACCATCGCCTGCTCGATGTAACCGCTGCTGACCAGCCGGTTTTCGATGGTCTGCGGGGCGACGTACTTGCCGGTGGAGAGCTTGAACACCGATTTTTTCCGGTCCGTAATGTAGAGGTAGCCCTCCTCCAGCCGGCCCACGTCGCCGGTCTTCAGCCAGCCCTCCTCCGTCACCGTCTCCCGGGTGCGCTCCTCGTTGCGGAAATAGCCCTGCATGATGTTGGGCCCCCTCGCCAGGATCTCCCCGTCGTCGGCGATCTTCACCTCCACGTTCGAGAGGGGGCGCCCCGAGCTGCCGATGCGCATGTGGTCCGGGTCGGTGACGGAGATCACCGGCGACGACTCCGTCAGCCCGTACCCCTGTCCGCAGTAGAGTCCCAGCGCGTTGACAAACGAGAAGATATCCTTCGAGAGCGCCGCGCCGCCGCTGATAAACCCGATCATGTTGGGGCCGAACATCTCGCGTATTTTCGAATAGACCAGCTTGTCGGCGAACTTGTGAAGCAGGGCGCCGAATCCGGAGGGCGGATTGTCCGGGTCGTACCGCTCCGCCCGGTTCAGGGCCCAGTAGTAGAGCCGTTTTTTGAGTCCCCCGAACTCCTGTCCCCGCACCTTCACCCCCGTATGAATCTTCTCCAGCAGGCGCGGCACGGTGGCGATGAACTTGGGCTCGATCTCGGCCATATCCTCCCGTATCTCGTCCACGTCCTCGATATAGCAGACGGGATACCCCATGGTGAGGTACATGTAGGAGATGAGCCGCTCGAAGACGTGGGAGAGCGGCAGGTAGGAGAGCATGCGCTCCTCCGGACGGGGGTGCGACTCGAAGGGCACCCGCTCCATGGAGGCCTGCAGGTTGGAGGCGATGTTGTTGTGGGAGAGCATCACCCCCTTCGGGTCGCCCGTGGTACCCGAGGTGTAGATCAGGGTGGCCAGGTCGTCGGGCCGGACCCGCGAGCGGAGCTGCTCGAACAGCCCCGGGTCCCGCTCCTCCCTCCTCCGCCCCATCTCCAGCACCGATTCGAAATCGCGCAGTTTGTCGTGGCGGGAGCCGTGGATGCTGATCACGGCCTCCACGTTCTCTATGCTTTTCATCATCGGTTTGGTCTCGGCGAAGAGCTCGTCATCGGAGACGATATGGACCCTGGTTTCGGCGTTTTTCAGGATATACCTGATCTGCTCGCCCGGCTGGGTGGTGTAGATGGGGACGCTGGCCGCGCCCAGGGAGAGGATCGCCTGGTCGCAGATCAGCCACTCCGCGCTGTTTTCCGAGTGCAGGCTCACCCGGTCGCCCTTTCTCACCCCCAGCTCGTAGAGCCCGAGGGTCAGGTGCCGCACCTTCTCCCGGAACTCCTCCGCCGGCATATCCCGCCACTCCCCGTTCCGCTTGGTCGAGATCAGCACCCCGGCCACATTCTTCTCCATCCCCTCGGCAATCAGCTCGGTAATCGTCTTCGGTTCGTATCCCATGGCAAAAAACCCTTCGTTAGGAGGTCGTTGAGCCGGGAATGGCAGACCCTTACATTTTCGCAGGTGCTTCTGTTCGCCAGTGCTTATGTTAGGGACAGCGCATCCCGGTTTTTACAACTTAACAACTTGGCAACTCAAAAACTTGGTGATTTATGCATATCGACGAGGAGATCCGGGAACAGGTCGGGCGGCTGCTGGAACGGCCGGGCGAACATATGGGGGATAACCTGGGTATCGAATTTACCTCTTTCAAAAAGCGGGAGGTCCGGGCGCGCATGCCGGTCGACCGCCGCACGGTACAGCCTTTCGGGCTGCTGCACGGCGGCGCCTCCGTGAGCCTGGCGGAGACGCTGGCCTCCGTCGGGGCCTGGCTCCAGGTGGATCCCGAGAGCCGGATGGCCGTAGGGGTGGAGATCAACGCCAGCCATCTCCGTTCGGTCAGGAGCGGCGGCACCGTACACGGCACCGCCCGTCCCCTGCACATCGGCCGCCAGACCCATGTGTGGGAGGTCCGCATAAAGGACGGGAGCGATCGGCTGGTCTGCGTCTCGCGCTGCACCCTCGCGGTCGTCTCCCGCAGGAAGTAGTCCCCTACGCGCTCAGCTTGCGCATCAGTTTCCGTTTGACCACCGGGAAGATGGTCTCCCGGAAGGGAAACCGGAGATCGGTCTGAAAGTCGTAGGTAGCCGGGTTGGGCAGCTCCTTCCGTTCCTCGATCAGTTCCAGTTTGATCGAATTGGGCGAGCGAAGCACCAGGTCCTGCTCCACCGATTTCAGGAAACGCGTCTTGAGCGAGCGGTAGCGGTCGTCCGCCCCCCGGAAAATGGACATCTCGTACCGGAACAGCTTCAGCCGCGCCTCCTCGTTGTCGGGCACGAAGAAGTAACCCTCCTCCCGGTAGCTGGGCACGATGCCCACTTCGCTGAGGCGGATCTCCTCGTTCACGTATTCGAAGATGGCCATCCCCTCCTCGATCTTCGCCTCGATCCGCGGGAGGGCCCACTCGATAAGGTCCTCCACCTTCGAAATATCGGATCCGTCCACGAACACCACCTCGTGCTCGATCTCGCGGTTGACGAAGTCGATCTTCTTTATGCGCTTGGGAAACTTGCTGCGCAGGTCCGCCAGCCGCCCGCTGATCTCCTTCAGCGTAGCGTGGAGGTCCACCAGGTGGGAGAGATGGGGATAGATCCGGTTGCCGCGGTAGTCGTCGGACACCCTCTTGAGTGCCGCCAGGACCTGGTACTGGCGCTTTTCGTAATCCGACTGTACCCGTGTAAAGAGATCCAGACTGAGTATGGCGTCTCCGTTCATGGGGTCCTCCGATGCGTTGGCCTGAGATGATTTTCTTCCTGCTTCAGCTTACACAGTAACGAACCGAGGCGCAAGTTTCGTGCGCGGCGCTGTGCCGGGTTCGCTACTCCTCCCGGCGGAACTGGGTCTCGCTCCACCGCTCGAAGTGGTGCGTCACCTTCCTGCGCTGGTACTTGCCCGTGGAGGTCACCGGGATCTGTTCCCCGAATACCACCACTTTGGGCGCCTTCGCGAAGGGAAGGTGCTCCCGGCAGTACGCCAGGATCGCCTCCTCGTCCGCTTCGCCCCCCTCCTTCGGCTGTACGTAGGCGCCCACCTCCTCACCGTACCACTTGTTTTCGAATCCCACAGCGATTCCGGCCTCCACGCCGGGTGCCCGGTTGATCACCTCGTCGATCTCCAGCGGCGACAGGTTCACGCCCCCGCGGATGATCAGCTCCTTCAGCCGGCCGGTAATGAAAAAATAGGGCCGTCCCTCCCCGTCTTCGATATAGAACCCCTCGTCCCCGCTCCGGAACCAGCCGTGCCTGAAGGTCTCTTCGTTGGCATCCCGGTTGTTGTAGTAGCCCAGCATCACGTTCACCCCGCGGATCACGATCTCGCCCCGCTCGTTCTCCCCCAGCGGGTTCCCCTCCTCGTCGTGTATGGCCATTTCGTTGGCGGGCACGGGCACGCCGATGCTGGGATAGCCGTACTCCCTCATCCACCGCCGGTGCTCCTCCTCCGGCAGATCCACCGGCAGAAAACAGGAGTAGCAGGTGGTTTCGGAGAGCCCGTAGCCGTGAATGACCGGGATACCGAGGCGCTCCTCGAACGCGCGGGCCGTCTTCACGGTCAGCGGACCCGCCCCGCAGATGACGTGGCGGAAATCAGGGCAGTCCGGCACCTCCCGCTCCTCGTAGCGGCTGTTCAGGTACTGCAGGAGCGTAGGCACCATGCTGGCCACCTCCACCCCCTCCTCGGCGATAACCGGCAGGAAGCGCTCCGTGCGGAATCGCCGGTTCAGCACGGTGGATCCCCCGGCCAGGAAGGGCGTGATGAGCGTCACGACGGTCCCGTTCACATGGTGGATGGGGAGCACGCACATCATCCTGCTTTCGGGTCCTATATCGTGCCAGCCGGCAATGGAGCGGGCGTCCTCCAGCAGGTTGCGCTGGCTGAGCACCACTCCTTTCGGCGGACCCGTGGTGCCGGAGGTGAAAACGATCAGCGCCTCGGATCCGGCGAGGTCTTCCGGAGGATCCACCTCCCCCTCCTCCCGGGTGAACCGACCGGTATCTTCCCCGCAGATCACCGTTTCGATATGCTTGAGGCTGTCGTGGCTGCGCAGGACGGAGGCGATGCGTTCCCGGTAGCCGGAGCGCACGAAGGCCAGCTCCACCCTGCCGTTCTCCAGGATGTAGGCGATGCGCTCGTCGTCCTCGCCCAGGTTTACCGGCACGACCACCAGTCCCAGCAGCCAGGCCGCGAAATAGTGGATCACCGTGTGCCAGTGGTTGTGGGAAACCGTGGCGATGCGGTCCCCCTTGTGCAGCCCCTTGGCCCGCAGAAAGCGGGCGGTGTTGTACACCAGCTCGCAGAACTGTTCATAGCTCAGTTCCGTGCGCTGGTCGTCCTCTCCCCGGTAGACCAGGAAGGGTTCGGAGCGCTCCCTCCGCCCGCGGATCAGGGCGGGAAAATCCGGGAAAGGCAGCGCTTCCGGCTCCCCGCCGTCCAGGCTGCGTGCGTGATCGATCTTCTCTCTGAGTTCCTTCAACGTCATGGGAACCGCCTTTTTAGGGGATGTCCGTTACGAAGACTATTTTAGGCCATCACCGGTGAAAAGGCAAATGCGGGCTGCGGGGGCGAATGGAGCTTCCCGGCCTGTTGTTCTGGAACAAGCAATGAGAGCAATAATCTGCATATCCGTTCTGGCATGGGCGGTCGCCCTGCTGCCGGGGCTGTCCCACGCCCAGCAGCAGTCGGCCGACCATACGGTGACCGACACGGTAGTTGTCGGGGGCGACACGCTGACCTGGAGCAAGCCTCGTTTCGAGGAGCGGTCGGAGGAGCGTGCCCGGCTCGTCGAGGAGGGCGTGCGCGCCGAGGGAGTGAGCGACGAGGAGGTGCTGGAGGCCATGCGGGAAGTGCCCCGCCACCTCTTCATGCCGCAGAGCCAGCGTCCCAGCGCCTACGTAAACTCCGCCCTTCCCATCGGACAGGGGCAGACCATCTCCCAGCCGTTCATTGTGGGATACATGACCGAGCTGCTGGAGGTGGGCGAAGGCGACAAGGTACTTGAGATCGGCACGGGCAGCGGCTACCAGGCCGCCGTACTCTCGGAGATCACCCCGCGGATCTATACCATTGAAATACGGGAGGCCCTCGGAAAGCAGGCCCGGGAGCGTTTTGAGCGGCTGGGCTATCACACCATCGAGAGCCGGATCGGCGACGGCTACAAAGGGTGGGAGGAGCACGCGCCGTTCGATCGGATCATACTGACGGCCGCCGCGCCGGAGATACCCCAGCCGCTGCTGGATCAGCTCCGTCCGGAAGGCGTCCTGATCATGCCGATGGGCCAGGAGAATGCCGTTCAGATGCTGGTGCGCGTGACCAAGGACAAGAGCGGCGAGATCCGGGAGGAGAGCATCATCCCGGTGCGTTTCGTGCCCATGACGGGAGAGATCCGGGGCGAGGGAAACTGAATCCTGCTCCCCCGCTTCGATTCAGCCCTCCTCTTCCCCCTCGTGCCAGCTGTAGGGATAGGTTTCGTCGTCCAGCTTCGCCGCCTCCATGGTGGGGTGCAGGGGACGGAACGTGTCGATCATCACAGCGTACTCGTCGGTCTCCTCCTTTCCGATGCTTCCCTCGTACTTGCCGGGATGCGGCCCGTGCGGAATGCCGCCGGGGTGGTGGGTGATGCTGGCCTCCTCCACCCCCTTCCTGCTCATGAAGTCGCCCTCCACGTAGTAGAGCACCTCGTCGGAATCGACGTTGGAGTGCGCGTAGGGCGCGGGGATGGAGAGCGGGTGATAGTCGAACTTGCGGGGACAGAAGGAGCAGACCACGTAGTTGGTCCCCTCGAAGGTCTGGTGCACGGGCGGGGGCTGGTGGACGCGCCCGGTGATCGGCTCGAAATCCTTGATGTTGAAGATCCACGGGTAGAGGTAGCCGTCCCAGCCCACCACGTCGAAGGGGTGGTGTTCGTACCAGTAGGAGGTGTAGCGGCCCTGTTTCTTGATTTTCACCTCAAACTCGCCCTCCTCGTCGGTAAAGAGGGGGCCGTCAGGGCGGCGTATGTCGCGCTCGCAGTACGGGCTGTTCTCCATGAACTGACCCAGGTCCGACAGGTAGCGGTCGGGCACCTCGATCGGACCGGTGGAGTCGACCGTCAGCATCCGGTTGCGGTCGGTCTCGAAGTGCACCCGGTAGATGGTGCCCCGCGGGATGAAAATGTAGTCGCCGTAGCCGAATTCCAGCCGGCCGAACATGGTCTGGACATGTCCCTCGCCCTCATGGATAAAGAGCAGCTCGTCGTGCTCCCCGTTTTTGTAGAAATAGTCCATCTCCTCGGTGGGACGCGCGACCCCGATCTGGATGTCATCGTTGTAGAGCAGCACCTTGCGTCCCATAACCGGGTCTCCCCCCTCGGCCACGTCCGCCGTGCGCAGGTGGTGGTGGCGGAACATCTCCTCTTCCCACTTTTCGATCTTCGCTTCCGGCCCCTTCTCCACCTTGCGGACCCGCGTCGGCGGATTGTGGTGGTACATCAGGGAGGAGGATCCGTGAAATCCCTCCGCGCCGAAGAGGTGTTCCTGGTAGAGTTCCCCGTCGGGGCGCCGAAATTGGGTGTGGCGCTTTTGCGGTATGTTTCCCAGCTGATGGTAGATCATAACGGTACCTCCGTGGTTGTGATTGCCGCGTTCGCCGATGCCCTGCCCGGGCGCGCCCGGCGGGAAGCGGTTCTTTACAGGTTGCCCCGCTGTTCCTGCTCGCGCTCGATCGCCTCGAACAGCGCCTTGAAATTGCCCTTGCCAAAGCCGCGGGCACCCTTGCGCTGAATGATTTCAAAAAAGAGCGTGGGGCGGTCCACCAGGGGCTTGGTGAAAATCTGCAGCAGGTATCCCTCGTCGTCCCGGTCCACCAGGATACCCAGCTCGGCCAGGCGGTCCACCGGCTCCTCGATGCTGCCGACGCGATCCTCCAGCTCCTCGTAGTAGGTGGTCGGCACGTGGAGAAACTCCAGTCCCCGGTCCTGCAGCTCGCTCACCGTTTCGATAATGTCGCCCGTCAGCAGCGCGATATGCTGCACGCCCGGACCCTCGTAATACTCAAGGTACTCCTCGATCTGCGATTTCTTTTTCCCTTCGGCCGGTTCGTTGATGGGAAACTTGATCATGCCTCGTCCCCCGGCCATCACTTTCGACATGAGCGCGGAATACTCGGTCGAGATGTCCCGGTCGTCAAAGTGGATGTACTGGGTAAAGCCCATGACGTCCCGGTAAAAGTCCACCCAGTCGTTCATCCTGCCCAGCTGTACGTTGCCCACGCAGTGGTCCACGTACTGTACCCCCACGGGCTCCGCCTCCAGGGGAGATTCCCTGGGTTCGAAGCCGGGCAAGAAGATCCCGTCGTAATTCACGCGGCTGATCAGCGAATGGATGGTATCCCCGTAGGTCCGGATCGCGGCCTTGCGGATCGTGCCGTGCTCGTCGCTCAGGTCGTGCGGCTCCTCCACGCTTTCGGCTCCGCGCTTGACCGACTCCCGGTAGGCGCGGTCCACGTCCTCAACATGCATGGCGATATCCCGCACGCCGTCCCCGTGCCGGGCCACGTGCCGGGCGATCGGGGAGTCGAAGGTAAGAGCGCCGGTCAATACGAACCGGATGTTCCCCTGTTCGAGGTAGTAGGAGACGCGGTCCCGCACCCCGGTTTCCAGTCCGCTGAACGCCTTCATCTCGAATCCGAAGACCGACTGGTAAAAATGGGCGGCCTGCTTGGCGTTGCCCACGTAATGCTCGATGTAATCCACGTCCTGCAGCCCCAGGTGATCGTCAAACTTCTCCTCGACGGGACGCTCCAGGGTAGCCGTGCCTTCACTTGCCTTGCTCATACCTCAGCCCTCGTTATATTCAGCGTTGATTCGTTTCACAAAGCAATATAGTACCCTGCCTGTAACGACTCAAATTCCATTTTCTTACCGGCCGGCTCGTCGGGAGCTATCCTGGCCTTTTTAAACATCTTTTAACCCGGGGAACTTGTGAATTTTGCCTGGCCTCTCTATGTTAAGAGACTGTAACTGCAAACCAAATACCACCCACATGGCTGACGAGGAGAAACAGGAAGCCTTCCAGGAGCGCATCGACAACGGCGAGAAGATCGAGCCGAAAGAGTGGATGCCGGACCGCTACCGGCAGCAACTGATCCGGATGATGTCACAGCACGCCCACTCCGAGATCGTGGGGATGCTGCCGGAGGGGAACTGGATCACCCGGGCGCCCTCCCTCAAGCGCAAGCTGGTGCTGCTCTCCAAGGTGCAGGACGAGGCCGGCCACGGGCTCTACCTCTACAGCGCCACCGAAACGCTCGGCATCAGCCGGGACGAGATGGTCGACCAGCTGCTCACCGGCAAGGCCAAATACTCCAGTATTTTCAATTATCCCACTCTCTCGTGGGCCGACGTCGCGGTGATCGGCTGGCTGGTCGACGGGGCGGCCATCATCAACCAGACCATGCTGGCAAGATCCTCCTACGGCCCCTATTCCCGGGCCATGATCCGTATCTGCAAGGAGGAGAGTTTTCACAAGAAGCAGGGGTACGAAATGGTGGCCACCATGGCCGACGGAACGCCCGAGCAGCAGGAGATGGTACAGGACGCGGTGAACCGGTGGTGGTGGCCCACCCTGATGATGTTCGGCCCCCACGACGAGGATTCCCCCAACAGCGCGGAGCTGCTCAAATGGGGCGTCAAGCTGAAAACCAACGACGAGCTCCGCCAGAGTTTCGTGGACCGCCACGTCGCCGAAGCTCACGCCGTGGGACTGGAGATCCCCGATCCCGACCTGGAATACAACGAGGAGACCGGCCACTGGGAGTTCGGCGAAATCGACTGGGACGAATTCTGGAACGTGGTGAAGGGCAACGGCCCCATGAACCGTGAGCGAATGAAAGCGCGACGGGAAGCCCACGAAAAGGGACGGTGGGTCCGCGAAGCGGCCGACGAATACGCGCGCAAGCAGCGCCTCCGCAGGGAGAAGGCCTCCTGACGCCCCCCGCAGCAACATCCAACAAGCGACATGCCATGAGCGAAGAGGACGAAAAGAACTACAAGGATACCCAGTGGCCGCTCTGGGAAGTTTTCACGCAGCCCCGGAACGGCAAACCGCATGAACACGCCGGGAGCCTGCACGCCCCTGACGCCGAAATCGCGCTTCAGAACGCGCGTGACGTCTATTCACGCAGAAAGGAGGCAACCAACATCTGGGTCGTGCCCACCGAGCAGATCACCGCCTCCAAGCCGGATGACGAGGGCCCCTTCTTCGATCCGGCCGACGACAAGCCCTACCGGCATCCGCAGTTCTACAACGTACCCCGAGCCGTCAAAAAACGATCATGAGCACTACCGAGACCCTCACGAAGGAGAAGGCGCTGTATCGATACCTGCTTCGGCTGGCGGACGACCGGCTGATCCTGGGACACCGGCTCTCCGAGTGGTGCGGGCACGGCCCCATCCTGGAAGAGGATATCGCCCTGGCCAACATCGCGCTCGACGACATCGGGCACGCCGCCCATCTCTATGATCACGCCGCGGAGATCGAGGGCGAGGGGCGCGGCAAGGACGACATCGTCTATTTCCGCAACGACGTGGAGTACGTTAACGTCAAGATGGTGGAGCTGCCGAAGGGTGATTTCGGTTTTACCATCGCCCGGCAGTTCCTCTTCAGTGCCTACAGCTACCTGCTCTATAAGGAGCTGGAGGAGGTGGACGACGAACAGCTGGCGGGCATGGCCTCCAAACACTTGAAAGAGACCAAATACCACCTGCGCCACAGCCGCGAGTGGGTACTGCGGCTCGGCGACGGCACGGAGGAGAGTCACCGTCGGGTACAGGAGGCCTTTGACGAGCTGTGGACCTACACCGGTGAGCTTTTCTACAGCGACGAGGTGGAAGAGGTGCTGGCAGGCGACAACCTGGCGGCGGACCCCGCTCCCCTGAAGGAGCCGTGGGAAGAGATGGTCTCAGGCGTGCTGGAGGAGGCCACCCTGGAGCACCCCGATCCCGACCAGTATATGGCGGAGGGAGGCCGGCAGGGACGCCACACCGAGTTCCTGGGTCACCTGCTGGCCGAGATGCAGCACCTGCGCCGCTCCTACCCCGACGCCGACTGGGAGTAGGAGGCGTCAATCCCGTTCACGCCGGCGTAGTGCAGGCAGAGCGTCAGTGCCAGCCCGTAACCCAGGTGCATGATCAGGCCGGCCAGCAGCACCAGCCCCGGCACCCACGTGTCCATGTAAAAGATCCCGAAATAGTCGCCTCCCGCCAGGGAGACCAGGGGCGAGACGATCAGCGCGGAGAGGATAGAGATGATAACGCCGTAGAGAACGCCGTGGAGCACCCAGTTCCCGGGAACCCTCGTCTGAAGGAATACCACCCAGATCAGCGCCAGGATGACGCCAAACCCGTAGTAGGCGAGGTTCCCCATCACCAGCGAATAGGGATCGGCCTCGTGAACCCGATTGAAGCTCTCCGTCAGAAAATGTCCCACGTCGATCACCGGCAGGCCGAGTCCGCCCTGCAGAAAGGCGATCATGGTCATGACGTAGGTGGCGATGATTCCGGAGACGACCGTGCGCCAGAACGTGCTTGTCGATATCATAATGTGATTCCCCCCGAGGGATTAAGGTTCGGAAGCAGTGTGACCGTTTAATGTATCAAGTTCTGCCGGTTTTGCAAGCGATAAGCGCAGGTCCTACCTTACGAACCGCATTGATAATCCCCGGGAACGGCACGATACCGGCCCGTTAAACGTTATAACTATCCATGAGCGACCTGGCCGCCACATACAGCGAAGAACAGATATGGGATTTCCTGAGGGAGGTCCACGATCCCGAAATTCCGGTGCTGAACATCGTGGAGATGGGCATAGCCCGGGAGGTAAAGCGCAGCAGCGGGCAGCTCACCGTCCGCATTACGCCTACCTACTCCGGATGCCCGGCCATGGCGGCCATCGAACAGGAGATCCGGAAGAAACTCTCCAATGAGGACGTGGAAGACTTCGAGGTGGTCAAGGACTTTTCGGAGACCTGGACCACCGACTGGATGACCGAGGAGGCCCGGGGCAAACTGAAAGAGTACGGCATCGCCCCGCCCGGTAAAACCTCGCCGGACGACGATTTTCTGCAGAGCCTGAAAAGCTCCAAGGTGGTCCCCTGCCCCTACTGCGACTCCCTGGAGACCGAACTGCAGAGCGAATTCGGCTCCACCGCCTGCAAGGCGCAGTACTACTGCCACGACTGCGAGGAGCCGTTCGAGCACTTTAAATGCATTTGATCGCCTCTGCCGTGCCGGTTGATCAGCGCCGGACGAGGTAGAAGCACGCCTGATCGCCCCGCCCCTTTGTTCCGTTCTGTTTTTGAGGCTATCTTATGCGTTGACTTTCAAGCAAAACTTCCACGCCATGCCTCAATACCTGCAAACCGAGACGGGAGACGGCATCCTGACGATTACCCTGGACCGTCCCGACAAGCTGAACGCCTTTATCGAACCGATGTCGGCCGAACTGCAGGAGGCGCTCGATCGCGCCGGGTCGGACGACGAAATCCGCTGCGTGCTGCTGACAGGCAGCGGTCGCGCCTTCTGTGCCGGACAGGATCTGCCGGAGGTGGTGGAGCGCGAAAAAGAGGAGGATGGCTACGAGCTCTCCGACACCGTCCGGGAGAGCTACAACCCGGTCATCCGCGGCATCCGCCACCTGGAGAAGCCCGTGGTCTGCGCGGTGAACGGCACGGCCGCGGGAGCGGGGGCCAACATCGCGTTCTCCTGCGACATCGTCTTCGCCTCCGCCGAGGCCTCCTTCGTGCAGTCGTTCAGCAAAATCGGGCTTATTCCCGACAGCGGGGGCACCTTCCTGCTTCCGCGCCTGGTCGGACTGCAGCGCGCCAACATGCTCTACATGCTGGACGAAAAAATCTCCGCCGAACGAGCGGCGGAGATGGGACTGGTCTACAAGGCCGTGGAGCCCGACGAGCTGATGGAGCAGGCGCGCGCCACCGCCGCCAGGCTGGCCACCATGCCCACACGCGGGTTCGGGCTCTACAAGCGCGCCGTCAACCGCTCCTTCGGGCATACGCTGGACGAGCACCTGGAGCTGGAGGCGGAGCTGCAGAGCGAGGCGGGCCGGACCCACGACTACAAGGAGGGCGTGCAGGCTTTCCTTGAGAAGCGCAAACCGGAATACAGGGGGAATTAGTACCTCACCGAACGATCCTGGTAATCGATTCAAAAGGGGTATTCTTTAAACCTCGTACCAGCCTCCGGTCGCTGGTATACAAAACGGTACCGAAATCAATGGCCGGTGCCAGATAGCAGGCATCATACAAAGTCACCGGCATAGTGCTTGCCAGTTCGAAAGCTAAAGCCTCTATCTGATCATAGGAAATCGTTTTACAGGGAATCTGCCGTATTTGCTTTTTCAAGCCCAAAGCCTCGTCCAGGCTCAGGTACCCTGTTCTAACTCTTTTGGTAAGAACGGCATCCATCTCTCGGAATATCAGATCAGGGGCTAGAAAGGTGGTTAGCTCCTCCAGGATGCGGAGAGCTGCCTCGGTTCCTTCCTCCGTCAAAAACCACTTCAGGGCGACGGAGGCATCCACCACCACATCCTTCATCGCTCCCGGTCCTCACGAATGTCTTTTGTACTGTCCGGGAACTTGCGGCCCTCTGCTTTATACTTCTCGATAGACTCACGCGCCATCCTCCGAACCTCCTCGATATCCGGGCCCGCGTGCCGTTCCAACAGCAGTTTCAATTCCTGCTGCAGGGACCGGTTATTGGCATCCGCTATTTTCTTGAGCTTGTCGAGAGTTTCCTCGTCTATATTCCGTATCAGTACGTCTTTTGCCATAATATGGGGGTCGGTTTCTGTGTTATCATAATGATAGCAAGAAAATACCTCTCATACAATTTCCGGCTTGCCGAAAGCCTCGTCATATAATTGGCATTAGATCTGAAATCGTTATTTTCAGATGCAGAAATTCCAACGCAACGAACCATCGGCATGAGCAAACAAACAGTAGGTGTAGTCGGAGCGGGTACCATGGGAACGGGCATCGCCCAGGTGGCCTCAACCTTCGGGCACCGGGTACTGCTGTACGACGCCTACCCGGAGCAGCTGGAGGAGTCGGAGGAGGGGCTGCGAAGCATTCTTCAGCGCCAGGTGGAGAAGGAGCGGATGAGCCAGGAGGAGGTGGACGGCATCCTGGAACGGATCACGTTCACCGAAGACCTCACGGGCTACGGGGAGTGCGCGCTGGCCGTCGAGGCGGTGGTGGAAGATACGGACGTGAAAAAGGACGTCTTCCGCCGCCTGGAGGGGATCGTCCCCCGCGACGCAGTGCTGGCCACCAACACCTCCTCCCTCTCCGTCGCCTCCCTCTCCTCCGCCCTCAAGAAGCCGGGGCGCTTCCTGGGCATCCACTTTTTCAATCCCGCTCCCCTGATGCCCCTGGTGGAGATCATTCCCGGCATCTCCACCGACGAGGAGGTGGTCCGCCGCGCACGGGAGCTGGTGGACTCCTGGGATAAAACCACCGTGCGGGCGAAAGACACTCCCGGTTTCATCGTAAACCGCGTGGCCCGGCCTTTCTACAGCGAGGCGATCCGGCAGCTCGAGGAGGGGGTGGCCGACGTGCCCACGATCGACTGGGCCATGAAGGAGCTGGGCGGGTTCCGCATGGGGCCGTTCGAGCTGATGGACTTTATCGGCAACGACGTCAACTACAAGGTGACCGAAACAGTTTTCGAGTCCTTTTTCTACGATCCCCGTTTCAAGCCCTCCTTCACCCAGAAGCGGATGGTAGAGGCCGGACACCTGGGCCGGAAATCGGGCAGGGGATTTTACGAGTACGGGGAGAAGGCCGACAACCCTGAGCCGACGAAAGACAAGGAACTGGGCGAGCGGATTCTGAACCGTATCCTGGCCATGCTGATCAACGAGGCAGCCGACGCCGTTTTCATGAACGTGGCGACCGTGGAGGACGTTGATCTGGCGATGACCGAGGGCGTCAACTATCCGAAGGGGCTTCTGAAGTGGGCCGACGAAATCGGCATCGGGGAGGTCGTAGACCGTATTTCGGCCCTCCAGGAGGAGTACGGGGAGGACCGCTACCGGCCCAACCCCCTGCTGAAACGGATGGCCCGCGGGGACGAGACTTTCTACTGAAACGCGCCAGGCGCCGGCGCTGGCGCACGCGTGCAAAAGGAATCATATGGACAGGCAGGAACGAGCCGAAAAGGTCGTAAACAAGATGATGGGGGACGATGCCTTCAGCCGCTGGCTGGGCATCGAGGTGGAGGAGGTCCGCCCCGGCGGCGTGAGGCTCTCCATGCAGGTCACGCCCGAGATGGTGAACGGTTTCGGGGTGGCCCACGGGGGCATCGCCTTCTCACTGGCCGACAGCGCCCTGGCCTTCGCCTCCAACGGGTACGGCCGGGTGGCGGTGGCGATGGAGAACAATATCTCCTTCGTACGCCGGGTTGACGAAGGGGACCGTCTGACGGCGGTGGCCGAGGAGCTGAGCCTGGGTAATCGCATCGGCGTT
Organism: uncultured Balneolaceae bacterium; assembly: GCA_964528445.1. Classification (GTDB taxonomy): domain Bacteria; phylum Bacteroidota; class Rhodothermia; order Balneolales; family Balneolaceae; genus JAXHMM01. The sequence continues at coordinate 4,928 of CAZGSL010000017.1, read as the reverse complement.
TACGAAGTGACCGTCACCAACCAGGAGGGACAAAAGGTGGCGCTGTTTCGGGGGACGGTCTTCCGGACGCGGGAGCATCACTTCCCGGATTCGGAAACGGAATCGTCGTAATGCCCGAATTTTAAAAGACGCCTCCGCCGGACTTCAAACGATTTTTAACCGGAATTTCAAAACGTAACCAGCGATCATGGAAGCATATATAGTTGACGCCATACGAACACCCATCGGCAAATTCCGCGGGGCGCTCTCCCCCATCCGGGCGGACGACCTGGCGGCCATGACCATACGGGAGCTGATGGAGCGAAATCCGTCGGTCGATCCCGAAGCGGTAGAGGACGTCATCTTCGGCTGCGCCAACCAGGCCGGGGAGGACAACCGAAACGTGGCCCGCATGGCCGCCCTGCTGGCCGGGCTGCCCATCTCGGTTCCCGGCGAGACGGTCAATCGCCTCTGCGCCTCCGGCATGAGCAGCGCCGTACATGCCTATCGTGCCATCAAGGCGGGCGAGGGCTCGCTGTTCGTCACCGGCGGCATGGAACACATGACCCGGGGGCCCATGGTGCTGGGCAAGGGCGCCGCGCCGTGGTCGGGCACCACCGAAATGCACGACACCTCCTTCGGCTGGCGGTTTGTAAATCCCAAAATGGATGAGCAGTTCGGCAGCGAGGCGATGGGCGAGACCGCGGAGAACATCGTGGAGGAGTTCGGCATCGGCCGAGGGGACTCCGACCGTTTCGCGGCCTGGTCGCAGCAGAAGGCCGGCGCCGCCATAGAGAGCGGGCGCATGGGCAAAGAGATCATGCCGGTGGAGATCCCGCAGCGGAAGGGGGAGCCGGTAATTTTCGACACCGACGAATTTGTACGCCCCGACACCACCGCCGAGATCCTGGCCAAGCTGAGTCCGGCCTTCCGGGAGGGCGGCACGGTCACCGCCGGAAACGCCAGCGGGCTGAACGACGGCTCCTGCGCCATGCTGGTGGCGGACGACCGGGCGCTGGAGACCTTTGAGCTGCAGCCGATGACCCGCATCGTCTCCTCCGCCGTGGTGGGCGTGGAGCCGCGCATCATGGGCATGGGTCCCGTGGGCGCCACACGGAAGGTCATGGAGCGCACGGGGATGTCTATCGATCAAATGGACGTGATCGAACTCAACGAGGCGTTCGCCGCCCAGAGCCTGGCGGTGCTCCGGGAGCTGGGAGTGGAAGACGACGACGAGCGGGTCAATCCCAACGGCGGCGCGATCGCGCTGGGCCACCCGCTGGGCATGTCGGGCGCCCGCCTCCTTCAGACCGCCTCCATCGAGCTGCAGGAGAACGGGGGACGCTATGCCCTCTGCACGCTCTGCGTGGGCGTGGGTCAGGGAATGGCGGTGATTCTGGAAAAATGCTGAGTGAAAAAGCCTATGGCTATTTACGAATTTGACGGTTACAAACCCGTGGTCCATGAGAGTGCCTATGTGCACCCGCAGGCCGCGGTCACCGGCAACGTGGTGATCGGCAGGGACGTCTACATCGCGCCGGGAGCGGCCATACGGGGCGACTGGGGCAAGATCGAGATCGGCGACGGCTGCAACGTGCAGGAGAACTGCACCATCCACATGTTCCCCGGCGTCACCGTGGTGCTGGAGGAGAGCGCACATATCGGCCACGGGGCGGTGATTCACGGGGCGCATATCGGACGCAACTGCCTGGTGGGCATGAACGCGGTGGTCATGGACCGGGTGACGCTGGGCGCCGAATCGATCGTGGGAGCCCTTTCGTTTGTAAAGGAGGGGATGGATATCCCGGAACGCAGCCTGCTGGTGGGCAACCCGGCGGAGATCGTCAAGGAGGTGAGCGACGAGATGATCCGCTGGAAATCCGAGGGTACCGCTCTCTACCAGCAGCTCCCCGGCCAGCTGCACGCGTCGCTCCGGGAGTGCGAACCGCTGCGCGAGGAGCCGGAAGGCCGTCCCAGCCGGTCGGCTAATTACCAGACCTGGGGCAACCGAAAAAACCAATAAGACCAAACCTGGGCAATCATGAAAGTACAAAGCTACGCCGAAGGCCAGTGGATGGACGAGGGAACCGAGGAGAAACTCGCCAGTGCCGTGACGGGCGATCCCGTCGCCACCCTGGTGGAGGCCGACCTTGACTACAAGGGCATGTGCGAGTACGCCCGGCAGGTCGGGGGACCCAACCTGCGGGGCCTCTCCATCCACGAGCGCGCCTTCAAGATCAAGTTCATCGCCAAATACCTGCTGGAGCGCAAGGAGAAGTACTACGAGATCTCCACGCACACCGGCGCAACGCGACGCGACTCCTGGATCGACATCGAGGGCGGCATCCTGACCGCCTTCGGCATCTCCAGCAAGTCGCGCAGGGAGCTGTCGGACAAACCCTGGCACGTGGAGGGGGGACAAGAACGGCTCTCCCGGGAAGGCAGCTTCGTAGGACAGCATATCTGCGTGCCGCGCCGCGGGGTGGCGGTGCATATCAACGCCTTCAACTTCCCGGTCTGGGGCATGCTGGAGAAGATGGCCCCCGCCATCATCGCCGGCATGCCGGTGATCGTGAAACCCTCCCCCGTCGGCTCCTACCTGGCCTGCGAGGTTTTCCGCGACATCCTGGCCTCGGGCTACCTGCCGGAGGGGGCCGTGCAGTTTGTGGCGGCGGACAAGCCCGGGGACCTGCTCGACCACCTCAACTCCCAGGACGTGGTCGCCTTTACCGGCTCCGCGGAGACCGGCAAAAAACTGAAAGCGCATCCCAACATCGTGGCCAACAGCGTCCGTTTCAACCTGGAGGCCGACTCCCTGAACGCCTCCATCCTGGGACCGGATGTGACGCCGGATATGCCGGAGTTCGACTACTTTGTCCGCGAAGTGGCCCAGGAGATGACGGTCAAGACCGGCCAGAAGTGCACCGCCATCCGCCGCACCATCGTACCCTCCGAGCGGGTGGATGAGGTCGTCGAAGCACTGAAAGAACGCCTCGACGAGGCCACGGTGGGCGATCCGGCCGAGAAGGAGACCCGGATGGGCCCCCTGGCCAGCGAGCTGCAGGCCGAGCGCTTCGACGAACAAGTGCAGCGGCTCACCGAGGTGACCGACACGGTCTACGCCAACGGCAACGGGCGGCATGAGGGGGCCTTTACCGGCTCGCGGGTGCTGCTCTGCCACCAGCCGATGCAGGTGGACGAGGTCCATACGCTGGAGGCGTTCGGTCCCATGACCACCGTCATGCCCTACGAATCCACGGAGGAGGCGATCGACCTGGCCAACCGGGCCGACGGCTCCCTGGTGGGCTCGCTCTTTACGGCCGACGACGACGTGGCCCGGGAGATCACCATGGGATGCGCTCCCTACCACGGGCGGTTCATGGTGATCAACCGCGACAGCGCGGAGGAGTCCACCGGACACGGCTCCCCGATCGCCTCGCTGGTGCACGGGGGACCCGGACGCGCGGGGGGCGGCGAGGAGCTGGGCGGTTCGCGCGCGGTGCTCCATTACATGCAGCGGGTTGCCCTGCAGGGCTCCCCCACCACCCTGATGAACGTCACCGGCCAGTACATCCAGGGCGCCGAAACCCGGGAAGCCGACAAGCATCCTTTCCAAAAATATTTCGAAGAGCTGGAGACCGGCGAGTCGCTCACCACCCACCGGCGCACCGTCACCGAGGCCGACATCGTCAACTTCGGGGCGGTTAGCGGGGACCATTTCTACGCGCACTTCGACGAAATCGCCGCGAAAGATTCCCTCTTCGAGGAGCGGGTGGCCCACGGCTACTTCGTGCTCTCGGCCGCGGCCGGCATGTTCGTGGACCCGAAACCGGGCCCCGTGCTGCTGAATTACGGGCTGGAGAACCTGCGCTTCCTGGCGCCGGTGAAACCGGGGGATACCATCCAGGCCAAGCTGATCCTCAAACACAAAAAGGTGCGCCAGAAGCGCGAGCAGGACAAATACCCCTTCGGGGTGGCGTACTGGGACGTGGAGGTGACCAACCAGGAGGACGACATGGTGGCCGATTACACCATCCTGACGCTGGTCAAGCGCAGGGAGACCCTCGACATCGATATTTTCAGCGACGAAGAAGAATAACCAGACACCACGCAAAATCATGCCTGAGAACGGAACCGTCTCGACCGATATCACCGACAACATCGCCACCATCACTTTTCACCACCCCAAGGGGAACTCCCTGCCCGGCCGCATGCTGCGGGACCTCGCCGATCGCATTGCCGAGGCGGGAGAGAACGAGGAGGCCCGGGTGATCGTAATCCGAAGCAGGGGCGACGGCGCCTTCTGCGCGGGCGCCTCGTTCGACGAGCTGATCGCCATCTCCGACTATGAGGAGGGGAAGCGCTTTTTCATGGGCTTCGCCCTGGTGCTCAACGCCATGCGCAAATGCCCCAAGCTCGTTATCGTCCGCGTGCAGGGCAAGACGGTGGGCGGCGGCGTGGGCGTGGCCTCGGCAGGCGACTACACCCTGGCGCACGAATCGGCTTCCGTCAAGCTGAGCGAGCTGGCCCTCGGCATCGGGCCTTTCGTCGTGGGACCGGCGGTGCAGCGAAAGATGAGTCCCTCCGCCTTTAGCGCACTGTCGATCGACGCCACCAGCTGGTACGGAGCCGAATGGGCCCTGGAGAAAGGGCTTTACAACAAGGTATGCGACTCCCAGGAGGAGCTGGACGGGGAAGTGGACGCCCTGGCGGGCCAGCTCGCCCAAAGCAGTCCCCAGGCCATGAAAGAGCTGAAGACCGTCCTCTGGAAGGGCACCGACCACTGGGACTCCCTCCTTAAGCAGCGCGCCGAGATCAGCGGACGGCTGGTGCTGTCGGACTACACCCGCGATTTCATCGAGGAGTTCAAGGGGAAATAGAGATGGCGGACCTTCAGAAGAAAAATTTCAGCCTGGCCACCAAAAAGATCGAACGGTGGCAGGACCGCG
>CAZGSL010000016.1:45140-50389 GCA_964528445.1 uncultured Balneolaceae bacterium | reverse complement strand
TCGATGCTGGGGATGACGGCGGGACGGCCGCCCACTTCGGTCTCTTTTTCAATGCGCCCGGTGAAGGTGCTTCCGATGATGCTCTCGTGGATGAACGGCTCCCCTTTCTGAAGCTTTCCCCGGGCGTGCCACTGCGCCATGCGCGCGGAGGTGCCGGTCCCGCAGGGGGATCGGTCGATCGCCTTGTCCCCGTAGAAGACGGCGTTACGGGCGGTGGCGCTGTGGGACATCGTCTCCCCGGTCCACATCACATGGCTGAGCCCTTCGATCTCCTCGTCCTCCGGGTGACGGAAGGTGTGCTTTTCGTTCAGCCGTCTCCGGATCCCCCGGCTCCAGCGGATGAGCTGTTCGGCCTTGAACTGCTTCAGGCCGGGGTAGTTCTCCTGCGGGTCCACGATGGCGTAGAAGTTCCCTCCGTAGGCGACGTCCACGGTCAGGGCCCCCAGTTCCGGGCATTCCACCTGCATGTCGCGTTCGGCCAGGAAACTCGCCACGTTGTTGATGGTGACGGAGTTTACGCGGTTGGCGTCCCTTTCGTACTCGGCGGTGACCTCTCCGGCGGGTACCTCCAGGCGGACCACCCCCGGCTCCTTCGGTTCCACCAGCCCCTCCTGCAGCATGAAGGTGACCGTGCCGATGGTGCCGTGTCCGCACATGGGGAGGCAGCCGCTGGTTTCGATGAAGAGGATGCCGACGTCGTTGTCGGGATCGGCCGGGGGATAGAGAAAGCTGCCCGACATCATATCGTGTCCGCGCGGCTCAAACATGAGCCCGGTGCGGATCCAGTCGTATTCCCGGATGAAGTGCCGGCGTTTTTCGGCCATGGTTTCGCCTTCCAGGCGGGGAGCGCCGCCGGCCACCAGGCGCACGGGGTTGCCGCAGGTGTGCCCGTCAATGCAGAAGAATCGCTTTACCGCCATTTTATAATTGCCAGGTTATGGATGAGGCATCGCTCGTTCCAGGTTGCTCATCGCTGGGTGTGGGATTAGTGCCAGGTCAGTGTTTGCCCCGCTCGCCGTTCACCATGCGGTGAATGTTGAGGGGATTGCCGTCCTTCAGCTCGTCCGGCAGCAGTTCCTGCGGGGCGTCTTGGTAGCAGACCGGCCGCACGAAACGCTGGATCGCGCGCGTGCCCACCGACGTAAACTTGACGTCGGTCGTCGCCGGAAAGGGTCCGCCGTGGTGCATGGCGGGGGAGACCCGCACGCCGGTGGGGACGCCGTTGAAGATTACCCGCCCGGCACGTTCGCGGGTGTCTGTGATCAGCTCGCTCTGGTCCAGGAAGTCCTGTTCGCTGCCCATGAACGAGACGGTCAGGTCACCATTTAGCTCTTCGGCAACCTCTTTCCGTTCGGCGTCGTCCGCGCACTCCACGATCAGGGTGAAGGGGCCGAAAACCTCTTCGCGAAGGATGGGATCCGAGAGGAAACGCTCCCCGCTGACGCGGGCCAGCGCTCCCGCGCCCAGGTTGCCGGCTTCATCCTCCGGAAGTGCGAGGGACTCTACGCCATCCCGCTCGAGCAGCTCGGCTCGTTTCTCCTTGTAGTTTCGGGCGATTCCCTCGTTGAGCATGCAGCCGGCCTGGTGCTCGGCCAGCTTCCCGGCGAGGCTTTCCTTGAACCGCTCCAGGTCGTCCCCCGCGAGGCCGATCAGGATGCCCGGGTTGGTGCAAAACTGTCCAACCCCCAGCGTCACCGAACCGGCCAGCTCTTCGGCGAGCGCCCCGGGTTCGGACGAGAGCCGTTCCTCCAGGAGGAATACCGGGTTGACGCTCCCCATTTCGGAGTAGACCGGGATGGGCTCTTCGCGCTGCTGTGCCAGGTCGTATATCGCCTTGCCGCCGCTGAAAGAGCCGGTAAATCCGACGGCTTTCAGCAGGGGATGCTTGACCAGCATCGAACCCGTATCGGGTCCCCCGTTCAGGGAGCTGAAGACGCCGCCCGGCATTTCGCAGCGCTCGGCGGACCTTCGGATTGCCTTGGCCACCAGCTCGTTGGTACCTGGATGGGATTCGTGTGATTTGACGATGACGGGGCAGCCCGCAGCCAGCGCCGCCGCGGTGTCTCCCCCGGCCGTCGAGAAGGCGAGGGGGAAATTGCTGGCGCCGAATACGGCCACGGGACCCAGTGGGATCAGCATCGAGCGTACGTCGGGATCGCCTTTGTCGATCCGGGCGTCCCGCCAGGAGCCCTTCCGCACCAGGTCGGCGAACATGCGAAGCTGGTTGCAGGTGCGTTCGCGCTCTCCCTCCAGGCGTCCCCGGCTGAGGGCCGACTCCTTCATGGCACGCTCGATCAGCGTATCGCCCAGCTCCATGATTTCGTCGGCGATGGCCTCCAGGAACCGCGCTTTCTCTCGTCCGCTCACCAAGCGATACTCCCGGAACGCGCGGTCGGCCTTCTCCAGGGCCCGGTCGATGTCCTCCTCCCGGGCGGTATGGAAGCTGCCCGGCAGTTTCTCGCCCGTGGCGGGGCCGATGACAGAAAAAGTGTCAATCTCATTGCTCGCGGTTTCGTAACCAATAATGTTTTCTCCGTCGATCGTGTCGGTTCGGGTATTCATGTCAGATCGGGTATTTCGGGTCGGTTTTCCAGTGCTCGTTCTATGATAGACTGAACACGTTTTCGCTCTTTTCCGATCAGCGTCAGGCGCGGGGGACGAACGTGCTCGGCGCCGATGCCCTCGGCGGCCTGCGCCATTTTGATGTTCTGCACCAGCTGCGGGGTGATGTCCAGCTCCAGCAGGGGCATGAACCAGCGGTAGATCTCCAGGGCTTCCTCGCGCCTTCCCTGCTGCACCAGCTCGTAGATGGCGACCGTCTCCCGCGGGAACGCGTCCACCAGTCCGGCCACCCAGCCGTCGGCGCCCATCAGCAGGCTCTCCAGGGCGAGGGTGTCGACCCCGCAGAGAATCTTGATCCGATCGCCGAAGCGGTTTCTCATGCGCGTGACGTTGGAGAGGTCGCGGGTGGACTCTTTTACCGCCTCGATGTTGTCGTATTGGATCAGCTCCTCGAACATGTCGAGGGTGACCTCCACCCCGTAGTCCACCGGGTTGTTGTATACGAGGATGGGCAGATCTACCGCCTCGGCCACCGCCTGGTAGTAGGCCACCGTTTCCCGTTCGGTGGATTTGTACATCATGGGCGGCAGCATCATCAGTCCGTCGGCCCCCTCATCCCGCGCCTGTTCGGCCGCGGCGACGGCGTCGTCGGTGGACGATTCCGCCAGGTTGATGATGATGGGAAGTTCGCCGCCTGATGCTTCGCGAGCGGCCTCCGCCAGACGGTATTTCTCCTCGTTGGTGATAGTGCTGGACTCTCCCAGCGAGCCGCCGATAATGATGCCGTGTACGCCTCCCTCCGCCTGGGCCCGGATGCTTTTCCTGAACAGGGGCAGGTCGAGCGAGCCGTCCTCCGTGAATTGGGTGGTAATGGCGGGATAGATGCCTTCCCAGGGTATATCCATGATATTCGGGGTGGTTTGTTGCGATTCATTCCGCATTGAGTAATGCACCGAACATTACAGGTGATGGGTGGAAACGTCAAATGCCAAATGAAACCACCGGCATAAAAGTCTGATTTCTTTGCTTTTATAGCAGAGGAATGTTAATGTTTAGACAGCTAAGTCAATACTTTTCCCAATCTAAACTTTAGCGTTATGAGAAAATCAGTCATACTCTCCCTGTCGGCACTGGTTGTGGCCGGCCTGGTATTCATGATCGGATTTACCGGAAATGATTCCGGGAACGAATACGCCGCCCATTTTGAAACCGGGGCTCCCGATCACATGGCCATCGGCGAGCTCGCGTTCGGACCCGAAGGCATTCTCTTCTACGGCGATAGTCCCGGCGCCTCACTCTACGCGATGGAAACCGAAGCCGGGGCGGCCGACGCTGGAGAACCGCTGAACGTAAGCGATGTTGCGGACAAGATTGCACAGACCCTGGGAGCCGCGGCAGAGGATATCTCCATTCAGGATATGGCCGTTCATCCCATTTCCGGACAGGCATGGATCTCCCTGAGCCGGGGAGAGGGGAACAACGCCTCCTGGCACATGATGACGGTCTCGGCCGACGGCAGTATCGAGGAGGTTGGACTGGAGAACGTCAGTTTTTCGAAGTTTGAACTCTCGACCGCTCCCGGCCCTGACGCCACCAACCGAAGGGGACAGAGCTTGCGCAGCGCATCCATCACCGACCTGTCGTTCGCCGGTGGCAAGGTGTATGTGGCGGGCATTTCCAACGAGGAGTTCTCCTCGGGATTTCGCCAGGTAAACTTCCCGTTCGGGGGAGAGGAGGCCCTCTCCACGCTGGAGATCTATCACGTCTCCCACGGGCAGTACGAAACCAACGCCCCCATCCGCACGTTTGTTCCCTACGCGGTGAACGGCAGCAATTATATTGTGGCGGGATACACCTGCACGCCCCTGGTGCTTTTCCCGATGGACAACCTGGGTGACGGAGAGCACGTGCGCGGGAAGACCGTGGCGGAGCTGGGCAACCGGAACCGTCCGCTGGATATCATTCCCTATACCGACAGCAGCGGCAGCGAGTCGCTGGTCATCGCCAACAGCAGCTATTCGGTCATGAAAGTGGATCCGGCGCAGTTTGACGATCAGCCGCACCTGGACCAGCCGCTGGAAGAGGGCCAGCACACCAAGGGAGTGGAATTTGAGGAGCTGCCCTACGAGGACGTGCTGCACATGGACAAGCTGGAGGGAGAGTACCTGGTCATGCTGCAGCAGCAGGATGACGGCTCCGTCGACCTGAAATCTGTACGCAATTAGGAGCGAGGGATTCCACATACGGTGAGAAAATCTGACCTGTTTGAACGCATCAAATGGCCCCTGCTGCTGGTTCTGGCGGCAGCGGGCCTTTGGTTTTTCGGGGACCGCCTGTACGACTGGAATCCGGTGCCGGAGCGGGCTTATACGGGTGAGGGAGTCTCCCTCTCCGTTTCGGCCGACAGCAACCGGGTGCGGGTAGAGGGGCTCTCGCCCGAAGCGCTGCGGTACCTGCGTGAGCGCTCGCCGGACCTATCAGGGGTAGTGGAAGTGTATGCCCTTGCCGGGGACCAGGAGTGGAGCGACTCCCTTCTTCCCTCCGACGGCACCTGGCGGGTAACCGGGGAGGGCATTGAATTTACGGCCCGTCACGACTGGCTTGCCGAGACGAACTATTACGTGAGGGTGGACCGCAGCAGGCTCAACGAGCTGCTGGACCGGGGAGCTGACGGCGGCACGCCCGGG
>CAZGSL010000016.1:41983-45040 GCA_964528445.1 uncultured Balneolaceae bacterium | reverse complement strand
GAAGACGCACCGATTGCGGGAACGGTGGAGATACGGGACGGGGAGCGCGTCTGGACGTTCAGGCCGGAGCGTCCCTGGCGGGAAGGCTCCTACCGGCTGGAGGTCGGTCGGGTGATCGAGGACCTGGCCGGAAACAACCTGAACAGCGTCTTTGACGTGGAACTGCAGGAGAGGGCCTCGGTCGGTGCTCCGGAAGCTACGGGTGACAGTGCCGGGGTTGGGGAGCGCAAGTTGAAAGAAATTCCCCGGGCTGGTGGGGCTGACGATCCCGTCAATCCGGCGGAACCACGCATCCCCACGGCTGAGGCAGATGAGAATTCAGGTTCGGAATCGGTTATCGTCAAATATTTCAAAATCGGCGGATCGTAACTCTTTTCCATTTCAACGGTTCCCAATAGCGTAGATACGCCATTTTTCTTCTGAGATTTCCGCCAATATTTTTGTGAAAAAATCACAAATTCCCAATTCAAAAAAATGGGACTATTGAGACTAACGGGACTTGAGACCAACGGGATAAGGCCTTACCGGAAGTGAAATAGCCCTACCGGTATTGCGAATTATAAATTACCGTGGAGGTAATTGTGCAGGCCGAAGAGTCACCCATCCCGCGAATTACCGGGTTTGTGAATATTTCACAAAAATGAAGACCCTTTTCTAAGCCTGAAAGGGGAGTGTTTCCTATTAATTTTTGGCATCTAACCTGCTAACCTCAAACTGCAGGCAGCCGAACTGGCCGGCAACCCTATCTTCCGCTAGCCGTACCTGTCTCTAGCCGTATCTACCGGTAGCCGAAATTCCGGACCATGTTGGGATTGTCCCGCCACTTGTCGCGCACCTTCACGTGCAGATCCAGGTAGATCTTCTTGTCCACAAATTCCTCGATGGTTTTGCGCGCTTCCTTGCCCAGTTTTTTGATCGCCTTGCCGCCCTTTCCGATGAGCATCCCCTTCTGGGACTCGCGGTTGACGATCACTTCGGCGTTGATGTAGTCCAGGTCGTCCCGCTCGTCGTATTCAATAATGTCCACCGTGCATGAGTAGGGCAGTTCCTGGTGGAATTGCAGGAAGAGCTGCTCCCGGATAAGCTCGGCCACGAAGAACCGCACCGGCTGCTCGCTGAGCATCTCTTTGGGATAGTAGGGAGGGCCTTCGGGCATGCGGTCCTTGATGAGCTCCATGAGCTCGGGAATCCCCTCGGCGGTAAGGGCCGACACGAATACCGTCTCCTCGAACTCGTACTTCTCCTCCAGCCGGCCGGCCACGCGTTCGGCTTCATTGCCGCTGACCACGTCGATCTTGTTGACGATCAGCACCACCGGTTTTTGGATACTGGAGAAGGCCTTGAAGATGCGGCCGGGCACCTCCGGATCCTCCGCGTCCACGATCAGGAGGATCAGGTCGGCATCCTGCCGGGCGCGGTCCACCGCCCGCATCATCGCCTTCTGCAGCTCGTATCGGGGATCTATGACGCCGGGAGTGTCCAGGAAGATGATCTGCAGGTCCTCTTCGGAATGGATGCCCAGGATCTGGTGGCGGGTGGTCTGCGGCTTGTGGGTAGTGATGGAGATTTTGTTCCCCAGGATGCGGTTCATCAGGGTGGACTTGCCGGCATTGGGTTTGCCGATGATGGCGACGTAGCCTGATTTGTGCAGCTGTTCCGGCATGCGGCCTCCCTAATCCAGACCTTGTTTCATGATCTCCAGGAAATCCTTCACCGTCCGGTCCAGTCCCCTGAACAGGGCGGTGGAGACCAGTGCGTGCCCGATGCTGACGTCGTGCAGGTGGGGTACGGTGGTGACGAGGCCCTCCAGGTTCTCCAGGTTGAGTCCGTGCCCGGCGTTCACCTTCATCCTTAGATTGTAGGCCAGTTCGGCCCCCTCCCGGAGCCGCTGCAGTTCGTGTTCCCGCTCCTCTTCGGAATCGGCATTCGAGTAGGTACCGGTGTGCAGTTCGATGGCGTCGCTGCCCAGCTCCTTCGCCAGCTCGATATCCTCGGGGTGGGGATCGACAAAGAGACTGATTTCGATGTCGGTTTCGCGGATGGAGGGGAAGACCCTCTTCTGAAAATCGTCGAAGACGGTGCTCATGTCGAGTCCCCCCTCGGTGGTGAGCTCCTCGCGGCTTTCCGGAACCAGCGTCACCAGGTCCGGCTTGACCTCGCGGATGATCTCCAGCATTTCGTCGGTCGCTGCCATCTCAAAGTCCAGCCGGCCGCGGACGGCCTCCTTCAGCTCGAATACATCTTCGTCGCGAATGTGCCGCCGGTCTTTGCGAAGGTGGAACACGATGCCCGCGGCACCGGCGTTTTCGCATATTCGGGCGGCCACCACAGGATCCGGGTATCCCTCTCCGCGGGCGTTGCGAAGCGTAGCGACATGATCTACGTTGACTAGCAGCTGCATGACGTACGTGACCGTTGGTTAAAGTTGTGATTCAATACTCAAATATAGATTATTCTGGGGAGAGTTTAAGTGGCTGTCTTTGTCATGAATGCATCGAAAATAACTTCCCCGCTGCCGTCGGCGCACCTGTCCGCGCGGCTGTCGACGATCCTGCCGGCAGTGCTGTCGGCGCTTCTGCTGGCGCTTCTTCTGGCCGGGTGCGGAACGGTGCGGCGGGGTAGCGGTCCGCCGGGGCAAGGGGGCGGCGGAAATGGCCCGGCAGGCGGAGTGGTCTCCCCGATCGCGGAGATGCGCGCCTCCCTCGAGCAGGCCCACCGCGACTGGAGAGGGACGCCCTACGTGCTCGGAGGGGCAAGTAAGAGTGGGGTGGACTGTTCCCGTTTTGTCAACATCGTATTCGACCGGTATTTCGGGGTGGAGCTGCCCACCAATACCCGAACGCAGCTGAACGCCGGAAAAGGGATCCCGCGGAGCGCGCTCCGGACGGCTGACCTGGTTTTCTTCCGGACCGGGCGTCAGACCCTGCACGTGGGAATCATCGTGGAGGGGGACGATTTTCTCCACGCCTCCACCTCGCAGGGCGTAATGATAAGCAGCCTTTCGGAATCGTACTGGTCCAGCAGGTACCTGGCGGCCCGGCGCGTGATGTAGACAGG
>CAZGSL010000016.1:0-41883 GCA_964528445.1 uncultured Balneolaceae bacterium | reverse complement strand
CGGAATCGTACTGGTCCAGCAGGTACCTGGCGGCCCGGCGCGTGATGTAGACAGGTAACGGTGTGAACGATGGGACACGACCGGAAACAGCGTTGTGTAGTGGGAAACGGCAGGGTGCAGCAAGAATCGGCGGGGGTATCCCCGAATGTAAATTTTTATATCGCCAGTTGCTTGTCTGCTGCAAATCCATTCTCTTTTAAAACCAATCGAAAACAAACGGACTGGTTATGACTGCGACGTACCGAATGATAAGCGGATTTATTCTCACTCTGGCGCTGCTGGCCGGCATCTCCTGCGGCTCCCAGGATTCCGGCGAGGAGCCGCTCTATATCACCGGGGGCTGGTACTACGAGGCGGAGAGCCAGTCGATGGTGCAGAACAACGGGATTGTAATCGAGGACGGCGAGTTTCAGGAGCTGGGTGCCGGGCAGGGTCCGGAAGGAGCCCGCGTGATCGAGCTCGCGGACGACGAATACCTGCTGCCGGGCATCGTGGATGTGCATGCCCACTACCGCATGGCGGCTTTCGGGAGCGAGAGCATGCAGTGGGTCGACGAATTCAAGTACAACGCCCTCGTATATCTGGCCAACGGGGTAACCTCCACGTTCCCCGCCGGCGTCTACTACCCCTACCTGGAGCAGGCGGCCAGCCGGCAAATCGAGGCGGGTGAGATGACCGGTCCGCGCCTATGGCCGGGCGGACCCTATTTCGGGACGTCGCGGCCCGACTGGGACACGGACATTTCGCAGCAGGAGATTTACGACGAGGTAGATTACTGGACGGAGATGGGCGTGGCCGGGTTCAAGGCCAAGGGTGCCGCTCCCTCGACTGTGGAGCACCTGGTGCAGCGGGCCCACGAACACAATCTGCCGGTAGCCGGACACCTGGGTTCGGGCGCGCGCAATTCCACCAACGCCGTTGAAGCCATCGAGTTCGGGATCGACCGCGTGGAGCATATCTTGGGCGGATACGTGCTCGACCCCGAGCGCGCGGCCTACCCGGTCTGGAACGAAGTGGACACCACGTCGGCGGAATTCAAAAAGACGGTTCAGCTCTACCTGGAAAACGACGTGTTTTTTGACGCCACCATGATTGCGCCGGTCTATTTCACCACTCTCAAGCCGGGTTTCGAGTACTGGGCAGACGAAGATCAGATGTTTAGCCCGTACGTGCGGGAGCTGGAGGGGGCGCCCGACGAGGACCGGAATGCCAGCGGACTGATGGACGGGCTCTACAACGCGATGCAGCGATCCACCAAGGCGTTCTACGATGCCGGGGGAGGGGACCTGATCACGCTGGGCACCGACGCGCCCAGTCACGGCCATTTCCTGGCGGGCTTCGGTGCCCACCGGGAGATGCAGACCATGTCGATGGCGGGCATTCCCAACGCGGCGGTATTGCAGATCGCCACGCTGAACGGGGCCAGGGCCCTGAGGCTGGACGACCGGATCGGCTCCATTGAAGAGGGCAAATGGGCCGACGCCTTCGTGGTGCAGGGCAATCCCGTCGAGGAGATTACCAACACCCGCAACGTGCAAAGCGTGATCAAGGGGGGTACGGTTTACCAGCCGGGGGAACTGCTGGAGCAGGTGCGGGGAGAGATCGGGCCGGCCGATTCCACGGAGACCGAAACCTGGTTCCGCTATCCGGAGCTGACCGGACTGGCGGACTCCCTCCGGGAGACGGAGATGTAGACTCCGGCTTGTTTTGAAGAGGGAGACGCTAAAAAAATCTTTGCGCGAGCGTACACTGAGAGACGTTTTAGCCGGGGAACGAAACTTTAACCCGTGCATGCCGGTTATATAGTAGTCAGAGAGAAGGCAGAGTCGTAAATATTTTAAAAATCATGAGATGGACGGTTCCCTTTTGACCCACCTGGAATGTACCCGGTCCGGCAAAAAATACGACCCGGACCAGCTTCAGAATCTTTCGGAGGAGGGCGCTCCGCTCTGGGCGGTGTACAACCTGGAAAAAGCCGCCGGGGAGCTTACTCCGGAGGATTTCAGCGGACGCCGTAACAACATGTGGAAGTACCGGGAGTTGCTGCCGGTTCGT
The DNA here is from genome assembly GCA_964528445.1 of uncultured Balneolaceae bacterium. Lineage (GTDB taxonomy): Bacteria > Bacteroidota > Rhodothermia > Balneolales > Balneolaceae > JAXHMM01. Next base: position 39,828 of record CAZGSL010000016.1, on the reverse strand, counting down.
AACCCCGCCTACATTACATCCCTAGATGAGGGAGGTACGCCATTGATCCGTTCCCGTAGATTGTGCAAGCGGATGGGAATGAGTCGCCTCATGGTGAAAGACGAATCACTGAACCCGACCGGCTCGTTCAAGTCGCGGGGCATCGCGGCGGCGGTCAGCGCCGCGCGGGAGCGGGGTGCCGAGACGCTGGCCATACCCTCAGCCGGAAATGCCGGGGGCGCCCTGGCCGCCTACGCGGCCGCGGCGGGGATGGAGTCGCATATCTTCATGCCCGAAGATACGCCGCTGGCTTTCCGTTTGGAATGCGAGTATTACGGCGCTCGGGTGGAGCTGGTCGAAGGACTGATCAGCGACTGCGGAGAGCGGGCGAGGGAGGCCAGCGAGAAGTTCGGGCATTTCGAGGTCTCCACCCTCAAGGAGCCCTACCGCCTGGAGGGGAAGAAGACGATGGGACTTGAACTGGCCGAGCAGCTGGAGTGGGAGTTTCCTGATGTGATCATCTATCCCACCGGCGGGGGAACCGGCCTGATCGGCATGTGGAAGGCGTTCCTGGAGTTGAAGGAGCTGGGATGGGTGAGCGGAACCCTGCCCCGTATGGTCTCCGTGCAGAGCGCCGGCTGTGCGCCCATCGTAAAGGCATTCGAGGAGGGCAAAGAGGAGGCGGATTACTGGGAGAATGCCACGACCCTCTCATCCGGACTGCGCGTGCCGAGCGCCCTCGGGGATTTCCTGATTCTGGATATCCTCCGCGAGTCAGACGGGTCCGCGGTGGCCGTAACTGACGAGGAGACGCTGGAATTCAGCCGGGAGCTTTCGAGCCTCACCGGTATTTTCCCCGCGCCGGAAGGGGGTGCCACCTTGGCGGCCCTGCGGCGCCTCCGTGACCGGGGGATGGTAGACGACGACGAACGGGTGGTGCTTTTCAATACGGGCAGCGGATACAAATACCTGGAGGCGCTGAACAACCGTCCCGCCGAGAAGAGCCTCGAAGAGGTGAGCTGACCTTACCTTACCGGGACCTCTACTTTATCAGTGTCATCATCCGCGTGCGCGATACGTAGCCTACGCCTTCGAGGAGTGGATGGGCAACTTGCCTACCTTATTTTGGTCATCATCAGCACCTCCATGGTGTTGTCGGTCACCAGCCGCACGATATAGACTCCCGACGCAAGTTCGCCGCCGTCAAAGCCGTATTCGTACACCCTCGGCTCCTGGCTCTCATCCACCAGCAGTTTCACCTGCTGCCCGATGGTGTCGAAGACTTCCAGCCGGACGTCGGTCTCCATGGCAAGCTGGTAACGGATGGTCGTTGCGTCTCTGAAGGGATTGGGATAGTTCAAAGTGATTTCGGTCTCGTCCACGATGGTGGTAAAGGACTTCGGCTCGCTCCATTCGCTGGTGCCTCCCTCGTTGGAAGCCCGTATCCGCCATCGATAGGTTGTGGCGTAATCAAGCTGGCTGTTCACGGTGTAGGCGGTGTCGGAGACGCTGCCGGTCACTTCCGGCTGACTGAAATCGCCGTCACTCGAGAGCTGTACGACGTACTCAGCTGCACGGGCGCTGGGATGCCAGTGTAGAACAGGGTTGAGGTGGACTTGATAGGCCATCTGTTCCGGCCCGGCGGGGTTGACCTCCTCCGGCGGTTCGATGACCGTCTCGAAAGAGCGTACGGAGCTCCACCCGCTTTCGATGCCGGTGGACGCGTTCCGTGCTTTCACCCGCCAGTGGTAGGTGGTCAGGTACTGCAGGGGGGAACCCGGGCGGAATCCGGTGGAGGAGGGGACCTCGTCGATTACCGGGTTGGAGAGGCCGGGCTTCTCGGATACCTGCAGCACGTAGACGTCGGCATTCGGTACGGAAGTCCAGTCCAATTGCGGGCGGCGTGGGAGGGCGTCCTCCCCGTCTGCGGGTGAGGTGAGCTGGGGTGTGGCGATGGTGGTGGTGAACGCCCAAGTATCGCTCCAGTCGCTGTTGCCGGCCTGGTTGGACGCTCGCACCCTCCAGTAGTAGGTGGTGAAGTAGTCCAGTGCACTACCGAAATTAAAATCCGTGTCCGAGGTGGTCTGGTCGGTCAGCGGGCTGCCGAAGTTTGACGAGGTTGCCATCTGCACCCGGTAGCTTTCCGCCCGGTCAGAAGCCTGCCAGGAGAGTTCCGGCGTACGCACGGTACCCAAAAAGCCATCCGCGGGAGTGCTAAGCTGCGGAGTGCTGGGTGTGTTATGGGTGGTGGTGAAGGACCAGCTGTCGCTCCAGTCACTGGTTCCGTTTTCGTTGGAGGCGCGCACACGCCAGTGATAGGTAGTGCTGAAATCCAGGGGGCTTTCCGGCGACAAGGAGGTGGTGCCGGTTGTGGTGTTGACCACCCGGCTGCCGAATCCGGAGGAAGTGGACACCTGCACGCGGTATTCGTCCGTGCCGCTGGAGGCATTCCACTCCAGGGATGGTGTTCGGGAGAGCCCAGTCTCACCATCTTCCGGTTCCTCAAGTTGCGGGGGATCTGGCGGCGGGGGATTGGAATCACCCGTCCGGTAGTCGGCGATCACCTCCTGCATCTCACGCATGCTCCGGGCGTTGTCGGCCGGGGCGTAGGTCCCACTGTAGGAGCCGGTGGGTGCACCATTGTAGTTTACGTTTGGATTGGAGAAGTAGGGCGTTTCGAAGTCACCCTCCTCATAGGTCATCACCGAAACATAACCCACGCCGTTGGAGCCGGTCCACCGCCAACCGGTGGAGTAGTCGAAGACGCCGCCGGACGCAGGTGCGGGACTGGCGCTCTGATTGCGGCTGTGGTGGTTGCCCATGTTGTGTCCCAGTTCGTGGGCCAGGGTGTAGGTGAAATGGAGCTGCTGAACACGATTCACGGAGAATCCGAAGTCCGGTGCCCCCGCCGAGTCGTTGATCAGCCAGGCGATGCCGCCCACATCGTCCACCGAGGCCAGTAGCGCCACCAGGTCGGCCCCATGTTCGTCCCGCAGGTCATGCGCCTGATCCATGTGGCCGTCCCCGTCGTTGGTCAGGTGGTCCAGGGTCTGGGAGGAGTTGTTGGGATCCTCGTTGTAGCCGGTTCGTGCGCTGTGCACCAGATTGAAATCGAAGGAGATGTTGCTGTTGTCCACCGCTGTCTGCGAGCGGTTCACAATTTCAGCGATGAAAGCGCCGGTGGAGCTGTTATTCTCCATGAATTGTTGGGCATCATCCGTGTACAGGATCAGAAGATCGATCTGTCCAGCGGGATCGCGTCCCCTGTCGGGGTCCGCGGACCGGGGTGGATTCCGCCGGTCGGGTACGCGAAGGTCGCTTTCGTCCGGCAGGGGTGCAGCCGGACAGGCTACAATGTCCAGTTCGTCGTAGTCGAGAGGAGCAAGGTAGTTGGATTCCAGTCCGGTGTCGTAGTGAAAGCGGTATAGTTCGGCCTCTTCGTGCAGGTGGAGACTGCCCAGGATGCGGTCTGCCTCCAGGGTGAAGGAAAGGTGGTCTCGGCGGTCGGTGGTGTCATGGGCCAGCACCGAGAAGGTTCCGGGTGTGATTTCTGAAAGGCGTGTAATACGGAAGCTACGCTGCCTGCCGCCCGCGAAAAACTCAAGACGGTCGCCTGACGAGAGATTCTCCCGGTCGAGCACCTCACGGTTCAGCCGGATATAGCTGCGCGAGTGCTCCTGGTCGGGCAGGGGGGCGGCGGCCGCAAGATCAGGCCGCATGGTATAGAGGGGAATGGCATCCTGCTGGGCCGCTGCGGGACCGGCGTACAGCAACGCGGCCGAAGCCAGAAGAAAGAGCAGGCGGTATGCCGCGGTGATGGATCGATGCATACGTCTATCAGTGATTAGTGGACATATACTCCGTCACGCCGAGAAGATCCTCGAAGAGGTGAGCTGACCTCTACTTTATCAGCGTCATCATCAGCGTACGCGATACGTCGCCTGCCAGCAGCCGTACGATATAGGTGCCGGAGGCGAGGCCGGTCCCGTCAAACGGATGATTGTAGACCCTTGGCTGCTGCTGTTCGTCAACCAGCGTCCGCACCTTTCGCCCGGTAGGATTGTATACCTCCAGAAGGACGTCCGACGGCTCGGCGAGCTGGTATCGGATCGTGGTATTGTTGCGGAAGGGGTTCGGGTAGTTCATGGTAATCTCGGTTTCGTCCACTTCCGTAATGAACCCTATGGGCGCGCTGAAGTCGCTAATCCCGCCCTCGTTTTCGGCCCGGACCCTCCAGTAGTATTCCGTGGCGTACTCCAGATCGTCCGGCGGGGTAAAGGCGGTGCTGTTGGTTTTGCTGCTGACCACCGTTGAGGAAAAATCGGCTTCGGTGGAGATCTGTACGAGGTACCGCGCGGCCCGATCGCTGGGCTCCCATGTCAGCTCGGGAGAGATCGGCCTCTGTACGGCACCGTCCGCGGGAGCAAGCACGTTCACGTCCTCGGGAGGCGCGATCACGGTCTGGAAACTGAACGTCTGGCTGAAGGGGCTGCTGCCGTTTTCGTTGGAAGCCCGGACACGCCAGAAGTAGGTCGTCAGGTGATCCAGGGGATTCTCCGACTGAAAACTGGTTTGCCCGGAGGATACCGTCTCGTTGATCAGGGGGTTGTTGAAATCGGAAGAGGTGGCTACCTGGATCCGGTAATTGTTGGCCGTGGCCGAAGCACTCCAGCTCAATTCCGTCACCGGACTGACGCCGGTCTCACCGTCCTGCGGACTGTTGAGCACGGGGGCGCTGGGGGGTGAGTCTTCGGAGGTCCGGTAATCGGCGATTACCCCGCGGATCTCATTCATGCTGCGGGCGTTGTCGGCCGGCGCGTACTCCCCGTTGTAGGAACCGGTGGGGGTCCCTTGGTAGGTGACGTCGGGATTGGAAAAATAGGCCACTCTCTCGTCTCCTCCCTGTTGGTCGTTTTCGTATGTCATGACCGAGACGTATTCCTGTCCGTCGTTTCCGGTCCACCGCCAGCCAGTGGAATATTCATTCAGCTTATCCTCGTCCGAGGGCGGGGCGGGGTTTGTATCCTGGTTCCGACTGTGATGATTGCCCATGTTGTGGCCCAGTTCGTGAACCATCGTATAGGAGGGGAAGGAGAGTTGCTGCACCCTGTTTACCGAAAAGGCTATATCGGCCCTTCCCGAGTGATCTGTGAGAACCCAGGCGATGCCGCCGACGTCGTTCACTCTCGCGAACATCGTTACCATGTCGGCATTGTGGTTGTCCCTGACCTGGTGGATGTTGTCCATGTGTCCGTCCCCGGGATTGGTCAGCCGTCTTAGGGTCTGGCTGGTGTTTTCCGGATCTTCGTCGTAATTCGTCTCCTCGGTATGCACCAGGCTCAGGGTGATCAGCACCTCGCTGTTGTCCAGTGCCATCTGGGAGCGGTTAACGGTTTCGGCGATGAAGAGGTTGGTGCTGTTCCCGTTCTCCATGAAATTCCGCGCGTCCTCGGTATAGACCACCATCAGGTCGATTACGCTGTGGTCGCTGGCGGCGATATCGGGGTCGTCTTCCCCGCGTTCGGCCCGGTCCGGAATGCCACCGTCGCCCACTGCCATTGCCTCGTCGGCCGGGCAGGAGAGGATGTCCAGTTCCCCGTAATTGATGGCGGTCACGTAATTTTCCCGGCGCTCGGGATCCCAGGCCATCCGGTAGAGTTCCTCCCGGTCGTGCAGGTGCACGGCTCCCAGGATGCGGTCACCCTGTACCGTGAAGGAGACCATGCGTCCCGGGTTCTCCTCCGATCGCGCGATGATTGAATAGGAATCCGACGTATATTGGGAGATTCTCTCAACCCGGAAGTCGGTGGATACTTCCCCGGTTTGTATGCCGAGCCGGTCGCCCTGCTCCAGGAAGCCCTCCTGTGTGGCGCGGCTGTTCAGTTGGATGTACTGCCTCCCCTCTTCGTAGGCGGGCATTTGTGCGGTCTGTTCCATCGGCCCTTCAATCTGGTAGAGGGAAATATCGTCTCTCTGCTGTGCATGCAGCGTGGCCGTAACCACCAGCAGAAGGGAAAGCAGCGTTGCTCTTTTGAGAATCGATTTCATAGGGTGGTGATTTACGGTTGGTCGTTAAAGCTTGTCGTATCCGTGGTATCCGTGGTATCCGCGGTATCTGGGGGCGTCAGCGGGGGATGTTCCGGAAGGGCATCCTCTTTCGCGGGATCTCTCTCGACGAGAACATGACTCTTGATCTCATTTGAATAGTGAATTTGATAGTGACGCCGGGGCTGGGTAAGGTGAATATTGGCCACGACCTGGGTACTGTCGGTGGAGAGGGTGAAATAGTTTCCCTCCCCGGGGAAACTGCCGGTGATGCTTATCGTATTGGCGTACCCCCTGTTCATGCGGGTGATCCTACCGGTGTACTCCTCCCCGTCAAAAAGCCGAAACAGGAGGACACGTCCTTTCGAGAGGGCTTCGCTGTCGAAAATTTCGGGATTGATGCGTACGGGACGGCCCCGTATTTCTGCCTCGCTTCGAGGTTCCCACTCCAGCAGATAGAGCTCCGCATCTTCAAACAGCGATATGGTATCGCCGGCCGGGTTATTCAACGTATCGCTCCCCGGCGATGGGGCGGACTGACGGTCGGGCGAGCCGCAGGCCAGGAGAAGAGCGGCAAACAGCGCTCCCGGGACCAAGCGAAACAGCCGGACATGGAGTGCCTTCGCGGTATGTAGGTCCTGACCTTTGATGGCAGCGGGGGATAAACAGTCGATTATTCATTCTAATAATTATACTAATAATTATTTAAATGAAGAAAGGAAGCCTGCCCTTTAGCGAAACGCAGGCTGAAATTCCCGAAGCGGCAATTCATCATCCAGGCCGGATCCAGGCCTGCGCTCCACCATAATTTCGTACACCATCCGGTCGGTCCGGTAGTAGCGTTTCTGGTAGTAGATGGGCTTTTCCCCTGCCGTCATGGAGAGCCGGTCGATCAGAAGCAGTGCCTCGCCGACTTTGACGTCCAGGTGCCCGGCCAGATAATCGTCGGCGTTCCCAGCCTCGATCCGGTAGTATCCTTTTTCCACGGGGATCTCGTAATCCCGCTCCAGGATGCCGTAAATGGTCTCCTCCTCCAGGTCGGCATCCTCGATGAGCTGGCCGTAAAAAACGGGAAGCCAGGTTATGTCGAATGCGATGGGTTTTCCGTCCCCCATGCGAAGCCGGTCCAGGCGAACCGCCTTGCTGCCAGGGTCCAGTTTCAGCAGGGAGGCGATGGCGTCGCCGACGGCTTCGGTTTCCCATCGGATCACCGCGGAGGATGCCTCCATGCCGGAGCGCTTCATCTCCTCGACGAAATCCCGAAGGCGGACCAGGGACTGGTGGGAGCGTTGGTCTTTTACAAAACTGCCCAGCCCCTGCCTGCGGTAGATGAGCTGTTCGTTTTCCAGAGTTTGAAGCGCACGGCGGACCGTGACACGGCTCACCCCGAACATCTCCGACAGGTCGTTTTCAGAAGGGAGTTTTTCATCCGTCTTATACCGGCCGGACGCAATCTGCTCCCGCAGCCAGTCGCTTATCTGTTCGTGCCGTGGAGTGCCCTGCTTTAGCTTCATGAATCTCCTGGCCGTTTATGGATGAAGGTTAAACGCCGACTGCATGGATGTCAATATAAAACGGACATCTTGTATTAACAAGTATTGATAAGTTGGGCCAATTGCGTTACCTTGATTCACTGAAAAAATCAGGTAAGAAAACCAATCCTTGATCATGGAAATGTTGGAACTATTGTGGGAACCGTGGCCCTGGTATGTGGCCGGCCCTCTTATCGGACTGGTCGTACCTGTACTGCTTTTGCTGGGAGGCAAGAAATTCGGAGTTTCATCCAACCTTCGCCACACCTGCGCGGCTTGCATGCCGGGAAAGATCGATTTCTTCCGCTACGATTGGAAAAGCGAAGGTTCCTGGAACCTGGTATTCATCGCCGGCGCCGTACTGGGCGGCTTCCTGGGCGGATGGCTTCTTGCCAATCCCGAGCCCGTTGATCTCTCACGGCAGACCATGGCGGAGTTGCAGGCGCTGGGGATACACGACTTTACCGGCTTTTTCCCGGACGATCTCTTCAACTGGGGAAACCTGACGAGCCTCTCCGGGATCCTCGCTATGGTCGTGGGAGGATTTCTGGTTGGTTTCGGGGCGCGCTACTCCGGCGGGTGCACCTCGGGGCACGGCATCAGCGGACTTGCGGACCTGCAGCCGGCCTCACTGCTGGCGGTAATAGGATTTTTTGCCGGCGGACTTTTCGTTACGCATCTCCTCTTTCCCATAATCTTTTAAGATGGCATCGGAAGACATTCAGGCTATGAAAAAAAATGCTGGAAAGTACCTGAAATACCTTGCGGCCGGAATCCTGTTCGGCTTCATCCTGGTCAAGTCGGAGGTGCTTTCCTGGTTTCGCATACAGGAGATGTTTCGTTTCGACGATATACACATGTACGGAATTCTGGGGCTGGGCGTGCTGACGGCCATGATTTCCATACGGTTGATCAAGAAATTCAATGTGAGAGACCTGGAGGGCAACGCCATCTCCATTCCTTCCAAGGACAGCACCCAGGTGACGCGATACCTGGCGGGGGGTACGCTGTTTGGATTCGGCTGGGCGCTGACCGGCGCCTGTCCCGGTCCGCTGTTCACCTTGGTCGGTGCCGGCTACGAAATCATCTTGATCCCGTTGGGAAGTGCCCTGCTGGGGACCTGGGTATACGGACTGCTGCGGTCCCGGCTTCCTCATTAGAATCCCTTTTGGAAACGGTAACCGGCAATCTGGCCGGATAATGTGAGGAGAATATGATACTGGCATGGATCGGGGCTTTGATGGTCGGTTTGTCCCTCGGACTTCTGGGCTCCGGCGGTTCCATTCTGACCGTACCCGTCCTTATCTATCTGGTGGGAGAGCAGGAGAAGGTAGCCATTGCCGAATCAATGGGTATCGTCGGCGCCATCAGTTTCGCCGGATTCGTTCCCTACGCATTCAAGAAGCAGGTGCACTGGCGCAGCGTCATTCTCTTCGGCCTTCCCGCCATGGGAGGGACCTACGGGGGCGCGGCCATCGCGGAGTTTGTCTCCGGCACGTTTCAGCTTCTGCTTTTCGCCGCCGTGATGGTCACGGCGGCTGTCATGATGTTTCTCGACAAAAAGGAGATGGAGAGGGCGGGCGGAGGGAAGATCCGGCACGACTGGTGGAAGATCGCCCTGGAAGGCGCGGCTGTGGGCGTTCTCACCGGACTGGTGGGAGTGGGCGGGGGGTTCCTGATCGTGCCGGCCCTGGTCCTGCTCGGGGGGCTTCCGATGCACCTGGCGGTGGGAACCAGCCTGGTGATTATCGCCCTGAAAAGTCTCAGCGGATTTTTCAAGTATATCGAGGTAATGGAGAACCTCGGGCTGGCCATGGACTGGAACCTGATCCTGGTCTTCAGCCTGATCGGCGGGGCGGGCAGTCTTGTGGGCAAAACCATCGGTGAAAAGATTTCCAACGAAAAACTAAAGAAGGGCTTTGCCGTGTTTCTTATCGTGATGGGCGCCTATATCATATACCAATATGTGTAAGGCGGCAGAATAATTTCCTAAATAATTTTTTTATACTGTCGGCCGAACGGTAAGCCCAAAGCGAATCTACCGGAGCCCGCACGGATGGCCGAACAATCGTCAAAAGATCGGGATGAGAGAGTTGGGTTTGCCGCCTTTGTGGGCGAGATGATGAGTGAGCTGGTCAACCTCGACCGCGGTGTGCCGGGCACCTACTGGGATCTTTTCGCGAGGCCGGGACAGGTGGTGAGCGATTACTTCGGCCCGTCCGACAACTACATGAATCCCTTCCGCTATGTCATTTTTGTTACGACGGTGGTTACCCTCATCCTCTCCCTTGCCATCGACTTCGAGGCGTACTATATGCGCATCATCGAGGCCAGTGCCGGGGATGTGAGCTACCAGCAGCTGCTGGAGTCGCTGCCGGCGGAGATGCGCACCTTCTACGAGACCCTGATGAACACGGGCTGGCTGATGACCAGCCAGTACCTGGGTGTGGCCTATATCCTGCTGTCGGCTCCCTGCCTGGCGCTTGTTTCCTTCGCCCTCTTCCGCGGTGCAAAACCCTACTTCAGCCAGCATTTTGTTTTCAGCCTCTATTTCTATGCCCAGCTGGGAAGCTTGAACCTGCTCTTCGCCCCGATGCAGATGCAGATGGAAAACATGGTCAATTCCGGATACATAACCATTCCCGCCGCAATCCTCTACCTGGCCTGGATGAGCCGGGACTATTTATCCCTGGAGGGAGCGGGGGATTACATCAAAGTGGTACTTGTCTACCTGCTGGCCCTCATTCCCAACTTGATCCTAACTCTGCTGGCCATGGTTATCGTCACGGCGATTCGGCTCTATGTATTCTAGGAAACAGGCCGACCATTATTGACTTGGGCCTGCCGAGTCCTTATTTATTTTAAAGTTTTTATACTTTCATAGCTGGAGTGGGATCAATAATTCATTCGGGTCATGGGAGAAGAAGGAGCGGATGACGGGACCGCCACCGATCAGAAGGTAGAACAGGGGACTTCTGAACCGGGACTGCGAGAGTTCACCTCGGAATTTCTGCAGGAACTCTACAACCTGGACCGCGGGGTGCCGGGTACTTGGATCGCTCTGTTTAAACGGCCGGAATTGGTCGTCAAGGATTACTTCGGTAGGGGGTCTCGCTTCATGAATCCCTTCCGGTACACCCTTTTTGTGGGATCGGTCGTCACGCTGCTCGCGTCGCTGTTCGATTACGGAGAGGTCTTCCGTTCGACCCTGGATTCATCCTCCATGGAAGGGATGGAATCGCTTCCTGAATCCTTTCTGAACTACATGGAAATTGTTATGCGCATCGGTGTGCTGATGACCACCAAGTACCTGGCCCTTACCTATATCTTTCTTATGTCGCCTACCTACGCGTTGTCCAGTTATCTTTTTTTCAAAAAGGATGGGTCCAGTTACGCCCGTCATTTCATCCTCAATCTCTACGGCGGGGCTCAAGTGGCTACCTTCTCCCTGCTTTCCATGCCTATCGCAGCGTTAACAGAAAACTACGCTTTGGTCGGGTGGATCTTTATCCCATTATTTTCTGCCTATATCATGTGGGTGTACTATCGCAATTTCGGGGGGTCGGGCTGGAAGGGATGGTCGCGAATCCTCTTTTCCGTGCTTGTAGGCTACGTTATCATGCTCATTGCCACCATGATATTTCAAAACAGCCTGGCGGCTATACTGTTTTTCTGGTAGAAAATGGTGGCAGCCCGATAAATGGCCAAAGAGGGGCGAAATGAAATCTGTTTCAGGCAGGTCGCAGCGGTCTGAGCCGGGACAAGGCGATACTAAAAAGCCCTGCAAGCCAATGACTTACAGGGCCTTGAGTGCCCAAGAGAGGACTCGAACCTCCACGAGCATTAAGCTCACATGCTCCTGAAGCATGCGCGTCTACCAATTCCGCCACTTGGGCATGGCATTATGTCAAACAAAACGGGCGCCGCCGCCCGTTTCAGAATTCCAAATATAGCGGTTTATGCGCCTAATTTGAAATCTCCTTTTTAGGTTTTTTTCCCTTTTCTACTATTTTCTCCCCATCCGTTACCTGATAGCATTTTCGGCGGAGATATTATGGACCTACGCGACAAATTGGGGCTGGCGGGAGGGCTCGCGCTCTTTCTGCTGATGGTCTGGATGCCGGCTCCCGACGGACTCTCCCGGGCGGGATGGGAGACCGCGGCCGTGGGGATGCTCATGGCCGTTTGGTGGATTACGGAGGCCCTGCCCATCCCGGTCACCGCCCTGGTGCCGGTGGTTGCCTTTCCCCTGATGGAGGTTGTTTCCATCGAGGACGCCGCCTCTCCCTACGCCAACCCGCTTATTTTTCTCTTTCTGGGCGGTTTCGTGATCGCGGTGGCGATGCAGAAGTGGGATCTCCACAAACGCATCGCCCTCACCATCGTCCGCTGGGTGGGTGTGAAGCCCACCTCCATCATCATCGGGTTCATGATCGCCTCGGCTTTCCTGAGCATGTGGGTCAGCAATACGGCCACCGCCCTGATGATGCTCCCCATTGCCCTTTCGGTGCTGAAGCTGGCCGACCGGCAGTTTCCCCCGGATCACGATCACCGCAATTTTGAGCTGGTGCTCCTGCTGACCATTGCCTACGGGTGCAACATCGGGGGAATGGGGACGATCATTGGCACGCCCCCCAACGCCCTTCTGGCTGGGTACATGCTGGAGAACTACGGGGTGGAGATCGGGTTCGCCCAGTGGATGTGTGTCGGCCTGCCGCTGGTGGCGGTCGGTCTTCCCGTGGTCTATTACCTGCTGACCCGGGTTGTCTACCCCGTGCGACTGGAGAAACTGCCCGGCGGCTCGGATCTCATCCGTGATCGACTGGACGAACTGGGCCGCATGGGAGCGGCGGAGTTCCGGGTCGCGGTGGTATTCGCCGGCACCGCCCTTCTCTGGATCTTCCGTCCCCTGCTGAACGAGGTGGTACCGGGACTGTCGGACGCCGGGATCGCCATGGGGTCGGCGGTGCTGCTGTTCATCCTGCCGGCGGGAACCGACGAAAAACAGCCGGTACTGCGCTGGGAGGACACAGCCCAGGTTCCCTGGGGCGTGCTGATCCTGTTCGGCGGTGGACTCAGTCTGGCGGCGGCGATCTCCCAGACCGGGCTGGCGGAGTGGATCGGCCGGGGAGTGCAGGTGCTGGATGCCTGGCCGCTGCTGATCATGGTGGGGGGCGTGGTGATCACGATTGTTTTCCTCACGGAGCTGACCAGCAATACGGCCACGACCGCCGCCTTTCTGCCTATCATGGGTTCGGTGGCGGTGGGCATTGGACAGAATCCTCTGCTGCTTGTGGTGCCGGCGGCCCTGGCGGCCAGCTGCGCGTTCATGCTGCCGGTGGCCACTCCGCCCAACGCGATCGTCTACGGCAGCGAGCGGATATCGATCCCCGAAATGAGTCGTGCGGGACTGTGGCTGAACGTGATCATGATCCTTGTGATCACGCTCTTTTCGTTTACCCTGCTGGGCCTGTTTTTCGGCGTGGAGCTTGATGTGCTGCCGGCCTGGGCGGGAGGTTGAAACGCCTTTCGGTCTGCCGGCTGTGAATCGATGCCGTTGGGCAGCTATCGGGATGTTCGGATGAGCGCCGCTGGTATTTGGGACGTTCGACCGGTCAGTGTTCCTCCCGGTGAATGGTGCGCATCATCTTGCGGTAGGCGTCTGACAATTCCACGTCTCGGCGCGCCATCATAGTCTCCATCGCTTCGAAAGCCCGGTCGAGGCGGTAGGGCTGGATAACATTGGATCCCACCCAGCTGAAGGAGGGAAGGAATTTCGGGGGAAAATCGGCCGAAAAGATGTTGCAGCAAACCCCGCAGACCGTACCGGTGTTCAGCTGGGTATTGATGGCCGTCTTGGTGTGGTCAGCCACAATCGCCCCCAGGAACTGCTGGCCGGTTTCGATCTCCTCGCGGCTCTTCCAGTCGGTTATGCGAACGGTGCTGTAGTTGTTCTTCAGGTTGGAGGTGTTGGTGTCGGCCCCGATGTTGACCCACTGTCCGAAGAGGGAGTTCCCGGCAAAGCCGTCGTGCGCTTTGTTGGTATAGGAGTGGAAAATGCAGTTGTTGATCTCCCCGCCTACCTTGCAGACGGGCCCTATGGTGGTATCCCCGTATATTTTGGCCCCGGCTTTTACGACCGAGTCCCGGCAGACTGCCACGGGGCCGCGCAGGACCGACCCGGCCATCACCCGGGCTCCCGGCCCGATGTAAATAGGTCCCCCGCTCGCGTCCAGCACGCACCCCGCCTCGACGACGGCATCGTCCGCTACATGAATGTTTTCTGCCTTCTCCAGGAAGGCGTTGGTGGAGATGCCCGCCCCGTTGCTGTCGGGCAGCTCCATCGCTTCCAGGTCGGCCCGGATCATTTTCCCGTTTAGGGCGTATAAATCCCACAGATTCCGTATGCTCTCGTCGCCGGACGTTTCGATGACGAACATGCCGCCGAAATCGGGGTTCCCGTTCTCCAGCCAGTCGGCGGACGCTTCGCCGGTTGCGCAGGCGGCAATCACTTCGCCCTCCCGGCGCAGGCAGCTGCCGGCCTCGAGCTCCCGGATCTCTTTTGCCAGGGAGGGGGAGGGCAGGTAGCGGGAGTTGATCCAGCGGCAGGGTTCCGATTCCGAAATTGTGCCGCCGGAGAAAACGCCCTTGAGATTGTCCCTCAGCATGCGCGCGGAACGCTCGGATCCGAGCGCGTGCTCCCACTTGGCGCCGATGGTCCGGATACCGACGCGGAGGTCGTCCACCGGACGGGTCAGGGTGAGGGGATGGAAGTTGGAAAACAGGTCGTCTTCAAAGAGGCATATTTGCATAATAACGCGGTCAGAAGCGATTATTATTGGTTTTAATAGTCTTAAGATAATGATAAATTAGATGGCCGCTACAAAATGGACGGCCTGGCCAGATTGACTGAATTTAGGGAAAACCATACATGTGTGGAATAGTAGGATACATAGGTAAGAAGCAGGCAAGTGACGTTATAATCAAGGGACTTGAGCGGCTGGAGTACCGGGGATACGACTCTGCCGGACTGGCCCTGGTCAACGGGGAGCTGCATATCAAGAAGGGCAAGGGCAAGGTGGAGAATCTGAAGAAGATGCTCGAGGCCGAACCCATGAACGGCAGCATCGGGATCGGCCATACCCGCTGGGCCACGCACGGCGCTCCCAACGACGTGAATTCCCATCCCCACGTCAGCGAATCAGGCAAGATCGCGCTGGTTCACAACGGCATTATTGAGAATTACACGGCCCTGAAGAAGGAGCTGGAGAACAAGGGACGCAATTTTTATACCGACACCGACACCGAGGTGATCGCCCAGCTCATCGAGGAGATTTACGAGAACGGGAACGGGGAGGAGATCACCTTTGAGCACGCCGTTCAGATGGCCCTTCAGCAGGTGGTTGGCACCTACGGGCTGGCCATCCTGAACATCGAGGAGCCCGACCGGATCATTGTGGCACGAAAGGGCTCGCCGCTGCTGCTGGGCATAGGGGACGGCGAGATGTTCGTGGCATCGGACGCCTCTCCGGTGGTCGAGCACACCAAGAAGGTGATCTACCTGGATGACGGGGAGATGGCCATCGTCACGAGGGACGACTACGAGGTGAAGACCATACAGGATGTGCCCCTTACCAAAAAAGTACACGAGCTGGCCATGAGCCTGGAGGAGATCGAGAAGGGCGGCTATCCCCATTTCATGCTCAAGGAGATTTTTGAACAGCCGCGATCCATAGCCGACTGCCTGCGGGGGCGCCTGGATGTGAAGAATCACTCCATCCAGCTGGGCGGGATATCCGACGTGCTCGATCAGATCGTGAACGCCGACCGGCTGATTATCGCCGCATGCGGCACGAGCTGGCACGCCGGACTGGTGGGTGAGTACCTCTTCGAGCACCTGGCGAAAATCCCGGTCGAAGTGGAGTACGCCTCCGAATTCCGCTACCGCGAGCCCCTGGTCGATGAAAACGACGTGATGCTGGTCATTTCGCAGAGCGGGGAGACGGCCGACACCCTGGCAGCTATGCAGGAGGCGAGAGACCGCGGGGCGATGGTGCTGGGCGTGTGCAACGTGGTGGGATCGACCATCGCGCGGGAGACCGACGCGGGCGTATACACGCATGCCGGACCCGAAATCGGGGTGGCCTCTACCAAGGCGTTCACAGCGCAGGTTTCGGTACTGGCCATGATGGCGATCATGATCGGGCAGACCAAGAACTGTATCGAGGAGGAGTACGCCAACCGGCTGATCGAGGAACTGGACCGCATTCCCGGAAAAGTGGAGGAGATACTTGACCAGAGCGGTCCGCTGAAGGATATCGCCAATCTCTTTACCTACGCCCCCAATTTCCTCTACCTCGGGAGAACCTACAACTTCCCGGTGGCCCTGGAGGGTGCCCTGAAGCTGAAGGAGATCTCCTACATTCACGCCGAGGGATATCCGGCGGCCGAGATGAAGCACGGGCCCATCGCGTTGATTGATGAGATGATGCCGGTCGTGGTCATCGCCGCCACCGAGCATACCAACGAGAAGATGATCAGCAACATCGAGGAGGTGAAAGCCCGGAAGGGGCGCATCATCGCGGTGACCGGGGAGGACAACAAGGAGGTTATTGATCTGGCCGAATTCAGCTGCGCCATACCGGAAACGGAAGACTGCCTCTCTCCGCTGCTCACCACCATACCGCTGCAGCTGCTCTCCTACTACATCGCCGTGAACCGCGGCTGCAACGTGGACCAGCCGCGGAACCTGGCCAAGAGCGTAACCGTCGAGTAGCTCGTTCGGGGCGGGAATGCCCGGGATGCCGCTTCTGTTGATGGGATACGATGGAACTGCATGTCAAAAATATGGTCTGCGACCGCTGCGTCACGTCGGTCCGTGACATCCTGCGGGATTTGGACTTTGAAGTGGACGCGGTGGAGCTCGGGCGGGTCCGGGTGGCGGAAACCGATGCCGGCAAGGAGCGCCTGGACGAACTACAGGAGCGCCTGCAGGATCGTGGATTTGAGCTGATCCGCGGGGACAAGCCGGTGCTGATTGAGCGCATTCGAAACGAAGTGCTTGCCTATCTCAAACTGCTGGAAGAGGCCGAGGATCCCCCCGCGCTCTCCGAATACCTGGCGAAGCAGCTCCCCTACAACTACAGCTATCTCAGCCACACCTTTTCGGAGACGACGGGCAGCACGATCGAGCGGCACCTGATCCGCCTGAAAATCGAGCGGGTCAAGGAACTGCTGACCTACGGTGAGCATACCCTGGCCGAGATTGCGTGGAAGCTCAACTACAGCAGCTCGCAATACCTCTCCAACCAGTTCAAGAGCGTCACCGGAATGACCGTGAGCGCGTTTCGCTCGGACGACGAAACGGGCCGCCGCACCGCGCTGGATTCCCTCCGATAGCCAAAAATTTTACACATCTTTTTCAACAGAGCGTACGGCCTCTCCGGGAAAGCATGATTACATTTCATATTCGATGCGCCAGGGAGGCTTAAGCGGCGATCCCGGGCGCGAAGGTAACGTTTCTGAACCTGTAACCGGTAAGAAAAGTACGATGAAAGAGACTCTGAAAATTGAAGGTATGCACTGCGCGGGCTGCGTCAACAGTGTGGCGGAGCAGCTGCGGAACGTTGAAGGCGTGAAAGAGGCCAGCGTAAACCTGGCCACGGAGAAGGCGTCCGTGGAATTCTCGAACGGGGCGGTGCCCCGCCGGGAGCTGGTCCGGGCCGTGGAAGAGGCCGGCTACTCGGTGGCCGAGGATGAGAAGGACGCCGACGAGGCGGTGGACGAGAAGACGGCGGAGGCGTACGGGAACATGATGCTGGCATGGCTGATCACCCTGCCGGCGGTGCTGCTTATGCTGCCCGAAATGTTCTGGGAGACGCGACTGATTCCCGGCGCCTGGTACGAGACGGCGATGATTCTCCTGTCCGGAGTCGTGGTGTTTTATCCCGGATGGGATACGATCCGGGGCGCGGCCCGGTCGGTTCGCAACGGCTCTCCCAACATGGATGTGCTGATCGCCATGGGTACGCTGGCCGCGCTCGCCACCGGGGTGGTGGCCCTTGGTCATCAGCTGGGCTGGGCCCCGGCGTTTCACAGTTTTGCCGGCATTGCCGGAATGATCATGGCTTTTCACCTGAGCGGCCGGTACGTGGAGACCAAGGCGAAGGGGCGGGCCTCGGAAGCGATTCGGAAGCTGATGACCCTGGGAGCGAAAGAGGCCACGATTATTCGAAACGGGGAGGAGGTGAAAATTCCCGTGAGGGAGCTGCGGGCGGGCGAGGTGATGCTGGTCCGTCCCGGGGAGAAGATTCCGACCGACGGGCGCGTGATTGACGGGGAGTCGACGGTGGACGAATCCCTGGCGACGGGAGAATCGATGCCGGTCGAGAAGGGAAAAGGAGACGAGGTGATCGGCGCCACGATCAATCGGAACGGGGTACTGAAGGTCGAGGCAACCAAAGTGGGAGAGGAGACCTTCCTGAATCAGATCATCCGGATGGTGGAGGAGGCCCAGAATTCGAAAATACCGGTACAGGAGTTTGCCGACCGGGTTATCCGGATTTTTGTGCCGGCCGTCCTGGCGCTGTCGCTGCTGACCCTGGCGGCGTGGCTTCTGTTTCCCGCCTTTTTCGGATCGGTCGCCGGATGGGCGTCCGGTTTGCTGCCGTGGGTGCAGCCGGGGCTGGGCGAGACGGCTCTCGCCTTTTACGCTGCGATTGCGGTCCTGGTGATTGCCTGTCCCTGCGCGCTGGGACTGGCCACGCCCACCGCCCTGATGGTGGGTTCCGGCATGGGCGCCGAAAACGGAATTTTGATCCGGCAGGGGAAAGCCATCCAGCTCATGAAGGAGATTGACGTGATCGTGCTCGACAAAACGGGGACCATCACCGAAGGGAAGCCCTCCCTAACCGACGTTTACGGTGCGGGAGATTGGGACGAACGGGAGGTGCTTCGTCTGGCGGCTTCGGCGGAACGGGGATCCGAACATCCCCTCGGACACGCGATTGTCGCTGGTGCCGGTGAACGGGACGTTGCGCTTTCGGACTATCAGGATTTCCTGAGCCGCACCGGCATGGGCGTACGGGCGGAAGTCGACGGCCGGCGGGTGGCGGTAGGCACGCCCGCCCTGCTTGAGGAAGAGGATGTTAAGGTGGCGGACGATCTTCTTGCGCGCCGCGAAGAGATGCAGCGGGAGGGCAAAACGGTCATGCTGGTGGCGTCGAACGGGGAGGCTGTCGGGCTGCTGGCCGTTTCCGATACCATAAAGGAAGACAGCAAGGCGGCCATAGCACGCCTCAGGGAGTTCGGCTTCCGGCTGCTCATGATCACCGGCGACAACGAGCAGACCGCGCGGGCCATAGCGCGGGAGGCGGGCATTGACGATGTCCTTGCCGGGGTCTTGCCCGACCGGAAGGCCGAGGAGATCAGGAAGCTGCAAGAGCGTGGAAAGCTGGTGGCGATGGTGGGGGACGGCATCAACGACGCCCCCGCGCTGGCCCAGGCCGATATCGGCATCGCCATCGGCACCGGCACCGACGTGGCCATTGAATCGGGCGACATCGTGCTGGTGCACGGCAATCTCGGCGCCGCGGCCGATTCCGTGCAGCTGAGTCGCGCCACCTTCCGCAAGATCAAACAGAACCTGTTCTGGGCCTTCGTCTACAACGTGGTCATGATTCCCCTGGCCGTCATTGGATTCATGCATCCGGTCCTGGCAGAAGCCGCCATGGCTTTCAGCTCGGTCAGCGTGGTCTACAATTCCCGGAGGCTCCGGAAAGAGCAGTTATTCACATAAACGGGACTTATCCACACCCCATGTTGATAAGTCTGTGGATAATGTTGGGAGTGTCTTCCTATGCGCGGCCAAGGCACTTTTATTGCCATTTATGCCGGGTTATTTAAGGTTTTTTAGACCGGCTCCGATAAAGAAGAGTGACAAGCCCTTGTGGATAACTTGAGTTTTATCGCGAGTTTTCGTAGATAGGAAACTCCTGTGCAAGGGGATCATTGGTTATAAATATCTGGGGATATCTGTAATGAGAAAGTGGAAGACGCTTATATTCAAAATCGCTCTGCTCGTACTGGTAGGGATCGTTGTGCTCACCGGTTAACGCTTTTCCAATAAGCAGGTAAAACATTTTGGCGGCGGCTGCGTAGACTTCTACGAACCGCGTAGAATTCTGAGAACCGCCAACCAATCTTGCCTGCTATGATGAATGCCATATTCAACCTACTGGTAAACAGTATCGGTATCTTCGTAATCGGATACCTGCTGAAGGGGGTGGAGCTGAAGAGTTTCCTGACGGCCGTATGGGTGGCCATCCTGCTTGGTCTGCTCAATGTGTTTGTCAAGCCTATCCTCGCGTTTCTCTCTCTCCCGCTCACCATTCTTACCTTCGGCCTGTTCATTCTGGTGATCAACGCCCTGATCCTGCTGCTCGTGGACGCGCTGGTGGAGGGATTCAAAATAGAGAATTTCTGGTGGGCCCTGCTCTTCGGACTCATCCTCTCCGTTCTGAATCTCGGCTTTTTCTAGTCTCCCGTCCCCCCGATCGTCCTGGGCGACTCGACCCGGAGGGTATAGACTCGGGCGGGAGGCAGGTTCAGCCATACCGTTCTCCGGTGAGCCAGGTAACGGTCCACCAGCTCCCTCTCGTATCTGTTTTTGAATGAACCCGGTTTCAGGTACTTGAAATAGGTGATGTATCCGCCGTCTTTGCAGAGGTGGAGTTGCTTCTCCCATATGCTCCGGCCGGTCTCTCCCGGCATATTTTCGTAGGGCAGGCTGGAGATAATAAAGTCATAGGATCTGCCGGCATCGAATTTGAGAATGTCGTCATGATGGATATGTACGTTCTCCTGCCGATATTTGCGACTGATATGCTCAAAGAAATCGCGGTGGATCTCGATTACGTCAAAGCGGTCAGCCGGGCGTATGCTGTTTACGATCTCTCCGGTCATCGGTCCGGTACCGGCCCCGATCTCCAGAATATTCAGCGGCGGATTCCCCGAGCCGGTGTGCTTGTTCAGTTCCTGCACCATCCCCCTGGCCAGGAATCGTGAACTCGGGGCAATGGCGCCGGTCTGCTTGAAGTCCTTGAAAAAGGAGAGCAAGTGTTTCAAAACACAAATACAGGATAGTGTGAAAGTAGTATCGGTGCGGGTAGCTCCCCCAAGCCGGACGCGGTTGACAGACGGTCACATTTTTGATAGTAAAAAAAAAGAATTATCATGTCTCTGGAAAAATATAGCAACGACCAGGAGATAATTCCACATATTTTAATCTTTTTTTACGTGTGAATACTTGATTGGTCAGGCCTTCTCATTCATACTGTTGCTACGGATATTGATCTGCTGATCATTGAAAATCCGCAACAAAGTTTTGATTCCTTATGGTACGATCCCAGACTTCGATGACTCTCGCAATATTAATCACCGCGGCATTGTTTGCTGGCGGCCAGATCACCCAGGCAGCCGTGCTCAAAGGCGTCCCCCAGGGACAGCAGCAACAAGCCGGCGATGATGAGGAAGGGATTCAGCTCTACTCCGAAGTGATCACCGATGAGGCGGAGTCTGATGATGGTCTCTTTACCGTCCACAATATCGACGACACCTATTATTATGAAATCCCCGACTCCCTGCTGGGGCGGGAGATGCTGGTCGTATCCCGCATAGCCCAAACCCCGAACAACCTGGGCTACGGCGGGGAGAAGAACAACACGCAGACCGTACGATGGCAGCGGAAGGGTGACAACATCCTGTTGCGGCATGTCTCCTACGAAAACGTGGCTGACAGCACACTGCCCATCTACCGGGCCGTACGGAATTCGAACTTTGAGCCCATTATCATGACCTTCCCGGTCGAGTCGCTCGGCGAGGACTCCACCGGCGTGGTCATTGACGTCACTTCGCTGTATGACTCCGATGTGCAGGCATTCGGACTCGAGAACGACGAGCGCTCGAGTCACCAAGTGCAACGGCTGGATGCCAGCAGGACCTTTATAGAAGATATCCGCAGCTACCCGCGCAATATCGAGACCCGGAGCCTGCTTACCTACGAAGCCGGCAACCCGCCCTCCGCCTCTCAGACCGGGACCCTCTCCCTTGTGATGAATCACAGCATGGTGCTGTTGCCGGCCGAACCGGCGCGCACTCGTGCCGAGGATCAGCGGATCGGTTTTTCCAGCGTCGAACAGGTCGACTATGGAGCGGACGCTCAGAAGGCCAAGGAGGTTCAGCACATTATTCATTACAAGCTGGTACCATCTGATAAAGAGGCCTATATGAACGGTGAGCTGGTCGAGCCGGTCGAGCCGATCGTCTACTGGATCGACCCGGCCACGCCCGAGAAGTGGCGTCCCTACCTGAAGCAGGGAATAGAGGACTGGAACGCGGCATTTGAGAACGCCGGCTTCAAGAACGCCATCGTGGCCAAGGATCCGCCCGCGAACGATCCCGACTGGAGTCCGGAGGACGTGCGCTATTCGGTGATCCGCTACTTCGCATCCCCCACCCAGAACGCCTACGGACCCGAGGTGCACGACCCGCGTACGGGACAGATCCTGGAGAGCGACATCGGGTGGTACCACAACGTGATGAACCTGCTGCGAAACTGGTATTTTGTTCACACCGCTGCCGCCAATCCGAAGGCGCGGGGCGTGGAGTTCGACGACGATGTGATGGGCGAGCTGATTCGCTTCGTCTCGGCCCACGAAGTGGGACATACGCTGGGCATGCCGCATAACCACGGCTCCAGTTTCGCCTATTCGGTGGAGGATCTCCGCTCACCCGAATTTACCAGCACGCACGGCACCGCACCCTCGATTCTCGACTACGCCCGTTTCAACTTCGTGGCGCAGCCCGGTGACGGGGTGACCAACTTCCTCCCGGCTATCGGAACGTACGATAAATGGGCCATCAAGTGGGCTTACACCTGGTTCCCGGAGGACTGGAGCGACGAGCGGATTCAAGACACCCTTAATACGTGGACCCGCGATCGGGCCGGCGACCCGCGCTACTTCTTTGGCACGGGCGACAACGACCCGCGCGTGCAGACCGAGGACCTGACCAACGACGCCATGCGCGCCAGCGAGCTGGGTGTGGCCAACCTGGAGCGTATCGTCAACAACCTGATCGAGTGGACCAGCCGTGACGGAGCCAACTACGCACAGCTGGAGGAGCTGTACGGAGAAGTGGTGGGTCAATGGGACCAGTATCTCGGTCACGTCTCCAACAACATCGGTGGGATCTATCGCAACGACAAGACCTATAGCCAGGAAGGCGTGGTCTACGAATTCGTCCCCGAGGAGCGCCAGCGCCGGGCCATGGACTGGCTGGCCGAGTACGGCTGGGGCTCGCCGGACTGGATGCTGAATTTCGAGGTGCTCGATCGCATCAACGAGAATACCGTGGTGGATGATATCCGCAGTGCGCAGAGTGGTCTGCTGGAGGATGTGGCTTCTCCCGAAATGATCGGACGTCTCATCGAATGGGACGAACGTTCGGACGGCGACACCTACACGCCTTTTGAACTGATGGACGACCTGCGAAGCACCATCTGGAGCGAGCTGGACAGCAACTCGCCGCAAATCGACGTGTTCCGCCGCAACTTGCAGCGGAGCTACATCGAGCGGATGGAGTTCCTGATGACCCAGGAGCCCGCCCAGCCGCAGCAACAGTTCGGCGGGGGTGATTCCGAGGTAGACGTCAGCCAGTCCGACATCCGTCCCATGGTGCGGGAGCAGCTTCAGATGCTGCTGGAGGATGTGCAGAATTCAACCGGCAGTGCCGCTAACCGGGCTACCGAGGTTCACCTGGAAGATGTCGTACGGCGCATCGAAGAAGTCCTGGATGACTAGAACGAAACCGGGATCTGCGAGCTGCGACAGCATGGTTTGGCCCTCGAACTCAACAGCCTCTTGCCGTCCTGTTCGAACCATACGTAAGGGACCCGTATAAGACGAGAGGGATATATTTTTTAATCATTTTTTACGTCTGAACGCTTGAACAAATTAGTCGACTCATTTTTAATTTTCGTAGTAAGTTCATCAGAAAACCTCAAACAAATCCGAAACATATGATACGGTTCAACTCAACGGTAGTCCTCGTGATGCTTATCACGGCAGGCCTGCTCAGCGGGTGTAAGACTACCCAACAAGCGCAACAATCCCAGGAGGAGGGCCCCTCCCAGATGGAACAGCAACGCGGCCCGGGGGATGACGAAGAGGGCATACAGCCCTATTCGGAGGTAATCACCGACGAGGCAGAGTCGGATGACGGACTGTTTACCGTCCATAAAATAGACGACAGCTATTACTATGAAATCCCCGACTCCCTGCTGGGACGGGAAATGCTGGTGGTTTCACGAATAGCGAAGACAGCTACCAATCTGGGTTACGGTGGAGAGAAGAATAACACCATGACCGTGCGCTGGCACCGCAAGGGTGACAATATTCTCCTGCGCCATGTCTCTTACGAAAACGTGGCCGACAGCACACAGCCTATCTTCAAGGCCGTTCGGAACTCCAATTTTGAGCCGATCATATCGACCTTCTCCATTGAGTCACTTGGAGAGGATTCCACCGGAGTGGTTATTGATGTAACGTCGCTCTACAACACCGACGTTCCCGCGTTTGGTCTCAGTGACGGCGCCCGTCAAAATTATCAGGTGCGGCGGCTGGATGGCAGCAGGACCTTTATTGAGCATATTCGCAGCTATCCGCTCAATATCGAGGCGCGCAGCCTGATGACCTACGATGCCGCTAATCCACCCTCCGATTCGGAAACCGGTACCATCTCCCTTGAGATGAACCACAGTATGGTGCTTCTCCCGCAGGATGAGATGCGGTCCCGTGCGCACGACCAGCGGGTCGGCTTTTTCAGCATCCAGCACACCGATTACGGTGCCGATGCCCAAAAGGCCAAGGAGGTAGAGTATGTCACGCGCTACAAGCTGGTGCCGAAGGATAAGGAGGCCTATTTGAACGGCGAGCTGGTCGAACCGGTCGAGCCGATCGTCTACTGGATTGATCCGGCCACGCCCGAGAAGTGGCGTCCCTACCTGAAGCAGGGGGTGGAGGACTGGAACGCGGCATTTGAAAACGCCGGCTTCAAGAACGCCATCGTGGCCAAGGATCCGCCCGCGAACGATCCTGACTGGAGTCCGGAGGACGTGCGCTATTCGGTAATCCGCTACTTCGCATCCCCCACCCAGAATGCCTACGGCCCGCACGTGCACGATCCGCGTACGGGACAGATCCTGGAGAGCGACATTGGATGGTACCACAACGTTATGAACCTGCTGCGAAACTGGTTCTTTGTTCAGACCGCTGCCACCAACCCGGACGCTCGGGGCGTGGAATTCGATGACGATGTGATGGGCGAACTGATTCGCTTCGTCTCGGCCCACGAGGTGGGACATACGCTCGGATTTCCGCACAACATGGGATCCAGCTTTGCCTATCCGGTCGACTCGCTCCGCTCTCCTGAGTTTACCAGCACCCACGGTACGGCGCCCTCCATCATGGACTATGCTCGGTTCAATTATGTGGCGCAGCCCGGTGACGGGGTGACCAACTTCTATCCCGCCGTCGGTGAATACGACAAATGGGCGGCCAAGTGGGGCTACTCCTGGTTCCCTGAGGACTGGAGCGACGAGCGGATTCAAGACACCCTTAATACGTGGACCCGCGATCGGGCCGGCGACCCGCGCTACTTCTTTGGCACGGGCGACAACGACCCGCGCGTGCAGACCGAGGACCTGACCAACGACGCCATGCGCGCCAGCGAACTGGGCGTGGCCAACCTGCGCCGCATCACCGACAACCTCCTCGAGTGGACCAGCCGTGACGGCGCCAACTACGAGGAGCTCGAGGAACTCTACGGCAATGTGGTTGCCCAGTGGGGACGCTATACGGGACACGTCTACAATAACATCGGCGGGATCTACCGAACCGACAAGACCTACAACCAGGAAGGCGTGGTCTACGAATTCGTCCCCGAGGAGCGCCAGCGCAGGGCCATGCAGTGGCTCTCCGACTACGGATGGGCGTCTCCCACCTGGATGCTGAACTACGAGGTTCTGGACCGCATTAACGAAAGTTCCGTCGTTGATGACATCCGCAGCGACCAGACCGGCCTGCTGAACAATGTGGCTTCGCCCGATATGCTGGGCAAGCTGATCGAATGGCAGGCTCGCTCAGACGGGGATACTTACACGCCCTTCGAGCTCATGGACGATCTCCGCGGGGCCATCTGGAATGAGCTGGAGAACGCCTCACCCCAGATCGGCGTCTTCCGCCGCAACCTGCAGAGGGCATACATCGAACGGATGGAGTACCTCATGACGCAGGAACCCACTGTACCCCAGCAGTTCGCCCAGTTTATAAGCGGACCTGATGTGGATGTCAGCCAGTCTGATATCCGACCAATTGTACGCGAACAGCTGCAGATACTGCTGGACGACGTCAACGATACGATCGGCAACGCCGGTGACCGCGCCACGCGCGTCCACCTGGTCGATGCCCGTGACCGCATCGAGGACGTACTGAATCCCGAGGAGTAATCCCCGGCCATTAAGCATAAACACTTTACGCCCCCTCTTTCCGATGCACTCGGAGGGAGGGGGTTTTTTATTCCCGGATGTAATACTTCCACATTTTTTTACAACTGCCGGTTGATTTAATAGGTGCCTTTCGGTAAGATTGACCTGATTCACGGGATGGAACCCTTCTCTTTAACCAATACCACTGTTATGAATCTTCGACTCCCCCTGAAATGCCTCTTCTCACTGTTGCTGGCTGCCGCCTTCCTCTTTCCTGACAGCGGACAGATAGCTGTGGCCCAGCAGCTGGACATGGAAAAGCTGCAAGCCATGAGTCCCCGGAACATCGGGCCGGCCGGCATGAGCGGCCGAGTTACGGCCATTGATGCCATTGTGGACAACCCGGATATTATCTACGTGGGAACTGCTTCGGGCGGTATATGGAAATCTACCGGCGGCGGAGTCGCCTGGGAGCCGATTTTTGACGATGCGCACGTCGCTTCCATCGGAGATCTCACTATTCACCAGAAGAACCCGGACATCATCTGGGTGGGAACCGGCGAAGGCAATCCCCGCAACAGCATCACCCTGGGCTCAGGTATCTACCGGAGTATCGACGGAGGCAAGAGCTGGGAGCTGATGGGCCTGGAGGAGACTCGCAGTATTCACCGCGTCATCGTGCATCCCGACAACCCGGATATTGTCTGGGCAGGCGCTTCGGGCGATCCGTGGAATGAGAATGAGCACCGCGGTGTGTACAAGACCACCGACGGGGGAGAGACCTGGGAGAAAATCCTGTACGTGGACGAGCGAACGGGTGTGGGCGACATGGTTGCCGACCCCTCCAATCCCAACAAGATCCTGGTGAACATGTGGGAGCATCACCGGGACGCATGGTTTTTCGAGTCGGGCGGAGAGAGCTCGGGACTCTACATGACCATCGACGGTGGAGAGAGCTGGACCGAACTCAATAACGAGGAGAACGGCATTCCCGAAAAACCGCTGGGACGTATGGGACTCGCTTTTGCGCCCAGCAACCCGGAGATTGTCTACGCCCTGATTGAATCGGAAAACAACGCCTTCTATCGCAGTGAAGACGGCGGCTATACCTGGGAGATGACCACCGACGAGGATATCGGGGGACGTCCGTTCTACTACGCGGACATACGGGTGGATCCCAAGGACGAGAACCGGATTTACAACATGTTTTCACGGGTTTCCCGCAGCATTGACGGGGGACGCTCGTTCCAGCAGATCATTCCCTATTCCGGTGTGCATCCCGATCACCACGCCTGGTGGATCCATCCTGAGGATCCCAGCCTTATTTACGAGGGGAACGACGGCGGATTCAATATCTCGCGCGACCGGGCGGAGACCTGGGAGTTTGTCGACAACATTCCCGTCGGACAGCCCTACCACGTGACGGTGGACATGGACATTCCCTATAACGTCTACGGGGGCATGCAGGACAACGGTACATGGCAAGGTCCCAGCGCGGTATGGCGCAACGGGGGAATCCGCAACTACTACTGGGATGAAATTCTCTTCGGCGACGGATTTGACGTGGCCATCGACCATACCAATCCGCGTTACGTCTACGGTATGTCGCAGAGAGGCAACGTGCGCCGGATCGACACCGAAACCGGCCACGCCGCTGACGTGCAGCCCGTCCATCCCGACAACGCCCGCCTGCGCTTCAACTGGAACGCGGCCATCGCGGTAAGTCCGCACCAGGCTGGCAGGATCTACTTCGGCAGCCAGTTTCTTCACCGGAGCGACGACCGCGGGGAGACCTGGGAGGTGATATCCCCCGACCTGACCACCGACGATCCCGACAAGCAGAATCAGCACGCGAGCGGTGGACTCACCACCGACGCGACCGGGGCCGAGAACTTCACCACCATTACCGCCATTGACGAGAGTCCCCTCTCGGAAGGCGTCATATGGGTGGGAACCGACGACGGCAACGTGCAGGTGACCCGCGACGGCGGCGAGAGCTGGACCAACGTGGTGGACAACCTCCCGGATCATCCAGAGGGGAGCTGGGTTCACCAGGTTCACGCCTCCGAACACAACGCCGGCGAGGCGTTCGCGGTAATCAACGACTACCGCCGCGGCAACTGGGAGCCTATGGTCTACCGCACCACCGACTACGGTGAGAGCTGGGAGAACATGGTGGCCGACAAGGGCCTCTGGGGCTATTCGCTCTCTTTCGCTCAGGATCCCGTGGAACCCAGCCTGATGTTTACGGGCACCGAGTTCGGCCTCTACGTGAGTATTGACGGGGGCGAGACGTGGACGGAGTGGACGGTGGACTACCCGACGGCCTCTACGTACGACATGGTCATCCATCCCCGCGATCACGACCTGGTGATCGCCACGTTCGGCCGGGCATTCTGGGTACTCGACGATATCCGCCCGCTGCGCGAAATGGCCGCTGAGGGTGCCGATGTTATCAACGAGCCTCTCAACGTCTATCCCGCTCCCACCGCCTACCAGGCGGAGTGGCGACAGGCCAAGGGGACGCGGTTTGACGCCGACGGCGGATACCGGGGAGACAACATTGACGACGACCCCCAGATCAGCTACTCGGTAAATATGGAGGAGCTGGAGAAGGTTCGCGAGGAGCTGGGACATGAGGATATCAACATCAAGGTGGAAGTGACCAACCGGCAGGGCGAGGTGGTCCGAACCTTCTACGAAACGCCCGGCCAGGACGGTCTGAACCGTATGGGTTGGGAGATGGAAGAGGACGGCGTCCGTCCGCCCAACGCCGAGCCCCTGGAGGAGGGTGAAGCCATGCCCGGGGGAACGGATCTGTTGCCGGGTACCTACACCCTGCACTTCTCCTACGGCGACTACTCCGACTCCACCGAAGCGGAGATCCGCTTCGACCCCCGCATCGAGGTCAGCATGGCGGACCTGAGGGCGCGCCGGGATATGCTGAAAGAGATCGAGCAGCTGGAGGCGGTATTTGACGAAGCCATGAACAGAATCGAGGACTCCGAAGAGACCCTCGACAACATCCTCTCCACCCTGGAGACCGACCGGAGCGGATCCGACGCCATCGCCGACCTGATCGAGAGGACCGAAACGATGCAGGACAGCCTCGGCAGTATCAGCGATATCTTCGATACAGGATGGGGCGGAGGCGGACAGGGCGCGCCGCAAGACACGGCACGGACCGTTGACGACGAGCTCTTCGAGGCCGAAGGCTACCTGTCGTCCAGCTACCAGGCGCCCGGCGAAACCGAGCGGATGCTGCTGGAACAGGGCCGCTCCTACTTTGAAGATGCCCTGGAGCAGTTGAACGCCTTCTTCAGCGGGCCGTGGGCCGACTACCGCCGTGCGGTTGAGGCAGCTGAAATCGACCACTTCGAGGACAGTTATCCGCCTATCAGGCTGAACCAGTAGAAAGGAAAGAGGCCGGCCGGCGCCGGCTGCAAGTAACTGCGGGCGTGTTCACGCGATCCGGCTTCGGCCGGGTTGGCGGGCACGCCCGTTTTTATTTCCACCGGTTCCAGGCGGTGCTGACGAGGATTCCGACGACCACCACCACGCCCGTGCCCAGAGGATTCAGCCAGAGGTATTCGATGCTTTTCTCAAATCCCTCCGGTATGCTGTTCCAGGGGGCGACCAGCATCCACTCCCCGGTGGCGGGATTGTCGTATATGCGGTCGAAGGCGAACACGGTTCCCATTCCGGTAACCAGTCCGGTCAGCGCGCCGGCGCCGTTGGCCCGTTTAACCCACAGCAGGAGAATGAAAACTCCCAGAATGGAACCGTAGAAGTAGCTCCCGATCTTGTTGACGAGCTCAATGATGGAGCGGGTCTCCCCGAGCGCCAGGGCGGCGAGGGTGGCCAGCACGCCCCAGAAGAGGGTCGCGGCGCGTGAGGATCGCAGATACCATATTTTCCCCCGCTCCTCCGAATCCAGCCGTTTGTACCAGTCCACGATAAAGACCGTGGAGAGCGCGTTCAGCTCGCTGTCGATGCTGGAGAGGGCAGCCGCGAAAATACCCGCCACGATCAGGCCGATAACCCCGATGGGGATCTCATGGAGGATAAACCAGGGAAGAATGTAGTTGGTATCGTTCAGGCTGGAGCCGGTGATCCGTCCCTGCCGGTCAAGTTCGGCCTGCCGGATCTCTTTCAAATGGGAATTGGCCTCCCGGAACGCCTCGGCATTCTGTTCGGTACGGTTCTCCAGCAGATCCTCGGCGGCCTGCATGCGCCGCTGGTGGGTTGCCTCGTACTCCGACCGCAGCATCTCACCCGCAATCACCTCCTCCTGCTGCGTGGCTTCCGCCTCAACGGCCCGGAAGGTCATGGGGGCGGAGCCGAAGATGTAAAATACGTAGAGCATAACGCCCAGCAGCAGGATGAAGAACTGCATCGGTACCTTCGCGTAGGCCGAAAGAAGCAGGGATTTCCGGGCGTCTTTCAGGGAGCGGGCCGTCAGGTAGCGCTGAACCTGCGTCTGGTCGGTACCGAAGTAGGAGAGCATCAGGAATACGGCAGCGAAAACGCCGCTCCAGACGTTGTACTCCTCGCTAAGGTCGAAACTCAGGTCCAGTGCCTCCAGCTTGCCCAGGGTTCCCGCAAGATAGAGGGAGTCGGATATTCCCACCTCCGGGGGCAGGCGGTACTGTATCCATACGAAACAGAAGGCCAGGCCGAAAATCATGACCGCCATCTGCTTGACGTCCGTGCGGATGACCCCGGAGATCCCTCCCACCATCGTATAGAGGGTAGCCGTGATCCCGATGATAAGAATGGTGGGTGTAAGCGGCAGGTTCAGCAGAAGCGCCAGCACATAGGAGGGGGCCGCGATAACGGTTCCCAGGGCCAGTCCCCTGGAGATCAGGAAAAGCAGGCTGGTGAAGAGCCGCGTGCTCAGCCCGAACCGCTCTTCCAGCACCTCATAGGCGCTGAAGTTTTGCATCCTGTGAAAGAAGGGAACCAGGGTGGTGCAGATGATGATCATCGCGAACGGGATGGCGAGATAGATCTGCACAAAGCGCATATCCTCCACGTAGGCCTCCCCCGTCGTGCCGATAAAGGTGATGGCCGACGCCTGGGTGGCCATCACCGAAAGTCCCATCGCCCACCAGGGCATGGAGCGGTTCGCCAGGAAAAAGCCCTCGATGTTGTCGGTCTGCCTTCCTCTTTTGGTCCCGTCCCAGATGGTGTACCCGAGGAAAACAACCAGTACCAGCCAGTCTACCCAGTGCATGTCAACCGGTTGGGGTATTGAAGATAAGTGTGAAAATCCCCAGGAGGATCACGTAGGAGATACCCAGGAGAGCCGTGATCCAGTAGAGGCGTTTCCAGTTTGTGTCGTCCGAATCGTTATCCATGGCGGTCTTTTGGTTACCGGTTACCCTGTCTGTTTTGCCGGGATGACATCCTGTGATTACGGGATTACTCCCTATGATAAAGGAATAAACGGTATTTGCAAGGAAGTTGCCAGACCGCCCCGCCGGGGAAGCTAGCGAAACCGGTCGATGATCTTAAAGCTCTCCGGGCCGTATTGAAAGAGCAGATCGAAGAGCCCGCACCACGGTTCGAATCCTTCGAAGTGCTGGCGGTAACGGGGATGCTCAAAGTCCGGCTCGGACCGGTTTTCGGACTGGCGAAGGTAGTGCCGGCTGTCGTGCTCCTGTAGCAGGCGGTCTGCCCCGAGCTGCCCGGCCAGGACGTCGGGATCGGAGTTGTAGCCGGGAAGGGAGGAGGCCATCTTGAAAGAGATCTCCTCTTCCATGAAACCCAGTATTCGGGATTGCATGTGAAGCACGAAAGGCATCAGGAAATCGAACTCGATCGAAGACTCAAAATCCGCCCGAAGTTCTGGCTTATAAAATTCATAATAGGGGCTGTTGCGATAGTTGTACTCCAGGCTGCGAAGCAGGGGAGTGGTCCAATCCTGCGCATGATCGATGCGAACCTCCCGAACTTCTTTGTCCCGGTCCTCCGTCCGAACCGGTATGTTGATCCACTGGGTGTCCTGGGGAGTCCGGATCAGGGTGCGGTGGACGCGGCTTTTTCGGGACCACTCCTCCACGTCCAGCAGGACCACCCGATCCGCCTGGAGCATCACGGCCAGATCGTAGAGGTTGGGAGCCAGTTGGGGAAACAGGAGCGCCAGCGTCATATGCGGGTAGAATAGGAATTTTTTCGCTCACTTTTAATCCGCGCCGCCGGGCATGGTTGCCTCGCAGCCGAATGTGGCGAGCTTGCCGCTGAATCTGTCGGCCTTACGACCGGAGGTGCCAGCGTCGGGGTCGAACGTGAAGCGCGGGATGATTCCTAGCACTCCTCCCCGCAATCCCTTATTTTTCGGGACTGTCAATAGATAAGTAAAACTTCGGCCGTATACATGGAAAACAACGTACGCGTGCGTTTCGCCCCCTCCCCGACTGGTCTGCTGCATATCGGGGGACTTCGGACGGCACTCTTCAACTACCTGTTTGCGAAAAATAACTCCGGCGGCGTGTTTGTGCTGCGCATTGAAGACACCGACCAGGCCCGCTATGTGGAGGAGGCCGAAGAGGATATCGTCGACTCCCTGCTCTGGTCAGGCATAGAATATGACGAGGGGCCCGGCAGGGAGGGTGAATACGGCCCGTATCGCCAGAGCGAACGCAAGGAGATCTACAGGGAGTATGCCGATAAGCTGGTCGAATCCGGCCATGCCTATTACGCCTTCGATACGCCCGAGGAACTGGACCAGATGCGCGAGCGGCTGGAGAAGTCGGGGAATCCCTCGCCCAAGTACGACGCCATCACGCGCATGTCGATGAAAAACAGCCTGACCCTTCCGCAGGAGGAGGTGGATCAGATGCTGGAGGAGGGCGAGCCCTACGTGATCCGGCTGAAGGTGCCGCGCCGGGAGACCGTGCGGTTTGAGGATGAGGTGCGCGGGTTCGTTTCATTCGAGAGCAAGGGACTGGACGACCAGGTCCTGCTGAAGTCCGACGGCATGCCGACCTATCACCTGGCGAACGTGGTGGACGATCACCTGATGGAGATCAGCCACGTGATCCGCGGTGAGGAGTGGCTGAGCAGCACGCCCAAGCACATGCTGCTCTATGAGTACCTGGGATGGGAGGCACCCAAAATGGCACACCTGCCCCTGATTATGTCGCCCACCGGCGGCAAGCTCTCCAAGCGCAAGGCCGAGAGCGAAGGCATTCCGATCAATACCCGCGATTACCGCGAGCAGAAATTCGAGCCGGAAGCGCTGGTCAACTTCCTGGCCTACCTGGGATGGAGTCCCGGGGACGACAGCGAGGTTCACTCCATGGAGGAGCTTTGTGAACTCTTCTCCCTCGACCGGGTCAGCAAGGGCGGGGCGGTGTTCGATTACCAGAAACTGATCTGGTACAACGAACAGTACCTCCGAGAGAAGCCGGTGGACGAGCTCTGCCCGCGGGTGCAGGCGATCGCCGGTGAGCGGGGTCTGGAGCCCGACGAGGCGTACCTCAAGGAGATTATTCCGCTGATG
The DNA here is from genome assembly GCA_964528445.1 of uncultured Balneolaceae bacterium. Classification (GTDB taxonomy): domain Bacteria; phylum Bacteroidota; class Rhodothermia; order Balneolales; family Balneolaceae; genus JAXHMM01. The sequence continues at coordinate 6,221 of CAZGSL010000016.1, read as the reverse complement.
AAAGACCGGGCCAGCAAGGTAGAGGATTTTATCACCGAAGGGATGTTCTTTTTCGAGGATCCGGAGGAGTACGACGAGGAGGCCCTCAAGAAATGGAAGGAGGGGAGCGCGGACCTGCTTGAGGAGTACCTGGAGAAAATCGAGGAGCTCTCCGCCGACGAATTCAAGGCCGGCGCGCTGAAGGACCGCATCAAGGAGCTGATCGAGGAGCACGACATCGGCTGGGGCCCCATCATGATGCCCCTGCGGATTGCGGTCACGGGACAGGGATACGGTCCCGATCTCTTCCCGACGCTCGAGCTGCTGGGCCGCGACACCACCGTCCGGCGTATCAGGCGGGCGATCGAGGAGCTGGGCTAAAGAGCTGCCCGAAGGCAGCTCCTTACTACCCGTCGCTCTCGCGGCTGGTCACCCCGCCTTTCTCGCTGTCTACGGTCACGGTGTAATCCCCGCTTCCGCTGACGATCCAGCGCACTACGACCGAATCCATGCCCGGAATGTTCTCCACTTCGAGCTGCTCGGGATCCACCTCCTGCTCGACCGTCTGGTTCAGATCGCGGTTCTCCACGATCATGCCCGCTTCGACGTCCACGCCCTCAATTCTTATGTAATCGGGACGTACGATGTCGTTCTGCACGTCATGGCTGGCGTGGGTGGGAATCAGCCGTGTGTTGGTGACTACCGCGGTGACCTCCCTCAGACCGCCGCCCAGATCCTCCTCGCTGATCTCGTCGATGACCAGGTTGGGCGTCTGCCAGGCGTGGTAGATGGTGAAGGCCATGTTGCGGTGCGCGTCCGTTTCCAGCAGGAAGCCGGGATGGGCGCGCCCGAAGTTCTTCTTGAAGCCCCCGATCTCAATTTGCCCGTAGGTAGGGTGGTCGTAGGGCTCCCAGTCCACGTGCGCGTCGCCGAACATGAGACTTTCGTTGAAAACATAGTCGTCCGGCTCCGGTTCGTCCTCCATGTAGTACATCAGGTAGGAGGTCCAGAGCTCGTTGGAGTAGGTGAAGATGCCGCGGCTTCCGTAGAACCAGTCCAGCTCGCCCCCGAAGACCGTATAGAGGTCGTCGTAGACCACCAGGTAGTCGTAGCCGGGCATGAACGACTCGCCTTTCTCGGCGATGGCGTCATACACCTGGATGTCCTGGAAATTATAGGTGCCCTGGTCCTCCTCGGCGCCCGGCCCGCGAAGAATCATGCCGCCGCTGTTGTGGTAGCTCTGGGCGGCCGCAATGTTGGGATGGTCCATCACGAAGTCGGCCACCGCCCGGTTTTCAGGCAGGGAGAAGGGATACTTGTGGGCGCCGCCCTGGATGTAGTCAGGCTGCCAGTTCCAGGCCCAGTCTCGGTTGGGATCGTAGTAGCCGGGACGGTCCTCGTTGATCTCGCCGTCGCCGTCGTTGTCGATGCCCTCGTAACCGAGAATCTCGTAGTTGCCGAACTGATCTTCCGGCACTTCCACCATGCGGTTGGGGAAATCAGGGTCGACCCGGTAATCCCCGCGCTCGCTCTTGCGGCGCATCAGGGTAACGGAGCCGTCCCCGTTAAGGTCGTCAAGCCCGTCCTCATCCACACGCCCGTCTCCGTCATCGTCCAGCGGCTTCATCCCCGAGCGGGGAGAACTGGCGGTGTTGGGCTCGTCGAAGAAGTGCTCGCGGGCGTCCGGATTGATGGAGGGGACGATATAGAACACCTTCTCGTTCAGCAGCTGCGTGATAAAGTCAAGGTTTCCGAACTGCTCCGAAAGGTACCAGATGGTATAGAGCGACATTTCCGTACCCTGGATCTCGTTGGAGTGGATGTTCCCGTCGATGTACATGCCGGGTTTCCGGTCGGGATTCCCCTCGTTGAAGTTGGTAACGGTCACCAGCCAGATGTCGCGGCCCTGGTAGGACTCGCCAATGGACTGCACCTGCACCAGGTCGGGATGTGCCTCGGCCATTTGGTTGATCAGGTCGGTGTATCCTTCGTAGTTGTAGTAGCGGTTCCAGCTGGCCTGCACTTCCGGGTTGGCCGGAGTACCGGCAGCCGGGAAGAAGCCCTCGACGGAGGTCTGGGCGGAGGCCGACTCAACAGTCAGCCCAGCCAGCCCGGCCAGCAGTCCGCAGGTCAATAGCAGTGTACTAAGTGTCTTAATCGTCTTCATAGTCATACTCGTTACGGATTAATGCTTTGCTCAAAAGTGGTAAAGCCGGTTGCAGGAGCACCCGCTCTCAGGGAGAAGGTGCCGTCTCCGCGTATCAGCCAGGTCAGCTGTTCGCTGTCATCCCCGGCGATGGATTCGAAATTGCTGAGGCGCTCGCCGCTGAGCAGGGAGAGTCCCCCCTCAAGTTCGATCTCCGCTATGACGTCTCTGACCCAGCGCGTGCGCTCGCCCAGGCGGATGGCGGTGGGAAGCGTACCGGGGTTGTAGATGTCGACGGTCACGCGGGTGAGGTTGTCGCCTGCCTCTTCCACCTCGACGTTGGTGATCTCAACGGCGGGCTGGAGGTTGCTCAGGGCCGCCAGGTAGGCGGTGTGCTTGTCGGCAAGCGAGTCGACCGCCGAATAGGGCGGGGTGGACCTCGCAAACGGCTTGATGCCGCCTACCTCCACGGTTCGATTCGGGAAGTCGGGATGGTCGACCTCCTCCCACTGAACGAAAGCGTCAAGGTTCTGCTGGTCGGCCCACTGCAGGAACTGTATCTGCTCGTTGTTCGAATCTCCGGTTTCAGGGGCCCACCATCCGGGCGTGCTCAGGCTGAGCCGGCCGTAGTGGAAATAGGCCCACTGGAAAAAGTCTCCCGGATCGCCCTCCACGCGATCACCGCCGCTCAGGCCGGTCACCTCGTTGTAGAGGTCGGAAGCGATGGCGTTCAGCTCGGTGTCTTCCCGGTACCATCCGGTAATCACCCGCTGTGCCACGCCGCCGGGATTAAAGGAGATGGGTTCGGAGAGATTGTTCGGCGGACCGAACGAAACCACGGCGAACGTGTTCCAGGCGTCCTCCATCAGGAAGTCGAGCAGCGCCCGGTTCTCCCTTTCGGAGAGCATGTAATCGCCCGCACCCGGTTCGAATGCGGGGTAATCGAACGTAAAGTTTTTGTTCAGGTCTACGCCGCCGGCGCCGTCCTCGTTGAATTGTCCGTCGCTGTCGTTGTCTCTTCCCTCGCTGAAGAGTTTCCATGAGCCCTTCTCGCCCTCGCTGACGTCGGCTTCGACCATCACGCGCGGATCGTCGGAGTGGGGCCTCCAGTTCCCGGTACGGTCGCTGACCCTCATCATGGTAATCAAACCGTCGCCGTTGAGATCCTCGTAACCATCCTCGTTCACCGGCCCGTCGCGGTCCTCGTCGGTATCCCTTGCGTTTCCGTTACGTTCGTACTGCAGATCCTCAAAATACTGTTCCGTCGCATCCGGATTCAGCCGAGGTACGACATAATAGGTGGTGCGGGAGAACAGCTGTTCGAGGCTGTCGGAAGGTGTATCGTTCAGAAGGCGTTCGGCGAACTGGAGTGCCAGCTCACTGCCCAGAATGTGGGAGCCTTCCGCTCCTCCGACCACCGCCACGGCAGGTTTGGCAGAAGGATCGCCGGTTCCCAGGGTCAGCAGCCAGACTTCCTTGCCGCCTACGGTCTGGGTCAGCGATTCAAGTTGCGCGTAGTCGGAATGGGTGTCCGCCAGGTTGTTAAGTCGCTCCGTCAGCCCGGAATAGGTGCTGTAGTCGTTCTGCGCGAAGGCGCCGGCCGCCATGCACAGTACCATCACCACAGCACCGGTCCATTTTTTCACTGATTGGTTCATGGAAGGTGATCTTTACATGATTATTAGGATTATACACAGAACCATAAGTTATTGTCTGAGCGCAGATTTCAAAACCCGAACTGTAAAAAGTTTATAATGGCTCCGCAAATCGTGCTGGGAATAAAGCGAAGAGATTGTATTTTCAGGAAGAATTGAAACCGGCAGGCCAATTTTCCAACGTTGCGGGTTCCATGAAAAAGCGTGTGCTCTTTTTGGCGTCGGCCGTTGTACTCCTGGCGATGTGGGCAATACCCATTTCTGTTTTCCCCGAGGCGCTGCAGGCGGAGAGCGGCGGCGGTATGGTGGGAAGCTGGCTGAGCATCCTTCCGCCGATGGCGGCGATTCTGATCGCGCTCATTTTCCGCCAGGTGCTTTTCGCCCTGTTCCTGGGAATTTGGTGCGGGGCTTTCCTGGTGCTGGGTCCGAGCGTGGAGAACTTCTTCATTTCCTTCTTCACCGCCCTCAGCGACTATATCGTGCCGGCAACGGCCGATGAGAGTCATATGAGCATCATTATCTTTACCCTGCTTATCGGGGGCATGGTGGGCGTCATTACGGCAAACGGCGGAACCCGCGGGGTGATCCGCGCGATTACCCGTTTTGTGAAGACGAAAGTGCAGGGACAGCTTACCACATCTTTGATGGGATTCGTCGTTTTTTTCGACGACTACGCCAATACTATGGTGGTAGGCACCATGATGCGTCCCCTGACCGACCGCCTGCGTATCTCCCGTGCCAAGCTGGCTTACCTGGTGGATGCAACGGCCGCCCCGGTGGCCACCATCGCACTGGTAAGTACCTGGATCGGGGCGATGGTGGGATTTATCGCCGACGCCCAGTCGGGAATGCCGGACTTCAACGAGGCGGCCTACTCCGTCTTCATCAACTCCCTGCCGTATAATTTCTACGCATTTTTTACCCTTCTGTTTGTGATTTTGATCGCCTGGTCGGGGAGGGATTTCGGCGCCATGCTGAAAGCGCGGATCAATCTCTACAAGGCAAAACACGACCCGGAGCTGGATACCTACGGGATCTACGGCAAGACAGGGGGGTACGGAGATAGAACGGATGAGAGAGAGGATACAGGGAATGAGGGAGATCGGGAAGACGGCGAACAGGAAGAGAGGGGAGAGGAAGAGCAAGAAGGAGAAAAGAAAGTGTCGCACTGGCTCAACGCGGCGGTGCCCATAGGTGTGCTGGTGGTGGGGTGTATCGCGGGGCTTTTTGTGACCGGCTCTCCTCTTCCGGAGGGCCTCGCCGCCGGAACGGCCGAGGCGAAAAACTTCCTGGGTGAGTCGACGCTCGGGGAGCGCATTCAGAACATTATACAATCGGCCGACTCCTATGCGGCGCTGCTCTGGGGATCGCTTCTCTCCCTCTTTGCGGCCATGGGCATGACGCTCTCCCGGGGCCTGCTGGAGATAAAGGAGGCGCTTGACGGGATGATGGAGGGCATGCATACCATGTTTGACGGGCTGCTGATCCTGGTGCTGGCCTGGGCCCTGAGCGCGCTGACCGTGGAGCTGGGCACCGCCGATTACCTGATGTCGGTTTTTGGGGAAACCCTCAATCCCTTCTGGCTTCCGGCGCTGGTGTTTATTCTCTCCGCGCTGACAGCCTTTGCCACGGGCTCGAGCTGGGGGACCATGGGAATCCTGATGCCGCTGGTGGTTCCCCTGGCCTGGGAGATCAGCAGCAGCGGAGGACTCTCCGCCGGGATCACCCATGAGATAATTTATGCAAGCGTCAGTTCCGTGTTGGCCGGTTCGGTCTGGGGCGATCACTGTTCCCCCATATCCGATACCACGATACTCAGTTCCATCGCCACCCAGTGCGATCACGTGGAGCACGTCAACACCCAGTTGCCCTACGCAATGGTGGTGGGAACCATCAGTGTTCTGGCCATGCTGGGCGTGCTGGTGGCGGGAATTCCCTGGTGGATCATCTATCCTGCGGGAGCGGCGCTGATCGCGGGTGTTATTTACACGTTCGGGAAAATCCCCGATCCCGGTGACTACGCCCCGGAAGGTAGAGAAGCGGCACGGACCCGGATCGAGTAGCCAAAGTGGTTCAGCCCTCCAGGGTGAATTCGTAACGGTTCCTCCCCGTCACTTCGGTCTCTCCTGCGCGGTAGCGGCGCTCCTCAAACCGCACTTCTCCCTCCTTGTCGACGGTAATCACCGTGGAACTCCGTGTCCCGTAGTCTTCCGAGCGGATAAAGACCGGCGAGACCGCTTTCTCCCGTTCGGGAGAAAGGCCGGTATCAGGCAGCCGCTCCGGGGGCGCTTCCTCGGTATCCTGCAGCAGCCGGAAGATCTCCTCCGAATCCGGCCGATCCTTTTCAAGCAATTCCGCCAGGCGGCTCTTGGCCTTCTCCACCTTTGGCCAGGGGGTATCCAGCAGGTGATTGCTCAGCCCGTAGAGCCCCGGCGGGAGGG
>CAZGSL010000015.1:1799-54107 GCA_964528445.1 uncultured Balneolaceae bacterium | reverse complement strand
ATCAAAGTATTTGGCCCGCTCGATTTCACGATTGAGCGGGCCTTTTTTTTAACCTCTCGAAATCACAAGGCTATGAACCATCTATTGACTATCGGCGGCAACGACAAATCCTATCTTCGGCATCTGCTCCGGCAGAGCCGTTATCTTCACGACAATTCCTCCATAAAGACCCTGGAAGGGAAGAACATTCTCTTCTGTTTTGAAAAGCCCTCCCTGCGAACCAAGGTGGGTACCGAAGTGGCGATCAACAATCTGGGAGGCGATGTCATACATATATCACCGGAGGCCTTCCTGGGAGGCAAGGTCATTCACCCTTCCGAATTCGAGGCGGAGGTCCCCGAGGAGCGCGAATCCCTTAAGGACACCGTCAAGAACGTCTCACAGTGGTGCGACGCCATATTCTCCAGGGTATACCGCCACGAAACACTGACCACGCTGGCGTCCTGGTCGGAGATCCCCGTCGTCAACGCGCTCTGCGACAGGCATCATCCCATGCAGGCGCTGGCCGACCTCTATACACTGCAGGAGAAATTCGGGCAGGAGCAGCACCTGACGGTATCTTTCGTGGGAGATGCCAATAACGTGGCGTTTTCCCTGATTGAAATTCTCCTGATATTCGGCCATGAAGTCCGCTTTGCCGGTCCCGGGGAGTATTACTGGACCGAGCGGCAGCTGAGTCATTTCAAGCATCTTGCCGAAAGGTACCGGGGGACTTTCCGTCACTCCGGGGATCCGGGAGAGGCGGTCAGTAGATCCGATGCCGTCTACACCGATGCCTTCGTTTCCATGGGGGAGGAGCACCAGTACGAGGAGAAGCTTGGTGCCTTTCAAAACTACCAGGTTAACGAAGCGCTCTTTTCCAAGGCGCCCTCCCATGCAGGATTCATGCACTGTCTGCCGGCCCACCGAGGGGTGGAGGTGACCGACGAGGTGATGGACCACGAGAACTCGTGGGTTTTCGATCAGGCCCGCAATCGGATGGTCGTTTCAAAAGGCGTCTTCAGCACCCTGTTGACCGACAGCCGCTCCGCATCGCCCCTGCCGGTCCCTGAGGAACAATACGCCGAGGCCTGATTGACGATCTCCATCCCCCACAAAATTCAAGACAACAGAACCATGCAAGAACAGCACTATCACAAGACAGCATCTCACGAAGCCGAAAAGGGAACCTTTGAAACCTGCCTGCTGCTCTACAGCGGGGGGCTCGATACCAGCGTCATGCTCAAATGGATCCGGGAAGAGTATGACTGCGAGGTGATTGCCCTCTCCATCGACCTGGGACAGCGTGCCGACAACCTGGAGTGGATCCGGGAGAAGGCGCTCTCGCTCGGGGCGAAGGAGGCTGTCGTATACGACGCCAAGACCGAGTTCGCCGAACTCTGCTGGGAGGCGGTAAGGGCGAACGCCGACTATCAGGGGGGATACGCCCTGGGCTGCCCGCTGGGACGCGTCATGATCTCGCAGGTCGCCGTTCGCCTCGCCGCGGAGTACGGCTGCCAGGTCATTGCCCACGGCTGCACCGGCAAGGGCAACGACCAGGTGCGCTTCGAGAGCTATATCACCACCCTGGATCCCTCCCTGAAGATCATCGCACCCGTGCGCGAATGGGCTATGGGACGGGATGAGGAGCTCGCGTACGCCCGGAAACACGACATACCGGTGGAACAGACCCGGGAATCGCCCTACTCCTACGACGAAAACATGTGGGCCAACACGGGGGAGGGCGGGGAGATCGAGGATCCCAACCAGATTCCGCCGCTCAAGAACATCCTCAAGTGGTGCAACGTCCCGCAGGAGGCACCCGACGAGGAGGAGCTGGTGACAATCGGCTTCGAGGAGGGAATTCCCGTCGCCCTCAACGGATCACCCATGGACCCGGCCGACCTGATCACCGCACTCAACGGAATCGGGGCCCGGCACGCCGTGGGCTATTTCCATTTGATAGAGGACAGGGTCGTGGGACTCAAGGTGCGGGGCGTCTACGAAAATCCCGCCGCCCATATTCTCATCCAGGCCCATAAGAATCTGGAGCAGCTGGTCTCCACCCGCCAGGAGAACGAGCTCAAGACGCTCATGGACACCAAGTGGGCCTACCTCTGCTACGGCGCCCAGTACTACGAGCCGGTAATGGACAACATCCGGGCCTATATCGACCGCCAGAACCGGAAGGTGACCGGCAGCGTGAAAATCCGCCTCTACAAGGGGAACTGCGAAGTAGTGGCGCTCGACTCTCCCTACTCGCTGTTCGATGAAAATCTGGCTACCTTTAACAAGTCGGCGGCCTTCAACCAGAACGCCTCGGCCGGCTTTATTGAGCTCTGGAACCTGCCGCAGAAAACCGCTTACAATCTCAAAAAAGGAGTGAAACAGCATGTCTAAACTCTGGGAGAGCGACGACACGACCGGAGAGGAGAAGGGGCGCAGTGAGCTGCACCGCAAGGTGGAGGGCTTTACGGTGGGGGAGGATCACCTGCTGGACCGGAGACTGCTGCCCTACGATGTGCGAGCCTCCAAAGTCCATGCCGAAGCCCTGGTCAGCGTCGGGGTACTCACCGATAAGGAGTGTACCCGTTTGCAGGAGGAGCTGGGGGAGATCCTTTCGCAGTGGGAGGCGGGCGAGTTTGAGATCCGGCGGGAGCAGGAGGACTGTCACACGGCCATCGAACAGCACCTTGCCGAACGGCTGGGAGAGCTTGGCAGGAAGATCCACGCCGGCAGATCGCGAAACGACCAAGTGCTGACGGCCATGCGCCTGCTGGAGAAAGACGGGCTCAAGCAGGTGGTCAGCAGCGTCAAGCTGCTCGCCGAAATCCTGCTCGACCGGGCCGAACGTTTTGCGGAGGTCCCCATGCCCGGATATAGCCACACACGCAAGGCCATGCTTTCGTCGGTGGGACTCTGGCTGGCCTCCCTGGCGGAGATGCTCCTCATGGACCTGGAGGCGGTGCGCGGGGCCTGGCGGCAAGCCGACCGCTGTCCCCTGGGAACGGCCGCGGGTTTCGGCACCTCGTTCGACCTGCCCAGGGAGGAGGTCGCCCGCAAGCTGGGCTTTTCACGTCCCCTGGTCGCTTCTCTTGCCGCCCAGAACACCCGCGGCAGGGTGGACCTGCAGGTGGTGCAGGCCCTGGAGGCGATTACCTCCACACTGGCTCATTTTGCGGGCGACTTACTCGACTATACGGCCTCCGACCGGGGCTTTTTCGAGATCGACGACGCTTTCTGCACCGGCTCCTCGATCATGCCACAGAAACGCAACCTGGATACCGCCGAACTGCTGAGGGCCCGGCATTCCGAGCTGGCGGGATCCGCGCAGGCCATACGCATGAATATCGTCGGGCTGGGATCGGGCTACCACCGTGACCTTCAACTGGCCAAGGGACATGTGATGCGCTCATTCGACACAGCGCTGGAGATGCTGGAAATGGCGGCGATGATCGTAGAAAGCCTTCGACCGGTGGAGGAGAAGCTGCGGGCCGCCTGCACGCCCGAGCTCTTCGCCGCCGACCGCGCCAACGAGCTGGTCAGGGAGGGCCTTTCCTTCCGGGAGGCCTACCGGAGGGTCAAGGAGGGGCTGGAAGAGCAAAGTGGAGAGGATCCCGCGGACAACCTGGCCACCAAGACCCACCTGGGCGCACCCGGGAATCCCGGCATTAAGCTTTTGCGAGGGGAGCTCCGGGAATTCCGGCTGGAAGAGATTTAGCAGGGCGGGGACTCCCGCCGGGAGAACTCCGGCAGCCTCTCTTACGCAGATGGGAATAATAAAGTAAACTGGCAGTAGACCGGTGCTGCGCCAGGTTCGGTAACATCGAGACCGAATGATTTACAGGCTTGGACTATGTGATCTGTTCAATTTATTTCGTACCTTCACGATAATTTAAGACATCATGCAATCCCTGCGTCGCACATACCGAATCCTGAAAGCCGGCCTGCTGCTAACCTTTGCGATGGGCATTTTGGCGCCGTCCGCTGTATCGGCTGCGGGCCTGTTCTGCGACATGATTGAGTCTTCCGTGGCAACTACCACCATGTCCTGCTGCGATGATCACAACATGCAGGAAGTCGAAGGCCATGCGACCAGTCACGCGGACAGGATGGATGACGCCGACTGCGAGATGGACGCCTATTGCGTCTCTTCTGTGGACAAGGCGGTGGACGAGGTCCCGGCGGTGCAACAGAGCACCGGCAAGGTGCCCGCGGCCGTCATTTCAGGCGAAATATCATTTCTGCCGGCCTTCGATTCCAGCCCGGCCTTTCTGAGAGAGGCCGGTCCCGCCCGCATCCACGGTCCGCCTCTCTTTCTGCTGAACGCCTCCTTTCTGAATTAGCCGCTCTCCGGGAACAGCCCGCCCTTCCGCTGATTCCCTCCCCAGTCACCTCTTACCGTAATTCCCACACGCGATTAGGGTCTCTTTATCCCTTACGCAAGGCTAATTCCGTACATCCATGTTAAACAAAACCATTCGCTTTTTTCTTGAGAACAAGCTGATTGCCGTGCTCCTGCTGCTTCTCATGGTGGTCTGGGGCGTGTCCGTGGCGCCCTTCAACTGGGACCTGGAGATTTTTCCCAGGGATCCGGTGGCCGTGGATGCCATACCCAACCTGGGACAGAATCAGCAGATCGTCTATACCTCCTGGCCGGGCCGATCGCCGCAGGACGTGGAAGACCAGATCACCTATCCGCTGACCACCCAGCTGCTGACTGTGCCGGGCGTGAAGACCGTCCGCAGCACCTCCATCATGGGCATGTCCAGCATCTACGTCATCTTCGAGGAGGACGTCGATTTCTACTGGAGCCGCTCGCGTATCCTGGAAAAGCTGAATTCGCTGTCGGCGGGAACCCTGCCGGGAGACGTGCAGCCCGCACTGGGACCGGATGCTACGGGACTGGGACAGATTTTCTGGTATACCCTGGAGGGCAGGGACGCCGACGGTAATCCCTCCGGCGGATGGGACCCGCAGGAGCTGCGCAGCCTGCAGGACTTCTACGTTGGATACGCCCTCTCCTCGGCGGAAGGGGTCTCCGAGGTGGCGCCCATCGGCGGGTACGTCAACGAGTACCAGGTGGACGTAGACCCGGAGGCGATGCAGGAGTATGGAATTACCATGGACGAGGTCTTCCATGCGGTTAGGGCGAGCAACGCCGAGGTGGGGGCACGCACGGTCGAGCTGAACCGCGTGGAGTACCTGGTGCGGGGACTGGGTTATGTTCAGAACCTGGAGGACCTGGAGCAGGCGGTGGTGAAGGTGGTGGACAACACCCCGGTGAAAGTGGAACAGATCGCCCACGTCACGCGCGGACCCGCCCTGCGGCGGGGGGCACTGGACAAGGAGGGGGCCGAGGCCGTGGGCGCCGTTGTGGTGGCCAGGGAAGGTGCCAATCCCATGGAGGTCATCGAGAATATACATGCCAAGATTGAAGAGCTCTCTCCCGGTCTGCCCACCAAAACACTGGAGGACGGTACGGAGTCCAGGGTCACGGTGGTACCCTTCTACGACCGGGGCACCCTGATCCAGGAGACCCTGGGCACGCTGGAGGAGGCGCTTACGCTGGAGACGCTTATCACCATCATCGTGATCGTGGTGATGGTGCTGAACCTGCGCACCTCCATGCTCATCTCGGCCATGCTGCCGGTGGCCGTGCTGATGACTTTCATCGCCATGAAGCTGGCGGGGGTGGATGCCAACATCGTCTCCCTCTCGGGTATCGCCATTGCCATCGGTACCATCGTGGATATGGGTATTGTGCTCTCGGAGAACATGCTGCAGCACATGGAGAGGGCAGAGGAGGACGAACCGCTGCTGGAGGTAATTTACCGGGCCTCCAGCGAGGTGGCTCACGCAATTATCACGGCCATCACCACCACGATCGTCAGTTTTCTGCCCGTATTCACCATGGTGGCGGCCGAGGGCAAGCTTTTTCGTCCCCTTGCCTTCACCAAGACCTTTGCCCTTGTGGCCTCAATCATCATCGTGATCACTCTTATTCCTCCTTTCGCGCACTGGTTCTTTTCGGTGCGTATCCGGAGGCGACCGCTCAAGCTGGCCTGGAACGGCCTGCTGGCGGCAGGGGGAGCCTGGATCGCCATAGCCTGGATGCCCTGGGCAGGCCTGGTGCTGATCGCTTTCGGACTGCTCAACGGGGGAGCTATTCTGTGGAATGAGGAAAAGCTGAACCACCGGCTGCCCGTCCTCAACATGGCTCTGGTGGTGATCGGGATGACCTGGCTGCTGACCCGAACCTGGCTGCCGCTGGGTCCCTCAACTGCGTTCACCTGGAACCTGGTAACGGTGAGCCTGCTCCTGGCGGTGATCATGGGGAGTTTCTGGCTGGTAATCCGCTACTACCGCCCTCTGCTGGAGTGGTGCCTGGCCCGCAAGGGACTTTTCCTCTCCATTCCCGCCAGCCTGTCGGTACTGGCGCTGGTGATCTGGCTCGGTTTCGCCTCGGTCTTCGGTTTCCTCGCCCGCGGTTTTGACGCGGTGGGCGTGGACCTGCGCGCCTCGGCGCCCTGGCAATCGGCAGCCAGGGCCTTTCCGGGCCTGGGCGAGGAGTTCATGCCGCCGCTGGACGAAGGATCTTTTCTGCTTATGCCCACCACCATGCCGCACGCAGGAATGGAGGAGTCCCAGGACGTGATGCAGAAACTGGACATGCGCGTGGCCTCTATTCCGGAGGTGGAGTCGGTGGTAGGCAAAATGGGGCGCACCGAGTCGGCCCTGGATCCGGCACCCATTTCGATGTATGAAAACCTGATAACCTACAAGACCGAATTTAAAACCGGGCCTGATGGACACCGGATCCGATTCCGGACCGGCAGAGATGGGAATTTTGTACGGGATGAGAAGGGAGAACTGATCCCGGATCCCTCAGGGCAGTACTACCGGCAGTGGCGCGACCATATACAATCCCCTGACGACATATGGGAGGAGATTGTACGGGCGGCGGATATTCCGGGCACCACCTCTGCACCCAAGCTGCAGCCCATCCAGACCCGCCAGATCATGCTGCAGTCGGGCATGCGCGCGCCCATGGGCATCAAGGTAAAGGGGCCGGATCTGCAGACCATCGAAGAATTCGGACTTCGGCTGGAGGATGAGCTGCAGCAGGTGCCGGGCATCAATCCCTCCTCGGTTTTCGCCGACCGCATCGTTGGAAAGCCTTACCTTGAGATCGAAGTGGATCGACGGGCCATCGCGCGCTACGGCATCTCCATGCAGCAGGTGCAAAGCTATATTGAGATGGCCCTGGGTGGCGTAGCTCTCACCAATACCGTGGAGGGACGGGAACGCTACCCCGTGCGGGTGCGCTACGCCCGCGAGCAGCGGGACGAGCCCGAAAAAATCATGCGCATGCTGGTTCCCACCGGCATGGGTACGCAGGTACCGCTTGGACAGCTTGCGGAGCTCCGTTACCGGCAGGGTCCCCAGGCCATCAAAAGCGAGGACACCTTCCTCGTAGGTTACGTGATATTTGACCGCATGGACGGTGTGGCTGAGGTCGATGCCGTGCAGAACGCCCAGCGCTTCCTGCAGCAGCGCATCGAGGAGGGAGCGCTGACCGTACCCCAGGGCATCAGCTACGAATTTGCGGGCAACTACGAAAACCAGATCCGGGCCTCAGAGCGTCTGGCGGTTATTCTGCCCATCGCACTTGTTCTCATCTTCCTGATTATCTATTTCCAGTTCCGTTCGGTCGCCACCTCGCTGATGATCTTCAGCAGCATCTTTGTGGCCTGGGCCGGGGGATTCCTGCTGGTCTGGCTCTATGGCCAGCCTTGGTTCATGGACTTCGCCTTGTTCGGGACCAACATGAGGGAGCTTTTCCAGATGGGAACGGTCAATCTCAGCATTGCCGTCTGGGTGGGATTCATCGCCCTGTTCGGTATTGCGGCGGAGGGAGGGGTGGTTATGGCCACCTACCTGGACCAGGTCTTCGATCGGGACAAACCAGGCACCCCTGCGGAAATTGCCGCTGCCGTCAAAGAGGCGGCGGGCCGGAGGATACGCCCCACCATGATGACCACCGCTACGACCATCCTGGCGCTCATCCCGATACTGGCCTCCACCGGAAGGGGAGCCGACATCATGGTGCCCATGGCCATTCCCAGCGTAGGGGGGATGTTTCTGCAGATCATCACACTTTTCGTGGTACCGGTGCTCTACGCCATCTGGCAGGAGCGAAAGCTTCGGCACAGCCAAAACACCATATCCAGATATATGTGAATAGTTTAAAATATTGAACACCATGTATTTACAACCTATTTCCATGAATAAATATAGACACTATCTTGCAGGAACGATTCGTCTCCTCCAATCGGAATTCTCCCGGTTTCTGGTTTGCTTCCTGGTCCTGACGGGGGGAATTGGAGCGGGCGCCATACAGGCCTCGTCTCAGGCAGAGTCTCCGGACTCCCTGGATGCCTACCTGCAGGAAGCCGCGAGAAACAATCCCGAACTTCGGGCGAAATACCTGGACTACCGCGCCTCCCTGCAACGAATGCCGCAGGTTACCGCGCTGCCCGATCCGGAGCTCTCCTTCGGCTGGTTCGTATCGCCCATTGAGACCCGGGTGGGGCCCCAACAGGCTCGTTTAGGGGCCACACAGATGTTTCCATGGTTTGGCACCCTTGGTGCCCGGGGCAATGCATCGGCGGAGCACGCCCGCGTCCGTTTTGAGAACTTCCGAGAGGGTAGAAACAGGCTCTTCATGGATGTCGAACGGCAGTGGTACAGGCTCTACCGGCTGAAACGATCCATCGCCCTCATCCGTGAAAACCTGGAGATCGTTGAGACATTTGAATCTCTTGCCACCCAGAATTATGAAACGGGCGAGACAGGACAGGTTGACGTACTTCGCGTGCAAATCGAATTGGAGGACCTGAAAAGCCGGCTGGAACAACAGCGGGATAACCTGGCAGTGGCCCTGCAGGAATTCCGTGAATTGCTGAATAGGGACGAAGGGTCCCCGGTGGCCGTTCCCGACACTCTGGGGACCCGCAGGCTTCCCATGGGACGGCCGGAATTGCTGCAGGCGGTACAACGCAACAATCCCCGGCTGGAGGCCGCACGCCATGCCATATCCTCGTCAGAACATGCTCTGGAGGCTGCCCGCCTGGAAGGGTATCCCGCCTTTGGACTGGGCCTGGACTACACGGTGACCGGAGAAGGAAGCATGCTGTCGAACGACAGCGGACGGGACGCCGTGCTGGCCCGTGCGGGCATACGGATACCGCTGAACCGCGGGAAATACAGGGCTATGCGGGAGCAGGCACAACTGGAATTACAATCCGCCGACGCGCGGTCTGAAGCTGCGGCTAATCGGCTTCGCATCGAGCTGCAACAGGCGCTGCGGGATTTTGAGGACGCCGGCCGTCGGCTGACCCTCTATGGAGAGATACAGATTGAAAGGACACTGCAAACCCTGGACATCCTGACCGAGCAGTACGCGGTAGGATCCGCCGATTTCGAGGAGCTGCTCAGAATGCAGCGCAAGCTGCTTGACTACGAACTGGCGAGGGTTGTGGCGCTGGCCGACCAGCGAACCGCGCTGGCCCGGATCGACTATCTCTTCGGCAGGCATAATGTATCAAACGAAGCACTCTCGGATTACCCTCCCAACCGCTGACTTCAGCCGGGAACGCAACATTTTCATCTAACAAACCATCGACACCATTATGAAACCTACAAACCGTATAAAACAAACAGCGAAAACGACGGGAATTCTTCTCGCAGGACTGCTGCTCGGCTGGCTGCTGTTCGGGGGCGGGGATTCCCCGGCTACCTTGGAAGAGCACATTGAGCAATCACACACCGACGCGCAGGGCGAAATCGTATACACCTGCAGCATGCACCCTTCGGTACGTGAATCGGAGCCCGGGAACTGTCCCATCTGCGGCATGGAATTGGTTCCCCTGAACGATACCGGCACCTCTTCCGGGGAGGATCCCTACCGTCTGGAGATGACCGAGGCCGCGGTGAAACTGGCGGAGGTGCAGACCAGCACCGTACGCCTCGAGACACCCGTGCAGACCGTGCGCATGCCGGGCAAGATTACGGTGGACGAGCGTCGGATCCGATCGCTGCCCGCTCATTTCCCGGGCCGCATCGAACAGCTCTACGTCAATTTCACCGGAGAATTCATCGAGAGGGGCGAACGAGTGGCTTCCGTCTACTCGCCGGAGCTTGTGTCCGCCCAGAAGGAGCTCCTGGAAAGCTACGGGCGCCGTGAGCAGAATCCCGTACTCTACCGCGCGGCGAGAACCAAGCTACAGAACTGGAATATCCCCGAAAGCCAAATCGACCAGATCGAATCCTCCGGCGAGGTACGTAACAGCTTCGATATTGTCTCCCACATGGAGGGCTACGTTATCCGCCGGAATATTTCGGTGGGAGACCATGTGGAAATGGGTACCGTCATGTACCGTATGGCGGACCTCTCCAGCCTCTGGGCCGTCTTCAACGCTTACGAGCAGGACCTGGATGCGTTGAACGTGGGGGACCGGATAACATATACGGTGGATGCCCTCCCCGGACGATCCTTTGAGGCCGACATCACCTACATCGATCCCGTGCTGGATCCCCAATCCCGCACCCT
Organism: uncultured Balneolaceae bacterium; assembly: GCA_964528445.1. Taxonomy (GTDB): domain Bacteria; phylum Bacteroidota; class Rhodothermia; order Balneolales; family Balneolaceae; genus JAXHMM01. Next base: position 43,513 of record CAZGSL010000015.1, on the reverse strand, counting down.
TCGGGTTCGCGCGGAGGTTGAGAACCCGGACGGAAAGCTCAAGCCACAAATGCTGGCGGAAGGTATGGTCAGCTCGCGTATCGCCGACGGCGGACTTCAGTTGACTGTGCCCCGCTCGGCCGTGCTGTGGACCGGAGAGCGATCGGTAGTCTATGTGCGCGTACCCGGCACCGAGCAGCCTACATTTGAATTCCGTGAGGTGGTACTCGGCCGGCGTGCAGGCGACCGTTTTGTAGTCCACTTTGGACTGCACGAAGGAGAGGAGGTCGTCACCAACGGTAACTTCAAGATAGACAGCGCCGCCCAGCTTGCCGGCAAGGTCAGCATGATGAACCGGGAGCCGCAGGAGGGAGCCACGCCGCTCATGCACGACCACGGGGACACGGATATGTAAGAGAGCTGGTAAATCGAACCGCGAACCTGCGTACTCTTGTTTAATTGGTCGAAATAGGCTTAAATGGGGGTACGTACAGAAATCTGAACCAAATCTCGCTTGTATGGAACTTCTGCCGGAATGGGCACCGAATCTTCATCCCATGATTGTTCACTTTCCCATCGCCCTCCTGTTGCTGGCGGTGCTGGCGGACCTGCTGAATTTCTTTCTGCCTGACAAGTGGTGGGACAGTATCAAGACGACCGCCTTGTACGCCGTCGGCGCCATCAGCGGCCTCGTTGCCTATTATACAGGCACCCTGGCAGCTGACAGCATTTTCCTGCCGGCCGGCGCCCAGTCGGTACTTAACGAGCATGCGGACTGGGCGTGGTGGACGGTCTGGTTTTTCGGGCTGTATGTCCTTCTTCGCTTAGCTGTGCACTGGTATGACCGGTTTGAACGGAAAGCCGTTCGGTTGCTCCTGTTTATACTTGCATTGCCCGGGGTTTTTATGCTCTACGAGACGGGAGATCATGGGGCCCGGATGGTCTTTGGCTACGGTGCGGGTACCGGTTCGCTGGTGGAGCAGGAATCCGAAACGAATGCCATGGCGGCGGACAGCCTCGCGTCCGCTGGCAGTTCATTCAGCATCTCCGGGAACGGGGCCTGGAGCTGGCCGGTTGGACCGAATGGCGTAAGCACCTTTCTGGAGCGGTTTCGCTGGCTGCAGGGAGGGGCGGAGGACCTGCAGCCGGAAGTGGTCAGCAGCGGGGACAGTAACCTGCTGAGGCTGAATCTTTCGGAAGGTCCCGTTTTCTTTGTGACCCGCGACTCCGTGCAGAATGTGCAGGTCGATTACTGGCTGGATTTCTCGGATTTCGAGGGGGAGTTATCGCTGGTCAACCACGTACGGGACGCACAAAACTACGACTTTGTTACCCTCACTACCGATGACACCGTTGCGCAGGGACGTGTGAGCAATGGCAGCCGGCAGATATTTGCCGAGGAGTCATATTCCGGCTCGGGCATGCTCTTTGTAAGGACGGTAGGCAACGGTACTCATTTCAGAGGGTATATCGACCGCCAGATGGTGGTTCACGGACACGGAAATGCTCCGTCGGCTGGCAGCGTGGGGCTGCGACTGCAGGGCAATGGGACGGTCCTGCTGGACCGGATCGTGGTAACTCCCCTGGACTGAACAATACTTGCAACTGACGATCTCACAAAGGAACGTTGCATCAAGCAAACTGTCTTTTTTATATTTAGACTGATTTTAAATAACGACAAAGAATCCCATGTATCGATTGGTGCCCCTGCTTGCTGGCTTTCTGTTCCTCGGATCCATAGAGGTATATGCCCAGTCACCTTCACCAGACACCAAACAGAGGGTCCGTACCCTCATAAACTTGCTGGATTATATCGGGAAGGATTATTCCAATGCCGTGCAGGAGGGAGAGGTCATCAATGATTTTGAGTATCGCGAGATGCGCAATTTCAGCCAACAGGTGGCTGACCTGCACGGCCAACTGGAGGGAACCATCGACCGGCCTGCGTTTTCCGATCTGTCGGAACCTATAGGGAAACTGCAGGGAGTCATTGATGATACGTCGGCCGGGAATGAGGTGAACAGACTTACCGGCCGACTGCGAAGCGGAATTGTGGCACTGGGACTGGTGCGGGTTACCCCTCAGAGCTGGCCGGACCTGGAAAGCGGGCAACGTATTTTCGAGCAGCGATGTCAGAGTTGTCATGGCGCTAGGGGAGATGGTGACGGACCGCTGGCGGACCAGCTGGATCCACCGCCGACCAACTTCCTCGATACGGCCAACACCGACGGTATGTCTCCCGTCCAGGCCTACCATACGGTCAAACTGGGACTGGAGGGCACCTCTATGCGGGCCTTTTCCGAACTGAGTGAACAAGAAGTGTGGGACGTCGCTTTTTACCTCAATGCCCTCAGCTACTCGGACAGCATGCCTGATTCACTGCGTTCACGTATAAGAGCAGCGGTGGAGGATACCGCCTCCTTGCGTACCGTCTCGCTGATGTCGAACGAAGAGTGGAAAAATCTGTTCCGGTCAAAGAATATTGATCCGGACCAGGGACTGGCCGTGGTGCGAGGACTGACTTCCGACCCTGCTTCCGTTTCGACGGAAAATACGCTGGCCCAGGCGCTTACACTGCTCGATCAGGCGGGATCCGCCTACTCGCAGGGGAATGAAGACAGGGCCTTGAACTTTGCCCTCGATGCATACCTGGAAGGCGTGGAACCTGTGGAAAGCAGGATCAGGGCATCGGATGCGGGAATGGTACGAAAGCTGGAATCCGAAATGCTGTCGGTTCGCTCGGCCATTCAAAACGGGGAGGACCCTTCAAGCCTGGATGAGCAAATACAGTCGGCTTCCCGAACGGTCGAGGAAGCCCGGCAGCTTCTCACCCGTCAAGACCAAACCTTCTGGATGAACTTCATCCTGGCCGGATCCATTCTGCTTCGGGAAGGCCTGGAAGCTTTTCTTATTATTATGGTCATTCTGAACGTATTGCGTTCGGTCGATGCTGAATATCCCGCACGGTATGTGCACGGTGGGTGGATAGCCGCCATATTCGCGGGAATAGGAGGGTGGTTTCTCCTTCAATCTCTGATCGATTTCAGTTCCCTCCAGCGTGAACTCATGGAGGCGATCGGAGCCGGAATCGCCGTAGTACTGCTTCTGTATATCGGTTTCTGGCTACACAGTAAATCCCATGTCCAGCAATGGAAGCGCTTTATCAGTGAGCGGGTGAACAACCTGTTGAGTAGCCGGAACTTGTGGGGACTGGCCTTTCTATCTTTTGTTGTCGTCTTTCGCGAAGCCTTCGAATCTATCCTTTTCCTCTCCTCCATCCAGCTGGAATCCCCCGGGGGAGGGGCAGGGATTTTCGCCGCCCTGGTTACCGTAACACTGATTATTGCGGGGATTGGTTTCGTTTTCACCAAGGTCTCCCGAAATATTCCAATACGCCAGGTATTCCGGTATTCCTCACTTATGCTGGCCGTCCTGGCGGTCATCCTGGTAGGCAAGGGAATTCGCAGCCTCCAGGAGGCAGGCTATATGAATATCGAAAGCCTTGCAGCAAACTGGAGCATTCCCACGCTGGGAATTTACGCCACATGGCCAACCTTGCTGGCCCAGATTTCGGTATTGGCCATTATATTCGGACTTTGGCACTATAGTAATCGCCTGGCCAAGCAACAGTACAAAAAAGCGGTTTCCTGAACTGGCACAACCATTTCCGTTCCACCATTTCCTGGAGCTGAACGCGCTGTTATTTGTGTTCGGTGTCTAGCCTTTCATCCTGATATCCAGCAAGCGAAAGAAGCAACTGCGTTCTTGCCCTGCCATTGATTTGAGCTCCAATAACCGCTATTCTTCCGTACTTTAATCGCAGTCTGCAATACCTAAACTGAAGGCAAAATCGATGATCTATATCCGCAATCTCTCCGAGCACGTTGAGGAGTCCGTCACCTTGAAGGGGTGGGTCTACAATTACCGCAGCAGCAAAAATCTCTATTTCCTTGAACTCCGGGACGGCTCGGGGATCTGCCAGTGCGTGGTGGCGAAGGACGACGTGGACGAGGAGACCTGGGATGCGGCCGACTCCCTGCGGCAGGAGAGTTCGCTGGAGGTAACCGGCACGGTGGTGGAGGACGAGAGGAGCCCCGGCGGATACGAGCTGCAGGTCTCCGCCATCAACGTGATCCAGGTAGCGGAAAATTATCCCATCACTCCCAAGGACCACGGGGTGGAGTTCCTGATGGAGAACCGCCACCTCTGGCTGCGCAGCCAGCGACAGTGGGCGGCCATGCGGGTACGCAACGAGATCATTTACGCCATCCACACCTTTTTCCAGGAGCGGGGATTTATCCAGATGGACGCCCCCATCTTCACGGGCAATGCGGCGGAGGGCACCACCACCCTTTTTGAAACCGATTATTTCGACGAGAAGGCCTACCTGACCCAGTCCGGCCAGCTTTACGGGGAGGCGATGGCGATGGCGCACGGCCTGATTTACACCTTCGGGCCGACGTTCCGGGCGGAGAAAAGCAAGACCCGGCGACACCTTACGGAGTTCTGGATGATCGAACCCGAAATGGCTTTTTATGATCTGGAGATGAATATGGATCTGGCGGAGGATTTTGTGAAATTCATCGTCGGACGGGTACTGGATCGGTGCGAAGATGAACTTGAGGAATTGGAGCGGGAGACCGGCGCCCTGGAAAAAACCGTGGAGGCGGACTCTTTCCCGCGCATTTCCTACAGCGAGGCGGTTGAGACGCTGAAGAGCCAAGAGACCGCGGAGATGCTGGACCGGATGAAGGAGTCCCGTCTGAAGGAGCGTGACGAACTCGACCGCGAACGGGACGAACTGGAAAGCGAGAGGGGCCAGGCGAAGAAGGGGAGGAAGGCCCGGATCGATCAGCGGATCAAGGAGATATCGGGCCGGGTTGACCAGATCGAAGAGGACCTGCGCAATATACCAACATGGAAAAAATCGGCCCTGGAGTTTGAGTGGGGTGCGGACTTCGGCGGAAGCGACGAGACCATTCTCACCATGAAGTACGAGACGCCCATCATCGTGCACCGCTATCCCGCCGAGGTAAAAGCTTTCTATATGAAACGGGATCCGGGGGACGAAAAACTGGCGCTGGCCGTGGATATGCTGGCGCCGGAGGGTTACGGGGAGATTATCGGCGGCAGCGAGCGGGAAGACGACCTGGAGACGCTCCGGAGGCGGATCGACGAACATGATCTGCCCGAGGAAGTCTTCGACTGGTACCTGGACTTGCGCAGGTACGGGACGGTGCCTCACTCGGGTTTCGGACTGGGACTGGAGCGGACTGTGGCCTGGCTCTGCGGTCTCGGGCATGTGCGTGAGACGATTCCTTTCCCCCGGATGATGGGGCGATTGCGACCCTGATGCGCCTCTATAAACCACGAAAACGTTGTCCTGACATAATTTGGCCAAAAAGACCAGTATAGAACTGTACAACGAAGTGCGCGGGGAACTGAAATCCGGACCCGCCAAGCCGATCTATGTCTTTTGCGGGGAGGAGGAGTTTTTCCTGGATCGGCTCCAGAAGGAGGTGGAGGGACTGGTGCCCGAGGAGCACCGGGATTTTAACTTCGACCTTCTCTACGGCCGGGACATCACCCCGGAAAAATTACTCTCCATCGTCCGGAGCTACCCGATGATGGCCGAAAAGAGGGTGGTCATCCTGCGCGATTTTAAGAACCTGGGAGAGATAGTCGCGACTGGTTCGGATTCCGGCGGCGATGTCAACGATCTCATATCCTATGTGGAGCAGCCCAATCCCACCACGCTGCTGGCAATTATAGATACCAGGAAGCCATCCGGCAATACCAGGATCGGGAAGGCACTTCAAAAGCATAAGAACACCTCTTTCCACGAGTTTGAGGAGATCCCCGACTATCGCCTTCCCGACTGGATTATTCAGTGGACAAAGGGACAGCATGGGAAAAATATTGAGCCGGCCGCCGCCCAGATGTTGGCGCAGTATGTGGGCAGCGACCTGCAGTTATTGTCCACTGAAATAGATAAAGTGTGTACTTTTGTGGACACTTTGGATACGGTAAACGAAAAGCACATCAAAAATGTAATCGGCCTCTATCGGGAATATTCGGTGTTTGAGCTGAAAGACGCCCTGGTTGAGCGGGACTTGGAAAAATCCCTGTTCATTGCGGAACAGATGTTGCAGGTATCAAAGGCAGACACGGGAGAAGTTATTCGTACCGTGGGGTTCTTTTACAACATGTTCTCAAACATCTGGCAAATTCGCCGGCTTGCTGCCAGCGGAAATACCAAGAAAGAGGTGCAGCAGGAGATGGGTATCGGCAACAGCTGGTACTTCAACAGGCTCTGGGAGGACGCCTCCCGGTTCAGCCTCGGCGAGATGCCCAGGGTGTTTGAGGCATTACTGGACGCGGACAGAGCCGCGAAAGGATTTTCGGCTATGGACCCCTCATCGATCTTTCTCCTGATGATCAAGCGGATCATCAACTGACGCCTTCGGAGCTTCCGGACCGCTGAGTTGGTGAGCCGCCTCGCAAACGCCAACTCAATCAGGGGTAGTCATGGAAGCTCTCACACCTGCACGCGCAAAGGAACTGTCCGACGAGGAGTTGATGGAGCATTTCCAATCAGGCCACGAGAGAGCCTTTAACGAGCTTTTTGGCCGCTATAAAGATCGCCTGCACAATTTTCTCTACCGTTACACGCACGACCACCAGGATTGCGAGGATCTCGTCCAGGAAACCTTCCTGAGGGTGCACCGGAGCAAGCACTCCTATGAGCGCATTGCCCGGTTCTCCACCTGGATGTATACCATCGCGCTCAACCTGGCCCGGAGCCTCTACAAGAAAAAAAAGCGCATGACCATGGTGACCATCCACAAGGATCCCAGTGATCCGGACGACCGGTCCATGTCGCTCGTGGACAAAAACATACTTCCCGACAAGAAGCTCCAGGAGAAGATGTCCATGGAGATGCTGCAGGAGGCCCTGATGGAACTGAACGAGGATTTCCGGGAAGTGGTGATTTTGCGAGACTTCCAGCAGCTTTCCTACGAAGAGATTTCGGAAGTCACCGATACGCCGATGGGTACGGTAAAATCGCGGATCAACCGCGGCAGGGCCGGCCTCCAGGATATTCTCGCCTCCTACGTCTAGCGGCTTTCTTTTCTATGAAATCAGGTACCCGAGCACTTCGGAACGGGCAAGTTTACAAGTTATAATATTTTTTCCCGGCGCCTGAGGGAACATCTGGCGGATAGCGGTGTATCTATCTCACAAAGACAGCTATTAATGAAATGATGTTGCCATGGAGGTCGGGAAAAGCGAGAGGGTGCGGAAAAATCTGGATCGCTACATTTGCGGATTCATCGACGGCACACTCACTCGGGAAGAGGAGAAGGCTCTCGTCGCCTATCTCGGGGAGGACAGGGAGGCGCTGCGGTATTTCAGGAAGGTGGTGTTCGGAAAGCAAGTATTGGATCGGTTGAAACCACAAAAAGCCCCGGACGGACTGGAAGGCCGATTTGCCCTGAAACTTGCCCTTGAAAAGATGTGCGAAACATACGGGTGAAAAGAGGGCACTAGTATCTGAGAAGTTCCTCCAGTTTTCCGCGCATACGCCTGCTGGCCAGGTAGCCTTCCTCCAGCCGGGAGTTGAAGGGGACCGGGGTGTCCAGGGAGGAGCAACGGACAACAGGGGCGTCCAGATCCTCGAAACAGTGTTCGGTAATCAACGCCGATATTTCGCTCATGGGACCGAGCGTGGCCGAGGGCTCCTGCAGGAGGAGTGCGCGGTGCGTCCGCCCGACCGACGACCGTACCGCGTCTACGTCAAGCGGCGCCAGGCATCTTAGATCCACCACCTCAAGCGAAAACCCCTTCTCACTGTACTCATCCGCGAGATCGAGGGCCCAGTGGACCCCCAGCCCGTAGGTGAAAATTGTGGCCTCCGAACCCTCCCGCAGTGTCCTGGCTCTGCCCAGCGGTTCAGCTTCGCAGTAATCCGGTGTGACCGAACGAATGCTCCGGTACAGTTTTTTATGTTCAAAGAAGAGCACCGGGTTGGGGTCGTGGAGGGCGCTGTACAGCAGGGTCTGGGCGTCCTCGGGCGTAGAGGGGACCACGATTTTGAGACCCGGGTGCTGCATGAACCAACCTTCGGGCGACTGGGAGTGGTAGGGGCCGGCTCCCACCCCGGCACCGTGGGGAGCCCGGATGGTGATATTGAGCGGGGGCATCCACCGGTAGTGTCCCTTGGAGATGTTGTTTGCCACCTGGTTAAAACCACATGATATGAAATCGGCGAACTGCATTTCCACCACTGGTTTAAACCCCTCAAGACTGAGGCCGACCGCCGCGCCTAGAGCTCCCGCCTCGATGATGGGCGTGTTGCGAACACGCTCCTTACCGAACGCCTCCACGAATCCCTCGGTCACCTTAAATACGCCGCCGTACTCGGCGATATCCTGTCCCATGATCACAAAATTCTCGTCCTCTTCAAAGGCGTTGCGGAGGGCAAACTGAATGGCGTCCACGAAGCGCTTTTCGGAGGAGGTTCCGTTGGGAGAGGGGGAAGAGGGGGGATGGGAGTGGGGTTCAAGCACATCCCCGGTCTCGGTCTGCTCATCAAATTCGGGGTCCGGTGCCTCCAGGGCGCGTTCAAGAGGTCCCGCAAAAAGATCTTCCGTCTCCCGGCGGATGTCCTCCAGTTTCTCCTCGCCGGCCATCCCGTTCTCCAGGATCCAATGCCTCATACGGTCGACAGGATCCTTTTCACTCCACTCCTCGAAAAGCTCGTCGGGCACGTAGAAGGTGCCGGAGGCCTCTTCATGGCCGCGCATCCGGAAGGTCTCGGCTTCAATGAGTACCGGTTTGCCCTCCAGGGCCCGGTCGCGAGCGTATTCCACGGTCTCCATAACCCGGAAAATATCGTTTCCGTCAATTCGCAGACCTTCCAGGCCATATCCCTTGGCGCGCTCCACCAGATGGTCACAGGCGAACTGCTCGTCGGTGGGGGTGGAGAGCCCGTACCCGTTGTTCTCAATCACGAATATCACGGGAAGCTCCCATACCCCCGCCAGGTTCAGAGCCTCATGAAACTCGCCTTCGCTGGTAGCCCCGTCCCCGCAGAAGCTGCAGGCCACCCGGTTAGATCCGCGTAGCTTGCCGGCCAGGGCCAGGCCGTCGGCTATGGGCATGGTGGCGGCCAGGTGGGAAATCATTCCCACGATGTTGTGCTCCAGGGTACCGAAATGAAAAGAGCGGTCCCTTCCTTCCGTAAATCCGTCCTTTTTCCCCAGCAGCTGACAGAAAAGCGTATATAGATCGACTCCCCGGGTGGTAAAAATACCCAGGTTGCGGTGCATGGGCAGGATGTGGTCGTCCGAGGAGAGGGTATGGGCCACGCCAACAGCGATCGCCTCCTGCCCGATTCCCGAAAACCACTTGCTGATCCTGTTCTGTCGCAGCAGCTTCAGCATGCGTTCTTCTATGCTGCGCGGAAGCAGCAGCTGCCGGTAGAGCTGAAGAGCTTCCTCCCCGGATATATTTTTTTGGGTTTCGATCATTATTTATTTCCAGATTTTGTGTAATTTTAACGTTCCGGCGGCGGAGGCGTCCGTGCGTTGTATCAGAAGAATAAAATCTTTTTTTTGCAACTGTCAAACAGCCCCGCTGCCGGGTTCGTCCGAACCGGTGAGTGAAAAAACAATATATGGATTTGCAGCACCGGTTTAATCAACTGCAAAGCGTTCGATCGTAGTCTGCACGGCCTTCATGCGACGTGAACTGCCTGGGAACCCTCTCCCCGGTACGTTTTCGGTCGCATTTTTCTTATATGGAAAATCCCGAAGGCACTCATTCAACCGTTAAATGGGAGAGGTACCGCATAGATGGAAGCACTGGGGCGTCAAATTCTGGTGGAATTTTACGATTGCAATTCGGACAGGATAAACGACGTTTCGTACATCGAGTCGGTGTTCCTGGAAGCCACGCGCAAGTCAGGGGCCACCATTATTTCCCACAATTTTCACAAGTTCAGTCCCCACGGAGTCAGCGGCGTGGTGGTCATTGCCGAATCGCACGTTACCATCCACAGCTGGCCTGAATATGGGTATGCGGCCGTGGATATTTTTACCTGCGGTGATACCATCGATCCGTGGACGATCCAGGAGCATCTCAAGAAGGCCCTGGAGTCGGACAACATATCCAGTATGGAGATGAAAAGGGGACTCTTCAAGGTCCCCCCGGGCAGCCGGCTTCTGTTCAAACCTCAGCAGAGCGTCTCGAAAAACTGACAGTAACAGGCACATGGACACATTCGAAATGGTAAAAACCCCCAACGTATACTGCCTGGTACGGGGCGCCTCGGAGGGACATACGCGCCTGAACGCCTTTGACAATGCCCTGCTGAATGCCGGGGTGGGGGATACCAACCTGGTGAGGATGAGCAGCATTTTGCCTCCGGGAGCGGAACAGATGGATATAAGCGACGTTGATCTGCCCCGCGGCGGACTCCTTCCGCTTGCCTACGCCTCTATGGATTCGACCACGCCCGGCCGGCTTATCTCCGCGGCCGTTGCGGTGGGGATCCCCGAAAACCCGGAAGAGGCCGGGGTAATTATGGAGTTCGAGGACCACAGCAGCCTGGACAACGTGGAACGGATTGTTCGCCAGATGGTGGTCGACGCGTTTGAATTCCGGAACCGGGCACTCAAGGAGATACGCTCCATAGGAATTGAGCATAACGTTAAAAACTGCGGCTCCGCTTTTGCCGCCGCGGTGCTGTGGTACAAGGAGTAGCCATGCCGCTTTCCTACCGGGAATATTATCATGGAAAAACAGGACTTACCGTGGGAGTGGAGCGCCAACTCTTCTCCGAGCAGACCCCCTACCAGCGTGTGGAAGTCTACGAAACCGACACCTGGGGTAATCTGCTGACCATTGACGGCATGGTGATGCTCTCGGAGAGAGACGAATTTGTCTATCACGAGATGCTGGCTCACCCGGCCCTCTTCGCACATCCCGATCCCCGAAGGGTCCTTGTGGTCGGGGGAGGAGACGGCGGATCGGCACGGGAGGTCCTGCGGCACGAATCGGTGGAGAGGGTGGACCTGGTGGAGATCGACGAGGCGGTGGTACGAGCCTCGCGGGAGTTTCTGCCGGAAGTGGGAGCGTGGGAAGACCCCAGGCTGCGGGTTCTCCATGAGGACGGCGTGGCGTTCGTACAGGAGATCGGGGAACCCTACGATGTGATCCTGGTCGACGGTTCGGATCCCGTGGGACCGGCCGAAGGACTGTTTGAAAAGGACTTCATTCGGGCCTGCTACGGGGGATTGACTGCCGATGGGATTTTCGCCGCCCAGACCGAGAGTCCCTGGGTGGAGGCGTATCATCCCAGCATGCGTAAAGTCATGGAAATCCTGGAAAACCTCTATCCGCACAACAGGATGTACCTGGCCTTTATTCCGCTTTATCCTGCAGGAATGTGGTCCTTCGCCTTGGGTTCGAGGGGAAACGACCCGCTTTCGGAAGAGGTTCTGAAGCGAGTGGAGGCCGGGACGAACGAGTTCGGGAAAAACCTGCGATACTACAACCGGGAAGTCCATACGGGAGCCTTCGCGCTCCCTAATTTTGTAAAGGAGATTATCAGCCGATGACACCGGCCGTCACCCTTCCTTTTCTTGGCGAGCTGGTGGCGCTTTTTGTCATCAGCGTCGCCATCGCCTATCTCTGCTACCGCATCAGGCTGGTGCCGGTCGTGGGATTCCTGCTGGCCGGGGTCCTTATCGGTCCCCACGCGCTGGGACTGGTATCCGACCAGGCTCTCGTGGATACGCTGGCCGAGATCGGGGTGATCCTCCTGCTCTTCACCATCGGGGTGGAATTCAGCCTGGAGAACCTGGCCCGCATCCGCAAGGCCATTCTGGTGGGCGGCGGACTGCAGGTCGGGGTGACTTCGGCCGTGGTGGCGGGCATTGCCATGGCCTTTGGGATCTCCTGGAACCACGCCCTCTATACCGGATTCCTGGTGGCCCTCAGCAGCACCGCCATTATACTCGGACTCCTGAACGAGCGCCATGAGACCGACACACCCACCGGACAGCTCTCCCTGGCGGTGCTCATTTTTCAGGATCTCTCCATCATACTGATGGTGCTCCTCGTTCCCATGCTGTCGGGCACCGGGGAAGGGGGAGTGAGCGTAGTCTGGGCCCTGCTGAAGGCCCTGATGCTGATCGCTGCTGTGGTTATCCTGGCGCGCAAGTTTGTGCCCTGGCTGTTGGAGAAGATCGCCCGGACCCGAAGGCAGGAGTTGTTCCTGCTGACCGTCATGGCCATCTGCTTCGGAACGGCGGCGATTACCAGCCAGGCGGGCGTCAGCCTGGCCCTGGGGGCCTTCCTCGCGGGACTGGTGGTCAGCGAGAGTTACTACAGCGAACAGGCGCTCAGCGAAATTCTTCCGCTCCGCACTATTTTTACCGCGGTCTTTTTTGTCTCCGTAGGCATGCTTCTGGACCTCCGGATCCTTCTGGAATATCCCCTGGTTATCGTGGGGATCGGGGCAGGGGTGATGCTCCTTAAAACCATGATAAGTGCGGGGAGCCTTATGATACTGGGGTATCCGGCCCGCATCGGACTGGCCGCCGGGGTTATTCTGGCACAGATCGGGGAGTTCTCTTTCGTGCTGGAACGGGCGGGACGGGAAGCGGGACTCCATCCGGCGGGTATGGGATCGGAAGGGTCACAGGTTTTTATCGCCGTTACGGTTCTCCTGATGATTTTTACCCCGTTTATGGTTCAGGGCAGCGCGAAATCGGCCGACCTGCTGTCCGAGCTCTGGGCAGGGGAGGGTCAGGGAGAAAGGAAAGAAGAGACAGGACGCGGGGATTCCCTTGAGGATCATGCGATCGTGGTAGGTTACGGTCCGGCGGGCCGGCTGCTGGTAGGCGTTCTGAAAGAGACGGATATTCCCTATGTGGTGACGGAAATGAATCCCGAATCGGTGCGGGAGATGAAAGCGGACCGCATACCGGTGGTGTTCGGGGATGCCGCGCGACAGCATATCCTGGAAGAGGCCGGGATAACGTCGGCGAAACTGCTGGTGGTGGCCATCAACGACCCGAAAGCCACCCCTCGCATCGTTAAGCTGGCCCGCCATCTCAATCCGTCACTTCGGATCGTCGCGCGCACCCGATACCTGGACAGCGTCTCCCGGCTGGAGAAGGCCGGCAGCGACATCGTGGTCTCGGAGGAGATGGAAACCTCCGCCCGGCTCTTCTCGCATATGTTTTCGGCCTACGAGATTCCCCGCGAGGAGATCGATCGGATTTTGCACAATCTGAGGGAGGACGACTACAAGGCCCTCAGGGAGAGAGGGTCCGATTCTCACTTCTGAAAGTTATCCGGTATATTCCTGACATTGATCCGACGCCGGAAGCGGTCGGTCACGGAATAGATACTTCCCCATGCTGCGCATTTACTACTCAACGGACCTGGAGAGCCTGGCCCGGCAGTTGCTGGAGGACCGGCGCGCGCGAAAAGCCGCTCACCCGCTTGCTCCGGAGATCTTCCTGGTGCAGAATCACGGCATGGCCCGCTGGCTGACGCTCTACCTCGGCCGCAGGGAGGGAATAGCCGCCAATCTGAAGTTTGAATTCCCGGCGGAACGCATCTGGTCCATGGCCCGGACGATTTATCCGGAGATTCCGGATCTTCTGCCCTCCGAAAAGGGTCCGATGTCGTGGGAGATCTTCGACCTTCTGGGAAATGGCGGGGGGAAGATCCATCGTTCACTGCGGCATTATACCGAGCGTGGCGGCGAGGAGGGATCTGAGCTTCGACGCTGGCAGCTTGCCCGCAGCATCGCGGACGTATTCGATCAGTACCTGGTCTACCGCCCCGGATTGTTGCTGGGATGGGAGCGTGGAGATACGGTATACGGAGGAGAGACCGAAGTGTGGCAGGAAGAACTCTGGCGGGCCCTGGTTGAGCGGTGGAAGCGGCGGCTGGGCGAGAAACCCTGGCTTCACCGGGCGAGACTGCATCTCGAGCTGGAGCATGCCCTGGAGGACGGACGCCTTTCGGGGGAGCAGCTGCCGGAGCGGCTGACCCTGTTCGGCGTGAGCGACATGCCCCCTCCGATCATACGCCTGCTTGTTCAATGTTCCAAGGAAAGCGACGTCGTATTCTACCAGCGCCGCAGCCGCGAAGAGGGGAGCGACGTGCTGGCGGAATCCTGGGGAACGTCGGAGCGAGATTTTACCGCTTTGCTGGAGGAGGCCGGCCGAGAAGCTAAAATCAGTCATCTGCCGGCCGCCGACCGTGACGAAAACGGGCAGCTCTCCCTTTTGGGGACCCTGAGAAGCTCCGTACGCTACGGGAAGAGGCCGGAGGCGGGAAACGTGCAATGGGACGATTCCGTGGAGATTCACTCCTGCCACAGCGAGCTTCGGGAGATGGAGGTGCTCCGCGACCGGCTCCTGGCGATTTTGGATCGCAGGCCGGACATCGGACCGGGGGATATCCTTGTAGTGAATCCTGATATGGAACAATACGCCCCGCTCATCGATTCGGTATTCGGCCCGAGCGAAGAGGGTCTTCCCGACATTCCCTACTCGATCGAAAGGCCGGGCACGGAGAGCCGTGCAATGGTGGAAAGTTTCCACGCGCTCCTTGAGCTGGTTCGAAGTCGATTCAAGGCAAGTGAGGTCCTGGATTTCCTGGAGAAGGAACCCGTAAAGGACGCCTTCGGTCTGACGGACGACCAGTTCGACCGGATCGAACGATGGGCGGAGGAGAACCGGATCCGCTGGGGCATTGACGGGGCGTTCAAAAACAGTTTGGATCTCCCGCCCGAAAACGGGCACACCTGGACACGGGGACTTGAAAGAATGGTTTACGGCTATGCTATGCAGGGGGAAGGGGATCGGCTTTACGAGGAGATATATCCCTACGACGGGGTCGGGCAGTCGGACGAGGCGATCTTGCTGGGTACGGTATCGAGGGCTTTGAATCGCCTTTTCGAGATGCACCGCTACTGCCGGGAGTCTCATACTCCCGGGGAATGGGCGAAGTTTCTGAAGAGGGCGGTGGACTTCTTTCTGGACGACTCCGGGGAGCGGGCCCGCCACTGGTCGGCCATTGCCTCTGTTATTGACCGGATCCCGGCCGAGGCCGAACGGGCCGGATTTGGGGGAGATGTCTCTTTTGGGCTGGTGGCGGACTGGATGGAGGGAGAGCTGGAGGCTGGCGGGTCCTCCGGAAATCCCTTCGGCGGCGTGACGTTCAGCAGGCTGATACCGGTGCGAAATATTCCTTTCAAGGTGATCTGCCTTACCGGCATGAACGACGGAGTCTTTCCCCGCAGAAAGTCCACCCCGGCATTCGACCTGATTCGCCGGGAGCCCCGGAGGGGGGACCGGAGCAGGCTGGAGGAGGATCGTCAGATCATGCTGGAGACGGTCACCTCCGCCGGACAGAAGCTCTACGTCAGCTACCAGGGACAGAGCAACCGCCAGGAGGCCGACTGGCCGCCTTCGGTGGTGGTCAGCGAGCTGCTGGACCACCTGGCCGGGCTGTGCGGCCTGACTTTCGAAGAGGCGGAAAAGAAGATCGTGAAACATCGCCTGCAGCCTTTCAGTCCCCGGTATTTTTCGGCCGGCAAAGAGGAATCTGATTCTCTTTTCAGCTACTCGGAACGCCATCGACGAATGGCACTCAGCCTGCTGGAGGAAGGGAATTCCCCGCCTTTCTTTGAAAAGCCGCTTCCTGAACCGGAGGAATCCGGGAAACCGTATCCTCTGCGAGCCCTGGCCGACTTTTTTGCCCATCCCGCGAGAACGCTGCTGAGGGAGCGCCTCGGACTCTACCTGGAGGATACGATCCGGGAGGAGGACGACCGCGAACCCTTCGAGCTGGGGGCATTGGACCGGTACGGGTTGGGGGAGGAGATGCTGGAGCGGTTCCTGGAGGGCGGCGATCCGGGTGAGATCTACCGGAGGGCGCGGGCGGCGGATCACCTTCCGCCGGGCTGGGCCGGAGAGGAGTCCTTTCTCCGCCTGGAAGAAGAGGTATGCCGTTTTGGTGAGGCTTTGAAACCCCACCTCGATGATCGCCGGGAGGAGCCTCTCCACTTTCAGCTGGAGACGTCCGCAGGAAACCTGAGTGTAAAACTGGAAGGAATCCACGGCAACGGCAGAGTCCGGTACCGTTTCGGCAGCAGGCGGAAAAAACATCTCGCAGAGCTGTGGATCGCCCACCTGTCCCTGCAGATGGCCGGGGAGGACGTTCCCCGGCGAAGCTTCCTGCTGAGCCGGGAAAAAGGCGGCAGGGTGGGGGAGTGCCGTCTTGAGCCGGTGGAAGAGCCTCTGCTCCGTATGGAGGAGTTGATGCGACTTTGCCGGGAGGGCATGCGGCGCCCGCTCCC
This sequence comes from uncultured Balneolaceae bacterium, assembly GCA_964528445.1. Lineage (GTDB taxonomy): Bacteria > Bacteroidota > Rhodothermia > Balneolales > Balneolaceae > JAXHMM01. Next base: position 27,144 of record CAZGSL010000015.1, on the reverse strand, counting down.
GTTTTTTCCCGAATGTTCCTTTGCCTATGCCGAAGAGATGCTGGAAAAAGGCGGCGATCACAGCGAGGCGCTGAACAAGGCACGCAACCTATGGAAGAACGAAAATATTCCCTACCCGATGGAAGGAGACGATCCCTATAACCGCAGGGCCCACGCAGGGAGAGATCCCTTCGGGGGCGAATCGTTTCCGCGCCTGGCGATTACCTTTTGGAAACCTCTTTTAAAACACCTTACTGTAATAGATTGAAAGCACTGCGCCCCTTTGATATAGAACTTTCCGGAAAGCACCTGGTGGAAGCCAGTGCGGGAACCGGCAAGACCTACAGTATCGCCTCCCTGTACGTGCGTCTGCTGGTGGAGACGAAGGCCTCGGTGGAGAACCTGCTCGTGGTGACGTTCACGGAGGCGGCCACCAAGGAGCTCAGGGACCGTCTGCTCAAGCGAATTCGGGACTCCCTGCTTGTTCTCCGCGGATCGAAATCACCGGAGGGAAACGCGTTTCTGGAGACATTGAAGGCTGCAGTCGATGAGCCCGCCGCGGCCGCCGGCAGACTGGAGGAGGCTCTTTACGATTTTGACCGGGCGGCCGTATACACCATTCATGGATTTTGCAGCCAGGTGCTGCAGGATCAGGCGTTCGAGAGCGGCGCTCTTTTCAATGCCGAGTTTATAGGAGAGGATCGGGAGATCGCGGGAGAAGTCATGGATGATTTCTGGAGGGGATGGATCCGGGAAGTAACAGAAAATCCGCGAAAGCGTCCTCTGCACCATCTGTTGAGAGACCGCGGCATCGATGCCGGCCGCCTGACTTCCGAACTGGCCCCTCATACCGGCAAGCCCTACCTGGAGCTGCTGCCCGAAGCGACTCCGTCCCTCCCGGAAGGCACCCTGGACAAACTGTATGAGGTTTTCCTGGAAATGAGGCACTTGTGGGAGAAACATACACAGGAAATTCGCGGATTGATGCACAGCGATCCGCTCAGCAATTATCGCGAGTCGTGGGTGGAGGGCTGGCTGCGGAAAATGGAGGGATTCCTCTCCTCCCCGGTACCGCCCATCGACTATTTTGAGCGCATGGATAAATTTTCACAGTCGGTACTGGACGACAGCCTGAGAAAAGGGGAAGAGGGACCCGCCCCGCAGCACCCGTTTTTTGACCGGGCCGAGCGCTATACGGAGCTGGCGGACCGGCTGAAGGATTTTCCGGTTCTTTTCAGAAAAAGGGCCTACGGCTACCTGCTCCGGGAGATGGAAAAGCGAAAGGAGGAACTCGGGGTCTACGCCTACGACGACATGCTGTTGAAGGTCCGGGATGCCCTGCAGCATCCCGATAGGGGGAACGCCCTCTCCCGTACCCTGCGGTCGCGTTACCGCTATGCGCTGGTGGATGAGTTCCAGGATACCGACCCCGTGCAATACGATATATTTAGTTTAATTTACGGCGAAGAGAGCGAGGATACGGGACTCTTTCTTATCGGCGATCCCAAACAGTCCATATACGGATTCAGGGGAGCGGACGTATTTACCTACCTCGCGGCCAAACGTTCGATAGATGAGGAACACCGGTTCCGGCTGGAACACAATTATCGTTCCGTACCCGAACTGATCGGGGCGGTGAATCGTATTTTCGGGCGCCAGGAACACCCCTTTATACTCGATGATATAGGCTTTGTGGGGGCGAATCCCGGCAGAGGGGAGGAAGAGTATGTCCGCTTTGCCGTGGACGGCGACACGCCTCCCCCGATGCAGTTTCGCCTGCCGGCGGGAGAGGAATCCCTCACCAAGGGAGAGGCTGACCAGGTGGCGGCCGAAGATGCCGCGGGGGAGATCGCCCGGCTGCTTTCCGACGGGGACGCGGCCATCGGGGAGAGGGAGGTGCGGGCAGGGGACATTGCCGTGCTGGTGTATACGCACCGGCAGGCGCAGCGGGTGGCGGAGGCGCTGGATTCGCATAACATTCACAGCGTGGAGTTCAGCCGGCGCAGCGTGTTTGATACCGAGGAGGCGGCCGAACTTCAGCAGGTTCTTCGCGCAGTGGCCAATCCCGGCAGCGAGTCTCTCGTCAGGGCTGCGCTCTCGACCCGGCTGTTTCATTACGGGGCGGGTGACTTGCTGGAGCTGCAGGAGGATGAGCGGAAATGGCTGGAGGAACTGGACCGCTTCCGGCGCTGGAGCGAATTGTGGGGCAGCCGGGGTTTCGGCTACCTCTTCCGGACCATGTTGCTTGAGGCCGGTATGGACGGGCAGCTGATGAAGAGAGAGCACGGAGAGCGAAGGGTAACCAACCTGACGCACCTGGGAGAGCTACTGCAGGAGGAGGAGCGGGCGAATCACCGCGGGAGCCGCAATCTGCTGAAATGGATGGCGCGGAGGCGCAGCGAAGCTTCTTCCGAGCGGGAAGAGGAGCTGATTCGGCTCGAAAGCGACGAAGCACTGATACAGATCGTCACCATGCATCGAAGCAAGGGACTGGAGTATCCTGTCGTATTCTGCCCGTATCTCTGGCGCGGACCAGAGTTCGGGGAAGGGGGAGAGCCCCTGCTGTTTCACCGCGGCGATGGAAATAGGGGGCAGGCCTGCCTGGACCTTGGAGGGAGCAGCGGCGAAGGACGCCAGGCAAGGCGTTTCCGGAGCGAATGGGAGAACCTGGCCGAAAGCGTTCGGCTGGCGTATGTGGCCATGACCCGTGCCCGCCAGCGCTGCTGCGTTACCTGGATTGGTGCCAGCAGATCGGAATTTTCGCCCCTCGGACTGCTGCTGCAGGAGGTTCCTCGCGTCAAAGCCCTTCTGGAGGAACAGATTACAGGATCCGAATCGGGCCTGGAATACCGGCCCGGGGACCCCGTGAGGACGTTGCGGATTCTCAGGGAGGGCTCCCCGGGCCTTATCGATATCGCGGGGACTGGAAGCGGGAAGGGCGCTAAGCCGGAAACGGCAGAGGAGCGCCCTGCACTGGGATCCGCACGACGGTTTACCGGGAAGAAACCGCAGCAGGCTTTCCGGATTTCGAGCTTCTCCTCACTGGCCGGGAGTCACCGGACGGAGGAGGAACCCGGTTTTGAGTACCTTTTCGGGGAGGAAGAGGAGCAATCCGGGGAGGAACCCGTCCCGGGGGAAGCTTCCATTTTCGATTTTCCGAGGGGACCCCGGCCGGGGACCTGCCTGCACAACATCTTCGAGAAGATCCTGGCTCCAGAACGCTCCCGTTACCCTGAAGAGGCAGAAGAGGTGGTCAGGCGGGAACTTAAAGCTTTCGGCATCGGCCTGCGCTGGAGGGATGTGGTAAACCGGATGGTGGATACCGTCATGAGCCGGGAGCTGAAAGTGCCGGGAAACGGCCGGCGTCCGCTGCGGCTCGGGGAATTGGAGAGGGGATCGTACCTGCCTGAAATGGAGTTCCATTTCCGCACCGGCAGGGCGGAGAGCGGTGCTCTCCTGGAGCAGATACGGGACGGGGAGTCCGCCCCGGGAGGGGAGGGCGTCCGGGAAGGATTCATGAGGGGATTCATCGATCTGACGGTTTGCCACGAAGAGAGGTATTACCTGCTTGACTACAAATCAAACCACTTGGGGGGAACGGTGGAGGATTACGGGGAGGGTGCTCTTAGGGAGGAGGTGCGATCGGCACTGTACGACCTGCAGTATCACCTCTACACGGTGGCTCTGCACCGGTACCTGGACGACCGCCTGCCGGACTACCGCTACGAGAGCCATTTCGGAGGAGTCTGGTACCTTTTCCTCAGGGGACTGAATCCTGAGGGGCAGGAGGGTATTTTTTACGATCGGCCGTCGGAGGGTACCGTAAAGGCATTGAACGCATACCTGGAAGGGGGAACGCCATGAGGGATCGAATCGAGAAGTTCCTGTCGGAGGGAAGGGCGAGCGGCTACCGGGAGATCGACCTGGAACTGGTCCGCTACCTTCTCGGTCGCCATCCCGATCTCCCCGCGGTGGTATGGCGGACGGCCGCGCTGCTCAGTCGCACCTATCGGGAAGGGGATGTCTGCCTGGAACTCGAGCGTTGGGCGGGAGACCGATTCCTTGCGGAGGAGGCAGGGGGAGAAGCATACCGCATTCCCGGCCTGGAGGAATGGAAAGAGGCGCTCCGGGAGAGCCCGGTGGTCGGATCACCCGGCGAATTTTGTCCCCTGATCCTCGATCCAGGCGACCGGCTTTACCTTCATCGGCTCCATACCCAGGAGGCATCTCTTGCCGGCGTGATCCTGCAGCGGTGCGGTCGCCGGGTGGAAGAGGTGGACCAATCGCTGCTGGATGAGGGGCTTCGCCGGCTCTTCCCGGATTTTACCGGGAAGGGGATCGACTGGCAGCGTGTGGGAGCTGCCCTGGGGATTTTGAATTATTTTACCGTGATCAGCGGCGGACCCGGTACGGGGAAAACGGCAACGGTGGTACGGCTGATGGCCCTCCTGCTGGAACAGTCTGCAGCCAGGGGAGAGGAGTTGCAAATTGCGCTGGCGGCCCCGACCGGAAAAGCGGCCGCCCGGCTGAAGGAGTCGGTCAGGGGAGCCCGGGAGACGCTAAACTGTCCGGAGGAGATCCGGGAGAGACTTCCGTCGGAGGCCGTAACTCTTCACCGCCTGCTGGGTGCCAGACGTCATTCGGCAACATTCGTCTACAACCGGGATCATCCCCTGCCGGCAGATGTCGTGATTGTGGACGAGGCATCCATGGTCGACCAGACCCTGATGTATCGCCTGACAGAGGCGCTGGAACCCGGAACACGGCTGATCCTGCTGGGAGACCGCGACCAGCTCGCCTCGGTCGAAGCGGGGTCGGTACTGGGAGATGTATGCGGCGGAGGGGAGAACCCCCGTTTCTCGGGAAGCATGAGAAGCCTTCTAAAAGAATGCGGTCTCGAACTTCCGAAGGAGGGAGAAGGCGGCGAAGAAGTCTCTATGACCGACCAGATTGTTCTTTTGCGCCACAATTTTCGCTTCTCCCCCCACAGCGGCATAGCCGCTTTTTCGGAACAGGTCAACGCGGGAAACGCGGAGAAAGCGCTCGAAATCCTGGAATCCCGGGAGTTTCCCGATATCGGCATCCGAGATTTCGGTGATACGGACGAATATCGGCGGGGGCTGGGCCGCCGGGCCTCTGTCTATCTGGACCGGGCCCTCGAAAGCGGGGAACCCGCCACGGTTTTCCAGGCATACCGGCGCACGCGACTGCTCTCTCCTCACCGCCGGGGTCCGCTCGGCACCGTACAGCTTAATCGCACGATCGAGTACCAATTGTCCCTCCAGGGCAGGATCAGCAGGTACGACACCTTTTATGCCGGCAAACCCGTCATGATAACCCGAAACGACCATCTGCTGAATCTGCATAACGGGGACATCGGGATCTGTCTCCCGAATGAAAGGGGTGACCTGCGAGTCTGGTTCCAGAAGGAAGGGGAAATTCGGGACTATTCGCCCTCGAGGCTCCCATCGTGGGAAACCGCTTACGCCATCACCGTCCACAAGAGCCAGGGCTCCGAGTTCGACGAAATTGTGCTTCTGCTTCCCAGGCAGGCATCCCCCGTGCTCAGCAGGGAGCTGGTCTACACGGCGGTCACCCGGGCGCGAAAGAACTTCCGCGTCCTCGGCACACCCGACATCCTGAGGCAGGCCATCGGTCGCAGTATTCGACGCAGTTCGGGGCTGAAAGAGCGGCTCTGGTCCGCCTAGCCGGTCTCAAGTTTCGACGACTTCCAGGAGCTCCACCTCAAAGACCAAGGTCTGGTTCGGTCCAATGGGGCTTCCCTGGGGGGGATTCTGTCCGTATCCCAGGTCTGCCGGAATCCAGAAGCGGTAATGGGCGCCTTCCTGCATCAGCTGTACGCCTTCGATCCATCCCTGGATAACACCGCTCAGTTGAAAAGTGGCCGGCTCGCCCCGCTGGTAGGAGCTGTCAAATACGGTGCCGTCCAGCAGCTCTCCCTGGTAATGTACGCGGACGGAGTCGGAGGGATCTGGCGAGATGCCGTCTCCCTGCTCCAGGACCTGGTACTGAAGTCCACTGTCGGTTACCGACACACTGTCTCTCTGGCTGTTCTGCGCAAGGAAATCCTCGCCTTTCTGAAGGTTCTGTTGACCTTCCTGCTGTTGCTGCTGCTGCGCGCGCTGCTGGGCCTCCATCTGGTATCGGGAGAGCAGCATCTGCATCTGCGTCTGTGAGAGGGGAGACTCGGTTCCGCCCAGGGCATCTTCAATTCCCCGTTTCATCATTTCCAGATCCAGGTCGGTCATTCCCTGGCTGTTCATATTTTCGCCGTAGACATACCCGATCCCGTAGCTCACGCTGTCCATTCGCGAATCCAGTTCGGGAGCGGTCCCGCTGCCGGTTGAACCGGAATCGCAGGCTTGAAACAGGAGGGCGAACATCGTCGCCAGACACAGTGCAGATAGATTGTGGGTATTCATAAAAGACATGTGGATGGAGTTCATGGAGGTTGATTCAGGCGGGAAAGTATCCATTTTTTGCAGGTAAAAAAAATAATGCGACGAGGAGGGAGCGAACCCTCGATAAATAATCGTTTCTTAGCGGAATCTATGCTATATTTGAACTCCGAAGAACATTGAATTCAATAAAGCCTTACCACATTGAGTTTCGAGAAGTTTGACCTGAGCGAAGAGCTCGGGATGGGGCTGAGCGATTTGAAATACGAAAGTCCCACCCCCATCCAGAAAGAGTGCATTCCCCTGATTCTGGAGGGCCATGACGTCATAGGCGCCGCACAGACCGGTACCGGTAAAACCGGTGCTTTTGTCATTCCGCTCCTGCAGATGATTATGAACAATCCGGGTGATTATACCCAGGCCCTTATTCTGTCCCCGACCAGGGAACTGGCCCAGCAGATTGACGAACAGATTTTCGCCCTCGGCTACCATACGCCGGTCACCTCCGCCACCATTATCGGGGGCAGCGATTTCGCCGCACAGGCCAAGTCCATCCGGGCCAACGTGGATATCATCGTGGCCACGCCCGGGCGGCTGCTGGACCAGATGAACGTCACGGGCATCGATTTCAGCCAGTTGAAGTATCTGGTCATTGACGAGGCCGATCGCATGCTGGATATGGGTTTTATGCCGGACGTAACCAGCATTGTCAACAGTCTGCCGAAAGAGCGCCAGACTATGCTCTTTTCCGCTACCATGGAGGGGGAAGTTATGGAGGTGGTGGACAAGGTGATGAAAAAAGATCCCAAACAGGTCAAGTTCGAGATCTCCAAGCCGGTCGATTCCGTGGACCAGCGGGCGTACTACGTCCATCCCAAGGAGAAGCTGAAACTGATCGAACACCTTTTTGATGCCCTGCAGTGGGAGACGGCCATCATTTTCACAGCTACCAAGAGGGGGACCGACGAGCTGGAGCGGACCCTCAAAAAGCGGGATATTCCCGCCATCAGCATGCACGGGGATCGCAGCCAGGAGGAGCGGAACGACGCGCTTCTGAAGTTCAAGAACAAGCAATTTCCGGTCATGGTGGCCACCGACGTGCTCTCGCGGGGCATTGACATCGACAACGTCTCCATCATCATCAACTACGACGTTCCCAACACGACCGACGACTACATTCACAGGGTGGGGCGGACCGGCCGCTACGACAAGACGGGAACGGCCGTGACCTTCGTGACCAATCGCGACAAGAAGTATTTCGAGGACATAAAGAAGGTGGTTGCGGATCAGCTGACCATCTATAAAAATACCGACGAGGTCCTGGCCGGGAAGGGAGAAGAATCCAACGGCAGGCAGAAGGACTCCCCCGAACAATCAACGAAGGAGAAAGAGAGCAAGCCGGAGAAGAGAACGGTGAACCGGGATGAGCTCCCGGAACGTCCAACGCCGAAGGAGAGCGGCAACGGACAGGAAAGCGGCCGGAAAAAGGATCAGAAAAAGAAGCAGGAGAAGGAGAAAGAAAAGGAAAAGGATAAAAATCAGGATAAGAAACAGGAAGAACCGACCCACAGAGAGCAGACGAAATCAGACCAGAAGAAGAAGGAGAAGTCCGGGTCGGCGGACGATCGCTCCGCCGGATCCCCGGAAAAAAGTCCCTCCGCAGAGCCGGGCGGCAGAACGGAGGCCGGGCGTGAGGTTACAAAGAGGGAACGGGAGTATGAGGCCCGGATGCAGCCGGAGATCGTGGAGAAAGCGGTTGGCCGTAACCGCAAGGCAAGAAAGCCGTCGAAGGGCGTCTGGGGTATTATCAAAAGCATGATCCCTAAAATTAAATCCTGAAGTTGCATGGCGGACGGGCTCAAATCGGCCGTCATATGGGCCGCTGCGGGTGTGTTGGTTATCTGCTGGTTTCCCCTCCTGGCAATGCGCAGACTGACAGACCGCGATCCCGCCCGGTACCAAACCGGCCGGATGTTTCGGCGTCTGGGCCGGGCGATTTCGCGGATTAATCCCAACTGGCAGATCAGGATTACCGGCAGGACGGATGTGAATGACCGGGCCCCGTTTGTAATGGTATGCAATCACCTTTCCCAGGCCGACATACCGCTTATATCCAATCTGCCGTGGGATATGAAATGGGTGGCGAAGAAACAGCTTTTCTCCGTACCCTTTGTGGGATGGATGATGAAGATGGCCGGGGATATCCCGGTAGAACGCCGTTCGGCTGGCAGCGGAATCGCCACGCTCGGACGGGCAAAGCACTACCTGGAGAACCGGTGCTCGGTCATCTTATTCCCGGAGGGAACCCGGTCGCCGGACGGCCGTTTGCACAGCTTTAAGAGGGGGGCGTTTGAACTTGCCATCCGGTGCCGGGTACCGGTGCTGCCCCTGGTCATTGACGGTACCCAGAACTGCCTGCCCAAAAGAAGCTGGAAATTCGGGAAGGCCCGGAACATTCGGTTGAAGGTGCTGGACCCGGTACGTACCAGCGGCATGGATGCAGAGAGCGGGCAGGTAGAGGAACTGAAGGAGCGGGTGCGCGGACGAATGCGCGAACAGTTATGCGAATGGAGGGGGCGGGAGCCCGAGGAAGTGGACAGCACGTTCTGAATGCATGCCTGCCCCCCGTGACGCCTCTCGCTCACCGGGAGTCCGTATTCAGCACGGCGGTCTGCACGCGACTGTTTTCTCCGGTATCGGTCCAGGCGAATATCAACCGATCAGCTGACGACGACATTTTGGGAAATCCGCTGCTGCGCGACGAGGACATTTCTGCAATGGAGAGGGGTTCAAGCGGCCCCCTGTCCCCGATTTCGCGAACCATGAACGAAGCCTCCGCTTCCGACTCTCTCTCCATCCAGCTCACGTAGATCCGCCCGCTCCCGGTGATGGCCACGTCCACCCGGCCCGTCGGCTCACCCAAGTCGACGGCAACCGGGGCGCCAAACGTTTCACCGGCATCTCGGGAGACCGCCGCCTTCACCCGGTTCTGGTCGTCCGCACCGGTAAACCAGGCTACCGCCACCGTTGAATCGGCGGAGGCAATGGCCGGCCCGTTGACCGGACACCCGCCGATCTCCCAGCCGTCTTCGTGCACCGTCCGGGGCTCCTCCCATGTTCCGTCCACGTAACGGCTGACGGCAATGTCGCGAATCTCCCCGGATGTCCGGTCGCGGTAAGCGGCTATGGCCCCGCCGGGCAGGCGTGCCAAATCGGTCTGGCAGCAGTCGCAGACAGCGGAGTCGATTTGGTGCGCTTCGCTGACGCCGTCCTCTCCGACCACTGCCGAGCGCAGGGTCATGGCCTTCTCAAGGTCGAAATATTCATCATCAGCACGGTCGGCCGTATTTCTGCCGTCCAGCCAGATGGCGAGAACGGATGCATCGTTCCAGGGGAGGAGAGAGACGAATCCATGTTCGGTGGCGGTCCCGTCGTCGTGCGGTGTGACGGGGGTACTCCATTCGGTTTCTCCAAGCAGGCTCATATTCACTTCGTAGGCGTAGGTGCCGCCCGGGATCTTTCGCAGCCAGTGGGCGGCCACCACGCCCTCATCCGTACCCGTCACAGAGGGGTAGTCGGCCCAGTTGACGAACCAGTCGTCACCCGACGCAATGGTACGTCCCTCACCCCATCCGCCGGACTCCAGGCGGGCGTGGCGCAGCGCAACCGAGTCGGTGGAACCGAGGTGCTCCACCCAGCTCAGAAAGACTTCACCCCCGGCGCTCGCATGGAGATTCGGCAGCTCACTTGCCGGTCCGGCCGGCGAGGTCATCGGCTGAGGCAGCGGCTGGTCGGTTTCCCCGCAGGAAAAGAGCACGAGCGTAATTAGGGAAAGGACCAAAAGTCGGGACAGAAGTTTCATAAGTAACCGGTAATTTCGTTAGGTTGTCTGACACATCCGCCTCTAAAATAAAAGATCCCGCATTATGAACAAGGAACCTGAAGCGATCAACGAACTTTACGAAAGAGACCTGGATCGTCTGATTGAGGAGATCGAAAAATTGCCCGAAGAGATGCTGTGGCATACCCCGGCCGGAGTCAACAACAGCTGCGGGGTGCTTATCCAGCACATTATCGGGAATCTGCGCCACTATATCGGAGAGGAACTGGGCGATTCTGGCTACGAAAGGGACCGGGACCGGGAATTTACTGATACGGGAGTTCCGGCAGCGTCGCTGATTCGTGAGGCCCGGGAGCTGAAGGAGACGCTGTTTCATATCTTCAAGGAGATGGACAGGGAGGTTTGGGAGGGGCCGTTTCCCGGTCAGGCTTCCATGGAGGGCAGTACCCGGAAGTTTGTGATACACCTCTACGGTCATCTGAACTATCACCTTGGACAGGTCAATTACCTTCGGCGGATTATGGTTGAAAATAAAAGCTGAAACTGTGCCGGCTGATCAATACCTTAATCGCCTTTTCAAACCGAAATTTTCATTCATCAGATTCACCGTATGAAAGACAACGATTTTCTGAAACCGGGCGATACTATCAGCCATAGCAACAAGCAGCTCATGGAGTCGCCCGAAATTGAGGCGATAGCCGAACACGTGGCGGAGAGAGAGAACCTGGAATTCGGTCCCGCCGAAATTGGATTCTTCCTGGTCTATCCCAACCTTTCCAAGTACCGGGCGGCCAAATGTATGAAGGCTTCCCGGGAAGTCAAGTATTACTCGGGCAATGACTATCTCATCGAGATTTCAGGCGAGATGTGGGACATGCTCGACGAGAAGACCAAAGAGATGGTGCTTCTGCACCAGCTGCTTCATGTGGAACCGGTCTATAAAGCGAAAAACCAGGAGTGGAAGATGAAAATTCGCAAACCGGACTTCAGGGATTTCTACGAGATAAACGATAAATACGGCAACGAGTGGTATAAGACGGTGCAGGCTACCGTCTCCTCGCTGTACGACCTGGATCCCCGCCGAGAGAGCAAGGTAACCCTGTAGGGGAGCACCTACTTTTTAACGTCGTATCCCTCCTTCTCCAGGTATTGCGCGATTTTATCGACGTGATTTCCCTGGATTTCGATGGTCTTAGCATAGCTGGTCCCCCCCGCACCGCAATGCTTTTTCAGGGATCTTTCCAGCTCCTCTATAACCTGGGGATTGTGCTGAATGTTGGAAATAACGGTGACTTCCTTGCCCCGTCGTCCGCTTCTGTCCAGTTTGATGGAAACTGCCATGGTGGTTCCGTTATGTTTCGGAGTATGATGCGCTTCTAGAAATTTTCAGCTGTATCGGAGTAGGCGTCCGGCCGTTTCGACTTCAATTCAAAACCGTGCAGGGAGTAGTTTTTCAAATGCCACAAAAACCGTTTGAGGGGGGAACCAGGGAGGGTAAACCTGACGATGGAGTGGGCGGCCCTGCGAATGGTTTTATCCGCCGCGGTGAACTCCGAAATATCCACGATCACGAGCCCCTCGTGCTCCCTGGATTTCTCCAGGAAATATCGTTCCTGGGGAGAGGCGTATTTGACACGAGAGTGGGTGTAATTGGTATAGACCCCGCACAACCGGTCGCCGTTCCTGAAATAGAGAATGTCGTTGGATTCCCGGTACCGCTCGAAGATTGCGTCAAGGGACCGGTAGGTATCGGTTTCGTTCCGGGAGACGTATTTGCTGAGATCAATTTCGGTGACCTCCCGCTCAAGTTTCTCCGCCAGCTCGGTGATGGCCTCATTCTTATCGGGCTCGTACAGTCCCAGGAAGAGGCAGAGATGGGAAGCGGAAGGATCGGATTTCAGCTGTTCGGTCAGTTCCCGGAAACCGGGTCCTTCGTACGAAATCTTCTTGTATTTTTGTTCCGGTGTATCGATATCCATGGTTGTTCTCCTGTAACAAATAATAAATGTGCAGCCGGCTCTCCCGCCCGCTCCCGGTTCGCCGAGAGAAAAGGAACAAATATACCAAAACTGCCCCTTCCATGTGAAAAAGGATAGCTATCGCACTGTTTCGTTTTTTGGGTGACTTTTAATCAACTTATGCACAACTTTAGGGCGAATTATGAGGGCAGACAAGATCAAGGATTGGGTCGCATCGAACGTTACCCTGTTCCGCTGGCTGAAAGGCTATTCGTCAAGTCAGTTTCGGGGTGATGCCGTTGCAGGCATTTCGGTGGGAGTCATACTCATTCCACAATCCATGGCCTATGCTCTTCTCGCGGGGGTGCCTCCGGTTTACGGGCTGTACGCTTCCGTGGTTCCCCTGCTGGTCTATCCGATCTTCGGTACTTCCAGGCATCTGGCCGTAGGTGTGGTGGCGATCGACATGCTGGTGGTGGCGGCGGGAATTACCGAGCTTAACCCGTCCGGGACCGAGGCGTATGTCGCCCTGGCTGTTCTTCTCACCTTCATGGCGGGGCTGATACAGATCGCCATGTCCACTGCACGATTAGGATTCATTGTCAACCTGTTGTCCAAACCCGTAATTCTCGGTTTTACGGCCGCGGCCCCGATTATCATCGCGGCCAGCCAGTTCGGCAGTCTGCTGGGGGTCGACGTCCCAACCGCGGGACATCTGTTCCTGGTAATCGAGAGCTTGTGGAACCACCTGGGCGATATTCATACGGCCACAGCGATCCTGGGGGGCGGTTCGCTGGTGGCACTTGTCGCACTGTCCCGCCTGCTTCACATCAAGCTGGAGGCCCTGATTGTCGTAGTGGTATCCGGCCTGGCTGCATGGCTGCTAGACTTGCAGGAGGAGGGAGTAGCCCTGGTGGGAGCCATCAGCGGGGGACTCCCGAACCCGAGCCTCCCCTCGGTGGGACTGGAAGATATGCGCAGGCTTCTGCCCGCCGCCCTGACGCTGGCCCTTATTCAGTTTATGAACGTAACCACGCTTGGCAGAACTTTCGCCTCGAAGCACCGTTACAGCATACTGCCGAACAAAGAGCTCTTTGCCATTGGAACCGCCAACCTGCTGGGAGGATTTTTCAGGGGACTGCCGGTCTCAGGCAGTTTCTCCCGTTCGGCCATCAACGAACAGTCGGGAGCCAGAACCCCGCTGGCCAACGTATTTGCAGCCCTGCTGGTAGTCGTGTCGCTATTTTTATTCACTCCGATTCTCTACTATATACCCATGACGGCCCTGGCGGCCATCATTATCTATGCGGCCGTCAGCCTTATCGACTTTGAGGAGGTTCAATACCTGTTTCGCACCAAGGAGAGGGATGGGTATATCGTGCTGTTTACGTTTGCGACTACTCTCCTGATTGGAATTCAGGAGGGCATTCTGCTGGGCATCGCCGCATCTCTCATAGCCGTGCTTCTTCGTGCCAGCCGTCCGAACATGGCCGTTCTCGGTCACATGAAAGGAACGCGGCATTTCCGGGATATCGAGCGCAATCCGGAAGCGAGTCAGCTGCCGGGGCTTCTCATTTTGCGGGTGGACGCCTCCTTCTCGTTTAACAATGCGGAATACTTCAAGGAGTTTATCCTGAAAAAAAGCGAGGAGGCGGACCGCCCCATTCGGGCGGTGATCATTGACGGTTTCAGCATCAACGATCTGGACACGACCGCCATTGAGGCGCTGAAGCTGGTCATCCAGGAACTGGATAAGCTGAAGATGGAACTTTATTTCGCCGGTTTGAAGGGGCCGATCCGGGATGTGATGATTCGATCGGGGCTGGCCCGGAGCCTGGGGGGAACTAACTTTCATATGACGACGCACCGGGCCGTACGATACATCCTGGAGAGATGGAAAGAGGAGGGAGAGGAGGATTCGCTGCTGGACCGGTATCTGGAGGAAATCGACTAGATGGCAGTCGGACCTGAGGAAAGCGATACACGGGCATCCGGGGGGAACTATGGATTACGAAGATGTCCAAGCGATTCCCCGGAGAGGGTTTGGTATCCCCCCATAAGGTCCGCGGTCAGACAGGAGTGGACCGGCAGGATCCCAACCAGGTCGCCGGGGTTGAACGCATCGAAATGATCCGGCGTGAGCGATAGCGTGCCGTGCTCCTGTGACAGGCGGTTCACCCGACAGCCCTCAAGAGGCTCCGTCCACCCGGAACGGTTGAATCGCACGATCCTCCCGTAGTGTGAGCTTCCCTTCTCCTGAAGGGACTCCTTAGAAAGATGTACGGCGCCGCCGTGGACGGTTACCTCGCAGCGTCCTGGATGGCGGGCTACCACCGGACAGGCAAGGGCCACCGCTATATCTCCCGTCTTGCATGCCCCGATCTGCACCTGCATGAGATCGTAAAAGATGAAATTGCCGGGACTCCACTCCTGTATTTCCTCGAAATGCGTTCCCTTGCTGCAGCATGGAGTGTCGCCTACGCAGATAGGCAGCTCATCCGCACTCATCCCCAGCTTCTCCCTCAGGTCGGTCATCCGCTCGTGAACCTTTCTGTTGATCTCGTCAATGTCCGAAGCGGATCGGGCCGCATAGGAGTGCCCCGGGTGGGTGTAGAGCCCGGAAAGCCGGACCATGGGAAGGTCTTTGATCTGCTCCAGCAGTTTTTCGGCCTGTTCCGTCTCGTCCCACCGCAGTCCGGTACGCCGTGAACCGCTGTCAATTTCGAGGTAGGCGCTGAGGCTGTTTTCCAGCTTTTGCGCAAGTACCGGGAGAACGGATTCGTCGCTGAGCAGTATGGAGAGATCAATCGCCCCGGCCAGTTGGCTGATCCTCTCTATCTCCATCACGTTGACCGGAAAGGCGATGGTGATATCCGACCAGCCGGCCTCCGCGAAGTATTCGGCCATCTCAACCGAGGAGACCGTAATGGCGCGAATACCCGCTTCCCGCATCCAGGCACCGATGCCGGCCGACTGATGGGTTTTCATGTGAGGCTTCAGCCGGATCCCGAATCGTCTTGCCCGGCCGGACATTCGTGCGATGTTCTCCTCGCATTTTGCCTTGTCGGCAATGAGTGTGGGGGAGGTAACCGATATCATAACCCGTCGTTACATGGCCGCTTCCTGCATCTCCGCCGCCGTCTCATTGACGGAGTTCCATACCCGGAACAGGTTACCGGAGCAGATCTTCCGTATCTCCTCTTCCGAGTATCCCCGCTCCAGCAGTTCGGCGATCAGATTCGGCAGTCCGGCGGGAGACTTCAGTCCCTCGGGCAGCGTATTACCGACTCCGTCCCAGTCCGAACCCAGTCCCACGTGGTCAACGCCGACCAGGTCCACGACATGATCGATGTGATCCACCACACGCTCCACGTCGCTGAACTGATAGTTTTCGTTGTAATATTTCTCGGCGAAAGCCTCACCCTCCTCGCTGTCGGGATCGATATCGTTCTCCTCCAGGTACTGGCTGATCTCCTCGCGCACACGGGTCTGGCTGTTTGCTGCGGCGCTGTCAAGGAAATTGGAGCCAAAGTTGATCATGATGACCCCGTTGTTATCTCCCAGTCCCGTGATCAGGGAATCGCTCATGTTCCTTTCAAAGCCGGGGGTAAAATGGCGCGCCGATGAGTGAGAGGCGATGACTGGAGCCTCCGTCACCTCCATGACGTCCCAGAACGTTTCATCGGTGATATGGGAGACGTCCACCATTATGCCGACGCGGTTCATCTCCCGGACGACGTCCCGTCCGAAATCACTGAGTCCGTTATGGGTATCTTCCGTGTCGTCGTAGGAGGAGTCACCGATTCTGTTGTCCTCTCCGTGTGTAAGAGTGATGTACCGGATCCCCCGGTTGTAAAAATACTCCACATTGGAAAGGTCATCCTCAAGTCCCGATCCGTTCTCCATCCCCATAGGGAGTGATATGACTTCCTCTTCGTGCTGCTGGCGAATATCTTCCGGACTGGTGGCGAGGGCAAAATGGTCCGGCCATTCGTTGGTGATACGCTCTACCATGTCGATGAGACTGTCGGCTACCTCCTTAGACCGTCCCGGCGTATCCTGGTAGCGGGTGGGCAGGTAAATGGACATGAAAGGCGCGTCGAGTCCTCCCTCCGTTGCCCGCACGTAATCAAAATCTCCTTCCGGAGTACGCTGCGAAATATCCTGCCAGTTTCCCCTCAGCCGGTAGGGGATATCAACATGGCCGTCCACAATGATAAATTCCTGTGCCAGCTCATCCGCTCTCTGCGAGGCAGGAGACTCCGTATCCTCTCCGCCTCCGCATGCTGCGGCGAAAGCCAGGGTCAGTACCAGTAAAACTAAATTTCTAACGCGTATCATATCCATCCCTTTTTTTAATGTTCTGTATTCACCAAGATAGTCTCCAATTAATTAAATCTTTGCAAATCTTAAAAAACCTTTTACAACATTTCCCCGGCAGTTCCTTTATAATGATTTCAAACAGACTTGGGGGGTATATCATCAGGTGTCTATGAAATATCTCACAGAGGGATCTTATCTCTATTTCGTTCCGCTTTTATTGATGTTTCTGGCATCGGCCGGGGCCTGTTCGCGGGATTCCGGGGAGAGAGCCGAGCGAAAGAGTGAGAGGATCTCCGAAATCATGAATGAAATATCGGCCGACTCTATTGAGGCCAATATCCGGACGCTCGTGAATTTTCACACGCGGCATTCCGCCTCCGAGGCCGCGAGCGATTCCACGGGAGTCAGCGCGGCCAGGAGATGGATCCGCCAAAAGCTTCGTGCGTACAGCCGCCGCAATGAGGGGCGTATGCGGGTGGATATGGAACGCTTTCGACAAAAACGGGGAGGGGAACTCCGGGAAACCGCGGAAATTGTCAATGTAATGGGTGTGTTGCCGGGCACGCAGCTGGAGAGCAGGGACCGTTTGTACCTGGTGGGAGGACATTACGATTCCCGCGTCTCATCTCTTCACGACGATACGAGCTACGCCCCGGGAGCCAACGACAACGCCTCCGGAACCGCAGCGGTTCTGGAGCTCGCGAGAGTGCTCTCGGCATATGAGTTTGACGCCACCCTTGTTTTCGTGGCGTTCGGGGGCAAGGAGCATGGGCTGCTGGGGTCTTCCCGCCTGGCCCGGGAGGTCCGCCGGAGAAAGGTTAATATCGCAGCCATGTTCAACAACGACATCATCGGAAGTCCGGCGGATATAGAGGGGAACATGCACGATAACTCGGTGAGGATCTTCGCGGGGGGAATTCCGCCTGAACGTGAACTCTCACGCTACCACCGCAGGCTGCTCGGCGCCGGAGGTGAAAACGATACCCCCTCCCGCAACCTGGCTCGATTCGTCAGGGAGATATCCGAGATGTACATGGATGATTTCACGGTCGATATGATTTACCGAGGAGATCCCTATCTGAGAGAGGGGGATCATTCTCCTTTCCTCAAGCGGGGATATCCCGCGATTCGATTCAGCGAACCCAGGGAAGATTTCCGCCGCATTCACCAGGATGTAAGGGTGGAAGAGGGAGTGCAGTACGGCGATCTGCCGGAATTTGTGGACTTCGACTACATTGGGAAAGTGACCCGGCTCAACGCCGCCTCGCTGGCTACGCTGGCCAATGCCCCGGCCAGGCCGAGGAACGTGGAAATGATTGCCACGGAATTGAGCAACCACACCACGCTCTCCTGGGGCAGCAGCGGCGAACCCGACCTGAGGGGTTTCGAAGTGGTGTGGCGCGAGAGCACCAGCCCTTACTGGGAGCATTCGGAGTTTGCGGGCGATACCACACGCTACACCATCGAAAACACCCCGAAGGATAATTTTCTGTTCGGCGTACGGGCGGTGGATCGCTACGGCTACAGAAGTCCCGCCGTCTTCCCGCTGCCCGAACGACAGGCTCATCCCTCCATCAGGTAACCTCCCTCGCGCCGGCTGTTTTCACTGCCGTCGTGCACCGCAAAGGAGGGAGGACCGTAAATAGCTCCGCAGCCGAACTCCCCGTCTTTGTTGAGGGCATAAAAATTAACATTGAAATCGGGGTTTCCGTCCTCGTCTGTCAGATTGGGAGTTTTGGCATGATCGACCAGGCGCTGGCAGACCTTCAGGCAGGCCTCTTCGGGAGAGTCGCCCTGCCTCATGAATTCAACCACCATGAAACAGCTCAGATTCTTGAGGTTTTCTTCACCCCGGCCGGTCGACCCGCAGGCACCCACGTCGTTATCCACGTAGAGTCCGGCGCCAATAATAGGGCTGTCGCCCACCCGGCCCGGTATTTTATAGAAGAGTCCGCTGGTGGTGGTCACCCCGGAGATGTTGCCCTCCTGATCCAGGCCGAGGCAGCTGATGGTCCCGGTGATACGGGTGTTTTTTCCCGAACCGAAGACTTCCAGTCCCCGGTAGGAGAGTGATTCGTCCTCTTCCTGCGGAGGGAACCAGTCGTCGTCTTCGCTCAGGCTGGCTTTATGGTCAAGCCAGATCTGCCTGGAACGTTCGGTGAGGAGATTTTCCACCTGGAACCCGTGGGCTTTCGCAAATTCCTGCGCTCCTTTGCCTACCAGCAGCACATGGTCGGTCTGTTCCATTACGAGGCGGGCTACTTTGGAGGGATTTTTTATTCCCTCCAGCGCCCCTACGGAACCCGCGTTGTGAGTCGGACCGTGCATGCAGCAGGCGTCAAGTTGAACCACCCCGTCCTCGTTCGGCAGTCCACCGTACCCTACTGATATATCCTCCGGGTCGTCTTCCACGATGTTGACGCCCTCTATTACAGCGTCGAGGGCGTCAGCGCCGCTGCGCATGCGTTCCATGGCCCGTTCGGTAGCCCGCAGACCGTTGCCGCTGGAGACCGCCAGCAGACCATTGGAGGAGCGTCCCCCGCCAGGTTTGGTGCGGAAAGGGTCGAGGGATGAGAGCGGCGCCAGGGCCCCTGCACCGCCTGCCAGAAGTTTCATAAAATCACTTCGTTTCATAAGAACCCCGTCTTTTTATTGCGGATTGCGTTTCAACTGTATATATAAAAAAGGATTTTCAGGATCCGGTTTCCTCCCTGAGGTATTCGTGAATACGATTTGCCGCCGCGGGATCGAACGGCAGGGGACGTCCCCCGTAGTGAAAAAGGTGAACGTCATCCCCTTTTATTTCGAAGCGGCCGGTCAGGTAAACCTCCTCCCACGAATAGATCCCCGGCACGCCCTTCCGCACATGTTTCCTGTTCACCGACAGGAGGCTGTTCCCCGAAAACGTCTCCTCGCCCACACGGGTGTCGCCCTTGTAGAATCCTACCGTCAGGCGTCCGCTCTCGGCTTCCAAGCGAACGATGTAACTCCCCTCCATCAATTTGAGTCCGCATACGACAGAGCCGGCGAAAAAGATGAAGGTGACCAGCCGAAGGGCGTTACCCCACAGGGGATCGTCGATTTTCCAAATTACCAGCAGGCCGGCCCCGGTCAAAAGTCCCAGGACAATGGTTCCGTATCTCCACAGGGGCGGTTTGTATTCCTTGGCTACCAGTTCCAATGTGCCGCTGTCAATCGTACGCCTGAGTGTTTGATTTGCAATTGACAATAACAAAAATATATAAGCATTGAAATTTAAAATATCCGTTTTGACCTTTTTGCCCAGGGTATTTTCCGTTTGTATTTGAGAATACAGCCCTGTTTTTTACCTGTTGCAGGCGGCGGTAGGGGATCCGGTGAGCCCTTGGTATATTGCGCCTGCATACATTCTCCGAACCTAAACCTCCTGAGAGGTCTGTCGTGAATACCAATCCTGCCCAAAACCTGATATCCAGCAACAAGTACATGGTGCGTTTCGCCTCCAGCGAGGAGGAGATGCATGCCGCCCAGCATCTGCGTTTTGTGGTATTCAACCTGGAGCTGGGAGAGGGACTGGAGAGATCGTACGAGACCGAACGCGACGAAGACCGTTTCGACCCCTATTGTCACCACCTGCTGGTGATCGAGCGCCAGTCGGAGGAGATCATCGGTACCTACCGGATGCAGACCTACAAGAAAGCGAAACGGAACCAGGGTTACTACACGGCGACCGAATACGATATGAGCACCATGCCTGAGGATCTGCTCAATCAATCCGTGGAGGTGGGGCGTGCATGCATCGACAAGGAACACCGAAACGGCAGGGTGCTCTACCTGCTCTGGAGAGGAATAGCCGAGTTTATAAAACAGACGGACAGCCGTTACCTGCTCGGCTGCTGCTCCATCACCAGCCAGAATCCGGTGGACGGCTGGACGGTTATGGATTACCTGGTTGAGCACAACCTGGTCCACTCCGATATCCGGGTGCGGGCCCAGCCCGAATATCGCTGCGACGAACCGGAAAGGGGAGAGGACGACTGGAAGTCGGTGCAACTTCCCCAGCTTTTTCGACTCTATATGGAGGTCGGGGCCCTGGTCTGCAGCACGCCCGCACTGGACAGCGATTTCAAGACCATTGATTACCTGGTGGTGCTCGATGTGGAAACGCTGGACGAGCGGACCCGCATGCTTTTCTTTAAATAGGCGGGGCGTCATGGAGCGAATCCGGGTCTTTCTCAAGCTGATAGGATTTTTCCTCTGCTGTTTTCTGACGGTGGGAGCAGTGGCATGCGGCCGGGTGGTACTCCGGGGCCGAAACCGGGTGTTTGTATCGTGGAAGAACCGAGTTCTGAACTGGTGGGCCTCCGTATGCATCCGCCTGCTGGGCCTGCGCATGGCGGTGGAGGGACGTCCGCCCCAAAGTCCCTTTATTCTCGTCACCAATCACCTTAGTTACCTGGACGTAGTGCCGCTATGGTTCATGACCGACGCAACGTTTATTGCCAAAAGTGAGCTACAGACCTGGCCTTTTTTCGGGTGGGCCACCCGCCAACTTGGCGTAATTTTCGTTGACCGGCAGGAGAGCCGTGATCTCATAAGGGTGAACGGTGAGATTGAGCGTCACCTGCAAATGGGGGAGGGAGTGATTTTTTTTCCGGAAGGCACGAGCAGCAGGGGGGAGGATGTCCTTCCGTTCCATCCCCCCCTGTTCCACTATGCCTCCCAAAACGCCCGTCCTGTTCACTACGCCACCCTCCATTACCGAACTGCGGATCCCACCCGACCGGCATCCCGCTGGGTGTGCTGGTGGGGGGATATGGGATTTTTCGACCATTTTCTGGATCTCCTCAAACTGAAAGAGATCGAGGTAACTATCCGGTTTGGAGGCGAACCGGTTTCCTCCAGCAACCGCAAGGAGCTGGCTGCGGATCTGGGAAAACGCGTGGGTAAGCTGTTTAAACCGGTCCGGTGAGCATTTCCATGAGCCCATCCGTAAACAACAAAGGATTTAACTGGAAGGCAGCTGCCGTGTTGTACCTGGGACTGCTCGCCGTTTCCCACTCCTGGCAGGCATTTACCGGTAACGAGATCATGGTAGCGGACCCGGAGAAACCTTCGGTCCGGCTCCAGGCCGTGGCGGGAGACACCCTTGTTTCCGGACTTCGGGTCCGGGTTCCCTACCGGGACCTGTATACCGGCGTCGATCCTGAACCTCCCGTGCTTCTCTTGCTGGAAGGAGAGGAGGGAGCTCTCGATTCGCTGCTGCCCTACCTGGACGACAGCCTCAGGGTGGTCGCGCCGGACCTGCCGGGCCAGGGGGGCGCCTACCAGGAGGCGCCGGACTATTCCATGTCCGCCTGGGCCGTCTACGCCGGACAGCTGCTAGATTCCCTGGAGATAGACCGGGCCCACGTGCTGGGGCATGAGCTGGGCGGGGCAGCCGCCATCCGCTTCAGCCGCCACGACTCATCATCCACCGCCTCCCTGATACTGCTGTCGTCCATGGGAGTCCAGGAGCTGGAGATGCTGGGATCCCGCCCGCTCAACCACGCCGTTCACGGCATACGCCTGGGTACCTACTGGTTCCTGCGAAACGCCGTTCCGCATTTCGGCCTGCTGGAAAAGCCGCTCCATGCCGGTCCGGCCCGCACCCATTTCGACTCCGACCAGCGTCCGCTGCGCGACTACCTGCGCCGCTACCGCGGACCCATGCTGATTCAGCACGGAGAGGAGGATGCCGTGGTGCCGGCAGTAGCCGCGCGCGAGCACTACCGCATTGTTCCGCAGAGCCGGCTGGAAATTTACGAGGGGAGTGATCACAAACTTGTCCAAAACCGGGGCGCCGAAGTGGCCCGTGATATTCTCTCCTTTGTCCGGCAGGTGGAGCGGGACGGAGGGATTACCGCATCCCGGGCGGATTCCACCCGGCTGAAGGAATCAAGGAGAGACTTTGAGAGTGTCGAATTCTCCCGGTTTACCGGATTCAATCTGGTCCTTCTCATGTTTTTTATCGCCATCGCAACGTTCATCAGCGAGGACCTGACCTGCATCGGGGCGGGACTGCTGGCCGCCCGGGGTCTCATAGGATTCTTCCCGGCTACGGCGGCCTGTTTTATCGGCATATTGGTAGGGGATATGGGGCTCTACCTGGTGGGCCGCTGGCTGGGCCGGCCCGCCGTCAAACGTGCACCGCTCAAATGGATGGTGTCGGAATCGGATCTGAAGCGGAGCGCGGAGTGGTTCAGCGCCCGGGGACCGGCGATTATTATTGCCAGCCGGTTCCTGCCGGGCAGCCGCCTGCCGACCTATTTCAGCGCCGGGGTCATCGGAGCCGGATTCTGGATGTTCAGCTTCTATTTCCTTATTGCCGCCGTGATCTGGACGCCCTTGCTGGTGGGCCTCTCCATGCTGGTGGGACAGGAGCTGATCGCCTATTTCTCCCTCTACCGCGAGTATGCCCTCTGGGTGGTGCTGGGGGCTGTGCTTCTGCTTCTTATGATCGTTAAAGTCGTCCTGCCCGCTTTCAGCTACCGGGGACGACGGCTGCTGATCTCCCGCTGGAAGCGGCTGACCAACTGGGAATTCTGGCCTCCCTGGGTTATCTACTTTCCGGTTTTCTGCTATATCCTCTGGCTCTCCCTCAGGTACCGCGGACTTACGGTGTTCACGGCGGCCAATCCCGGCATTCCGGAAGGTGGATTCGTGGGGGAATCCAAGAGCGGCATCCTGGATCTTTTCCCCGATGAAGAGGCCGTCGCTCCCTACCGGCTTATCTCTTCGGATCTTGAACGCAAAGAACGCCTGGAAACCGCGAACCGGTTTATGGAGAAGAGAGAACTGGACTTCCCGGTGGTGGTAAAGCCCGACCGCGGCGAACGCGGTTCGGGAGTGGAAATTATTCGGCACCGTCGGGAGCTGGAAGACAGGATCACCGGATCCGAGAGGGACCTGATGATACAGCAGTATGCGGGCGGGGACGAATTCGGGGTATTCTATTACCGGTATCCGGGCATGGAACAGGGAAATATTTTCTCCATAACCTGCAAGGAGATGCTCTTGGTGGAAGGAGACGGGGTTTCCACCCTGGAGGAACTTATATTGGAAGACGATAGGGCACTCTGTCTCGCACCCCGCCATCTTCGGGTTCACCGCGATCGACTCTATGACATCCCGGAAAAGGGAGAGCAGGTTCCCCTTGTAGAGATAGGCACACATGCCAAGGGGTCCGTATTCTCCGACGGCGGGGAGCTGATCAGTGAAAATCTTCGCCGGGAGATGGACCGCATAAGCCGTTCCGCCGACGGATTTTTCTTCGGTCGCTACGATCTGCGGGCGCCCTCACGGGAAGCGCTCAAAAGGGGGGAGGGCCTCCGGATCATCGAAGTGAACGGGGTCACGTCGGAATCCACCAATATCTACGATGCCTCCCACTCCTTTTTAGACGCCCAGAGGATCCTGATGAAACAGTGGCGGCTGGCATTCAAAATTGGACATATACAGGCGGAGAGGGGACACAAGCCTGCCCCCACAGGTCGTCTGCTTACCCTGCTTTTTCACCACGTTCTCCGCCGCGGTTAGCTCGTAAGGCCTGCCGGTCCTCCCTCATCTTGTGGGCAATCAGCCGGAGGCTGTCCGATATCTCAATGGCATTCCACGGCTCCTTTTGGCTATATTGATGCAGCGTCCCTTTCACAAGTTTTCACGCTATACGCTTCCATTATGGATTTTGAATTTCTTGCCTTCCTGTTGACCGGCCTTATCATGGGAGCCGTCTTCTGCTGGCTCTACCTGAAGAGCCGCGGCATGGTCTCCGGCGAAGAGGTTCGTCGGCTGAACGAGGAGAAAGAGGAGGCCCTGCGTACGGTTTCCCGACTGGAGGAGCGCAACGAACGCCTGGCGGAGGAGTCCACGGAGAACCGGGAGCGTATGCTGGAGCAGCAGGAGCGGGCGAATGAGGCGGAGAAGAAAAATGCCGGGCTGCAGTCCGATTACGAAAATCTCAAGGAACGACTCGAGGAACAAAAAGAGGAGATGCAGGCCCTGCAGGAGCGTTTCAAGGAGGAGTTTGAAAACCTGGCCAACCGGATACTGGAGGAGAAATCAAAGAAATTCACCGAGCAGAACAAGGAGAAGCTGGATGAACTTCTCAAGCCGCTGGGTGAGAAGCTTCAGGAGTTCAAAAAGAAGGTGGAGGAGACCCACAAGGAGGATATTAAAGGACGGAGCTCCCTTGAGCAGCACCTGAAGCATCTCTACGAGCTCAACCAGCAGATGAGCAGCGAGGCAAAGGATCTGACCCGGGCGCTCAAGGGTGATACGGGCAAGCAGGGCAAGTGGGGTGAGGTGATTCTGCAGCGTATCCTGGAGAAATCGGGCCTGACGGAGGGACGGGAATACGAAACCCAGGTCGGAGCCCAGACCGGGGAGGGGGGACAGCGGGTACTGGACGTGGTAGTACGCCTTCCCGATGAAAAGCACATCGTCATCGACTCCAAGGTCTCGCTATCGGCCTACGAACAGTTTGTGTCGGCCGAGGAGGAAGAGGAGAGAAACCGGCACCTGCGCCGCCATGTGCAGTCGCTTCGATCCCACGTCAAGGGACTCAGTGCCAAGAACTACCAGGACCTGTATGGGGAGAAGAGTCCCAATTTTATACTTATGTTCGTTCCAATTGAATCTGCGTTCGGCGTTGCCCTGCAAGAGGATACGGATCTTTACTACGAAGCATTCGAGAAGAATATTGTCATCGTGAGTCCCTCCACGCTCCTGGCCACCCTGGCTACGATCGACAGCGTCTGGAAACAGGAGTACCAGAACAAAAACGCCATGGAGATTGCCGAACGGGG
>CAZGSL010000015.1:0-1699 GCA_964528445.1 uncultured Balneolaceae bacterium | reverse complement strand
CCGATTCGGAGGAGGGCGAGGAGGAGTAAAACGGCAGAAGCTATTCCCCGTTGAGCGGGGCGACCAGCGATGCCAGCCTGTTTCCGTCGTGGTTGCTGATGGCGGCGTACCACGTATTCTCCCACTTCCAGGTAACCACGTGCTTCCCTTCAATATCTATCACGTGGAAATCTTTGCGGGTTTTGCAGTTCTCAATGGCCGACCGGGTCCGTTTCAGTTTTTTGTACCGCTCCAGCGAATCAATATTGAAGGCGAATATATAGATATTTTGATCGGCGGATGGCTGGTAGTATTTGAACATCGGCGTCTCGAAACCGGGGACGAACTCGGAAAAGACCACCCCGGCGAACTCGGTATCGTTAAGCGGGGGTACCTGCATGGAGAGGCCGTATCCTTCCGAGAGGCTCAGTTCCGCGCTGCTTATACTGGCCGTGTTGATGGTTGGGCGGACGAGGTCGTCGTTGTAATCGGAATAGTGCCGGTAGACATACTCTTCCACATTGTAGTTGTCACTGCCGGAGACGGGATTGCCCCCGTAGGGCCACAAACCGAGTATGGCCACAAGCAGCAGAAGGGATGCGGCTGCGGCCAGCGGCCAGCGGTATCGTCGCGAAAAATTCGGCTCTTTTTGCTTTTGTTCGCCCCCCTCGCTTTTAATATAGGAGGGATGATCCATCCGAAGATCGTGCATTTCATCGGAGGCTTCTTCGGACCGCTTCTCGCTTACTAAATCCCGGATAAGCTCGCGGAGGTGGGGGGGAGCCTCCCGGCAGGGACACCGTTCCGCCATCAGCTCCTTTATCTTTTTCTCGGACTCGTACTGGCGGCGAACTTTCGGGTCACTCTCTATGTATTGGAAAAAAGCATTTTGTTTTTCTTCGGAAACCTCGCCGTCGATGACCGGAGTGATGAGCTCCAGTGCTTCGCTTTTGGATATGCTGCTGTCTGACATGGCTGATCCCCGGAATCGGAAGGGTTTTTAGCGTTTTATGACCTTCTTTTGAACAACTCAATCCTGCAACACAGATCAATCGGTCAGTGTTCCAACTTTTTATTTAAAAATTTATCCCGGGAATCGTGACCAGGGTTCCCGGGACGGAAGGGGAGAGTCGAATCGCATTTCGTCCCCGCTTTCCGGGTGGAAAAGCACCAGTTCCGTCGAGCGCAAAGCCAGCGTACGTCCGTCCGGCTGATCCGGTTTGGCATATTTGTAGTCTCCCCAGATTCCATGACCCTCCGCCGCGAACTGAACGCGTATCTGGTGAGGACGACCGGTTTGGAGGTGAACCGAGAGAAGCGATAGACCGTCGCTCTCATCTTCCCGGCTGAATGAGAGCACAGCCTTCTTGGCGTTTCCGGTGGAGGATGGAACGGTCGTGACCACGTTCCTATCGCGATCCTTGCGAAGGTGATGGGTTAGAACTCCGTTGGAGGGCGGGGAGCCGAAGACTACCGCCCGATAGGTTTTGCGAAGGGTGCGCTCCCTCATCTGCCGGGAGAGTTCAGACGCCGCCCGCCGGGTCTTGCCCAGCATCATCAATCCTCCCGCCGGCCGGTCCAGCCGATGCACCAGTCCCAGGAACGGCTCGCGATTGCCTTCCCTTCCCAGGTACTCCCTGCAGAGGCTCAGCAGATCGGGATCACCGGTATGATCCGCCTGTGAGAGCAGATCATGCGGTTTGTCCACGATCAGCAGGTG